>NZ_CP109151.1:2745000-3442010 GCF_035920385.1 Micromonospora sp. NBC_01739 | reverse complement strand
GCCAAGGTGCTGACCCGGGCGGTCGAGGTGCCACCGGGCACGGTGCTGCTCGGCGGGCGGGACGTGCTCGACCTGGATGTGGAACAGCTTCGCCGGTGGATAGCGGTGGTGCCGCAGCGCACCGAGATCCTGGCCGGCACCCTCGCCGAGAACGTGGCCCTGTTCGACCCGGAACTGCTCGACGCCGCCGGGCGGGCCCTGCACGAGTTGGGCCTGGCCGGGTGGATCGCCGAACTGCCCGCCGGCCTGGACACCCGGCTCGGTGAGGGTGGGCATGTGCTGTCCGCCGGGCAGGAACAACTGGTCGCCTTCGCCCGCATCCTGGTCCGCGACCCCCATGTGGTGATCCTCGACGAGGCCACCGCCCGACTGGACCCGGTCACCGAGGCCCGGGTGCAGCAGGCCACCGCGCGGCTGCTGCGGGACCGGATCGGCATCGTCATCGCCCACCGGCTCTCCTCCGTACGGGAGTGCGACGAGGTGGTGGTGCTGGCCGACGGCGCGGTGGTGGAGGCCGCCCCGCTGGCCAGCTCCCGCCGCTTCGCCGAACTGCTGGCCGCCAGCAATACGGACGGGTACGGCGACGCCGCCGCCCTGCTCGGCGAAGCCGAAGCCGATGCCGCTCGGGTGCTCGGGGAACCGGCACTGGTCGGGGCCGTGGCGACGGAGTCGGCGGGCCGGGTGCTCACTCCGGCACCCTCCGGTGGTGCCGGGCCGTCGGCCCCGGGAGTCGAGCGCTCCGCCGACGATCCGGGGCCGACCCTGACAGCCGAACCGATCGCGCCGGTCGCGGGGGACCAGGTCGACGGGGGTACGACCGGGTCGGGTGTCGACCGGCGACCGGCCTCCCGGACCCAGACCCTGCGGGAGGTCCTGCGCCTCTGCCTCAACGATCCCCGTTACGGGGTGGCCGTCATCGGGGTCTTCGCCGTACTGGCCATTCTCGGCCTGGACGGCCCGATCCTGGCCTGGCTCTGGGCCGACGTGGTCGACGGCACCGGGGACCCCTGGCTGCCCGCGTTGGGCATCGCGGTCGGCCTGATCGTCGCCATCCCGACCAACTACTGGACCCACCTGTGGTTCCCGGCCTGGTTCGTGCGGCAGATGCTGCGGATCAGCGCCCGCCTGGTGCACGGTCAGACCGGTCCGCGCCGGATCAGCCGACACACCCCGGCCGAGGTGGTGGCCCAGGGCGGTGACACCGAACGGGTCGTCCAACTGGCCGACAACATGCTGGACCAGACCGTAGCGGTGATCCTGCTGACCGTGATGACCCTGGTCACCGGCAGCGTGGTGCCGGGGCTGTTCTTCCTCGGCACGATGGTGCTGTCCGGGCTGGCCGCCACCGGGTTCGGGCCGCGACTGGAGCGGGCGGCCCGCGACACCGTGGCCGCGCGGGCGGCCTTCGCCACCGCCCTGGTGTCCAGCCTGTCGGCGGCCCGGACGATCAAGCTGGCCGGGGCCACCCGTCCGGTGCTGACCCACCTGGCCGACCTCGACACGGTACGCAGCGACCGGCAACGCCGGGAGATCGCCGTGCAGGTGTGGGCCAGATCCACTCCGGCACTGGCCAGCGGCCTGCTGCCGATCGGGGTCTGGGCGCTGTACCTGGCCGGGAGCATCTCCTCCGGAGCGGCGCTGGTCGCGGTCGCCACCCTGGGCGCGGCGCGCTGGTTCGCGTGGACCACCGCATCCCTGGTCTCCCAGGTGCCGTCAGCCCGGGTGTGGACCCGCCGGACGATCGAGATGGCCGGGGTCGAGGCGTACTCAGCGGGGATCCCCGGGGTCGATCTCACGGCGGGCACCGCCCCGGCCCCACCGCAGGCACCGCGTACCCCGCTGCGTCGGCTGGAGTTGACCGGCTTCGGGGTACGGCACACCGACGGCACCGTGGCGGTACGCGATGTCGACCTGACCGTGGCGCGTGGTCAACTCGTGCTGGTCGTCGGACCGGTCGGCTCGGGCAAGTCCTCCCTGCTGCGGGCCCTGGCCGGGATCGCCCCGCACATCGGGCAGTTGACCTGGAACGGGGATCCGGTCACCGAGCCGGAGGTGTTCCTGCGCCCCAACCAGGTCGGTTATGTCGGCCAGGTGCCCCGGGTGCTCTCCGGCACGGTCGCCGACAACATCACCCTGGGGCATCCGGTCGACCCCGAGCACGCCGTGACCACCGCTCAACTGGAACACGACCTGGCGGCCACCGGCAGCGGACTGGGGCTGCTCATCGGGCACAAGGGCACCCGGCTCTCCGGCGGGCAACTCCAGCGCCTGGCCCTGGCTCGGGCGTTGGCACCGCGTACCGAACTGCTGATCGCCGACGACATCTCCAGCGCCCTGGACGTCACCACGGAACTGGACCTGTGGCAGGCCCTGCGCGAGCACGGGGTGACCGTCGTGGGTTCCACCTCGAAGCGGGCCGCCCTGGTGCGGGCCGACCATGTGCTGGTGCTGATCGGCGGCACGGTGGCGGCCCAGGGCCCGTGGCGCGACCTGGAACAACGTTGGGGGCACCTGGCCGGCTGAGCCCGGCGGCAGCACGGCCGGGCCCGGCTCCCGCCCTGAGACCGCCTGCCGGGCCCGGCCCTGTCGCCCTGAGACCGCCCCGCAGGTACGGCCTCTCGTGCTCAGACCGCCCGCAGGTACTGCCGGGGCCAGGCGGTCTCGGCGCCCAGCTTGGCGGCGGCCTGGTGCGGCCAGTACGGGTTGCGCAGCAGTTCCCGACCGAGCAGCACCAGGTCGGCCGCACCCTCGGCGATGATCGCCTCGGCCTGCTCCGGCTCGACGATCAGGCCGACCGCTCCGGTGGGCACCTGGGCCTCCCGGCGGACCTGGGCGGCCAGCGGCACCTGGTAGCCCCGGCCGACCGGGATGCTGGCGTCCGGCGAGGCACCGCCGGAGGAACAGTCGACCAGGTCCACTCCGGCGGCGGCCAACTCGGTGGCGAGCGCCACGCTGTCGTCCACGGTCCAGCCGCCCGCCACCCAGTCGGTGGCCGAGATCCGAACCAGCACCGGCAGGTCCTCGCCGACGGCGGCCCGGACCGCCCGGGTGACCTCCAGGGTCAGCCGCATCCGCCCGGCCCGGTCCCCACCCCAGCCGTCGGTGCGGTGATTGGTCAACGGCGACAGGAACTCGTGCAGCAGGTAGCCGTGCGCGGCGTGCACCTCCACGGCGGCGAAGCCCGCGGCCACCGCCCGGTCGGCCGCCACCGCGAAGGCCCGCACCACGGCGGCGATGCCGGCCTCGTCCAGGGCGGTCGGCACCCGGTACTCCGGCAGGAAGGGCTCCTCGGTGGGCCCCACCGGAGTCCATCCGCCCTCGGCGTCCGGTACCCCACCTCGGCGCGGATCCCCGGGCCGGTAGGTGGAGGCCTTGAAACCGGCGTGCGCCAGTTGCACGACCGGCACCGCCCCGTGGGCGGCCACGAACCGGGTCACCGGACGCCAGGCGTCGACCTGCCGGTCGGACCAGATCCCGGTGTCCTGAGGGCTGATCCGCCCCTCCGGCAGCACCGCGGTGGCCTCGGTCATCACCAGGCCGGCCCCACCGACCGCCCGGGTGCCCAGGTGCACCAGGTGCCAGTCGTGGGGCAGGCCGTCGGGACCGGCACTGTACTGGCACATGGGTGCCAGGGCGATCCGGTTGGGCAGGGTCACCGCGCGCAGGGTCAGGGGTGTGAACAACGCACTCATCAGCCCATCCTCTCCCGGAGCAGGTGCTATCCGGGCGGGCGGCCATGGTGTGCTGAAGCACCCGCCAAGGGGTCCCGGCGGTCGGCGGCTGCGGACCCGGTGGCGAGGATCAGAGCGGATACCGCCCCCCAGGAGACGATCACCAGCAGCAGTAGGCGTTCCAGCACCCCGGCCAGCGGTCCCCGGCCGATGAACAGCATGGCCAGGGCTAGGGCGCCGGCCAGGGGGAGAGCCGCCGCCAGGCTGATCCCGGCGGTTCGGCGCAGCGGGTCCGTCGCCACCCGGGACAGCACGATCGCGATCATGGCGAGGACGGTGGCGCCGGCCGCGACGATGCTGACCGCCCCGTGCACCAGGTCCGCCACGGTCGCCGCCTCGAACGGCGGCAGTGGGCAGCCGGTGCTACAGGGCACCGCAGCGGACAGGCCGGTGGCCAGCGCACCCGCGACGAGCAGCAGCACCCCCACCCGCAACGCCTTGTCCGGCTGCCGCCCGGGATGGTCACGCCGGGCCAGGTGGTCGCGTAGGGCGCAGGCGAGGAGCAGCAGTGCGGCGCCGAGGGTGAACAATCCCAGCCGGTAGGTCCAGGCGTACCGGTTGCCGGGCACCCCGGCCTCGCTGACGTACCCGGCCAGGCTGGGACCGGGACCGACGACCACGGCGATGCTCGCCGCGATCGCGCCGGCGAGTACGCAGACGGCCGCACCGGTCGCGCGGGGCTCAGCCACGTCCGTGCGGCGTCATCCAGCCGTGCAGGTCCGGGCCGAGCGGTACGACACCACTCGGGTTGATCTCGTCGTGGGTGGCGTAGTAGTGCCGCTTGATGTGATCGAAGTCGACGGTCTCCCCGAAACCGGGGGTGGTGAACAGATCCCGGGCGTACGCCCACAGCACCGGCATCTCGGTCAGCTTCTGTCGGTTGCACTTGAAGTGCCCGTGGTACGCCACATCGAAGCGGACCAGGGTGGTGAACAGCCGGATGTCCGCCTCGGTGATCGTGTCGCCCATCAGGTACCGCTGGTCGGCCAGCCGCTGCGACAGCGCGTCCAACCGGTCGAACAGGGCCCGGTACGCCTCGTCGTACGCCTGCTGGGAGGTGGCGAAACCGCAGCGGTACACCCCGTTGTTGACGTCCCGGTGGATCTCGGCCATCAGCCGGTCCATCTCCGGCCGCAGCGCCACCGGGTAGAGGTCCGGGGCGTCCGGTGCGTGCAGCCGTCGCCACTCGGTGGACAGATCCAGGGTGAGCTGCGGGTAGTCGTTGGTGACCACCCGCCCGGTGCGGGTGTCGATCAGGGCCGGCACGGTGACCCGGCCGGTGTAGTCGGGGTCGGTGGCGAGGTACGCCTCGGAGAGGAAACCGACGCCCAGCACGGGGTCGAAGCCGTCCGGGTCGAGGGTGAACCGCCAGCCCCGCTCGTCTCGGATCGGGTCGACCGTGCCCAGGGAGATGACCTCGTCCAGCCCCAGCAGATCGCGCACGATCAGGGCCCGGTGTGCCCAGGGGCAGGCCCGGCACCAGATCAGCCGGTACCGGCCGGGCTCCAGGGGCCAGCGGCCCTGCTCGTCCGGGCCGCCACCGGGGGGTGAAGTGGAATGCGGGGTGACCCGCCCGGTGAACCGGTTGGGTTGGCGGACGAAGGCACCGGCCTGGCTGGTCTCCGCGTCGAACTGGGCTCTTGCCATGCCGACAAACCTATCCGGCCCGGTCGGCGATATCCTGGCGGTCGAAGCTTCCCTTGATCCAATGGCTGCTTCCTACCCCCGCCTTCCCACCCCCGAAGGATCTGCGATGACGGTGGCATACCTGGTGGCCGGTGTCCGCACCCCGATCGGCCGGTACGCCGGCGCGCTAGCGGGCGTACGCCCCGACGACCTGGCCGCGCACGTTATCCGGGAACTGGTCGCCCGGCACCCGTCGGTGGACTGGTCCCGGACCGATGACGTGGTCTTCGGCTGCGCCAACCAGGCCGGCGAGGACAACCGCAACGTGGCCCGGATGGCGGCGCTGCTCGGCGGGCTGCCGGAGCAGGTGTCCGGCAGCACGGTCAACCGGCTCTGCGGCTCCGGCCTAGACGCCCTGGCCTCGGCCGCGCGGGTGATCGTCGCCGGGGAGGCCGATCTGGTCGTGGCCGGCGGGGTGGAGAGCATGAGCCGGGCCCCCTTCGTCATGCCGAAGGCCACCAGCGCCTTCTCCCGCGCCGCCGAGGTGTACGACACCACGATCGGTTGGCGGCTGGTCAACCCCCTGATGGAGCAGGGCTGGGGGGTCGACTCGATGCCGGAGACGGCGGAGAACGTCGCCGTCGAGTTCGGGGTGGACCGGCTGGCCCAGGACGAGTTCGCGTACCGCTCGCAGGTGCGTGCCGCCAAGGCGCAGGCCGACGGCCGGCTGGCCGAGGAGATCGTGCCGGTGACCGTACCGGCCGGTCGGCGGGAGACCCGGCTGGTCGAGCACGACGAGCATCCCCGGCAGACCTCGATGGAGAAGCTGGGCGCCCTGCCCACCCCCTTCCGTACCGGCGGCACGGTGACCGCCGGCAACTCCTCCGGGGTCAACGACGGTGCGGTGGCGCTGCTGGTCGCCTCGCAGCGGGCCGTCGAGGAGTACGGTCTCACCCCGCTGGCCCGGGTGGTCGGGACGGCGACCGCCGGGGTGCCCCCACGGATCATGGGTATCGGTCCGGTGCCGGCGACCCAGCGGCTGCTTGAGCGCCAGGGCCTGACCGTGGCCGACCTGGACGTGATCGAGTTGAACGAGGCGTTCGCCGCCCAGGCCGTGGCGGTGCTGCGGGAGCTGGGGCTGCCCGAGGACGCCGAGCACGTCAACCCCAACGGTGGCGCCATCGCGCTGGGACACCCCCTGGGTGCCAGCGGAGCCCGGCTCGCGCTGACGGCCGCCCTGGAGCTGCGTCGTCGCGGCGGCCGGCGGGCCCTGGCCACCATGTGCGTGGGCGTGGGGCAGGGCATCGCCCTGCTGCTGGAAGCCGCCTGACCCGCCGCCTGACCCCGCCCGGGGTAGCCCGGGCGGGTGCGGGGTCGGCTGTCGACAAAGAGCCTTGTGGATCTCCCAGGGTGTGCCGCGCGGGCCTAGAGTAGTCAGCGTCACTTGATCTGTGGCGAGGACTTGGGGTGACCAGTGCAGCAGCCGGACGGACCACCAATCGAGATCGACCTTTCCCGGCCCAGCGCGGCCCGGGTGTACGACTACTTCCTGGGCGGCGCCCACAATTTCGAGATCGACCGACAGTTGGCCGATCAGATAGCGGCCATGACCCCGAACCTGCCGGCCACCATGCGGGCGGGTCGGGAGTTCCTGCGCCGGGCGGTACGGGTGCTGCTCGACGCCGGCATCGACCAGTTCCTCGACATCGGCTCCGGCATCCCCACCGTCGGCAACGTGCACGAGGTCGCCCAGGCCGCCGACCCGAAGGCCCGGGTGGTGTACGTCGACATCGACCCGGTGGCGGTGGCCCACAGTCGGGAGCTGCTGGCCGGCAACGAGCTGACCGGGGTCATCCACGCCGACCTGCGCGAGCCGGAGCGGATCCTGGCCGAGGCCGAGAGGTTGCAGCTGCTCGACTTCGGTCGGCCGATGGGCATCCTGCTGGCAGGGGTGGTGCACTTCGTTCCGGACGCCGACCGTCCCGCCGACATTCTGGCCACCTTGCGTGCCGCCGCCGCACCCGGCAGTCACCTGGTGATCTCGCACTCCACCTTCGAGGACCAGCCCCAGGAGATGCTGGACGCGCAGCGGCTCTCCGCGCGGACCAGCACCGAGATCACCCTCCGCTCCCGGGCGGAGATCACCGACTTCTTCGGTGACTGGACGATCCTCGAACCGGGTGTGGTGCACATGGAGCTGTGGCGTCCGGACTCACCCGCTGAGGTGGCGGCCGAGGCGCAGCCTTTCGGCGCCTTCGGTGCGGTGGCTCGCCACGACCGCACCGCGGAGTGATCTGATGTCGGCCGTCGACGCCGGCGGGGGGCGTGCCGTCGACCCGGTCGGTGCGCAGAGCTACGCGAGTGAGTGGGCACAGGCGGTACGCCGCCTGGGCTTCATGCCGATGAGCGCGGCCGACACCCAGCGGCTGCTGCTGTCGTACACCCTGCGGTTGGCCGAGGCGTTGCTGGACGCCGAGGAGGTGGCCTCGGCGGCAGCGGAGGAGGTCGGCCAGGCCCTGGTCGAGGCGCACCTGACCGAGCCGGGGGTCATCGAGTGGGCGGTGCGTTCGGTCGCGGACCGGCTGCCCGACCAGGTGCTGGGCGGGGCGGCCGGGCTCGACGACCGGATCGCGGCGATGCAGGGTGGCCTGGCGGCCGGGTTCGCCCGGGCCCTGCGCAACCGCACCTTCGTCCAGCAGGAGCGGATCGCCCGGTCGGCCTGGCAGGCCCGGGACAACGTCGAGCAGGCGTTGCGGGACAGCGAGGCCCGATTCCGGGCGGTGTTCCGGGGTGCGGCCATCGGCATCGGCATCGCCGACGTGGACGGGCAGATCATCGACGTCAACCAGCCCTTCGCCGACATGCTCGGCTACTCCATCGAGGAACTGCGGCACCTCAACGTGGCGGAACTGTTCCACCGCGACGACGTGCCCGGCATGTGGGAGTTGTACCGGGAACTGGTCGAGGGCAAGCATGACGCCGTCCGGGTGGAGAAGCGCTACCACCGCAAGGACGGCAGCTCCGTCTGGACGGACCTGGCGGTCTCCCTGATCCGGCACGAGGACGGTCGTCCCCGGTTCACCGTCGCGGTGGCGGAGGACATCACCCAGCGCTACGAACTGCAAAATCGACTGCGCTTCCAGGCGCTGCACGATCCCCTCACCGAGCTTCCCAACCGGACCCTGTTCTTCGAGACCCTCAGCCGCCTGCTGGCCACCTCGGGCCGGGTCGGGGTCTGCTTCCTCGACCTGGACGGCTTCAAGGCGATCAACGACAGCCTCGGGCACGATCTCGGCGACCGGCTGCTCATGACGATCGCCCGGCGGCTGGCCGGCTGTGTGGCCGAGCACGGCTACCTGGTCGCCCGGATGGGCGGGGACGAATTCGTCATCCTGGTCGACGGGGACGCCGGTGTCGAGGACATGATCGCGGTGGCCGAACTGGCACTGGCCGCAGTAGCCGCCCCGGTGTTCATCGACGACCAGCAGCTGATGGTCTCGGCCAGCGTCGGCATCGTCGGCTCGGACCTGGTCGGCACCAGCCCCTCCGAGCTGATGAAGGCCGCCGACACCACCCTGTACTGGGCCAAGGAGCAGGGCCGGGGCCGCTGGGCGGTGTACGACCCGGAGCGCAGCGCCCGGGACATCGCCCGCTCGGCCCTGGTCGCCGGGCTTCCGGTGGCTCTGGACCGGGACGAGTTCGTGGTGCACTACCAGCCGATCGTGTCGCTGCTGGACGGTCGGATGCTGGCGGTCGAGGCGCTGGTCCGCTGGCAGCACCCCGAGCTGGGCCTGATCGGCCCGGACATGTTCATCGGGTTGGCCGAGGAGACCGGCCTGATCGTGCGGCTGGGGGAGTGGGTGCTGCGGCAGGCCTGCCGGGACGCCCACCGGTGGCATGTCGACTTCCCCGAGGCACGGCTGGTGGTCAGCGTCAATCTGGCGGCCCGGCAGGCCGACGCTCCGGTGATCGTGGACACGGTGGCGGACGCCCTGGCCAGCAGCGGACTGCCGGCGGATCTGCTGCAACTGGAGTTGACCGAGAGCGCCGTGATGGGCTCCGGCGGTGAGCCGCTGCGCACCCTGCACCGGTTGGCCGCCCTAGGGGTCCGGCTGGCCGTCGACGACTTCGGCACCGGTTACTCGAATCTGGCGTACCTGCGGCGGCTGCCGATCACCTGCCTGAAACTGGCCGCCCCCTTCGTCGAGGGCATCCGGGGCGACGAGCCGGACCTCGCCGACCACCGGGACGAACGCATCGTCGACGCCCTGGTGCGGTTGGCCCACGCCCTGGAACTCTGGGTGACCGCCGAGGCGGTGGAGACCGAGGCCCAGGCCGAACGGCTGCGGGCGCTACGCTGCGACTCCGCGCAGGGCCGCCTGTTCGGCTGTGCAGCACCCGCCGAAACCATCTCCACCCGCCTGGCCGGCGGGTAAGGAAGGGCACCTTGTTAACGCCTGCGGTAGAGAAAGGGCCCCTTCTTAACAGATGAAGCAATCGGATGGGGAGTCGGCGTGAGCCTGACAGAGACCGGTGCGCTGATATCGGTGATCACCGCGTTGGCCATCCTCGCCGGGCTGGCCGGCGTGGTGGTGCCCGGCCTGCCGGCCCTGCCGCTGTGCTGGGGCGGCGTCCTCGTGTGGGCGCTGTTCGGGGAGGCCGGCACCGGCCGCTGGCTGGTGCTCGCGGCGGCCACCGTCGTCGCCCTGGGCGGCACCGTGGTCAAGTACGCCTGGCCGGGCCGCAACCTCAAGCGGGCCGGGGTACCCACGGCCACCCTGCTGGTCGGGGCCCTGCTCGGTCTGGTCGGCTTCTTCGTCATCCCGGTCGTCGGGCTGGTCATCGGCTTCGTCGGCGGCATCTTCCTGATGGAACGACTGCGGCTGGGCGACACCGGACTGGCCTGGCCCGCCACCAAGCAGGCCGTCGCCGCCGCCGGCCTGGCGATGCTGATCGAGTTCCTGGCCGGGGTGGTGATCGGCGCACTCTGGGTGGCCGGTCTGGTGCTGACCTGACCGTCGGACCAGGACCGAGGCGGCGCGGGGCGGGTGTCAGGGTAGGGCGTCACGCCGTACCCGAGAGAGAGGTGACGTTTCCCCGCGCCGCCGCGGCTGCCGGGCGTGCCGAGGGCCCGGGTCGGCCCGTCGCGATCGGGCCTGGTCACAAGCCCAAGAATGGGGTACGCCGTAGCTCTCGGCAACACAATTGTGGGCTCGAGCGGTGGGCGCTCCTCGGGTGGCCCCAGGCGAGGTCAGTGCGCGGTCTCGGGGAAGTAGTGCTGTACCGCGAATGCGGTGGCCGCCGCGAGGTCGTCGTCGCTGGTTCCCCAGGTGGCCTGGACGGCAGGCGCCCAGGCGCGGCAGCTGGCCGCGGCGAACTTCTTCGCTTCGGGGGTGTCCTCCCAGGTGGCGCAGTCGAAGCTCACGCCGTTGAGGAACATGTCGAGAGCGACGAGGGTGAGGTCCCAGCCGCCGCCGATTCCGATGGTGCCACCGGGACCGTACGTGCGCACCAGCTCATCGACGATCTCGGCGGGCGAGGCATGCTCCAACTCGAAGAGGGTGCGTCCGTCGTCATCGGGCGTCAGGCGTACCTCGACCTCGGTCGGCATGCCTTCGCCCAGTACCCAGGTCACCTTGATCAGACGGGGTTCCTCGCAGCGAAGGATCTCGCCACCGGCGTTGTCCTTGAGCTGGAACCTGCCGCCGACCCGCAGGTCGCCCTCGATTGGCCCCAGCCAACGGCTGAGCCGTTCCGGGTCGGTGCAGGCACTCCAGACGTCTTCGATCGGGAAGCTGTAGGTCCGTCGTAGCAACAGCGATCGCCCGGCCCCGGTGGCTACCGACTGATCGCCGATCTTCCGATGAGTGGCGTTGATCTGGTTGACGATGTCGATCATTTCATCTCCTCGCTCGATCGCGGCTCGCTTGTTGGCGGTGAAACGGTGTTCCTACGGGTTGCCGCGCTGTTCGCGGCGTTGGTGTCTGCCGCGGGCCAACTCGGTGGCCAACGCGTCCAGGCGCTGATCCCAGAACTGTCGGAAGCGCTCCAGCCAGACGTCGATTTCCCGTAGAGGCGCCGCCTCCACGCTGTAGAGGCGGCGCGTGCCGTCTGGGCGGACGGTGACGAACCCCGACTCCCTCAGCACTCGCAGGTGTTGCGACACCGCAGGTGGCGAGATGCCGAACTCGGCCCGGATGACCTCGCTGACGGAGCCGGCAGCCTGTTCGCCGTCGGCGAGCAGTTCCAGTATCCGGCGTCTCACCGGGTCGCCGAGGATGTCGAACGCGTGCACGATCGAACTATTTCAGCTTCAGGTTAATTAAGTCAATGCTGAATCTATCGTGTCGGTGTCACCTGCTCCTGGCTGGTGTGGCGGGCAGCGGGAACCTCACGCCGGTCAGGTCTTCGGAGATCAGCCAGAGGCGGCGGGCGGTGGCGGCGTCCCGGGCGGCCTTGGAGCGGCCGACCAGCTTCGGTGCGCCACGTCCCTGCAGCAGCCCACCGGGGCCGGCGTAACTGCCACTCGGGAGGTCGGCGACGGCCGCGTACAGGGTGGGCAGCGCGCCGTCCTCCTCGCTCTGGGCCAGGAAGTGACCGCAATCGTGTGCACCAGACGCCTCCGCAGGGGGTCACCGTCGAGGTGCCCGAGCAGGTTGGTGGCCGCCAGGCCGGGGTGGGCGGCGAGGGCGCGCACCGGTGACGCGACCTCGGTGAGTCGGCGTTGCAACTCGGCGGTGAAGAGCAGATTCGCCAACTTCGACTGGGCGTACGCCCGGAAGGCCCGGTAGGGCTTGCGCTCTCAGTTGAGGTCGTCGAAGTCGATCGCGCCGGCCCGGTGCCCGCTGGAGGAGACCGTGACCACCCGGCCGGTGATCTGCGGCAGCAGCAGGTTGGTCAGCGCGAAGTGCGCCAGGTGGTTGGTGCCGAGTTGAAGCTCGAAGCCGTCGGCGGTGCGGCCGAGGGGCGGGATCATCAGGCCGGCGTTGTTGATCAGCACATCGATCGGGTCGCTGAACCCCTCCGCGAAGGTACGCACCGAGGCGAGGTCGGCCAGGTCGAGTCGGCGTACGACGACATCGCCGGCCATGGTCGCGGCGGCGGCCTGCCCCTTCGCGGGGTCGCGGACGGCGAGCACGACGCGGGCGCCCTTGGCGGCGAGCGCGTGGGCGGCGGTGCGGCCGATGCCGCTGTTTCCGCCGGTGATGACGACGGTCCGGCTGTTCATGGCGGGGATGTGGCCAGTCGTGAATGTGTTCATGGAAAACAATGTATGCAGTGGCAACAATGATGTCAGCGACTACATTCCGTTAGAGTGGAGCCCATGTCCGGGTACCACCACGGGAACCTCCGTGCGGCACTGCTCGCCGCCGCCGAGCGCAGCCTGCGCCAACACGGCGCGGAGCAGCTCTCCCTGCGCGAGCTGGCCCGGGAGGCAGGGGTCAGCCACGCCGCGCCGCGCCGGCACTTCGCCGACCGCCAGGCGTTGCTGGACGCGCTCGCGGAGGCCGGTTTCGCCCGACTGGACACGGAGCTGCGCGCGGCGCTCGCCGTCGCCGGGCCGGAGTTCGAACCTCGCCTACACGGTGTGGCAACGGCCTACCTGCGGTTCGCCACCGAGGACGCCGCGCTGCTGGATCTGATGTTCGCCGGCAAACACCGCGAAGGCGCCGACCGGCTCGTCGCCGCCGCGGCGGCGGCGTTCGGGTTGCTGAACGATCTGATCGTGCAGGGGCAGGAGCAGGGCGTACTCGCCCCCGGCGACCCGCAGCAGGTGGGCATCGTGCTGTTCGCGACCCTCCACGGCATCGCCACGCTGACCAACGGCAACCTGGTCCCGCCGGACCTGGTCGACGGTCTCGTGCCGACAGCCGTCGACCAGTTCATCCGAGGATCGCGACCCGACTAGCCAGTCGGCGGCCGCGCCAGCTGTGGATCCCGGGACCTACCTCACCGTCGAAAGGCTGCCACCCAGGTGAGCGCTCGGTCGACATCCGCTCGGGTCCGTCCGATCGCAGGATCGACCGACACAAGGAGGGTGGGGGCCAACCTTGAGTTCTGGGGGCAGCCTGGTGCTGACCCTGACACCTGACCGGGATCAGGTTGTCAGCTCATCGACCTGGCCTGCTCCTCAAGCCGCTCCAGGAGTTGCCGAGAGCCTTCAACGGCCTGGAATTCCTCCACATGCCTGCGCTTGTCTTCCTCCGTGGTGAAGCGTGCCTTCAAGGTCACCTGCGTCGTGTCGCCGGTCCCCACCATGTCGAAAACAGACTGGAAGGCGGCCAAGCCGAATTCGGCTGAGCCCACGTTGGTGTAGACGAGCTGCCGGTAGGGTTCGACGGAATCGAAGACGTACACATTCTGGTAGTCAGTCCCGTCGGGCCCGTGCATCGTCACGTCGAAACGTCCGCCCTCGTGGACATCGAGTTCCTTGACGGTGCTGCGGAAGCCTGCCGGGCCCCACCATCTCGCGATCTTCTCGGAGTCGTTCCAGGCATCCCAGACGTTGGCGACAGGTGCCGCTATCTCCCTGGTCGCGACGATTGTGTAAGAGTCGTCCACTCCGCTTCTCCCGTTCAGTGAAGGGCCCCGAGCGCCCTGGGACGTCGAGCGGGCATCGTGCAGGCGCGTCGCGCAATACCCGGGTGCGGTGAAACGACTTCGAGAACATGCGCTCGCCTTCATTGGCCGCAGCCAAAGTATCCGACAGGAGAGTCACCGATCGGAGCGTAGGCGCGCGGAATTTCGATGGTGCGGCCGAGTGCCGATCGGTGAGGATCTCAGGATGTCCGTTCCCGCTCGTCAGATCCGCGCCCTCTTCGCAACCGACACCATCACCGTCTACCAGGCGTACCCTCCGCAGATTGCGGTGCCGGCGGTGGTGGCCGGCCGTTTCGTGGCCCCCTTCAAGCGGGAGCGGATGACGTGGATCAAGCCGTCCTTCCTGTGGATGATGTACCGCTGTGGCTGGGCCACCAAGTCGGGGCAGGAACGGGTACTGGCCATCGAGATCACGCGGGAAGGATTCGAGTGGGCGCTCGCCCGGGCCTGCCTGAGCCACTACGACCGGGACCTGCACGGTGACCAGGCGACCTGGTCACGGCAGCTGAAGACCAGTCCGGTGCGGGTGCAGTGGGATCCGGAACGGTCCCTGCGTCTTCAGCCGCTGCCGTACCGGTCGCTACAGGTCGGCCTCTCCGGCGAAGCGGTCGACAGGTACGTCGACGACTGGATCGTCGCCGTCACCGACATCACCCCCACCGTGCACCGGGTCCGGGACCTGCTGCGCGGCGACGACCGGGCGGCCGTCGTTCACCTGCCGGTCGAGCAGGTCTACCCGATCCCGGATCAGATCGCCGCCAGCCTCAACGCCAGCCCGTACGTCCCCATCGGTGCCTGAGCGGCATGGACCGTGACGGCCGTCCCTGCCGGTGTTGGCCGGCTTGTCCCGTCTCCGCCTACCGAACGGGTTCCAGAATGATCACCGGGATCTTGCGGGTGGTCTTGCGCTCGTAGTCGGCGAAGATGGGGTACGCGGTCTTCTGCGCGTTCCAGATCCGCTCCCGCTCCTCCTCGGTGGCCACCCGGGCGACCAGCTCGACCGTGTCGGTGCCGATCTCCGCCTGGACCCGGGGCTGAGCGAGCAGGTTGTGGTACCAGTCGGGATTGGTGGGCGCCCCGGCCTTGGAGGCGAACACCGCGTAGCCGCCGTCCACCTTCTGATAAGTCATCGGGTTGACGCGGGGCTGGCCGCTCCGGGCGCCGACCGTGTGCAACAGCAGTAGCGGCTCACCGGCGAAGTGGCCGCCCACCTGCCCGCCGTTGGCGCGGAACTCCGCGATGACCTTGTCGTTCCAGTCACTCATGTCTTCTCCCCGCCTTGCGCGATCCTGGCTGGACAGTCCACCCATTCTGCACTCTTGCCGGGCCCAGAGGGCGGTCGAGCGCCGGGCCTTCACGAGAGCTTCGACGCCTTGTCAGCGGCACGGACCTCGCCCGCGAGGTGGAACGGGAGATCTATCTGCCCGTCGGCGAGGCCGGTGCCCAGGCCCTCGTCAGGTACAGCGAGGACCAGCTCGCCACGATCCTCGACTTCCTGACCACCGCCCGCCAGGTGCAGGAAACCCAGATTGCCCGGGTGAACGGAAGCCCCGCACCACCGTCGGACCGCTGATCGGCACAGCGCCGGTGGTCAGGCCACCAGCAGGCGGAGGCCGAGTTCCGCCGCGTCGAGGGCGAGAATCTCCCGGTTGCGCTCCGCCCACCGGCCGGAAGCCAGGTCTTCGCGGAGGGTCTCGACCGCCCGTCGCTGCGCCTGCGGGCCGACCCTGGTCCATACCGACACCGCCCCACGGACCCGCTCGTCCAGGTACGCCTCAGGCCGGCGCCAGTGTGCCTCGAAGAAGCCGTCCGCACAGTCCCACGGGATGAGCACCGGCTCGATGTGGGCCCCGATCGCGCCGGCCACCTGGTCCACCGGCGGACGGTCGGCCACCAGGTCGGCGACCTCGGGCAGGTAGTCGCGGGTCAGCCAGAACCGGTGACGCCAGCCGGTGTCACTGGCGTCATGGGTGAACACCACCACCCGGCGGGCCACCCGCCGCATCTCGCGCAGCCCGGCGATCGGGTCGTGCCAGTGGTGAATGGTGCTGAAGGCCATCGCGGCGTCGAAGGACTGGTCCTCGAAGGGCAGGCTTTCCGCAGCGGCTGCCACACACGGTGCCGCCCCGGGGGGACGCTGGGCCCGCATGACCGCCGACGGTTCCACCGCCGTCACCTCACGGTCGGGCGGTTCATAGGAGCCGGTGCCCGCCCCGACGTTCAGGACCGTCCGCGCGTCACCCAGCGCCGCCCAGACCCGCGCGGCGATCCGGGGCTCGGTGCGCCGAGTCGCGGGGTACGCCGACCCGATGACGTCGTACAGCCGGGCTCCGAAGGCTTTCAGCGGCTCCTGCGGGGTCGTACCGATGCCCATCGCCCGCGCCGCCAACTCCCGGTCGATGGCCGCCACCATGGCGGCGGCCCGGTCCTGCCGGTCCACCAGCAGGCCACGCAACCGGCGCAGGTGGGCGACCGGGTCGGTGGCCGGGTCGCCCACCAGATCGGCGATCTCCCGCAACCCGAAACCCAGCCGCCGGTACGCGAGCACCTCCCGGAGCCGCTCCACATCGGCTGCGGAGTACGCCCGGTGCCCCGAGATGGTCCGGGCGGACGGCACCAGCAGGCCGACCTCGTCATAGTGATGCAGGGTGCGGACGCTGACGCCGGTCAACCGCGCCACCCGCCCGACGGTCAGTAGCTCATCCACACCATCGACTATGTGACCTGACGCCACGTTAGGAGCAAGGGCTCCGCTGTCGGTCTGATCGGGCTACGCCTCGGCCCAGACGCCCAGTTCGTTTCCGCTCGGATCGGTGAAGTGGAAGCGCCGACCGCCGGGGAAGTCGTACGGCCCCGCCACCACCACGCCACCGGCATTCTCGACCGCCTCGACGCTCTGCTCCAGGTCGGCCGAGTAGAGCAGCACCAGTGGACCTCCGCCCGTGCGTGCCCGCTGGTCCTGGCGCAGGCCGCCCACCTCAGAGCCGGACCCGCCCTGGATGCCGGCGTACGCCGGGCCGTAGTCGGTGAACTGCCAGCCGAACGCATCGGCGTAGAAACGCTTGGCGTCGGCCAGGTCGGTGACCGTCAGCTCGATGTAGTCGATGGAATGGTGCCGGTGCGAGGTTGGCGGCGACATGCCCACCATTCTTCAGGCGGGGTACGACGTTCAGCGGTCAGCCCACGGGGCCGATCTGCTTGGCGAGGTCGACGAAGGACTGCCACGACGCCGGCGTGAGGTGCAGGGTGCCGCCTGCAGACGGTGGGTGCGCTGATGGGGCGGCGGGTGATTCCCCACGTGGCGATGCGTCCGCTCTGGCAGTGCCGCAACTGCGGCGCGGAGTGGCCCTGTCAGCCGGCCCGGCTGGCCCTGCTGATGGAGTACCGGAAGGACCGGCTCGGATTGCTGCTCTACCTGGGTGGGCTGATGGTCCAGGCCCGGGACCAACTCTCCCAACTGAACCCCGAGCACACCCCGGATCTGTACGACCGCTTTCTCGGCTGGGCGCGGCGCCGCGACCGGAGGTGAGCGGTGGTCGGTTTGTCGGGGCAGGGGATCGGGGTACGAGCGGAGCGGCCCATTGACGGTCTTCGGCTAGGCCGGTAGACCTTGGTGATGGAGGCGCGCGGATGAGGAGAGCTCCGCTCACGCTGGAACAACTGCGGGTCGCCGTCGCCGAGGGCGAGATCGACACGGTGGCCCTGGCGCTCGTCGACATGCAGGGGCGTTTGCAGGGCAAACGGTTCCACGCCCCGTACTTCCTCGATCAGGTGGTGGCCCACGGCAGCGAGGGGTGCAACTACCTGCTGGCCGTGGACGTCGACATGAACACGGTCGACGGGTACGCGATGTCGAGCTGGGAACGCGGGTACGGCGACTTCGTGATGAAGCCGGACTTCGACACCCTGCGCCGGGTGCCCTGGCAGCCCGGCACCGCCATGCTCCTGGCCGACCTGGAGTGGCCCGACGGGGCCGGTCCGGTTGTCGCCTCGCCCCGGCAGATCCTGCGCGGTCAACTGGACCGCCTGGCCGCGCACGGGCTGACCGCGTACGCCGGCACGGAGTTGGAGTTTGTGCTGTTCCGTGACTCGTACGAGCAGGCGCTGGCGCGGGGCTACCGGGACCTGACCCCGGCCAACCAGTACAACGTGGACTATTCGCTGCTGGGTACCGCCCGGGTCGAGCCGCTGCTGCGGCGCATCCGCAACCAGATGGCCGGGGCCGGGCTGACCCCGGAGAGCGCCAAGGGCGAGTGCAACCTGGGCCAGCACGAGATCGCCTTCCGGTACGACGAGGCGGTGGCCTGCGCCGACCACCATGTGATCTACAAGAACGGGGCCAAGGAGATCGCCGCCCAGGAGGGCATGTCGATCACCTTCATGGCCAAGGCGAACGCCCGGGAGGGCAACTCCTGCCACATCCACTTCTCGCTGCGGGACGCCTCCGGCGGCTCGGCGATGCTCGGCGACGGCCCGGCGTACCTGAGTGTCACCGGGCAGCGGGTGCTGGCCGGGCTGCTCGCCACCATGCGTGAGCTGAGCCTGTTCTTCGCCCCGAACATCAACTCCTACAAGCGGTACCAGCCGGGCTCGTTCGCCCCGACCGCCCTGCGCTGGGGTACGGACAATCGCACCTGCGCCCTGCGGCTGGTGGGGCACGGCCAGGGGATGCGGGTGGAGAACCGGGTGCCCGGTGCCGACGTGAACCCCTATCTGGCGATCGCGGCGCTGGTGGCGGGGGCGGTGCACGGCATCGAGCAGGAGTTGGACCTGGAGCAGGAGTGCACCGGCAACGCCTACGACGACGCCGATGCCGAGCGGGTCCCCGGCACCCTGCGCGACGCCCTCACCCTCTGGGAGTCCTCCACCGTGGCCCGCGAAGCCTTCGGCGCCGAGGTGGTGGCCCACTACGCCAACATGGCCCGCGTCGAACTGTCCGCCTTCGACGCCGCCGTCACTGACTGGGAACTCGCCCGTGGCTTCGAACGCCTCTGACCCGCCCCTTCTTCTCTCCGCCGCGATCTTGCACTTGTGGTCGCTGATTTGCAGTGGTTAGCGGCTTTTGTCCCGACCAAAAGTGCAAGATCGACGGGGCGGGCGAGGGCGGGCGAGGGCGGGTTAGGGAGAGGGAGGGGTAGGCGTGGGGGTGGTTTGGGATCCGGCGCGGGGGGTGGTGTTGGGGGAGGTTGCGCAGTGTTCGGTGGGGGAGGTGGATGCGGCGGTTGAGCGGGCGGTGCGGGCCTTCGAGGGGTGGCGGGGGGTGGCGCCGGGGGAGCGGGGGCGGATTCTTCGGCGGTTCGCAGCGGTGGTGGATGCGCATCTGGAGGAGCTTGCGGGGCTGGAGGTGCGCAATGCCGGGCACACCATCGGCAATGCTCGCTGGGAGGCGGGCAATGTGCGGGACGTGCTCGACTACTACGCCGGTGCCCCGGAGCGGCTGACCGGGCGGCAGATCCCGGTGCCGGGTGGGCTCGATGTCACCTTCCACGAGCCGCTGGGGGTGGTCGGGGTGATCGTGCCGTGGAACTTCCCGATGCCCATCGCCGCCTGGGGCTTCGCCCCGGCCCTGGCCGCCGGCAACACGGTCGTGCTCAAGCCCGCCGAGTGGACCCCGTTGACCGCGCTGCGGCTGGCCGATTTGGCACTGGAGGCGGGCCTGCCCGAGGGGGTGTTCACCGTACTGCCCGGTCGGGGTGAGGTGGTCGGCGAACGGTTCGTCACCCACCCCGCCGTACGCAAGATCGTCTTTACCGGTTCCACCGAGGTCGGCACCAGGATCATGGCCGGTTGTGCGGCCCAGGTGAAGCGGCTGACCCTGGAGCTGGGCGGCAAGTCCGCGAACGTGATCTTCGCCGACGCGGACCTGGAACGGGCGGCGGCCACCGCGCCGTACGCCGTCTTCGACAACGCCGGCCAGGACTGCTGCGCCCGCTCCCGGCTGCTGGTGCAGCGGTCGGTCCACGACCGCTTCCTCGAACTGCTCGAACCGGCGGTACGGGCCTTCCGGGTCGGTGACCCGGCCGCCGAGGACACCGAGATGGGCCCCCTGGTCTCGGCGGGACACCGGGACCGGGTCGCCGGGCATGTCGAGGGCGCCCGGGTCGCCTTCACCGGCGGATGCCCCAGCGGCCCCGGCTACTGGTACCCCCCGACGGTGCTGTTCGCCGACTCGCCGGCCGACCCGCACTGGCGGGCGGAGATCTTCGGTCCGGTGGTCTCCGTGCTCCCCTTCGACGACGAGGCGGAGGCGATCCGGCTGGCCAACGACACCGAGTACGGCCTGTCCGGCTCGATCTGGACCCGGGAGGTGGGCCGGGCGTTGCGGGTGGCCCGGGGGATCGAGGCCGGCAACCTCAGCGTCAACTCGCACTCCTCGGTGCGGTACTGGACCCCCTTCGGCGGGATGAAGCGTTCCGGGCTGGGGCGGGAGTTGGGACCGGACGCCCTGCACGCCTTCACCGAGGTCAAGAACGTGTTCATCAGTACGGAGGAGTGAGTATGCCGGGACGCTTGCAGGATCGGGTCGCCGTGGTCACCGGAGCGGCCAGCGGGATCGGGCTGGCCACGGTACGCCGGTTCGCCGCCGAGGGGGCGAAGGTGGTCTGTGTCGACATCGACGCCGAGGCCGGTAGCCGGGCCGCCGAGGAGGTCGACGGCAGCTTCGTGGCGGCCGACGTGGCCGACGAGGCGGCGGTGCGGGCCCTCTTCGACGGAGTGGTCGAGCGGTACGGTCGGGTGGACATCGCCTTCAACAACGCCGGCATCTCCCCGCCGGAGGACGACTCGATCCTGGAGACCGGCCTCCAGGCATGGGAACGGGTGCTGCGGGTCAACACCACGAGCGTCTACCTCTGCTGCAAGTACGTGATCCCGCACATGCGTCGGCAGGGCCGGGGGTCGATCATCAACACGGCCTCCTTCGTGGCCCTGATGGGTGCGGCGACCTCGCAGATCGCCTACACCGCCAGCAAGGGCGGGGTGCTGGCGCTGACCCGGGAGTTGGGCGTGCAGTTCGCCCGGGAGGGCATCCGGGTCAACGCCCTGTGCCCCGGGCCGGTGGCCACCCCCCTGCTGCGGGAACTGTTCGCGGCCGACCCGGAACGCGCCGCCCGTCGGCTGGTGCACGTGCCGATGGGGCGTTTCGGCGAGCCCAGCGAGATCGCCGCCGCGGTGGCCTTCCTGGCCAGCGACGACGCCTCGTTCATGACCGCCGCCCAGTTCGTGGTCGACGGCGGGATCACCGGAGCGTACGTCACCCCGCTGTGATCTCCCCGGTGCCGACGGTGATCGGTCCCGGTGGTGTCGGAGGTGCGACGACGCTCCGCAGCGTCCAATGGCTCTGATGCGTTACGTTGCTGGTCCTTCGGGGTAGAAGCGGAACGCGGCAGGATGATCGGAGCGCATGTGGACGGCCGGGAGGCTGCATGAACTCGGCCCAGGGGGGTGTGGGGGGCGGGAGTCATCCGTCCGGTACGGACGGCGGGATCCCGCCTCTGCTCGCGGCGGCCTTCGCCGGTGGCGGCGAGATGGGCAGGCTGCTACGTGACCATGACTGGTCGGCCAGCCCGCTGGGCGGCCCGCACCAGTGGCCGGACACGCTGCACAACGCCCTGAGCACCATGCTCGCCTCCAAGGCCCAGATCGTCGTGTTCTGGGGCGAGGAACTGCGCGCCTTCTACAACGACGCCTACCGGCCGACCATCGGCGACAAGCATCCCGCCGTGCTCGGGCAACCGGCCCGGGAGCACTGGGCGGAGACCTGGGAGGTGCTGGGGCCGCTGCTGGCCGGGGTGCTGCGCGACGGCGAGGCGTACCAGGCACAGGACCACCACTTCCTGCTCAACCGGCACGGCTTCGTCGAGGACGTCTACTTCGACGTCTCCTACGACCCGATCCGCGGCGCGGACGGGGCGATCCACGGCGTGCTGTGCATCTGTAGTGAGACCACCGGCCGGGTGCTCGGTGAGCGGCGGCTGCGGACCCTGGCCGAACTCGGGTCGGAACTGGCCGACCCGGGCAGCATCGAGGATCTCGGTCGGGCCGTCACCGCCGTACTCGACCGGCATCGGGCCGACGTACCCTTCGGGCTGCTCTATCTCGACGCCGGCGACGGGCGCCTGCAACAGGCCGGGGTAGCCGGGTTGGACGACGCACCCCTGGACCCACCCAGCCGGCTGGTCGAGGTGGCGAAGACCGGGGTCGCCGCCACGGTGCCCACCGTCGACCTGCTCGGCCGGGTGCCCGCCGGGGCCGCCGACCAGATGGTGGTGCTGCCCATCAGTGCGACGAACGAGCCCGCCGGGGTGCTGGTGCTCGGGGTGGCCCGCCGGCTGCCCTTCACCGACGACTACCTGGACTTCTTCGAGTTGGTGGCCGCCCAGATCTCGCGGGCGGCCGGCAAACAGCGGGCGTACGAGCAGGAGCGGGCCCGCGCCGCCGAACTGGCCGCCCTGGACCTGGCCAAGACCAACTTCTTCGCCAATGTCAGCCACGAGTTCCGTACCCCGCTGACCCTGGTGCTGGGGCCGCTGGAGGAGATGCTCGCCGATCCGGCGTTGCCCTCGGCGTACACCCAGCGGCTCACCATGATGCACCGCAACGGACTGCGCCTGCTGAAGCTGGTCAACACCGTGCTGGACTTCTCCCGGCTGGAGTCCGGTCGGCTGGCCGCCCACTACGAGCCGACCGACCTGGCCGACTACACCAGCCGGTTGGTCAGCACCTTCCGGTCGGCCACCGAGCGCACCGGCATCCGCCTGGTGGTGGACTGTCCGCCGTTGGCCGAGCCGGTCTACGTCGACCAGGACATGTGGGAGAAGGTCGTCCTCAACCTGGTCTCCAACGCGGTGAAGTTCACCTTCGAGGGCGAGATCCAGGTCCGGGTCCGGGCGGTCGACGGGGTGGCCCGCCTGGAGGTCAGCGACACCGGTGTGGGCATCCACCCGGATGAACTGCCGCACGTCTTCGAGCGCTTCCACCGGGTGCCGGGAGTGCGCTCCCGCAGCCACGAGGGCACCGGGATCGGGCTGGCCCTGGTCCGCGAGTTGGCCGAGATGCACGGCGGGCAGGTCAGCGCGAGCAGCCAGGTGGACAAGGGCAGCACCTTCGCGGTCACCATCCCGTTCGGCACCGCCCACCTGCCCGCCGACCGGGTGGCCGAGACCGAGGACGCCGAGCGGGAGCCGCGTCAGGCCCCCCTCTTCGAGGCCGAGTCGGCGCGGTGGACCAGTGACACCACCCCCACCCTCCCGGCACCGGCCACCGTCGAACCCCAGGGCCGCATCCTGGTCGTCGACGACAACCCCGACCTGCGCGAACATGTGGCCCGGCTGCTCGCGACCTGGGAGGTGACGACGGCCGCCGACGGTGTCGAGGCCCTGCGGCTGGCCACCGAGGTCACCTTCGACCTGGTGCTCACCGACGTGATGATGCCCCGGATGGACGGATTCGGCCTGGTCGCCGCCCTGCGGGCGGACCCCCGCACCCGGTACGTCCCGATCGTCCTGCTCTCCGCCCGGGCCGGCTCGGCGGAGGAGGTGGCCGGGCTGTCGGTCGGGGCGGACGACTACCTGACCAAGCCCTTCTCCGGGCAGGAGTTGATCGCCCGGGTCCGCGCCAATGTGGAACTGGGCCAGTTGCGTGGCCAGATCATCCGAGGGTTGCGGGCCCTCGCCGACGCCGCGGTGGCGGTGAACACCGCCCGCTCCACGGCCGAGGTGCTCCAGGTCGCGGCCCGGCACGCCCTCAGCCTCGCCGAGGCCGTCCGGGTGGTGGTCGACGCCGGCGGGGCACGGTACGAGGCCGACGGCGGGGGTGCCGCCCCGACCGAGCCCTCCTTCGTACTGCCGTTGACCGGAGCCGCCAACCGGCAACTGGGGGAACTGCGGGTGTGGCGGCCCTCCGTGGACGGCGTCGGCACGGACGAGGCCGCCCTGACCCAACTGGCCCGGCTGGTCGGGGTACGACTGGAGAACGCCCAGCTCTACGAGGCCGAGCACCGTATCGCCACCACCCTGCAGCACAGCCTGCTGCCCCGTACCCTGCCGCACCTGCCCGGCACGGTGGTGGCCAGCCGGTACCTGCCCGGCAGCGCCGATGTCGAGGTCGGCGGCGACTGGTACGACGTGGTCGCCCGGGACGAGGACGAACTGGTCCTGGTGATCGGTGACGTGGTCGGCAAGGGGGTACCGGCCGCGGCGGCGATGGGCCAACTGCGTAACGCGCTGCGGGCGTACGTCCTGGAGGGTTTCGATCCGGGGGAGTCGCTGACCCGGCTGAACCGGCTGGTGGACTCCACCGAGTCGCGTACCTTCGCCACGGTCTTCTGTCTCTGGTTCAGCCCCCGCACCGGTCAGGTGCGCTACGCCAACGCCGGGCATCCCTCCCCGCTGATCATCCGGGGCGGGGAGGTGGAGTTCCTGCACGACCGGGCGCTAGGGCCCCCGATCGGGGCCATCCCCGGTGCCGGGTACGAGACGGTCTCCGGTGAACTGCGGGCCGGTGAGCGGCTGCTGCTCTACACCGACGGGCTGATCGAGGATCGGCACGTCGCCATCGACCTGGCCCTGGCCCAACTGCGGGCCGACGCCGCCCGACCGGGCGAACACGTCGCGGACCTGGTGGACGCGGTGGTTGAGCGGGTCGCCGACCGGCCGCGCCGGGACGATGTGGCCGTGCTCGCTCTGGAGGCGACCGAACTGAACCGGTTCGCCCTGCGGTTGCCGGCCGACCCGACCCGGCTGAGTGTGCTGCGTAAGCGGCTGGAGGACTTCCTGGTCGGGCACAAGGTCAGCGAGAACGACCTGTTCGACCTGACCGTCGCGGTCTCCGAGGCGGCGGCGAACGCGATCGAGCATCCGGTCGACCCGGTGGAGCCGGTGATCGAGATCACCGTGTCGGTGGAGAACCGGGAGGTCGTGGCGACCGTGCGGGACACCGGCCAGTGGCGCGAGTCGACCGGGGCGGGTTTCCGGGGCCGGGGACTGTCCCTGATCCGGGCCCTGGGTGAGCTGTCGGTAGAGCACACCCCGAACGGCACCCAGGTCACCCTGCGCCGACGGTTGACCGACTGAGCGGTGGGGCTGTCCGGCCGGTCAGCCTGGGGTGAGCCAGGGCTGGCCGCTCAGGCCGGCGATCTCCAGCACCCGGGTCACCTGGCGGGAGGGCAACACCCTCAGGGCCTGCGGGTAGTGGCCGGCGAGCCGGACCACCGCATGGATGGCCGCCGAGTCGAAGAAGGTGACCGCCCGCAGGTCCAGGGTCATCCGCCCGGCCGGCTCCCGCAGCGCGGTCTGGAGCATGGTGTCGGCGGTCGCCATGTCCACCTCGCCGGTGACCACCACCATGAGGTGATCACCGTCGGTCTCCGCCACGGCGGAGAAGACGGGAGGTGTGCCCCCTTGATCCACGCTGACACCTTGACACAGCCGAACTGGTGTGGCAACAACTCATGGCCCTGGACGGTGGTGGGGGTCACCGAGCGCGCGGCGATAGGCTTGCGGGCATGACCGTCCGTGCGCCGCTGACCCCAGGCAGGCTCTCCCCGTGGCGGCCGGTACCCGCCCACATCACCCGGCCCGAGTACGTCGGTAAGAAGGCACCCCAGCCCTGGCAGGGCTCCCACGTGCAGACCCCGGAGACCATCGAGAAGATGCGGATCGCCGGCCGGATCGCCGCCCAGGCGGTGCAGCTAGCCGGGGAGCACTGCAAGCCCGGAGTCACCACCGACGAGATCGACCGGGTGGTGCACGAGTTCCTCGTCGACAACGACGCCTACCCCTCGACCCTGGGCTACCGGGGCTTCCCGAAGTCCTGCTGCACCAGCCTCAACGAGGTGATCTGCCACGGCATCCCCGACTCCACCGTGCTGGCCGACGGCGACATCATCAATGTCGACGTCACCGCGTACATCGGCGGGGTGCACGGCGACACGGACGCCACCTTCTGCGTCGGTGAGGTCAGCGAGGAGGCTCGACTGCTGGTCGAGCGGACCCACGAGGCGATGATGCGGGGCATCCGGGCGGTCGCCCCGGGCCGCCAGATCAACGTCATCGGTCGGGTCATCGAGTCGTACGCGAAGCGGTTCGGTTACGGGGTGGTCCGCGACTTCACCGGTCACGGCATCGGTGAGGCCTTCCACAGCGGGCTGTACGTCCCGCACTACGACAGTCCCCGGCCCACCGACGTGATGGAGCCGGGCATGACCTTCACCATCGAGCCGATGATCACTCTCGGCACCCACCAGTACGACCTCTGGGAGGACGGCTGGACGGTGGTCACCAAGGATCGCAAGTGGACCGCCCAATTCGAGCACACCATCCTGGTGACCGAGGATGGTCACGAGATCCTGACCCTGCCGTGACCGAGACCCCGGCGGCGTTGAGGGAGTCGCATCACGCGGACGTCTCCGGCGGCTGGCTACGGCCGGCCGTGTTCGGGGCGATGGACGGACTGGTCACCAACATCGCCCTGATCGCGGGCGTCGGCGGCGGCGGGGTGTCGCCGCGCAACATCGTGCTGACCGGCACCGCCGGTCTGGTGGCCGGCGCGATCTCGATGGCCCTGGGTGAGTACACCAGCGTCCGGTCCGCCAACGAGCAGATCGCCGCCGAGGTGGCCAAGGAACGTCGCGAACTGGAACGCCATCCCGAGGCCGAGGCCAAGGAACTGGCCGACATCTGGGTGGGCCGAGGCCTGCCGCCCGAGTTGGCCCAGCAGATGGCCGAGGCGATCCGCCAAAACCCGGAGATCGCCCTGCGGGTGCACGTACAGGAGGAACTGGGCGTCAACCCGGACGAACAGCCCAACCCCTGGACGGCCGCCTTCTCCTCCTTCCTCTGCTTCTCCGTCGGCGCGCTGGTGCCGCTGCTGCCGTACCTGCTCGGTGCGACCAGCCTGGCCCTGGCCCTGGTGGTCGGCGGGTTGGGTCTGTTCATCGCCGGTGCGGTCGTCGCCCGGTTCACCGCCCGCCGCTGGTGGACCGGCGGCCTGCGCCAACTGCTCCTGGGCGCCGCCGCAGCAGCCGCCACCTACGCCATCGGCGCCCTGATCGGCGTCCAAGGCGGCCTGGGCTAACCCCTCCTTCCCTCCCCATCCCGCCCTCGTCGCACCCGCCCCGCGCGCCCTGCCCCCGCCGATCTTGCACTTTGTGTCGGGGAATAAGCCGCGAAAGCCGCATTTCGGCGACCAAAAGTGCAAGATCGGCGCGAAAAGGGCGCTGCGGGGTGGCGCGGCAGCGCGAGGGGGTGGGGGTTAGGGGGTGGGGGTTAGGCGGAAGATGCGGATCTGGCGGTCGCCGGCTCGTTCCACGTAGGCCTGGTAGGCGGGCCATTCGTCGAGGAGCAGTTGCCACAGGCGGTCGCGTTCGGCGCCGGTGGCCAACTCGGCGCGTACCGGGATGCGGCGTCCCGCCACGTCGACCTCGGCCTCGGGGTTGGCCAGCAGGTTGAGCGACCAGGCCGGTTGTTGCTTCTGCCCCCAGTTGGAACCGATCACCACGTACCCCGTGCCGTCGGGTATGTACAGCAGGGGGTTGCTGCGGGGCTTGCCGGAGCGGCGGCCGGTCGTCGTGATCACCAGGGACGGTACGAGCCCGAGCGCCACCACCCGGCCCCGGGTCAGTCGCCCGACGATTCGGTCGGCGGGGACGAGCAGGCGCATGGCGGCACCGAACCAGCGGTACCGCCCGAGTCGGCGGGCCAGGGAACCCAGTGTGGACATCCGCACAGTGTGCCGTACTTCAGTCCAGCCGTCGTTCCACCGGTAGTCGGGAACGGGTGAACAGGGCCGCCCCGAGCATCGCCACCAGCGGCACCACCACCAGTACGCCCAGGGTGAGCCAGGGGACGACGAACGGATAGGGCGGCTCGATCGGCCAGGCCTGCGCGTACTGCCGGTTGGTGAAGAACAGGATGATCAACGCAGCGCCGAGGCCGGCGATGATGCCCAGCAGGGAACCCAGCACGGCGATCACGCCGGCCTGACACAGGGAGAGCAGTCGGCGTACGCCTGGACTGGCGCCGACCGCGGCGAGGGTGGACAGGTCGGCGCGGCCCTCGGCCGCAGCCAGGCCGGTGGCTATTCCGGCGGCCCCCACCGTCACCACCGCGGAGACCCCGGCCAGCAGGAGCAGCATCCCTACGGTGCCGCTGTGCCGGCTGTCGTCCGGGGTCTCCACGCTGAGGGGCCCGAGTGGACGGATCGCGGCGGTGAACTGCTCGTGGCGGTCTCGATCGGTCGTCCCGTCCATCGCCCAGCCGGCGTGGCGGGTGACCACCCCCAGCCGGTCGGCCACCGCCTGCGAGAGCAGGACCCAGTCGCTGTCGAGGTCGTTGTCCACGGCGTGGCCGGGAACGATCACCGACCGGGTGTGGCCGCTCAGCGAGCCATCGGAGCTCTCCTGGTAGCGCAGCTCCACGTGGCCGTCCAGCAGGTACCGGGGGTCGGTCACCACCACCCCGCCGGCCCGCAGCACCGCAGTGGCCGCGGCCGTCTCCTCCGCCCCGGTGCCGGTGAGGATCGGCAACGCCGCACCGTCGTCCACGGCGACCTGGAAGTACGGGCCGTAGTAGGCGTCCGGGGGGCCCTGGCAGCGGTCGTCGGCCCGGGCCCGACGCTGGTCGGCTTCGCTCAGGGTCTGCTCCGTCTGCCAGGGGCAGGCACGCTCGGCCGGCAGCACCGGGCTGAACTGACACTCCTCGTGTTCGGG
This sequence comes from Micromonospora sp. NBC_01739, assembly GCF_035920385.1. Taxonomy (GTDB): domain Bacteria; phylum Actinomycetota; class Actinomycetes; order Mycobacteriales; family Micromonosporaceae; genus Micromonospora. The sequence goes on along the minus strand of NZ_CP109151.1, from coordinate 3,413,345 downwards.
CAGGCAGCCGGCCGTGACCAGCGGGGCGACCGTCCGGGCGCCGAGGTGCTCCCGGGCCGGTCCGGTGATCTCGGCGCGGGTGGGCGGGGAGGGGGTCTCGGGCCATTGGTCGACCCAGACCAGGATGCTGCCCTCCGGCAGCATCGGCCGGAACCGCTCCTCGTCGCGGGCCTGTTCACTGGCGAGGAAGAGACCCAGGGCGACACTGCCGGCGACAGCGGCCATCACCGCGGAGATGGCCGGGGCGGCAGAGGAACGGTTGCGGCTGGCGTCCCGTAGCGCGATCCGGGGGGCGAGCGGCAGGAACCGGCCGGCCCGGGCCACCATTCCGACCAGTGTCGGGGTGGCGAAGACCAGCCCGAGTTCACCGAGCAGCAGCCCGGCCAGGATGATCGCCTGTGAGGTCAGCACCGCACCGAGGGCGGCCACGCCCACCCCGCCGACGGACAGCAGTACCCCGATGACCAGCCAACGGCGTGGACGCGCCGGCGGGGTTCCCCGGCCGGCCAGCCCGGCCACCACGTCCTGTCGGGCGGCCGTCCAGGCCGGGGCCAGTGCCGCCAGCACCCCGGCGAGTACCGCCACCAGCCCGATCACGACCAGGGCAGCGGGCCAGACCCGGTACCCCCCGAAACGGTGCTGGACGATGAACTCCTCGACCAACGGGCGGGTGGCGAAGGCCACGGCCACCCCGAGGGCGATGCCGATCGCGGCGCCGATGCAGCCGAGGATCACCCCGTCGGCGAGCACCACCCGACGGAGCTGGGCGGCATCACCCCCGGCCACCGAGACCAGCGCCAGGTCCCGCCGCCGTCGGCGTACCCCGACGGCGAAGGCCGGGCCGACCAGCAGCACCACCTCCAGCAGACCCAGCCCGGCGACCAGCAGGCCGCTACCGATCTCCTCGCCTGACGTGGCCAGGTCGAACCGTCCGTCGGCGACGACGGTGGGCGGCGTCGCGGTGATACGGGCGGTGACCACGACCCCCTGCTCATTGAGCTGGCGGAACAACTCGGCGGTCATCGGGGTGGGCAGGTCCACCAGGAAGTTCGGGTCGGCGCCCCCCGCGGTCGTCGGTGACCCGGTGGGATGCAGGGCGACCCCGGGGCTCAACTGTCCGGGGAACTCGACCACTCCGACGACGGTCCAGCTGCGGCTGTTGTTGCCGGCGGCGATCTGGTCACCGAGGTCGAGGTCGAGTTGACGCCGGGTGGCCGGGTTCACCGCGACCTCGTCGGCAGCGGCCGGAACCCGACCGGCGTGCACCCGGGCCAGTCCGTGCCCCAGCGGGTCGGTCAGGTCGACCACGGTGGCGTTCAGATGATCGCGGACCCGGTCACCGTCGCGGACGGGGAAGGGCACCCAGTGGGTGATCGGCAGGACCCGGCTGCCGGCGGGCAGCAGCGCGGCCACCTGGTCCGCGCTGACCTTCGCCAGGGCCTCGCTCTCCTCGACCTCTTCGCCGGCCGGCCACCAGTCGTTGCCGTCGGCGCTCTGTCTGATCGGGACGCGGCTGACCACCCGCAGTTGGGCGTCCGCGTCGGCCAGGGTGCGGTCCAGCCTCTCGGCGGGAGTCAGCCGCGACATGTCCACGCTGACCGCTACGAAGGTGAGCGCCAGCACCGGCAAAATGATCATGCCGAGCACCAGGGCGGTCCGCCCACGTGCCCGTCTCGTCTCCCGGCGGGCGATGCGCAGGGCGGTCCGCCACGACCCGATGAACTCCGCCGTCCGCGCCTTGCCGAGCCTCGAGTCGACCTGGTCGCTCACCGGCCGCTGCCGGAGAGCAGGGCCTCGATGCCGACCAGCGGGGCGGTCGAGTCGACCGCCACACCGTCGCGCAGGAACACCACCCGGTCCGCCCAGCCGGCGTGTCGGGCCTCATGGGTGACCAGCACCCCGGCGGCGCCCGCGTCGACCCGGCGGCGCAGCAGCCGCAGCACGGCCTCCCCGGTCTGTGAGTCCAACGCCCCGGTCGGCTCGTCGGCGAGGACCAGGCGGCGCTCACCGACCAGCGCGCGGGCGATGGCCAACCGCTGCTGCTGGCCGCCGGAGAGCTGATCCGGAAAGCGGTCGCCCAACTCCGTCATGCCCACCTCGGTCAGGGCTTCCAGCGCCAATCGACGAGCCCGACGTACCCCCGTACCGTCCAGTTCCAGGGGGAGTGCGACATTCTCCACCGCGGTCAGGCTGCCGATCAGGTTGAGGTTCTGGAAGATGTAGCCGATCCGGCGGCGCCGCAGTCGCGCCAGGCCGCTGCGATCCAGCGCGTGCAGCGGCTGGCCCTCCACCCGCACCTCACCGGAGGTCGGGCTGTCCAGCCCGCCGGCCAGGGTGAGCAGGGTGGACTTGCCGGAGCCGGAGGGGCCCATCACGGCGACCAGTTCGCCGGGTCGGACGACCAGACTGACTCCGCGTAGCGCGTACACGGCGGCCGGACCGGTGCCGTGGGTGCGGTGCACCTCCCGCAGCTCCAGCACGGCCTCGGTGGCGTCATCCCCGCCGGATCCGCCGTCCACCGGCGGGACACCCTGGTCGGAAAGGGTGGGTCTCGGGTCGTTCGCCGCACTCACCGTCGGGCCTCCTCACCCGTGTGGCCCACCGCCTCCGAGTGGGACGCTGGGCCGGAGACCGGGGGGCGGTGCCGGGCCAGGCTGGTCTCGCAGTGGTCGAGCCAGCGCACCTCGGCTTCGGCCTGGAACATCATCGCGTCGAGCACCAGTCGCCAGGGCAGATCCTCCGGCCGGTCGCTGGCGTATTTCAACCGGGTCAACTCCTGGAGGGTACGCATGGTGGCGGTGCGTTGGTTCTGCACCACGGCGCGGACGTCGACCCCCGGTGTGGTCAACGCCAGGGCCAGCTTGATCGCCAGCTCGTCACGGGGGCGGTCGGTGCGGCTGATCGGGGTGGCGAACCACAGCGCCAGGTCCGCCCGCCCGGCGTCGGTGATCTCGTACGGCCGCTGTCCGGTCTCGCTCTCCGGCAGGGATCTGACGAGTCCGTCGCGCTCCAGCCTCGACAGGGTCGTGTAGACCTGACCGATGTTCAGCGGCCAGGTAGACCCGGTCGACTCCTCGAACGCCGCCCGGAGTTGGTAGCCGTACATCTGGCCGCGTTCGAGCAGGGCGAGCAGGCCGTGGCGGATGGACATGTAGCGGAGTATGCATACCAGGTATGCCGGACCGCAACCGCAAAGCCGCCCCGACCACTACGGATGTTCATATTTTCGCCCCCGGGCGGGGTCGGTTCAGCCGGGACGGCCGGGAAAGGCCACCGTCACCGGGGTGATCCCGGCCGCCCGCCGCCAGCGGGTCGCCCGCACCGAGTAGTCGATCAGGGCGGTCAGGGCCCGGTCCCGTTGCTCTCCCGTGCTGGCCGGCAGCACCGCCCGCCAGAAGGCCGCAGCGCGCTCCTCCACCTCGACCGCCAGCCGCAGGGCGCTGGCCCGGTCGGTCACCGGGAAGGGCAGGGCGTAACCGGGTCGGTCCGGTGGGACAGCCCCGCCGCCGGTGGTCAACTGCATGATCAGGGCGTCGCGTCGGCCGCGGTGGGCGGCCTCCGCCTCGACGGCGGCCTTGCGTTCGGCGTCGGCCAGCCGTACCCCGATCGGGCCGTACGCCCAGATCGCGGCGTATTCGGCGGCCAGCGCGGCGACCAGGGGGTCCTCGGTGCCGGTGGGTGCGGTCACTTGAGCGCCTCCAGGTGGGTGGCCCGCGCGGCGGCGATCGAGCCGAGCAGGGCGGCCCGCTCGGCCGGGGCGGCGGCGCAGGCTGCGGTCGCCGAGTCCCGGCCGGACCGTTCGGCCTTGCGCAGCGCGGACAGGGCGGCTGCCCGGTCCGCCGGAGGCTCGGGTGACGGTGGTGCGGCCGATCCGGACGGCGCGGCCGACGGAAGGGCCGTACCGGTCAGTCGGGCCAGTTCGTCGGCGTGGGCCTCGTGGGTCTCGGCCAGGGGGACCAGCCGGGCGGCCAGGTCGGGATGGGCCTCGGCGGTGGTGCGGAGCCCGGCCGCTAGGCGCAACGACTCCTCGATCAGGGGGGCCAGGGGGTCCGGCCGTGGCGGGTCCTCGCGGTCCAGGAGGCCGCAGCCGGTCAGCGGGGCGGCGGCTGCGCCGAGCACCAGCAAGGCCCCCGCCCGCAGCACGGTGCGCCGGGGAGGCGGGGAGGATCCCTCCCGCCGAGTCGTTCTGCCCATCACCACCGGACAAGTCAACACCATCGACACGGTCGGTGTACGGCGGTGGGCGTCGGTGCGCCGCTCGGGTCCTCCTCCGGTGGGCGCGTTACGCTCTGCGCAGCCACCGGCGCGTCCGCACCGGTGGCGTGCCGGCATGGCAGTCGGCGAGCAGTGAAAGGGTCGGACAGATGACGCAGCGTGGCCGTGCCACCAGAACGACGGGACGACCCCGTGGCGGCGGCCCGGCTCCGCGAGGCGGCCAGGGTCCCCGAGGAGACCTCGCCGCCCGTCGGGAGCGACTGCGTGCGGTGATCGCACCGGTCGTCGACGGCGCCGGCTACGACCTGGAGGACCTGTCCGTGTCCCGGGCCGGTCGACGACACGTGGTTCGGGTGATCGTCGACGCGGACGGCGGGATCAACCTGGACGCGGTGGCGGAGATCTCCCGGGCGGTCTCGGCGGCGCTGGACGCGGCCGAGGAGACCGGCGGTGACATCGTCGCCGGGGAGTACCAGCTTGAGGTCAGCTCACCGGGGGTGGACCGGCCGTTGACCCTGCCCCGGCACTGGCGGCGCAACATCGGCCGGTTGGTCCGGGTGACCGTCCGAGGGGCGGGGGAATCCAGCGACCGGCAGGTCACCGGCCGGGTGGTGGCCGCGGACGAGGAGTCCGTGGAGTTGGAGGTCGACGGCGAGGGGGCCTCGTGGCCGTACGCCGACCTCGGCCCGGGGCGGGTGCAGATCGAGTTCAGCCGCCTGGACGAACTGCCCGATTCAGAAGACGTCGACGACGATGACGATGACGATGACGATGTGGAGGACGAGGAGAGGTGAATATCGACCTCGCGGCGCTGCGCGCACTCGAGCGCGAGCGGGAGATCCCGTTCGACACGATCCTCGCGGCGATCGAGACCGCACTGCTGACCGCGTACCGGCACACCGAGGGTGCCCAGTCGCACGCTCGGGTGGAGATCGACCGCAAGAGCGGCGCGGCCCTGGTCTACGCCCAGGAGATGGACCCGGAGGGTGGCGTCGCCCGGGAGTGGGACGACACCCCGCACGACTTCGGTCGGATCGCCGCCATGACCGCCAAGCAGGTGATCCTCCAGCGGTTGCGGGAGGCCACCGACGAGGTGCACTTCGGTGAGTACGTCGGCCGTGACGGCGACCTGGTGACCGGGGTGGTCCAGGCGCACGAGGCGCGGGCCGAGAAGGGCATCGTCACGGTCGACCTGGGCAAGCTGGAAGGTGTCCTGCCGCAGTCGGAGCAGGTGCCCGGGGAGCGGTACGCCCACGGCGAGCGGATCCGGTGCGTGGTGGTGCACGTGTCCAAGGGGATGCGCGGCCCGCAGATCACCCTGTCGCGTACCCATCCGAACCTGGTGAAGAAGCTGTTCGCCCTGGAGGTGCCGGAGATCGCCGACGGCACGGTGGAGATCAGCGCGATCGCCCGTGAGGCAGGTCACCGTACGAAGATCGCGGTGCGTTCCGCCGTGTCCGGTGTCAACGCCAAGGGCGCCTGCATCGGCCCGATGGGCCAGCGGGTCCGGGCGGTGATGAGCGAGCTGCACGGCGAGAAGATCGACATCATCGACTGGTCGGAGGATCCGGCCACCTTCGTCGGCAACGCCCTCTCCCCGGCCAAGGCCCTGCGGGTGGAGGTGGTCGACCTGGCGAACCGGGCGGCCCGGGTCACCGTTCCGGATTTCCAGTTGTCGCTCGCCATCGGGCGGGAAGGGCAGAACGCCCGGCTTGCTGCCCGCTTGACCGGATGGCGGATCGACATCCGGTCCGACGCCGAGCAGAGTGGCTCTGCCGGCCGCCCCGGAGCCGATCAGGTCCGGGAACCGGGCGGCGCGGTCTCGGGCAGCTAGGGGTAGACTTCCACCAGTGGCACGACGCGCGCGGCCGGAGCGCACCTGTGTGGGTTGCCGACGGCGTGCGCCGGCCAATGAGTTACTGCGGATCGTCGCGATCGATGACGAGGCTGGCTACAGCCTCCGGCCCGATCCGACCCGCAGACTGCCGGGTCGGGGAGCGAACATGCACCCGGATCCGGCCTGCTTCGCGCAGGCAGTGCGGCGCCGCGCCTTCGGGCGTGCGCTGCGCCTCGCCGGGGCTCCCGATGACGGAGCCCTCGCGGAGTACCTGACGCGTCAACCACCACGTCCGGTCACCCGACCGGGCGAGGGTCGCTAGCAAGGTAGGACGACCAGCATGAGCACACGATGAAGTCCCAGAAATGACCAGGCTTCAAGTGCACGAGTGAGGTCGCTGCGGGTGCTGCCCGCACGACCTCGGAGTGAGGAGTGCAGTGGCAGGTAAGGCCCGCGTACACGAGCTTGCAAAAGAGCTCGGGGTCGAAAGCAAGACCGTTCTCGCCAAGTTGAAGGAAATGGGCGAGTTCGTGAAGTCCGCGTCGAGCACCGTCGAGGCGCCGGTCGCCCGGCGGCTGCGCAGCGCCTTCGTCGCCTCCGGCGGCGCCGGCGCTCCGACGGCTGCGCCGTCGGCCGCGCCAGCTCCGGCGGCACCGACCCCGTCCTCGCCGACCCCCGGCGAGCCCCGGATCACCGCCAAGCCGACGCCGCCGCGGCGTCCGGCGGCGCCCGGGCCCAAGCCGAAGGCCCCGGTGCCCGGTCCGCCGCCCGCGGCGGCCCCGGTCGCCAAGCCGGCGAGTGCTCATGACATCGAGGTGGCCGCCGCGGAGGCGCGCGCGGCCGCGCTGAAGGCGGAGCAGGAGGCTGCGGTCAAGGCCGCCCAGGCCGCCCGCCAGCAGCAGCGCGACAACGTCCGCCGGGAGCCCCCGGCGGAAGGGGGCGCCCGTCCGGGTCCCCGTCCCGGCCCCAGCAACATGCCGCCGCGTCCGGGTTCCCCGGCCGCCGGTCGCACTGGCGGCCCGACCCCCGGCCCGGGTGGCCGGCAGGGCCGTCCGCCGGCGCGGGGTGCCGGTAACAACCCCTTCGGCATCCAGGGCAGCCAGCAGCAGCGTCCGCCGGCCGCCGGTGCCGGTGGACCTCGTCCCAGCCCGTCCTCGATGCCGCCGCGGCCGAGCCCGGCCTCCATGCCGCCTCGGCCCAGCCCGGCCTCCATGCCGAGCCAGCGGCCCGGTCGTCCGGGTGGTCCCGGTGCCGGTCGTCCCGGTGGTGGCGGCGGTGCCGGTCGTCCCGGTGGTGGCGGCGGTGCCGGTGGCGGCTACCGCGGCGGTCCCGGTGGTGGCGGCGGTGCCGGTGGCGGTGGCTACCGCGGTGGCCCCGGTGGTGGCGGCGGTGGCGGTGGCTACCGTGGCGGCCCCGGCGGTGGTGCCGGTGCCGGTGGCGGTTTCCGCCCGGGTGCGCCGGCCGGTGGCGGTGGGCGTCCGGGTGGCGGCGGCCGTGGCCGTGGCGGCGGCGCCGCCGGTGCCTTCGGGCGTCCGGGTGGCAAGCCGACCCGTGGTCGCAAGTCCAAGAAGCAGCGCAGACAGGAGTTCGACAACCTGTCGGCTCCGACCATGAGCTCGGGTGCTCCCCGGGGTCAGGGGCAGACGGTCCGGCTCTCCCGGGGCGCCTCGCTGTCGGACTTCGCCGACAAGATCAACGCCAACCCGGGTTCGCTGGTCCAGGAGATGTTCAACCTGGGCGAGATGGTCACCGCGACCCAGTCCTGCTCTGACGACACCCTGCTGCTGCTGGGTGAGCACCTCGGCTTCAACGTGCAGATCGTCAGCCCGGAGGACGAGGATCGCGAGCTGCTCGCGCAGTTCAACATCGACCTCGACGCCGAGGTCGCGGAGGACCGCCTGGTCAGCCGTGCGCCGGTGGTGACCGTCATGGGTCACGTCGACCACGGTAAGACCAAGCTGCTCGACGCGATCCGTAAGGCGAACGTGGTGGCCGGCGAGGCCGGTGGCATCACCCAGCACATCGGCGCCTACCAGGTCCACGTCCCGCACGAGGGCGAGGACCGGGCGGTCACCTTCATCGACACCCCGGGTCACGAGGCGTTCACCGCCATGCGTGCCCGTGGTGCCCAGGTCACGGACATCGTGATCCTGGTGGTGGCGGCCGACGACGGCGTGATGCCGCAGACCATCGAGGCGCTCAACCACGCCAAGGCGGCGGAAGTGCCGATCGTGGTCGCGGTCAACAAGGTCGACAAGCCGGAGGCCAACCCGGACAAGGTCCGCCAGCAGCTGACCGAGTACGGCCTGGTCGCCGAGGAGTACGGCGGCGACACCATGTTCGTCAACGTGGCCGCGAAGCCCGGCATCGGCATCGAGGAACTCCTCGAAGCGGTGCTGCTCACCGCCGACGCGTCGCTGGAGCTGACCGCTCCGATCGACGGGCCAGCGCAGGGTGTGGCCATCGAGGCGCACCTGGACAAGGGCCGTGGTGCGGTGGCTACCGTGCTGGTGCAGAAGGGCACCCTGCGGGCGGGCGACTCGATCGTCGCCGGTGGGGCGCACGGCCGGGTCCGGGCGATGCTCGACGAGAACGGCAACCAGCTCACCGAGGCCGGTCCGGCGCGTCCGGTCATGGTTCTCGGCCTGACCGCGGTGCCGGGTGCGGGCGACACCTTCCTGGCTGCGGCGGACGACCGTACGGTGCGGCAGATCGCCGAGCAGCGCCAGGCGCGGCGGCGGGCGGCGTCCTTCGCCAACTCCCGTGGCCGGGCCACCCTCGAGACGCTCATGGAGCAGCTCAAGGAGGGCGAGAAGACCTCGCTCAACCTCATCCTCAAGGGTGACGTCTCCGGTTCGGTGGAGGCCCTGGAGGACGCGCTGTTCAACCTCGACATCCCCGAGGAGGTCCAGCTCAAGGTCCTCGACCGGGGCGTCGGCGCGATCACGGAGAGCAATGTCATGCTCGCCAGCGCCTCGTCCGAGCCGGTCACGATCATCGGCTTCAACGTGCGGGCCTCGAACAAGGTCCGCGAGATGGCCGACCGCGAGGGCGTGGAGATCCGGTACTACACCGTCATCTACCAGGCCATCGAGGAGATCGAGGCGGCGCTCAAGGGCCTGCTCAAGCCGGAGTACGAGGAGGTCGAGCTGGGCACCGCGGAGATCCGCGACGTCTTCCGCTCGTCCAAGATCGGCAACATCTCCGGTTGCATCGTCCGGTCGGGTGTCATCCGGCGCAACGCGAAGGCGCGCCTGCTGCGCGACGGCGCGGTCGTGGCGGACAACCTCACGATCAGCTCGCTCAAGCGGTTCAAGGACGACGCGACCGAGGTCCGCGAGGGCTTCGAGTGCGGTCTGACTCTGGGTGGTTACAACAACGTCCAGGTCGGCGACGTGATCGAGACCTTCGAGATGCGGGAGAAGGTTCGCGCCTGATCCTGCGGTGACGCACTGATCAAGGGGTTTACGCCGGGCGGCGTAAACCCCTTGATCATGTGGGGTGGGATGCGGGTAGTGTCCGCAGACGATGTATACCGCTACCGCAGTATTCGACCTGCTGCTGCCGGGGGACTCCCGGTCGCTGAAGGCCAAGAGATCCTACGTACGGCCGATCGTGGCGGCGCTGCGCCGCTTCGAGGTCTCGGCCGCCGAGGTGGGCGCGCTCGACCTGCACGGGCGAGCGGAGATAGGGGTGGCCGTGGTGGCCGCCGAGCCGGCCCACGCCCGTGAGGTGCTCGACTCCTGCGAACGGCTGGTGGCCGGTCGGCCGGAGATCGAACTGCTGTCGGTGCGTCGCCGACTACACGGCGAGGAGGACTGACCGTCAGTGGTCCGGGCCGTCGGCCGCCCGCGCGGGCCCGGGTGCCCCGCGGGTAGGGTTCGAGGTGTTAAGGGCCGACCCGGGCCCGGTGACGTAGGCGTCAACCGGCCCGGTCGGTAGCGGCACGCCGTGGAGGTGGCGAGATGACGGATCCGGCCAAGGTACGCCGGCACGCGGAGCGGGTGCGTGAACTGGTCGCGTCGGTGGTGCGGAGCCAGATCAAGGACCCCCGGCTCGGGATGATCACCATCACGGACGCCCGGATCACGGCCGATCTCCGCGATGCCACGGTCTTCTACACCGTGCTCGGCGACGCGGCTGCCCAGGCCGGCACCGCCGCCGCCCTGGACAGCGCCAAGGGCATGCTGCGCAGCACGGTCGGCAAGGCCCTGGGTCTGCGCCACTCGCCGACTCTGACCTTCGTCCTGGACAACGTGCAGGATCAGGTCAAGCACATCGACGACCTGCTGGCGGCGGCCCGTAACGCCGACGCCGAGGTGCAGCGCCTGGCGGCGCGGGCCGAGTACGCCGGTGACGCCCAGCCGTACCGCCTGGAGGACGACGAGGACGACGAGGACTCCGGCGAGCCCGAGGCCGGCGACGTCGACGAGGCCCGGGGCGGGGACCGGCGGTGACCGCCCCGACCGGCGGCGCCACGACCGAGACGGCCGCGCCGCCGGGACCGGCCGGGGTCGGCGGTTCGGCCCCGTACCGGCCGGCTTCCGCCGGTGCGGTCCTGGCGGCTTCGGCGGTCGGTACGGCCTCGACCGGCCCGGTGGAGGCCGACTGGGCGGCGGCGGTGGCGGCCGTGCGGCAGTTGCCCCCCGATGGTCGGGTGCTGCTGATCTGCCACATCAACCCGGACGGCGACGCGCTGGGCAGCATGCTCGGCTTCGGGCTAGGGCTGCGTCAGCTAGGGGTGGGGCTGCTCCAGGCGACCTTTCCCGGCCCGCTGGAGATACCGGAGCCGTTGCTAGGGCTGCCCGGTCAGGAGCTGCTGGTGCCGGCGACGGAGGCCGACCCGGAGCCGGATCTGGTCATCTGCTTCGACGCGGCCAGTGAGTCCCGGCTGGGCGAGCTGGCCGGTCGGCTGACCGGCCCGGGCACCGCCCTGGTCCTCGACCATCACGCCTCGAACCCGGGCTTCGGTGATGTCAACCTGATCGACCCGGGCGCCGCGGCGACCTCCGTGGTCGCGGAGGAGTTGCTGGCCCGGCTCGGGGTCTCCCTGGATCCCGGCATCGCCGAGTGTCTGTACGTGGCGTTGAGCACGGACACCGGCTCCTTCCGGTTCGAGGCGACGACCGTGGCGGTGCACGAGATGGCGGCCCGCCTGTTGGCCACCGGCATCCGTCCCGGCGAGATCTCCCGGCGGATCTTCGACAACCGCCCCTTCGGCGCGGTGCGTCTCTTCGGTGAGGTGCTGGGCCGGGCCCGGTTGGAGCCTGCCGCCGCCGGCGGCCACGGCCTGGTCTGGACCTACGCCACCCTGGACGACCTGGCGCGACACGACCAGCGACCGTACGTGTTGGAAGCCCTGATCGATCCGGTCCGGTGCACCGCGGAGGCGGACGTCAGCTGTGTGGTCAAGCAGACCGGGGTGGCCGAGTGGGCGGTGTCCCTGCGCAGCAAGGGGGCGATCGACGTGAGTCGGGTGGCCCTGGCGCTGGGTGGCGGCGGCCATCGCCTCGCCGCCGGCTTCACCGGACGGGGAACGGTCGACGAGGTGATCGCGCGTATCCGGACGGAACTGGACGTACCAGATGGGGAGGGTCGTATTAATCGGCAAGGGTGATATCCGGGTCGATATCAGGGGGTGTTGACCTTTCCGTACCTGGACGGGATCGGGAGAATCGGATGATGGAGCAGCCCCGCGACCTCACCCTAGAGGCCCCTCGAACCTGGGAGCGCCCGGTCGTCAGTGTGCCGGTGCTCGTCGCTCTCTCCCTGGTCGGTGGTCGTTTTCCGTCCTTCTCGACGGAGGCAAATCTCTATGTGTTCGGGGCCGGCGGGATGCTGATCTGGCTCGGGATGTCGAATCGGGTGCCGCGTCGACCGGCTCCGCAGCGGCTGAACTCGGGTGCCCTCTGGTGGACCCTGCCGGTGCTGGTGTTCGGCGTCTTCGAGGGTGCGACCTTCTTCTCGGCGGCCGGTGACGACTTCCCCACCTTCTCCCGGCTGGCGGACCCGCTGCTGGAGGACCGGCTGGTGCGGTCCGCCGGCTGGCTGGTGTGGCTGTCGGCCTTCTGGGGTTTGGTGCGGCGATGATGCGGGCCCTGGCGATCGGTGGATTCCTGGTCGGGCTGGCGCTGTTCGGCCTGGTCGAGTGGCTGGCCCGCCGGGAGGGATCGCGGATTCCGACCCTCGGCGAGGTCTGCGCGTACGTGATGCGCTACGAGGTGGGCCCGGTCCCGGTCGGGCGGATCGGGTTGTTCGGCTTCTGGTGGTGGGTGGGCTGGCATTTCCTGGCGCGGTGATCGGGTTCGATCGGTCCAGATGTCGGGAACCGTGGGCGACATGTGGACCTGAACGATAACTTGGGTATCGGCCGACGCCGTTATGGCGCAGGTCAGGATGGCGGAGCCATACCCTGCGCCGCTTTCCTCCAGGGTCGACCGACCCGGGCCGTAAAGGTCGTCCACCCGCCGCTCCGGCGACCCCGGAGCCTGGGCTGGGCGCCGTCAGCGACATCGCCCGTGACGCGCCGCCGTGCTCGGCGACGCGCGCCCTGGAAGGGACTCACCATGGCCGCCAAGCCCAAGCCCGAGACCACCGACGAGGCCCGCGAGCAGGCCCGCCGCGCCCTGCAGACCTCCATGGACACCCGTCAGTGAACGTACCCGACCGGCGGTGACGCCGAGACCGCCTGGCACGTACGGCGTCACCGTCCGGTAGTTCCACCGCTCCACCACCGCCCGCCATGGTGTGACGTGACCGCCATTGGTAAGCAGCACACTTCTCTTGTCTCCTTACACCTCGCGTGCCAGTATCGGCGGCGATGAGCCAGCCCACCCCGACCGTCGACCGGGTCGCCTCGCCCCGCCGGATCGCCGCGCTAGCCCTGCCGGCCCTCGTGGTGCTGGCCGCCGAGCCGCTCTACGTCCTGGTGGACACCGCCGTCGTCGGGCATCTGGGTCAGGTTCCGTTGGCGGCGGTCGCCGTCGGCGGCACCGTGATGACCCTCACCGCCTGGGTGGGCACGGTCGTCGCGTACGGCACCACCGGGCGCGCCGCCCGCCGCTTCGGTTCCGGGGACCGGGCCGCCGCGGTGGCCGAGGGGGTGCAGGCCTCCTGGCTGGCCCTGGCCCTTGGGGTGCTGGTCGCCATCGGGATGCAGGTCGGGGGCCCGGCGCTGACCGGTGCCCTGGCCGGCGGGGGAGAGGTCGGCAGGGCCGCCGGTGAGTGGCTGCGCATCGCCTCCCTCGGGGCCCCCGGGCTGCTGCTGGCCGCCGCCGGCAACGGCTGGCTGCGCGGTGTGCAGGACACCCGTCGGCCGTTGTGGTTCGTGGTCGGGCCCAACCTGCTCTCGGCGGTGCTCTGCCCGGTGCTGGTCTATCCGGTGGGGATGGGCCTGAACGGTTCCGCGGTGGCGAACGTGATCGCGCAGACCCTCTCCGGGGTCCTGTTCGCCGGGGCCCTGGTGGCCGAGCGGGTGGCCCTGCGCCCGCACCTGCGGGTCATCGGCCAGCAACTGGTCCTCAGCCGGGACCTGTTGATCCGTGGGGTGGCCTTCCAGGCCAGCTTCCTGTCCGCGACGGCGGTCGCCGCCCGGTTCGGCGCCGCCGCGGTCGGTGCTCACCAGATCGCGGTACAACTCTGGTTCTTCGCGGCCCTGGTGCTCGACGCGCTGGCCATCGCCGCGCAGGCCCTGGTCGGTGCCGCCCTGGGGGCCGGCGACGATCAGGCGGCCCGCGCCCTGGCCAAGCGGATCGGTCGGTTCGGTGCGGTGTGCGGGGCGGCGTTCGCCGTGCTGGCCGCAGCCGGGGCGGGGGTGGTGCCGACCTGGTTCAGCGCCGAGCCGGCGGTACACGAGCAGGCCCTGGTGGCCTGGCCCTGGTTCGTCGTCATGCTGCCCCTGGCCGGGGTGGTGTTCGCCCTGGACGGGGTCCTGATCGGTGCCGGTGACATTCGGTATCTGCGTAATCTGACCGTGGTCGGCGCCCTCGGCGGATTCCTCCCCGCGATCTGGCTCTCCCACGCCTTCACCCTCGGCCTCGGCGGCATCTGGGCGGGTCTGCTGCTGTTCACCGTGATCCGGCTGATCGGCCTGGTGCTGCGCCTGCGCAGCGGAGCCTGGGCGGTCACCGGGGCGGTCCGCACCGAATCCCGGGCGACACCCGCCGCCTGATCCCGGCCGGAACAGGGTCAGATCTGGGCGTAGAGGGCGTAGAGCAGCGACACCAGGGCCATCACCACGATCCAGGAGACGACCATGGCGACCATCTTGAAGGTGGTCGGGTAGCGCTGGTAGAGGCGGTCCCGGTCCTGCCAGGCCCACCAGCGGCGGCGCAGCCGGCCCACGCCGGGCAGGGCGGCGAACGCCTGGGCGACCCGCACCCCCAGGGTGCGCCTGGGAGGTGGCGGATCGAGCATCCAGGCGGGCAGGGTGCTCGCCGGTCGGGGCGTACGCAGGCGGATAGTCTCATCGGGCCGCTCGGTGGATGTGCCGCCGGTGGTCATTTCGGTCTCCCCGTGGTCGGCGGCACCGGATCGGCCGACGCCGCTGTGAGTTCATCGTCACAGTCGTGTTCCACGCCGTAAATCCGGTTTCGGCGGCCGGTCGTCCGCTGCCGGGCCCGCCGGGTCGATCTGGCAGGCTTGCACGTCGTGAGCACAGACGGTCTGATCGTGGTGGACAAGCCGGGCGGCATGACGTCGCATGATGTGGTGGCGCGCATCCGCCGATTCGCGCGTACCCGCCGGGTGGGCCACGGCGGCACCCTGGATCCGATGGCCACCGGGGTGCTGGTGATCGGGGTGGGTCGGGCCACCCGCCTGCTGACCTACGTGATCGGCGCCGACAAGACCTACGCCGCCACCATCCGGTTGGGCCAGTCCACCGTCACGGACGACGCGGAGGGCGAGGTGATCGCCACCGCATCCGCCGGTGCGCTGACCGACGAGGCGATCCATGCCGCCCTGGCCGCCTTGACCGGCGAGATCGACCAGGTGCCGAGCGCGGTCAGCGCCGTCAAGATCAACGGGCAGCGGGCGTACAAGCGGGTCCGGGACGGCGAGACCGTCGACCTGCCGGCCCGGCGGGTCACCGTGTCCCGGCTGGAGGTGCTGGCCATCCGCCGGGACCAGCCCGAGGTGGTGGACGTAGACGTGGAGGTGGCCTGCTCGACCGGCACCTACATCCGGGCGATCGCCCGGGACGCCGGCCTGGCGCTGGGGGTCGGCGGACATCTCACCGCCCTGCGGCGTACCGCCGTGGGGGGTTTCACCCTGGCCGAGGCCGCCACCCTGGATGAGCTGGAACAACGCGCCCCCGAGGTGGTCGACCTTCCGCTGGCGGCCGCCGCCGCCCGGTTCTTCACCACCCGGGTGGCCAGCCCGGAGGAGGCGAAGGTGCTCTCCCACGGCGGCCCGCTCGACCCGATCGGCCACCTCGGGCCGTACGCGGTCTTCGATCCGGCCGGCCAGTTGATCGCTATCGTCAGCGAGCGGGCCGGCCGGGCCCGCGCGGAGATCGTGCTCGCCCCGGCGTGACGGCGGCCGACACCCGAGTGGAAGACCTGGCAGTACCGGCTACAGGAAGGACGAGCATGCAGCGGTGGCGGGGGTACGACGCGGCGCCGGGGGGTTGGGGACGTTCGGTGGTCACCATCGGGGTCTTCGACGGCGTGCACAAGGGCCACCAGGCCACCATCGGGCACGCGGTGGCGCGCGCCCGGGAGTGGGGAGTGCAGTCCGTCGTGGTCACCTTCGACCCGCATCCGGCCGAGGTGGTGCGGCCGGGTTCCCATCCGGCGGTGCTCACCGAGCCGGCCCGCAAGGCGGAGCTGATCGAGGCCCTCGGTGTCGATGTGCTCTGTGTGGTGCCGTTCACCTCCGAGTTCTCCCGGCTGCCGGCGGAGGCCTTCGTCCACGACGTGCTGGTCGAGCACCTGCACGCCGCCCTGGTGGTGGTGGGGGACAACTTCCGGTTCGGGCACCGGGCCGCCGGGGACGTGGCGCTGTTGGAGCAGTTGGGGCGTACCTTCGGCTTCGCCGTCGAGGGGGCACCCCTGGTGGCCGAGGCCGGCACGGTCTTCTCCTCGACGTACATCCGCTCCTGCGTGGATGCCGGTGACGTGACCGCGGCGGCCAGCGCCCTGGGGCGTCCGCACCGGCTGGAGGGGGTCGTGGTCCGGGGTGACCAGCGCGGCCGGGAGTTGGGCTTCCCGACCGCCAACCTGCTCTGCCACCGCTACGCCGCGATCCCGGCCGACGGCATCTACGCCGCCCGGCTGATCCGTCGGGGTCAGCGTGAGCCGCTGGGCGCGGCCGTCTCGATCGGCACCAACCCGACCTTCGCCGGCCGGGAACGCCGGGTCGAGGCGTACGCGCTGGATTTCGACGGCGACCTGTACGGCGAGCGACTGGCCCTGGATTTCGTGGCCCACCTGCGGGGACAGGTCCGCTTCGACGGCGTCGAGCCACTGGTGGCCCAGATCGCCCAGGACGTCGAACGGACCCGCCGGGCGCTGGCCTGACGGCCTCATTCGGGCGATGGTCACGAGGTGCTGGTAGGCTGACGAAGACGTCGGCTGACCGACGTGGGTCCTCGCATGTCTGCTCGACGCCGCGGATGCGAGGACGTCCGGTAGCGATGCCCAGCCTGCAGAGATTCAGCCTGGCTCGCACGGACACCATCGACAACCCACTGAAACAGGGAGAACATGGCGCTCGACCAGCAGGCAAAGGCCAAGATCCGCGAGGAGTACGCGACCGTCGAGGGCGACACCGGTTCGCCGGAGGTGCAGGTCGCGGTCCTCACCAAGCGGATCGCTGACCTCACCGAGCACCTGAAGGTGCACAAGCACGACCACCACAGCCGCCGTGGGCTGCTGCTGCTGGTCGGCCGCCGCCGTCGGCTGCTCAACTACGTGCAGAAGAAGGACATCAACCGCTACCGGTCGCTCATCGAGCGGCTCGGCCTGCGCCGGTGACGTGAGACGGGGGAGTGGCCACCGGGCCGCTCCCCCGTCGGCGTAACCACCTCGAGACACGGGCTGCGAGCACCCAGACAGGGGAGCCGTCGGCGTACCGGTCTCCGGTAGTGGCCTCCGGGTGTCTCCGGCTTTCGCCGGTGGTCCCGGGCGCTTCGATCGAAGACCGGCCGTCGGTACAGCTCCCGCTCGTGGCCCCCGATGCGAAGGAGCATTGCCGCACCATGACCGAGACCAAACTCGGCACCGAATCCCGCACCGCCGTGATCGACAACGGGTCCTTCGGCACCCGTGAGATCACCTTCTCCACCGGCCGGCTGGCCCGTCAGGCCGCCGGCTCCGTCGTCGCCCAGCTCGGCGAGACGGTCGTGCTGTCCGCCACCACCGCCGGCAAGCAGCCGAAGGAGCAGTTCGACTTCTTCCCGCTGACCGTCGACGTCGAGGAGCGGATGTACGCCGCGGGCCGGATCCCCGGCTCGTTCTTCCGCCGGGAGGGCCGTCCCAGCGAGGACGCCATCCTCACCTGCCGCCTGATCGACCGGCCGCTGCGCCCGTCGTTCGTCAAGGGCCTGCGTAACGAGGTCCAGGTCGTCGAGACCATCCTCGCGCTCGACCCGCAGCACCCGTACGACGTGGTGGCGATCAACGCCGCCTCGATGTCGACCAAGCTGTCCGGCCTGCCGTTCTCCGGCCCGATCGGGGCCACCCGGATGGCGCACGTCGACGGCCAGTGGGTCGCCTTCCCGACCCACGACGAGCTCAGCCGGGCCACCTTCGACATGGTGGTTGCCGGTCGGGCCCTGGCCGACGGCGACGTCGCGATCATGATGGTCGAGGCCGAGGCCACCGAGCACACCGTCAAGCTGGTCGCCGACGGCGCCCCGGCCCCGACCGAGGAGGTCGTGGCCAGCGGCCTGGAGGCCGCCAAGCCGGCCATCCGTGAGCTGTGCCGGGCGCAGAGCGAGCTGGCCGAGGTCGCCGCCAAGCCGGTCGCCGAGTTCCCCGTGTTCCTGGACTACCAGAACGACGCGTACGACGCGGTCGCCGAGTTCGCTCGCGGCGATGTCGCCGAGGCTCTCCAGATCGCCGGCAAGGCGGATCGCGAGGAGGCCCTGGACGCGGTCAAGTCCCGCCTGGTGGAGGAGCTCGGCCCGCGCTTCGAGGGTCGGGAGAAGGAGCTGTCGGCTGCCTTCCGCTCGCTGACCAAGTCCGAGGTGCGCAACCGGGTGCTGCGGGAGCAGGTCCGCATCGACGGGCGTGGCCCGCGCGACATCCGGCCGCTGAACGCCGAGGTCGGGGTGCTGCCCCGGGTGCACGGCTCGGCGCTGTTCGAGCGCGGCGAGACCCAGATCCTGGGCGTCACCACCCTCAACATGCTGCGCATGGAGCAGGCCCTGGACACCCTCTCCCCGGAGAAGTCCAAGCGCTACATGCACAACTACAACTTCCCGCCGTACTCCACCGGTGAGACCGGCCGGGTCGGTTCGCCGAAGCGCCGCGAGATCGGCCACGGCGCCCTCGCGGAGCGGGCCCTGATCCCGGTGCTGCCCTCGCGCGAGGAGTTCCCGTACGCCATCCGGCAGGTCTCCGAGGCCCTGGGCTCCAACGGCTCCACCTCGATGGGCTCGGTCTGCGCCTCGACCCTGGGCCTGCTCAGCGCCGGTGTGCCGCTGAAGGCCCCGGTGGCCGGCATCGCCATGGGCCTCATCTCCGACGAGGTCGACGGCAAGACCCAGTACGTGACGCTGACCGACATCCTCGGTGCCGAGGACGCCTTCGGCGACATGGACTTCAAGGTCGCCGGCACCCGGGACTTCGTGACCGCCCTGCAGCTCGACACCAAGCTCGACGGCATCCCGTCCGACGTGCTGGCCGCCGCGCTCCAGCAGGCCCACGAGGCCCGGCAGACCATCCTCGACGTGATGCAGCGGGCCATCGAGTCCCCGGCCGAGATGTCCGACTACGCGCCGCGGGTCACCACGGTGAAGATCCCGGTCGACAAGATCGGCATGGTGATCGGCCCGAAGGGTCAGACCATCAACGCCATCCAGGACGAGACCGGCGCCGAGATCTCCATCGAGGACGACGGCACGATCTACGTCGGTGCCACCAACGGCCCCTCGGCCCAGGCGGCGGTCGAGCGGATCAACGCGATCGCCAACCCGACCATGCCGAAGGCCGGGGACCGGTTCCTCGGCACCGTGGTCAAGACGGCCCCCTTCGGCGCGTTCATCTCGCTGCTGCCGGGTCGTGACGGCCTGCTGCACATCTCCAAGGTGGGCGACGGCAAGCGGGTCGAGAAGGTCGAGGACTTCCTCAACGTCGGCGACCGGGTCGAGGTCGAGATCGCCGACATCGACCAGCGGGGCAAGATCTACCTGGACAAGGTCCGTCCCGAGGGTGCTGAGGCACCGGCTCCCGCCGAGGCGGGCGGCGAGCGGCCGGCCGGCCGTGGTGACCGGGGTGACCGTGCCCCGCGTGACCGGGGTGACCGCGAGCGCGGCGGTGACCGGGGCGGCCGTGGCCCGGAGCGGGGCGAGGGCGGAGAGGGCGGCGAAGGCGGCGACTCCCGGCCGCGTCGGCGTACCCGGCACAGCTGATCTTCGACCAACCGCAGTGAATCGCTGACCGGCCGGGCGACCATGTCGCCCGGCCGGTTCGTCACCGTCAACCCCCTCGTCGCACCGGAAGCAGGTTGCCGTGAGTCGTACCCGGCGAACGTCTCTGTCCGTGACTCGCCCGCCGGCGACGCCACCCGGCCCCGGCCGGCAGGCAGTCGGTACCGTGCGGTCCGCCGGCGGCGCCACCCGGGCCGTCACCCGCACCCTCAGTGAGGACCCCTTGGGGGGTACGGTGCGCCGCACCGTGCTGCCCAGCGGGCTGCGGGTACTGACCGAGGCCATCCCGGCGATGCGCAGCGTCTCCTTCGGCATCTGGGTCGCGGTCGGTTCCCGGGACGAGACCGGGTCCACGGCCGGTGCCGCGCACTTCCTGGAGCACCTGCTGTTCAAGGGCACCCACAAGCGGGGTGCGATGGAGATCTCCTCCTCGATCGAGGCGGTGGGCGGCGAGACCAACGCCTTCACCACGAAGGAGTACACCTGCTACTACGCCCGGGTGCTCGACGAGGATCTGCCGCTGGCCATCGACGTGATGTGTGACCTGGTAGCCGACTCGGTGCTGGAACCGGCCGACGTGGAGACCGAGCGGGGCGTGATCCTCGAGGAGATCGCCATGCACGACGACGAGCCCGGCGACGAGGTGCACGACCTGTTCGCCCGGGCCGTCTACGGCGACCATCCCCTGGGCCGGCTGATCTCCGGTACCTCGGACACGGTCACCCCGATGACCCGCCGCCAGATCCAGACCTTCTACCGGCGCCGGTACGTCGCCCCGCAGATCGTCATCGCCGCCGCCGGCAACCTCGACCACGCCGCCGTGGTCCGGCTGGTCCGGCAGGCGCTGCGCGGCACCCCCCTGGACACCGACCCGGCCCCGCCCGCGCCGCACCGCCCGGCCAGCCCGGCGGTACGCACCCGGTCCGCCCGTACGGTGGTGGAGGTCAAGGAGACCGAGCAGGCGCACATCGTGCTCGGCTGCCCGGCCATCGACCGGCTGGACGATCGGCGTTTCGCGCTGGGTGTGCTCAACAACGTGCTCGGCGGCGGCATGTCCAGCCGGCTGTTCCAGGAGATCCGGGAGCAGCGGGGGCTGGCCTACTCGGTCTACTCCTACGCCAGCCAGTACGCCGACAGTGGGGTGTTCGGCGTCTACGCCGGGTGTGCCCCCGGCCGGGTGGACGAGGTGCTGGCGCTGACCCGGGCCGAGTTGGCGCGTACCGCCGCCCACGGCATCACCGAGGCCGAACTGGCCCGGGGCAAGGGGATGAGCAAGGGGGCCTTCGTGCTGGGGCTGGAGGACACCGGCTCGCGGATGAGTCGGCTGGCCAAGGGCGAACTGCTCTACGGCAACCTGATGCCGGTGAACGAACTGCTCGACCGGGTGGACGCGGTCACCCTGGAGGACGTCAACACCCTCGCCGCCGACCTGCTGGCCCGACCGATGTCCCTGGCAGTCGTCGGCCCCTTCGCCGACCGCGACTTCCCCGCCTGACCCCTCGGCTGTCCGGCTGTCCGGCGGGGTGATCGCCGCATCACGCCGGATCTCCCGCCTCTGCGGCTGGCGGCGGACCTGTTGGGATAGGTTGTGCCGCGTGACTGACGAGCGGGAAAAGGCCGGGCTGATCCGGGTCGGCGTACTGGGTGCGCGGGGTCGGATGGGCGCCGAGGTGTGCAAGGCCGTCGAGGCCGCTACCGATACGACGCTGGTGGCGGCGGTCGACCAGGGCGACGAACTGTCCACGGTGGCCCAGGCCGGGGCGCAGGTGGTCGTCGACTTCACCACCCCCGGCGCGGTCATGGACAACCTGCGCTGGTGCATCGAGCAGGGCATCCACGCGGTGGTCGGCACCACCGGCTTCACCGAGCAGCGCCTCGACCAGGTGCGCGACTGGTTGGCCGGCAAGCCCGGGGTGGGTGTGGTGATCGCCCCGAACTTCGGCATCGGCGCCGTACTGATGATGCAGTTCGCGGCCCGCGCCGCCCGGCACTTCGAGTCCGTGGAGATCATCGAGCAGCATCATCCGCGCAAGCTCGACGCCCCCAGCGGCACGGCCACCCACACCGCCCGTCTGATCGCCGCGGCCCGCGCCGAGGCCGGGCTGGGCCCGGTGCCGGACGCCACCGCCGACGAGGTGGCCGGTGCCCGGGGCGCCGACATCGACGGGGTACGGGTGCACGCCGTCCGCGCCACCGGGCTGCTGGCCCACCAGGAGGTGCTGTTCGGCACCGCCGGTGAGACGCTGACCATCCGGCACGACTCGTACGACCGGGTGTCCTTCATGCCCGGGGTGCTGGTCGCGGTCCGCGCGGTCGGCGACCGCCCCGGCCTGACCCTCGGCCTGGACCCCCTGCTCGACTGACCGCCCCCCGGGGGGCCTAGGTGCGGGTCAGCCCGCGTCGGTCGGCTCGGTGGGGAGGGCCACGTGCAGGCGGAGTTGGGGGACCAGCATGTCGTCCACGTCCAGTGCGCGGCCCGCACCGTCCGGTTGCCACCCGGCGGCGGTGAGGAACTTGCGGGAGGCCTGATCGCCTTCGAAGACCCAGGCCAGCGCCGTGGTGAAGCCGGACTCCCGCCACAGGTCGACACTGGCGGCCAGCAGCCGGCTGCCGTGCCCCCGACGGCCCCACCGGGGCTCCACCAGCAGGTCGGTCACCGCGACCACCTCCGGGCCGAGGGCCTCGGCGGGCTCGTTCGGGGCCAACGCCTCGGCGTCCACCGGACCGGAGGCGGCGAAGCCCACCAGATACGATTGCTCGGCCTGTTCGACCGCGACCAGGACCCGGTGGTGTTCGCTGGGCGGGCGGCGTACCGCAGCCTCCCAGCGTTGGGCGAGCAACCCCTCGTCGAGCTCGGCCAGCACATGCCGGGGCAGCAGTCGCCGATAGGCGACCCGCCAGGTGGCGAGCTGGATGCGTGCGATCTCGCCGGCGTCCTCGGGACGCGCCGGGCGGACAAACCCGAGAGCCATGGGACGACAGCCTACGCAGGGTGAGGGAGGCGACGGTGGCGCAGGGTGCCAGGCGGACGGTCGGACAGATCGTCTTCGTGGTCGTACTCGCCGTCGCGGTGGCCGCCTTCCTGTCCGTGGCGGCGGCCCGGCACGGCTTCTTCGACCTTCAGGTCTACCGGGGGGCACTCATCTGGTGGGCCCGCGAGGGCGGGGAACTCTACGACCACCTGCGCCCCGGCACCCAGTACGGCTTCACCTACCCGCCGTTCGCGGCGCTGCTGATGCTGCCGATGGCGTACCTGCCCTGGCACGCGGCGATCGTGGTGAGCGTGGCCGCCGGGGTGGCTACCAGCGCGGTGTTGATCTGGTGGCTGCTGGACCCGGTGTCCCGGCGGGCCGGGTGGACCCGCTGGTTCGCCTTCGCGGTGGCGTTCTGCCTGGCCGCCGCCTTCGAACCGATGCGCGAGACCATCAACTTCGGCCAGGTCAACACCCTGCTGCTGTTCCTGGTGGCGGTGGACCTGATGCGGCTGCTGCCGGGCGGCAGCCGGTGGGCCGGCATCGGCATCGGCCTGGCCACCGCGATCAAGCTAACCCCGGGCATCTTCATCGTGTACCTGCTGGTGACCGGTCGCATCCGGGCCGCGGTAACCGCCGTGGCCGCCGCTACCGGGGCCACCGTGCTGGCCGCGGCACTGTTCCCGGACGCCTCCCGGGAGTTCTGGACCACCGCGCTGTGGAACACCGGTCGGGTCGGTGAGCTGGCGTTCGTCTCCAACCAGTCGCTCCGCGGTGTGGTGGCCCGACTGGACCCGACCAACCCCAGCACCCTGGCCTGGCTGGGCCTGGTGGCCGTGACCGTGGCGCTGTGGGTGTGGCGGTCCCGTGCCGCCGTACGCGCCGGGAACGAGACCGCCGGGCTGGCCCTGACCGGCGCGGTGATGTGCCTGGTCAGCCCGGTCACCTGGGTACACCACCTGGTCTGGCTGCTGCCGGGTCTGCTGCTGCTGGTCGAGGGGGCCGTCGCCGCGCCGTCGGGCAGCCGCCGACGCCGTGGCCTGCTGGCCGCCGCGATCGTCGGGTACGGCTTCCTGATCAGTCGGATCGTCTGGGCCTGGGAGAAGGACTTCACCGGGTTGGACGGGTTCGTGTTCAGCAACACCTATGTCTGGATCAGCCTGGCGTTGCTGGCCTTCCTGCCGGTACGCCGGCCGGGCTGGGCCGACGAGCCACCGGCCTCAGCGGTCGAGTCGTCCGGCGTACCGCAGCTCGACCAGGTGCAGCGGCGCACGCCCGCCGGACAGTGGCACCGGATAGGTCGACCGCTCACCGTCCGGTGACAGCCCGGCCCGCTGATAGAACCGGCGGGCCCGGTGGTTGTCCGCCAACACCCAGATCCGGTACTCGGCCAGGCCCCGCTCGCGCAGACCGGCCTGAGCCGCCGCCAGCAGGGCGGGTGCCGTGCCGTCACCCCAGTGCTCCGGCACCACGTACATCGCCACCACCTCGCCGTAGGCCGGGTCGAGGTCGCCCCGGTCCTGATTGTTGCGGTACGGGCCGAAGGTGGTGAATCCGGCCAGCGTGCCGTCGATCTCGGCCAGCAGGGTGGTGAAGGGGTGCTCCGGATCGGCGGTACCCAGATCCCGGCGCCGTTGGGCCCAGGCCACCGGGTTGAGCCGAGCCAGCACCTCGTCCGGCATGATCCCGGCGTACCCGGCCCGCCACCCGCTGATGTGCACCCGGGCGATCGCCTCGGCGTCGGCGGCCTGTTCACGACGGATGGTCGGCATGACTGCCGTTCTACGCGGCCGACGACGGCAGGTCCAGCGTGGCACACCTGTGTCGTACCGCTGGCGTAGCCTGCCCGCGATGGCCATCAAGGAATCGCTCTCCCTCACCCAGGCTCGGCGGATCGCGCTGGCCGCCCAGGGGTTCGCCGACCCCGCGCCCACCGGGGCCCCCACCCGTCGTCACCTGCGTCGGGTGCTCGACCGGGTCGGCCTGATCCAGATGGATTCGGTCAACGTGCTGCAACGGGCGCACTACCTGCCGCTCTACAGCCGGATCGGGCCCTACCCGACCTCGCTGCTCGAATCGGCCGCCTACCGCAGCCCTCGTGAGCTGTTCGAGTACTGGGGGCATGAGGCGTCGCTGGTGCCGGTCGGCCTGCATTCCGTGTTTCGCTGGCGGATGGCCCGGGCCAAGGCCGAGGCATGGGGTGGCATGCGCCACATCGCTGCGGAGCAGCCTGATCTGGTGGCCTGGGTCCGCGACGAGGTGGCCGCCCGAGGGCCGCTGACCGCGGCCGAGATCGAGCACGACGCACCCCGGGCGACCGGCAACTGGGGGTGGAACTGGTCGGCGGTCAAGCAGGCCCTGGAGTTCCTCTTCTGGGCCGGTGAGGTCTGCGCCGCCGAGCGCACCACCTCCTTCGCCCGCCGCTACGACCTGCCCGAACGGGTGCTGCCGGCCGAGGTGCTGGCCGCCCCGACGCCTACGGACGGCGAGGCGTACCGCACCCTGGTCGGCATCGCCGCCCGGTCGCTGGGGGTGGCGGCGGAGCCGGAGCTGCGCGACTACTTCCGGCTGCCGGTGGCCGGAGCCCGACAGGCCATCGCCGAGCTGGTCGAGGCGGGGGAGCTGCAACCGGTCACGGTGCAGGGCTGGCGGCACCCGGCCTGGCTGCACCACCAGGCCCGGCTACCCCGGTGGGTACGCGGCAACACCCTGGTCAGCCCGTTCGACCCGCTGGTCTGGGAACGGGGCCGCACCGAGCGGCTGTTCGACTTCAGCTACCGCATCGAGATCTACGTGCCGGCGGCCAAGCG
Source organism: Micromonospora sp. NBC_01739 (assembly GCF_035920385.1). Classification (GTDB taxonomy): domain Bacteria; phylum Actinomycetota; class Actinomycetes; order Mycobacteriales; family Micromonosporaceae; genus Micromonospora. The sequence continues at coordinate 3,387,917 of NZ_CP109151.1, read as the reverse complement.
GCTGTACGGCTACTACGTGCTGCCCTTCCGGCAGGGGGAACGCTTCACCGCCCGGGTCGACCTCAAGGCCGACCGCAAGGCCGGGGTGCTGCTGGTGCCGGCGGCCTGGGCGGAGCCGGGGGCCGACCCCGGGGAGACCGCGGTGGCGCTGGCCGCCGAGCTGTACCGCCTGGCCGGCTGGCTGGGACTGGACGCGGTGGCGCCGCCGGCCGCCGGAGACCTGGCCGCCCCGCTGGCCGCAGCCCTGGTGGGCCTGTCCGGTGTACGGTGAGGCTCGTGACGAGCGTTGACCGATCGCCCGCCCAGCCGCACCCGTCGAGCGGGGAACCGACCTCCCCCGGCACACCGACCGAAGCCGTGCCGACCGAGGCCGGGGCGGCTGTTGGCGGGCAGACCCTTGGCGCGCCCGGGGGTGCCGGGCCGGTTGCCGGGATGCCAGGCGGGATGCCGGCGGGTGAGGTGGGTCCGGGCGGATGGCCGGCGGGTCATCCGGGCGGCTATCCGGTGGTCGAGTCGGATCGACTGACCCGGTTCGTGGCGCGGATGTACGAGCGCACCCCCCGTTGGGTGGTGCCCTTGGCCGCGCTCGGCTGCGTCGGCGCCGGCATCGGTTACACCCTGCTCAGTGACCCCACCCGGTCGGCGCCGGACGCCCTGCCGAGCTGCCTGCTCAAGATGACCACCGGGCTGGACTGTCCTGGCTGCGGCGGCACCCGTGCCCTGTGGTACGTGCTGCACGCCGACCTGCCGGCTGCCGCCCGGCACCACTTCCTCTTCGTCTTCGCGTTGCCGTTCCTGGCGTACTTCTTCATCGCCTGGGCCGGCCGGCAGGCGTTCGGCTGGCGGCTACCCGAGCTGCGGGTGGGCCCGAAACTGGTGGGTGGCTTCCTGGCCGCCTGGATGGCCTTCTCGGTGGCCCGCAACCTCCCCTGGCCCCCCTTCACCGCCCTCTACGTCTAGCCCCACCCTCGCGCGCCCCCTCCCCACGCCCCCCTCTCTCTGCTCGCCGATCTTGCACTTTCTGTCGGGACAGAAGTGGTCAAGGGGTGTATTTCGGCGACCAAAAGTGCAAGATCGACGGGGCTGTCAGCGGGGTGGCGCGGGGGAGTCAGCGGGGTGAGGGTGGGGTGTGTGCGGTGGGGGTGCAGGGGTGGGGAGGGTGGGGGTGGGGTTAGAGTCGCGGCATGCCGGAGATGGTGCAACCCCAGGTCAGGTTGATCGCGTGGACTCATTTCGAGCCACCGCAGGATGTGCCGTGGTCGACGGACGCCGACGGGGGGCAGGCGCTCGCGGAGTTCGCCGGGCGGGCCTGTTACCAGAGCTGGAAGAAGCCGAACCCGGCCACCGCCACCAACGCCGGTTACCTGGCACACATTCTGGAGGTCGGGCACCTCTCCGTGCTGGAGCACGGTTCGGTCAGCTTCTACTTCACCGGGGTGTCCCGGTCCTTCACCCATGAGCTGATCCGGCACCGGCACTTCTCGTACTCGCAGCTGTCCCAGCGGTACGTCCCGGAGCGGGACGCGGCGATGGTCGAGCCGCGGGTGATCGCCGAGGACCCCGAGCTGCACAAGCGCTTCGTGGAGGCCGCAGAGGCCAGCGTGCGGGCCTACAACGAGCTGTTGGAGGGGCTGGAGCGGCACTTCGTCGACGAGCCCAACCCGACGCTGCGGCGCAAGCAGGCCCGTCAGGCGGCCCGTGCGGTGCTGCCGAACGCCACCGAGACCCGCATCGTGGTCAGCGGCAACTACCGCGCCTGGCGGCACTTCATCGCGATGCGGGCCACCGAGCACGCCGATGTGGAGATCCGCGAGCTGGCGGTGGAGTGCCTGCGGCAGTTGCAGGGGGTCGCCCCGAACGTCTTCGCCGACTTCGTCATCTCGACCCTGCCCGACGGTACCGAGGTCGCGGCGAGCCCGCTCGCCGAACAGTCCTGAGCGGTGGGGCTGCCCCGCCCGGCGAGCATGCCACCCTTCCCCGGCAGCCCTCCCTCCGCTGTCCGATAGGTTGTCACCATGACGCACGACCACGTTGACGCCCCGGCACGGGCGGTGTCCCGCCCCTTCGGTCGGCTGATCACAGCCATGGTGACCCCGTTCACCGCTGAGGGTGTGCTCGACCTGGACGGCGCCGCACGGCTGGCGAACCATCTCGTCGTGGAGCAGCGCAACGACGCGCTGGTGATCAACGGCACCACCGGTGAGTCGCCGACCACGACGGACGCCGAGAAGGAACAGCTGATCCGGACCGTGGTGGAAGCCGTCGGGGACCGGGCGCGGGTGCTGGCCGGGGTGGGCACCAACGACACCCGGCACACCATCGAGCTGGCCGCCTCGGCGGAGAAGGCCGGTGCCCACGGACTGCTGGTGGTCACCCCGTACTACAACAAGCCGCCCCAGGCCGGGTTGCTGCGACACTTCACCGCGGTGGCGGACGCCACCGGCCTGCCGGTGATGTTGTACGACATTCCGCACCGCTCCGGGGTGCCGATCGAGACCGAGACCCTGGTCCGGCTCGCCGAGCACGGCCGGATCGTCGCGGTGAAGGACGCCAAGGGTGACCTGACCGCCACCAGTTGGGTGACCAGCCGGACGGATCTGGCGTACTACAGTGGTGAGGACTCCCTGACGCTGCCCGCGTTGGCCGTCGGCTCGGTCGGCGTGGTCGGCACCTCCACGCACTTCACCGGCGCGGAGACCAAGCGGATGATCGAGGCGTACGACGCGGGCGACACCTCCACCGCCTTGGCTCTGCACCACAGGTTGCTGCCGCTGTTCACCGGAATCTTCCGTACTCAGGGCACGATTCTGGTCAAGGCCGGTCTGAACGTCCAGGGCCTGCCGGCAGGCCCGGTCCGGTCGCCGTTGGTGACGGCGACCGAGGACCAGGTGGCCCAGTTGCGCGCCGACTGCGCGGCAGCGGGCCTACCACTTCCCGAATGATCAAACGAATGCACGGACGCCGGGTGACGGCGCCGCAGAATGAGGTGAGCGCGTGACCGAGGCGCACAACGAGGAGGCTCAACTTCCCCCGCCGCTGCCGGAGGGCGGATTGCGGATCATCCCGCTCGGTGGGCTCGGCGCCATCGGTCGGAACATGACCGTCTTCGAGTACGACGGGAAGTTGCTGGTCGTCGACTGTGGGGTGCTCTTTCCCGATGTGGAGCAGCCCGGGGTCGACCTGATCCTGCCGGACTTCGGGCCCATCCTCGACCGGCTCGACGACATCCAGGCGATCGTGCTGACCCACGGCCACGAGGACCACATCGGCGCCGTGCCGTACCTACTGGCCCACAAGTCCGACATCCCGCTGGTCGGCTCGCAGTTCACCCTGGCCCTGGTCGAGGCGAAGCTGGCCGAGCGGCGGATCCAGCCGTACACCTTGACCGTCCGGGAGGGCGGCCGGGAACGGCTCGGCCCGTTCGAGTGTGAGTTCTTCGCGGTCAACCACTCCATCCCGGACGCTCTGGCGGTGGCCATCCGCACCCCGGCCGGGCTGGTGCTGCACACCGGCGACTTCAAGATGGACCAGCTTCCGCTGGACGGCCGGATCACCGACCTGGCCGGTTTCGCGCGGCTCGGCGCTGAGGGCGTGGACCTGCTGCTGTCGGACTCCACGAACGCGGAGATCCCCGGCTTCGTCACCCCGGAGCGGGAGATCGGCCCGGTCCTGGACTCGATTTTCGCGAAGGCGCGGGGCCGGATCATCGTGGCCTCCTTCGCCTCGCATGTGCACCGGGTGCAGCAGGTCTTCGACTCGGCGCTCGAGCATGGCCGCAAGGTGGCCCTGATCGGCCGGTCGATGGTGCGCAACATGGGCATCGCCCGCGACCTGGGCCTGCTGAACATCCCCGCCGGCCTGGTGGTCGGCCTGGACGAGGCGACCTCCATGCCGCCGGAGCAGATCGTGCTGATGTCCACCGGCTCGCAGGGGGAGCCGATGAGCGCCCTGGGCCGGATGGCCAGCGGTGATCACCGGCACATCACCATCGCCCCCGGGGACACCGTGGTGCTGGCCTCCTCGCTGGTGCCCGGCAACGAGACCTCGGTCTACCGGGTGATCAACCGCCTGGCCCGGGCCGGTGCGGTCGTGGTGCACAAGGACGTGGCCAAGGTGCACGTCTCCGGGCACGCCCCGGCCGGTGAGCTGCTCTACCTGCTCAATGTCGTACGCCCGAGCAATCTGATGCCGGTGCACGGCGAGTGGCGGCACCTGCGGGCGCACGCCCGACTGGGCATCGAGTCCGGGGTGGCCCCGGACCGGGTGGTGCTCTGCGAGGACGGCGACGTGGTCGACCTGGTGGAGGGCCGGGCCAGCCTGGTCGGCCGGGTCAAGAGCCGGTACGTCTACGTCGACGGCCTGGCCGTCGGCGACGTCAGCGAGTCCCTGCTCACCGAGCGGCGCATCCTGGGCGACGGCGGGTTCATCGCGGCCACCGTGGTGGTCGACTCGGTCACCGGCAAGGTGGTCGCCGGTCCCACCGTCTCCGCCAAGGGCTTCTCGGAGGACGCCGCGGCGTTCAACGCGGTGATCCCGCTGGTGACCGAGGCCCTGAACCGGGCCGCGGCGGACGGGATCACCGATCCCCACCAGCTCCAGCAGATCGTCCGTCGGACGGTGGGCCGCTGGGTCAACGACGCCTACCGGCGCCGACCGATGATCGTGCCCACCGTCGTCGAGGTCTGAACCGTTCAGAGCTCGGAGCCGTACTCCGACCCGGCAGGCGTGCCCGCGCCTGCCGGGAGGAGCGTGGCGGATGGACCGCAGGAGATGGACAGCCCTCGGTGTCGTGGTGGCGGCGGTGGGCGCGGCGGCGGCGGTGACGCTGCCGTCCTTCGCCGGTGAGGGTGGCACGGCACCCAGTGCCTCTACCGCGCCGACGGTGCCGGGTGCCGACCCGGAACTGGTCGAGGCGATGGGTCGTGACCTGGGGCTGAACCAGTCCCAGGTGGCGGCCCGACTCAAGACGGAACGCTGGGCCGGCGGGGTGGTCGAGCAGCTTCGGGCCGAACTCGGCACCGACTACGGGGGCAGTTGGCTCAGCGCCGACGGCGGCCAGTTGAACGTGGCGGTGGCCGACCCGGCCGAAGCGGCACGGGTCCGGGCCACCGGGGCGGTGCCGAAGGTGGTCGAGCGTGGGGTCGGGCAGCTCGACGCGCTCAAGACCAGGATGGACCGCAACGCCGCCCACGCCCAGCAGGTCTCCGGCTGGTACGTCGACGTGGCCTCGAACAGTCTGGTGGTGCTGGCCCAGCCGGGTGCCGAGGCGGCCGGCTGGCGGTTCGTCGCCCGCGCCGGGGTGGCCCGCCAGGCGGTCCGGATGGCCACCGAGGAGCAGCCGCGCCTCTTCGCCGATGTCCGGGGCGGGGAGCCGTTCTTCGTCGGCGCGGGACGCTGCTCGGTCGGGTTCGCGGTGGTCGGCGGCTACGTCACCGCCGGACACTGTGGCCGGGTCGGTGCCCGCACCTCCGGGCCGGACGGGGAGTTGCAGGGGGTCTTCCGGTCCTCCTCCTTCCCCGGCGACGACTGGGCCTTCGTGCAGGTGAACAGCAACACCAGGGTGTTGCCGGAGGTCACCGACTTCCGGGGCGGCATCGCCCGGGTCGCCGGCTCCCGGGAGGTGGCCGTCGGCTCGTCGATCTGCCGTTCCGGCTCCACCACCGGGGTGCGCTGCGGCACCGTGCAGGCCCGCAACGCCACCGTCCGCTACCCGGAGGGGCTGGTCAGCGGGCTGGTCCGGACCAATGTCTGCGCCGAACCGGGTGACTCCGGCGGCTCGTGGATCTCGGGCAACCAGGCCCAGGGGGTCACCTCCGGCGGTTCGGGTGACTGCGTACGCGGCGGCACCACCTTCTACCAGCCGGTCAACGAGATCCTGCAACGCAACAACCTGACCCTGCTCACCACGCAGAACTTCCGCACCCTGGGCGGCCGGCGCTGATCGGCCGGGCCCGGCCGGCCGCGCGCCGGTCGGGCCCGCCGCACAGGGTGCGTCGGCGTCGGGTCAGGGCAGGGCGGCGACCGCCTCGGCGTATGCGACCCCGGTCCGTACCGCCGCCTCCACCAGCACGGTGACCTGGGCCGGGGCCACCCCGTACGCCAGGTCGGTGGCCACCTCACCGGCCAGCACCAGCTCACCGTCACCGGGATCGTGCACGTACGCCTTGGGTAGCAGCCGGTCGCGGTTCCACCCGTTGCAGAAGGCGTACGCCTCGGCCCGGCGGTCCGCCGGCAGCCGGCGGTCGGCGACCACCCGGGCGTGCAGCACCTCGCCGCGTTCCCCGGCCCGCCGGAACTGGATCACCGCCTCCCCCCAGCGCCCCCGCACCGTGCCGGCGCTGTCCAGGGCGTACCGGTCGCCCCGCCGGTCCAGCGCGGCCGTGATCATCCCCACGGAGAGGGCGGCCAACTCCTCCTCGCCCGCCGGGTCGGGTGCCCCGGAGAAGAACCCCTCGTCGGCCTCGTCCGGCTCCTCGGCGGGCAGCGGCACCGGCGCGGCCAACGGTCGTTCGGCCAGCCAGGCGGCCATCCGACCGGACTGGTGGCCGGTGCCGTTGCGGGCGTCGAAGCTGCCGGCCAGCTCGGTGGCGACCGCGAGCAGGTCGGCGCCGAGGGCCGCCACCGGGACGGTCCCGGCGGGCCGCCCCTGATAGGCCGGTCGGGGTACGGTCCGATCGCCGCCCTCCTCGGCGGCCAGGGTGCAGACCAGGGCCCCGGCCGCGGCGAACTCCATCACGGCCAGATCCTCGTGCGGCTGGTCGAGCCGGGGCAACTGCTCGACCAGGATCGCCAGCCCTCGGTCCAGGTGCCCGCCCAGGGCGCAGTAACGCAGGTGGGTGGCGAGGTGGTCGAACCCCTCCGGCGCCACCCGGTGCCGCCGGTAGGCCCGTACGTGCGCCTGCGCCGCCTGCTGCGCCGCCCCCGCCCGCAACCAGGGCAGCAGGGCCCCCGTCAGGGCGGCCTCGGGTTGGGCGGTGCACCCCAGCGGACCGTCCAGCAGGGGTGCCACCAGGGCGATCGCCTCAGCCCAGTCGCCCCAACCGGCGAGCAGTTCGGCCTGGCGGACCGGCAGGCAGTCGGGACATCCGGCGGCCGGGTCCGGATCGGCGGCCTGCCAACGCCGCAGCCAGTGCCGGGCGGTGGGCTCGTCACCGACATGATCGGCGATGCGGCAGCGTAGCTGGGCGACCAGAGCCGACCCGGTGTCGGCCGGGTCGTCCAAATCGGCCAGCACGGACCGGGCCTGGTCGATGCCGACCCGGGGGGTGCCGAGCAGGGCCTCCACGGCGTACCGCTGGTAGCGGCGCAGGGTCTCGGCGTCCGGCCGCGCAAGGGGTGTGCCGTCCTCGGGGCGGTGCGGCCGGCGAGCCGCCTCCAGACAGCGCCGGACGGGTTCGAAGAGCCGCCACCGTTGGCCGCCGCGCACCTGGGCCTCGACCAGTTCGGACCAGGCGGCCAGCGCCGTGCCGGGATCGCCGGTGGCCTCCGCTAGGGCGGCCACCCGTTCCAGTTCGGCCGTACGCGCCTCACCGTCCGGCATGTCCCGCGCCTCGGCCAGCAGCTCGGCCGGTCGGCGCTCGGCCGGTGCCGACATCCGGGGCCGGTGGCGGCGACCGGCGGCCCACCCGCTCACCGGTGGGCCGTCCCGAACAGCCGGCCCACCTCGGCGGCCAACCGGCAACCGGTGCCGATGCCCCGGTCCAGCAGCCGGTCCAGTTGGTGGGGGGTGACCCCCCGTTCCAGGTCGGTGATGACCTCGCCGCAGACCCGGGCCTGCCCGGCGTCGTCGACATGGACGAACGCCTTGGGCCAGAACCGGTCCCGGTTCCACCCGTTGCAGAAGTCGTGCAGCCGGGGCACGGCCTGCGTCGGGAAAGGGTGAATGGCGACCGTGCGGACCTGGAGCAGCTCTCCGGCGTCACCGGCGCGCAGGAACCAGATGTGCGCCTGCGCCCATCGTCCTACCAGGTCACCCCCGGATTCGGTGGTGACCGGGTGGCCCCGGTGGGCGAGCACCGTGGCGATCAGGTCGTGGGTCAGGGGCCGCAGGGTGCCCGGATGCCCGGCCAGCGGGTCGTCCAGACCGTCGTCGTACTCCGGCGACGCCATAGACATCCCTTCGCAGGCGAATATCACGACAGGTGGCGGGGACCGCGTTGCGACACGCGGAGCCGACTGGAAGACCGGCGTATCGCGGGACCCGCCGTTACGGTGATGCTATGGCGGGCCGTACCTCTCAGGCGAGCCGGCGACGCGGCGCGTCGCCGCGTGCTGGCGCGAACAGTCGTGCCCGTCAACCGGCGAAGAAGGCCGCACCGGCCCGCCGCCGTACCGCCTCGCGGGGTCCCGGCCCGGCCGCCTACATCGGTCGGGCGGTCCGTGCGGTGTGGATGGGGCTGGCCCACGGCGTCGGCTGGGCGGTACGCGCCGCCTCGGGCCGTGACCTGGAGCCGGAGCACCGCCGCGACGGCGCCGGGCTGCTGATGATCGGCCTGGCCCTGCTCAGCGCGGCAGCCCTCTGGTTCTCCGCCGCCGGGCCGGTCGGCGCCCGCCTGGCCGACACCGTCCGGCTGTTCCTCGGCGCCATCTCCGTGGTGGTGCCGGTGCTGCTGGGCATCGGGGCCTGGCGGCTGATGCGTCAGCCCGGCGACCCCGAGCACCGGGGCCGGGGCTGGGTCGGCTGGGGTTCCATGCTGATCGCCACGGCCGCGATGCTGCACATCGGGCAGCAGCCGGGCGACCCGGGGGAGCGGGACTTCGCCGGGGGCCTGATCGGCGCGGGGGTGGGCAGCCTGCTGGAACGGGCCGTCACCGCCTGGGTCGCGGTGCCCCTGCTGATCCTGCTGCTGGTCTTCGGCCTGCTGGTGGTCACGGCGACCCCGATCAACAAGATCCCCGAACGGCTCGGTCTGCTGGCCGGCAGCATGGTCGGCCAGACCGGGCAGGAGACGGAGGAGGCCCCGGCCCCGCCGGCCCGGCGTCGCCCCGCCAAACGCACCCCGCCGCCGGTCGACCCGGAGGACTTCGACGACCTGGACGATGTGGATCTCCAGGAGACCATCGTCCTGCCCCGCAAGGCGCCCTCCCGGGTGCCGGCCAGCCGCAAGCCGGCCGAGCCGCCGGAGCACTCCCCGGCACCCACCCGCGCCGAGCAGTTGGCGCTGACCGGGCTGGCCGGTGACTACACCCTGCCGCCGGCGAACATGCTCGGCAGCGGGGCTGCGCCGAAGACCCGCAGTAAGGCCAACGACGAGGTGATCGCCGCCCTGACCGGGGTCTTCGAACAGTTCGACGTGGACGCCGCGGTGACCGGCTTCACCCGGGGGCCGACGGTCACCCGCTACGAGGTCGAGCTGGGCCACGGGGTCAAGGTCGAGCGGATCACCCAGCTGTCCCGCAACATCGCCTACGCGGTCAAGTCCCCGGACGTACGCATCCTCAGCCCGATCCCGGGCAAGAGCGCCGTCGGGGTGGAGATCCCGAACACCGACCCGGAGAACGTGGCCCTCGGTGACGTGCTGCGCTCCCGCGCCGCCACCAGCGACCACCACCCGATGGTGGTCGCCCTGGGTAAGGACATCGAGGGTGGCTATGTGGTGGCCAACCTGGCGAAGATGCCGCACATCCTGATCGCGGGAGCCACCGGCGCCGGGAAGTCCAGCTGCCTCAACTCCCTGCTCATGTCCGTCCTGACCCGGGCCACCCCGGACGAGGTGCGGCTGCTGCTGATCGACCCCAAGCGGGTCGAGATGACCGGCTACGAGGGCATCCCGCACCTGGTCACCCCGATCGTGACCAACGCGAAGAAGGCCGCCGACTCGTTGGAGTGGGTGGTCCGCGAGATGGACATGCGCTACGACGACCTGGCGGCCAACGGGGTCCGGCACATCGACGACTTCAACCGCAAGGTCCGCAACGGCGAGATCAAGGCGCCCCCGGGCAGTGAGCGGGAGATCCGGCCGTACCCGTACCTCCTGGTGATCGTGGACGAGCTGGCCGACCTGATGATGGTCGCCCCCCGCGACGTGGAGGACTCCATCGTCCGGATCACCCAGCTGGCCCGGGCCGCCGGCATCCACCTGGTGCTGGCCACCCAGCGGCCGAGTGTGGACGTGGTGACCGGTCTGATCAAGGCCAATGTGCCCTCCCGGCTGGCCTTCGCCACCTCCTCGCTGGCCGACTCGCGGGTCATCCTCGACCAGCCGGGTGCGGAGAAGCTGCTGGGTCGGGGCGACGGGCTGTTCCTGCCGATGGGCGCCTCCAAGCCGATCCGCATCCAGGGCGCCTGGGTAACCGAGCGTGAGATCAACGACGTGGTGAAGTTCTGCAAGGACCAGCGCGAGCCGGAGTTCCGTCCGGACGTGCTGGCCCCCGCGCAGGACAGCAAGAAGAAGATCGACGAGGACATCGGCGACGACCTGGACCTGCTGGTGCAGGCGGTCGAGTTGGTGGTCACCTCGCAGTTCGGGTCGACCTCGATGCTCCAGCGCAAGCTGCGGGTCGGCTTCGCCAAGGCCGGCCGCCTGATGGACCTGATGGAGACCCGGGGGGTGGTCGGCCCCTCGGAGGGCTCCAAGGCCCGCGAGGTGCTGGTCAAACCGGACGAGCTGGAAGAGGTCCTGGCGGGCCTGCGCGGCGACGAGGACTGACCGCCGCCGAAAGCACCGATGGGCATACGTCACGGGCCCGCCGCGTGTCGCGGCGGGCCCGTGGCGGGTCGGTGGCTCAGAGGGCGCCGAGGATCAACATGCTGAGCAGCATGGCGACCACGTTGGCGCCGGCGGCGTACCAGCCCAGTGGCTTGTCGCCGAGCACCGCGCCGACGATGCCGAGGACCAGACCGATGACTCCGAAGAGAATCGGATTGAGCAGCAACGCGAGAACCGCGCACACGAAGCCCACGATGGTGCAGATGCGGGCGGCGCTGGTCGAACGAACGGTGCTGGTGGCCATGTCTGCCTCCGGATGGTGAGTCTTCCTCTGCCGTCCGGTCTCTACCCACTGGTGCGGGCCGTCACGCCCACCCCCTGGGATGAAGGTCAGTGGAAGACCTTCAGGCCGACCACCCCGGCCACCACCAGCAGCAGACACAGGATCCGGGGCAGGCTGGTCGACTCACCGAGGGCGAACATCCCCACCAGGGCGGTGCCGGTCGCCCCGATGCCCACCCAGACGGCGTACCCGGTGCCGACCGGGATCTCCCGCAGCGCGTACGCCAGGCCACCCATGCTCAGCACCAGGGTGACCGCGAAGATCGCGGAGGGGAGGGGCCGGGTGAAGCCGGCGCTGCGGTCCAGGGCGATCGCCCACGCTGTTTCCAGCAGTCCGGAGAGCACCAGCACGATCCAGGCCATCGGGTCACCTCTTCACGGTCGCCCGGGCCACCTGGCACGGGACGAGTCGGGTCCAGTTCCGGGGCGTCTTGACCTGACCGGGTACGCCCACGACTCGTCCGGGGGGCCGCAGGGGCCACCGGGATCGACCGTAGCACCGTCCCCGGTCCCCAGGCCCAGGTGAGACCGATCACCTGAGGTGGACCTCAACCTCGCTTGACGTTGCACGATGGAAGGCATGACCCTCCTCATCTCCGATCCGGAGGTCGCCGCCGCCCTGGACGCTCCGACCACCGTGGAGGCGATGCGCCACGCCCTGCTGGCCGCGTACGAGGGGCGGCTGGTGGCGCCGCCCCGGGCCGCCGCGCCGCTGGGCGCCGGCCGGATGGTGCTCACCGCCGGGCACCTGACCGGGCAGTGGTACGGCTACCGGTCGTACGACACCTTCGGTCATCCGGGAGCCGAGCAGGTGGTGGTGCTGCACGACGGGCGGACCGGCGCGGTGCGGGCGGTGGCGGTGGGGGAGGAGTTGGGGTCCCGGCGTACCGGTGGGCTGGGCGGGGTCGCGGTGGACGCGCTGGCCCGCCCGGACACCACCACCCTGGGGGTGATCGGCTCCGGCGGGCAGGCCTGGACCCAGGTCTGGGCGGCCGCCGCCGTACGCCCGTTGCGGGAGGTGACCGTGTTCAGCCGGTCGGCGGCCCGTCGGAGCGCCTTCGCCGACCGGGTGCGGGCCGAACTGGGTATCCCGGCCCGCGCGGTGGACACCGCCCGCGCCGCGGTGCACGAGCGGGACGTGGTGGTGCTCGCCACCACCAGCCCGACCCCGGTGCTGGACGCCGCCGACCTGACCCCGGGCACCCATGTCAACGCGGTCGGCTTCAAACAGCGGGACCGTACGGAGTTCGGCCCGGATCTTCTCGACGCCGCCGCTGTGCTGGTCACCGACTCCCCGGCGCAGGCCGGGGCGTACGTGCCGCCGATGCTGGCCGCCGAAGCGCCGTACGCCTCGCGGTTGCGTGACCTGGGCGCGGTGCTGGCCGGGGCGGCACCGGGTCGCGCCACCGCGGACCAGATCTCGGTCTTCTGCTCGGTCGGCCTGGCCGGCACGGAGGTGTTCCTGCTCGACCAGTTGGTCCGGACCCTCGCCCCGGTCGTCCCGAGCTGATCCGCCCGACCCGTTGGACACCGCGCCCGCCCCGCCGGGGAAGGCGCGGCGGCCCGGTACCCTCGGATGGTGTCTGCCACCTCTTCTGACGGTCGTCGTGTAGCCCTGCTGACCCTGGGCTGTGCCCGTAACGAGGTCGACTCGGAGGAGTTGGCCGCCCGACTGCACGCCGACGGCTGGCAGGTGACCACGGACGGCGAGGGCGCCGACGTGGTGGTGGTCAACACCTGCGGTTTCGTGGAGAAGGCCAAGCAGGACTCGATCCAGACCCTGCTGGCCGCCGCCGACACCGGCGCCAAGGTGGTGGCCGCGGGCTGCATGGCCGAGCGGTACGGCCGGGAGTTGGCCGACAGCCTGCCCGAGGCCCAGGCGGTGCTCAGCTTCGACGACTACCCGCAGATCGCCGCCCGGCTGGACGCGGTGGTCGAGGGCCGCGAGTTCACCGCCCACACCCCCCGCGACCGGCGGGAACTGCTGCCGCTGACCCCGGTGGCCCGGCGGGACAGCGCGGTGTCGCTGCCCGGGCACGGTCGGGGCGCGGACGTCGACGAGCACACCCCGGCGCATCTGCGTCCGGTGCTGCGGCGTCGGCTCGACAGCGGGCCGGTGGCCTCCCTCAAGCTGGCCAGCGGCTGCGACCGCCGGTGCGCCTTCTGCGCCATCCCGGCCTTCCGGGGCGCCTTCGTCTCCCGTACCCCGGACGAGTTGCTGGCCGAGGCCGAGTGGCTGGCCAAGAGCGGTGTCCGCGAGCTGGTCCTGGTCAGCGAGAACTCCACCTCCTACGGCAAGGACCTGGGCGACCCCCGCGCCCTGGAGAAGCTGCTGCCGCAACTGGCCGCGATCGAGGGCATCGTCCGGGTCCGGGCCAGCTACCTCCAGCCGGCCGAGACCCGACCCGGCCTGATCGAGGCGATCGCCACCACCCCGGGGGTAGCGCCCTACTTCGACCTGTCGTTCCAGCACTCCAGCGAGCCCGTGCTGCGCCGGATGCGACGTTTCGGCTCCACCGACCGATTCCTGGAGCTGCTGGCCTCGGCGCGGGAGTTGGCCCCCCAGGCCGGGGCCCGGAGCAACTTCATCGTCGGGTTCCCGGGCGAGACCCGGGCCGACGTCGATGAACTGGTCCGATTCCTGACCGAGGCCCGGCTGGACGCGATCGGCATGTTCGACTACAGCGACGAGGACGGCACCGAGGCCGCCGGGTTGCCCGGCAAGGTCTCCGCCGCCACCATCAAGCGCCGGTACGACAAGCTCAGCGCGTTGGCCGACGAACTGTGCTCGCAGCGCGCCGAGGACCGGCTCGGTACGACCGTCGAGGTGCTGGTCGACTCGATCGACGGGGATCTCGTCGAGGGACGGGCCGCCCACCAGGCGCCGGAGGTGGACGGTTCGACCACCCTCGTCGCCCCGGACGGCGGTGGGGTCGACCTGGCCGCACTCCGCCCGGGTGACCTGGTCCGGGCCACGGTGACCGGCACGGAGGGAGTGGACCTGCTGGCGGTGCCGGATGAGATGATCTCGGCGGCGCCCGGCGCGACACGGTGACGGCGGGGCGAGACGAGAGGGAACGACAGCATGGGGTGCCCGAGCGTGGGCCGATGACCGGCGCTACCGAGTCGACACCGGCTCCGGTGGCGGCCGGGGTGCCGGTGGTGAACGCCGCCAACGCGCTGACCGCCCTGCGGCTGCTGCTCGTACCGGTCTTCGCGGTCTCCGTGGTCTTCGCCGGCATGACCCACCCCGGTTGGCAGATCACCGCCTGCCTGATCTTCGCGGTCGCCTCGGCCACGGATCTGGTCGACGGCTGGATCGCCCGCCGGTTCGGGTTGATCACCGCGGTCGGCAAGGTGGCCGACCCGATCGCCGACAAGGCCCTCACCGGCGCCGCCCTGCTGCTGCTGTCCTTCTACGACCGGCTGCCCTGGTGGGTGACCGGGCTCATCCTCGCCCGCGAACTCGGCATCACCGCCCTGCGGTTCTGGGTGATCCGGCGCGGGGTGATCGCGGCCAGCCGCGGCGGCAAGGTCAAGACCGCCCTGCAGATCCTGGCCATCGTCTGGTACCTGTGGCCGATGCCGGCCGGGCTGGCCGGTGTGGGTCCCTGGATCATGGGGGCGGCGGTGGTGGTGACCGTCGTCACCGGCTTCGACTACATCGCCCAGGCCCTGCGCCTTCGCCGCTCCCGTAGCTGACCCGTCCCGCTCCCGCTGGGCGGCCGAACCGCGCGGCGGCGAGTAGAACCCCGGCTGGTCGGGAAGGATGTCAGGCGTGGGTGTCAGAGAAGCCGAAGGATCGATGGGTCGCGCGGCGGCCGCCGTGGTGCACCGTCTCACCGAGCGACGGGAGACCCTGGCCACGGTCGAGTCGCTGACCGGAGGGCTGCTGGCCGCCACGATCGTGGAGATCGCCGGGGCCAGTGTCGTCTACCGGGGCGGCCTGGTGGTGTACGCGACCGAGCTGAAGGAATGGCTGGCCGGGGTGCCGGGACAGCTGTTGGCCGAGCGCGGCCCGGTCGACGCCGAGGTGGCGGTGGCGCTGGCCGAGGGGGGACGCCGCCGCTGCGGGGCCGACTGGGGGTTGGCCACCACCGGAGTGGCTGGCCCGGAGCCGCAGGACGGCAAGCCGGTCGGGCTGGTCTTCGTCGCGGTCGCCGGCCCGGACGGTACCCAGGTGCGTGAGCTTGACCTCGACGGCGGACGCGACCAGATCCGGGGTGCCACCGTGACCGAGGCGTTGCGGCTGCTCACCGAGCACGCCCAGCTCGCCGAAGGCGCGGAAGTGGCCGTCGGGAGCAGATTTCAGAATGGCCACGCGGCTCGTTAGCCGGGCGGGGAGGGATGTCGCAGCGGCCTACAGCGGGTACGGTTGCGGGAAGGCTCCGTCGATCGGAGCCGGTGCCGCCGCCGGGCCGCACGGTCAGGCGTACTCTGTCCCCCAGGGGAGGTGCGATGGTCCTGCTACGCCGGGTGATCGGTGACGCACTACGGGCGCGCCGGCAGGGGCAGCACCGCACGCTGCGCGAGGTCTCGTCCGCCGCCAATGTCAGCCTGGGCTACCTGTCCGAGATCGAACGCGGCCAGAAGGAGCCCTCCAGCGAGCTGCTGGCCGCGATCTGCCACGCCCTGGGCGCCCGCCTCTCCGAGTTGCTGCGTGAGGTCAGTGACACGGTAGCGCTGGCCGAGCAGTTGCCGGAGGTGCTCGTGCCCGTCTCGAACGAGACGGTCGAGTCGACCCCGGTGGGTGCGGCATCGAGCCGCGCCGTACGCCAGGTCAGCGCGGACGGGGTGGCCGTCTCGGTGCACCAGGAGTCCCCACTCAAGGCGACCCTGCGCAGCACCCGGGTCCGGGCCGCCGACCGCACCGACCGGGACGTGGTCTGCGCCGCCTGAGCCCCGGGTGGCTCGTCGGCGGATGGTCCCGGTGGCAACCGCCGCGTAGGGTTGATCGCGTACGTTCCCTCGTCGCCGGTACGGATGTCTTGCTGGCGCTCGACTGGGACGATGGACCCACCATCGCCGGTGGCCGCGCCGGGCCATCCGAGGTGGGGCTGGCGCAGCAACGCTACTGAGGGGATACCGCGGAGATGGCGAACCCGTTCGTCAAGGGTTGGAAGTACCTGATGGCGCTCTTCGGCGCCCGCATCGACGAGCACGCCGATCCCAAGGTGCAGCTCCAGCAGGCCATCGATGAGGCGCACCGGCAGCACCAGGCCCTGGTCCAGCAGGCCGCCGCGGTGATCGGCAACCAGCGTCAGCTGGAGATGAAGCTGTCCCGGCAGATGTCCGACGTCGAGCGGTTGCAGTCCAACGCCCGTCAGGCCCTGGTCCTGGCCGACCAGGCCCGGGCCAAGGGGGACGAGGCCGAGGCCGGGCGCTACGAGCAGTCCGCGCAGACCCTGGCCACCCAGCTGGTCTCCGCCGAGCAGGCCGCCGAGGACCTGAAGACCCTGCACGACCAGGCCCTCGCGGCGGCCGGGCAGGCCCGCCGGGCGGTGGAGAACAATTCCATGATCCTCCAGCAGAAGCTGGCCGAGCGCGCCAAGCTGCTCAGCCAGCTGGAGCAGGCCAAGATGCAGGAGAGCGTGGCCGCCTCGTTGGAGTCGATGTCCGCCCTCACCGCCCCCGGCAGCACCCCCAGCCTCGACGAGGTCCGGGACCGCATCGAGCGGCGCTACGCCAACGCCATGGGCCGCGCCGAACTGGCCAGCAACTCGGCCGAGGGGCGGATGCTGGAGATCCAGAAGGCCACTCTGGATGTCGCCGGCACGGCCCGGCTGGACCAGATCCGGGCCAGCATGGCCGGTGAGCAGCTCGGTGCCGGTGCCGCCCAGGGCGGTGCCGCGCAGCCGGCGACCGCCGACCCGGCCGTGGCCCGGCTGGACGAGATCAGGGCGACCATGAACCGGGACCGGGGCACCGGCGACGCCAGCGCCGCCGGCTGAGCGGGGGATCTAGGAGGCGACGGTGGCAGCAGACGAACGCACCCGCTACTTCCGGCGGCTGGGCAGGCTGCGACGCTCTGCCCGGCGGTGGAGCGTACTGGCGGGTGGGTTCGGGGGTGCGGCCGTCATTCTGACCCCGTACGCCGGGATCGGGCTGGCCGACGCGGCCTGGGCCGCCGCCGCGGGCGCCACCACCGCCCTGGCCGCCTGGCGGTGGGTGGACCTGCGGGCCCTGGCCGCCCAGCCGGCCCCGCCCGCCCTGGACCCGGCCCAGGCCGCCGCCCGCAGCCGGGCCCGCCTGGTCGCCGCGGTGGAACGACTGCCGGTCGGTGCCGGGGTGGTGGCCGAGGTACGCCGGGCCCGGGCCCGCACCGCCCTGCGGGGCACCAGCGCCGCCGGGCCCTGGGAACGGCTGGACCGGGCCGCCGCGACCATGGCCGGGATGACCGGTCGGCTGACCGGCCTGGCCGAGCCGGCCGTCGCCGAGGCCAGCGCCGCCGAGCAGTCCCTGCGGGAGTTGGCCAACCGGGTGGCCAGTGTGGAGCGGGCCGCCCGCCTGGCCCCCGCCGAGGCCCGGGCACCCCTGGCGGAGGCGCACCAGGCGCTCACCGGCCAACTGGAGGCCGGGGTGGCGGCGTACGAGCGGCTGGTGGTGGCCGCCGCCGGCTACCTGGCCGAGGAGTACCGTCCCCAACTCGAACACCCGGCCGCCGCCCGCCTGACCGAGGCCACAGACCTGCTGCACGGCTTCGCCTCGGCCCTGTCCGAGCTGCGCCCCCACCCCACCCCCGACCTGCCCCGTTGATCAAGAGGTTCTGGTCGTCGGGGCGACGGATCCAGACCGAAACTTCTTGATCAACACCGCAGGGGTCAGTCCGGGGTGGTGATGGGGATGGGGGCGGTGAAGGGGGAGGCGCCGACCACGTTGAAGGAGCGGATCCGGTAGTGGTAGGTGACGCCCCGGGCCAGGCCGGTGTTGGTGAAGCCCCGGCCGGTGACGGTGAAGGTGGACAGTTCGCGGGTGAAGGCCACATCCAGGGCCCGCTGCACGGTGAAACCGGCCCCCTGGCCGGCGGGAGTGCTGGCCGCCCAGCTCAACACCACCACGGCGGTGTCCGGGCCGGGTGAGCTGGTGGCCACGCTCACCGAGGTGGGCACCCCCGGCGCCGGCGGACTGGTCACCGTGACCACGGTCGACCAGGGCGAGGCGGCACCCAGGTAGGTGGTGCGTACCCGGTAGTAGTAGGTGGTGTCCGGGGCGACCGCGGGATCCAGGTGGTGGTCGCCGACCCCGATGGCAGTGGTGCCCGGCCCGCTGGTGAAGGTCGGGTTGGTGGCCCGCTGGACGTCCACACCGGTCGCGAAGGACCGGTTGATCCAGCGCAGCGCCACCCGCAGCGGCGCGGCCGGTGGTATCGCCGCGGTCAGCTTCGTCGGCGCCGCCAACTGCACCGAGGCCGGGACGCTGTTCGACCAGGCGGAGCAGCCCACGGTGTTCTCCGCCCGGATGCGGTAGTGGTAGGTGACCCCGGGGGTGACGGTGGCGTCGGTGTACCGGGTGGCGGTGGCCGCCACGGTCAACTCGGTCAACCCGTCGGTGAAGGTCGGGTCGGTGGCGCGTTGCAGCAGGTGACTGGTGGCCGGTGGGCGGCTGCCGTTACCGGTCCAGGTCAGGTTGATCGCCGGTAGGGCGGTGGCCGAACCGGGCGCGGCGGTGGCGGTCAGCCCGCTGGGTGCCCGGGGCGACACCCGCACCACCAGGGGGCGGCTCATGCCCTGGTCGCGGTGCCCGCCCGCACCGCTGCACCAGCGGTACTCCCAGCCCAGGTTGACCAGCTGGTTGACCACCGAGGCCGGGCGCCCGTCCAGCGGACTGACCGGGGTGGACCCGACCGGTACGCCGACCGGCCGGGTCGGGTCGAGCAGCCGTACGCTGTCGCCGATCTTGAACGGCAGTGCCGGCGGCTCCGGGCGCAGCGCCAGGATCACGTCCTCGCCGGGGTCCACCCGGACGATCTGTTTCCAGCCCAGTTCCCCCGGATCCGGTGGGCGGATCGTGCCGTCGCGGCCTACCCGGCCGACCACCTGCACGTCCAGCCCGTCGAAGCGCACCGGATGGCTCTGCCGGCCGGTGCCGCACACCCGCCACAGCTGGGTGCCGTCGCCGGGCGCCCCGACCGGCACCGCCGGGTCGCTGACGTGCAGCAACTCGGTGGCCGGGTCGGTCGGCCCCAGCGGCAGGAGGGTCTCGGCGCGGGGCCCGGCGTGCGGATGCGCCACCCCCAGTCGCCCGGTGAGTCGGCCGTGTTCGGCCTCGAAGACCTGCCGCACCGCCTTGACGGTCAGCGGCAGGGTGACCGGGCCGGGGGCACCGGTGGGGACGAACTCGACCCCGGTGGCGTGCACCGGGATCCGGGTCGTCCCGGCGGTGACCGTGCCGAAGCAGGGGTCGTACGCCGGGTCCGGCACGATCGGGGGGCGTTGGCTGGCCGCGTACGCCGTCGGTAGTCGCTCGCGCAGCCGGTCCAGGTCGTACGGCTGCGCGGGGGTGCCGGTGACCCGGATCTGCACCAGGGTCCGGGTGTTCGGACCGTAACCGGGCAGGGTGGGTGGCGGGCCCCCCTCGGCGGTCCGGTCGGCCGCACCGGTGTGCTGGTCGTAGCGGGGGTCGAAGGCGGGAAACGGGGCGGGACAGTCGTTGTAGAGGATCAGGGTGCTGCCCGGGGTCACCGTGGCGAAGTCCACCAGCACGTCGGCCCGCTCGCCGGGGGCCAGCAGCAGGGCGTGCCCGTCGACATTGAGCACCCCCGGATCGCGCCGGTCGTAGCGGAACCCCACCGGCCGGTTGGGGATCACCACGGGGGCCGGCAGCAGCCCGCACTCGTTGCCGATCCGGATCAGTGGTGGGCCGCTGGCCCCCGGGTCGGGGACACCGCCGGGACGACCGTCCGTGGGCCAGCCCGCCGGCCGCCCCGGTGCCCGTACCGCCTCGACCATCGGCACCTCACCGGCCTGGGCGTCGGCCAGCCGGTCGTCCGGGTGCCACATCGGCTCGTC
The DNA here is from genome assembly GCF_035920385.1 of Micromonospora sp. NBC_01739. Classification (GTDB taxonomy): domain Bacteria; phylum Actinomycetota; class Actinomycetes; order Mycobacteriales; family Micromonosporaceae; genus Micromonospora. Next base: position 3,367,918 of record NZ_CP109151.1, on the reverse strand, counting down.
CGAGCCGGCCCGGTAGAGCTGGAGGTTCAGCCAGCGGTCGGTGCAGGCGTTGAGGATGCGCCACCGGTACACCCGGGGTTCGACCTCCAGGTAGGGGTAGGCGGCGCCGTTGACCAGCACGGTGTCGCCGTAGACGGCCGGTACCGCGCTGGGGTGGGGGACCCCGGGCACCTCCGGGGGCTCCGCCGGATCGCCGTCCGGGTCGTGGCGCGGGTTCGGCACCGGCCCGGCCTGCGGTCCGGCCGCCGGCACGGTACGAGACCAGGGGCCGTAGTCCCATCGGCCGGTGGGGTTGCCCCCGTCGGGTTGGTACGGGTTCTGCCGGGGCTGGTAGACGTGCGGGTGCCACAGGTTGCCCCGGGCTCCCCAGCGGTGCCGGTCCCAGGTCGGATCCTGCTCGGCGAGCTGGGCGTCGTCCGGTACGAAGGTCTTGTCCTCGAAGACCAGGGGCAGTTGATCGTCGGGCAGTACCCCCTCGGCCACCAGCCGGTCCTGCGCCTCGTCGGCTAGCAGACAGAGCGCGGACTGTCCGGAGTAGACAGTCAGCCGGGACATTCCGATGGTGTTGTCGTGGAACCAGAGCAGCCGTCCGCTCTGCTCGTTCGGGAAGTACAGGGTCGTGGCCCCCGGCCCGGGAGGCGGCATGTCCGGTACGTGGCGCAGGCCCACCCCGGTCGGATAGGGGGTGATCTCACCGGCCGGGGTGATCCACTGGTGGGGGTTGCCGGCGCTGATCCAGCCGGTGTGCGCCCCGGCCAGGTGCAGCACCGCCCGGTTCTGCGGGTAGGGGGCCGGCCCGCCGAGGGGTCCCGGGCCGGTGGCGGGCACTGTCGGATCCACCGGGAGGAAGAGTTCGCCGGCCGGTCCGGTGGGCAGTTGGTTGATGAACTTGATCCGTACCGGTCGGCCCCGGCGGGCCAGGATGACCGGGCCCAGGTACCAGGCCCGGGGCGGCGGGGCGAGGGTGTTGTGTCCGTCGGCGTCGGTGCCCAGGTTCAGTTGCCGGTAGCCGCGCAGCCGGGTCGCCGGCAGGTCCCGGTGCAGCCGCTGGGTGTACTCCGTCAGCCCGATCTCGTAGTAGTCGCAGCCGGGATGGCTGATGGTGTCCGGCAGCGCCACCGGAAGTCCGGCCCCCAGCGGGGTGCGTCCCGCCAGGCCCAGACCGGGCAGGGGGTCCAGGAACTTGCGGATCCCCGTGCCGGCCAGCACCGCCCCGGTGTCGTCTAGCACCGGCAGGGGGCTGTGGGCGTGGTTGGGCACCGGGCCGAAACAACGGGGCGCCGCCGCCGGGTCCAGGCTGGCCGGGGCCGGGCTGCCGGCGGATTCGGGGCCGGCCAGGGCGTCCGGCGCCGAATCGGTACGGGCGGCGGGCAGGGTGGCGGGCGGAGCCGGTTGATCGCTGCGGGTGGTCCGGTCGAGCCAGGTCGACCGGAGTCTACGGAAGACGGCCATGGCTCTCCCGGTGATCGGGGCGCGGCGGTCACCACCCCGACGTGGTCGGCCGCATCACGCTGCATTGACTATCCGTGAGCGCTCAACCGCAGCATGCGACCTGACCGGCCGGCAAGGAAGTACCCAATCGTGTCAATTTGCTGCTCATTCGGCGTGTTGTCGCCCGCCACCCCGCCGCGGTCAGGTTGGGGCGGGCTGGCAGCGGGGGCACCAGTAGGTGACCCGTTCGCCCAGTTCCTCCTTGCGGATGGCGGTGCCGCACCGCCGGCACGGCTGGGCCCGCCGCCCGTACACGTAGCTGGTCTTGCCCCGACGAAGTGACCCGGTGGTGCTCTGGGTCCATCGGCCCCGGTTGGCGGCCAGCAAATCGTGCGCCAGGGCTACCAGGCCCGGAAGGTCCGGCACGGCCTCCACCCGGGTACGCGGGTTGACTCCGCGCAGGAACAGCAGCTCGCACTTGTAGAGGTTGCCGACACCGGCCAGGTTGCGCTGGTCCAGCAGGGCCTCCGCGATGCTCTCGGCCGGTCGGTCGGCCAACCGGCGGACCGCCTCGGCCGGGTCCCAGTCCGGCCCCAGCAGGTCGGGGCCGAGGTGCCCGACCAGCCGGTGCTCCTCGGCGGTCGGCACCAGCGTCACCTCGTGCAGGTGGTAGCCGACCGCGGTGGCGGTGGCCGTGGTCAGCACCACCCGGATCAGGTGGGTCGGGCGGGCGGTCCAGCGTTGCCCCGGGGCGTACACCCGCCAGGTGCCGTCCATCCGCAGGTGGGAGTGCAGGGTCCAGGGTGCCCCGCCGGTCGGCTCCGCCAGCCGGAGCAGCAGGTGCTTGCCGCGGCTGGCGCAGTCGGTCACCCGCCAGTCGGTCAGGTCGGTGGTGGCCAACCGGGGCACCCGGAAGTCGCTGCCGGTCAGCCGAGCTCCGGTGAGGGTGCGAGCCAGGAGACGGGCGGTGTTCCACACGGTGTCACCCTCGGGCATCCCGCCATTATCCCCCCTTTCGAGCGCAATTCACGTGTATCGCTATCTGTAGCGCACTTCTCATCGCTGTGCCGATCTGGGCAGGATTAGCCAACTACATGGAGGATTGACATGAATTCTCTCCGTATTCCGTTCCTCTCGATGGCCCTGGCCACCCTGCTGGCGGTGACCCTGCACCCGACACCCGCCTCCGCCGCCCGTACCGACCGGTGGCAGGTGGACCTGTCCGTCGTGGACGCCGACGACGTCAACGTCCGGCACACCCGGGCCGGTCTGCGACTGGCCGATGCCCGCCCACCCACGGCCCCGGGGCGGCACAGCCTCGTCGCCGAGGGAATGCTGGTGACCCCCGCCCGTACCCTGGCCGCCCCGGCCACCCGGGTCCGGGCCGAGGTCACCGCCACGGTCAGGCCGGGGGCCGCCGCTACGGTCCAGGTCCGAGGGTGGCGGACCGGCGGCTGGACCGAGTGGCGTGCGGCCGGCCCGGCCGCCGTCTTCGACGGCCCGGTCACTCGGGTGCAGACCCGGGTGACGCTCACCGCCAGCCGGTCCGGCGCGAGCGCCCAGGTCCGGTCCGTCCGGCTCACCGCCGACGAGGTCCCCACCATCACCGCGGCCACCCCCGGCCTCACCTTCCGGGTGTTCGCCACCCGGATCGGTCTGGTCGGCAACACGACCGCGAACGGGCACGTCATCGTGCCCGGTGACCACTTCGTGGCCCTGCCCTCCGGGCGCAGCCTGTCGCCCCGCAACAGCGGGGACTACACCGTCCGGGTCTGCACCACTCCCGGCAGCCGATGCGAGTACGCCCCGGTCTGGGACATCGGCCCGTGGAACACCCGCGACGACTACTGGAACATCAGCGGGGTGCGGGAGAACTGGAAGGATCTGCCGCAGGGTCGACCGGAGGCCCAGGCCGCCTACCAGTCCGGCTACAACGGCGGGCGGGACCAGTTCGGACGGGTGGTGCTCAACCCGGCCGGCATCGACCTGGCCGACGGGACCTTCTTCGACGGGCTGCAACTGACCACGAACGCCTGGGTCGACGTGGCCTACCTGTGGACGGGTACCGGCACCCGGGGGGTGGTCGGAGACGGTCCGCTGAACATCCGCACCGGCCCGGGCACCAACTACGCCACCCGGGGCCTGGCGGCCCAGTACGCCAGCGTGCCGATCGAGTGTTACGTGACCGGGCAGACCGTGACCGGCCCGTACCGCACCACCAACCGGTGGAATCGACTGGCCAGCGGGCAGTTCGTCAGCCACGCGTACATCTCGGCGGTCTGGGGCGGCGCGGTGCCGGTCTGCTGAGGGCCGGATCGGGTCGGGGTCGGAGCACCCCGGCCCGGCCGGGTCAGGGCAGTTCCTCGGGCCGAGGGGGGCGTACCGAATCCTGGTAGCGGGGGTGGCAGGCGCCGTAGACGGCGAAGTTGAGCCGGGCCATGGTCAGGCTCAGCTCCCCGTTGGGACCGCCCCGCACCACCTCGGCGTCGGCGTCGGCCTGGCCGTCGTCGGTCCAGAAACACACCGGACAGGTGCCGCCGCCGGTACGCGACGCGCAGCAGGGACAGGCGGCAGGCACCCAGCGATCTTCCACTCCGACAGCCTTCCACAATGGAGGTTTCGTGCGTGTGGCGCCGGACCGGTCAGCAGTCGGCGAGCCCATCGACCCGCAGCAGCGTACCGGCAGCGACACCGAGCACCTCGGCCGCCCGGCCACCGTTGGTCGACAGGGCGACCCGACCGGCCGAGTCCGGGTGCGCCACCAGGGCACCGGGCGAAGCGTCCCCAAAGGTACGACCATGCACCGCGACCCGCTCCCAGGTCTGCTCGCCGACCGGGCGGATCCGGACCCGGGCCGGCAGGGCCAGCAGCAGGTCGGCCGGGGCGGCCAGTTGGAGGTTGCCGAAGTGGTCGACCGTCAACACCTCGGCGGTGAAGCCGTCCGGACGTACCTCGACCACCGGCTCGGGCAGCCGGATCAGGGTAGACACCTCGACGGCCGGACCGGCCTCGGACAACGGGGCGCCGGAGGCCAACCGGGCCGCGACCGGAGCGAAGACGTCCCGCCCGTGGAAGGTGGCCGACACCCGCTGCGCCAGCCACCGCGGGTTGGTCAACTCCACCGCCTCGGTGACCCCGCCGAGCGCGGTGGCCGCGTCGATCAGCAGCCCGTTGTCCGGCCCGACCAGCAGGCCACCGGGGGTGGCCAGGGCGATGCCCCGGCGGGCCGTGCCCACCCCCGGGTCGACCACCGCCACGTGCACCCCGACCGGCAGGTACGGCACGGTCTGCGCGAGCACGGCCGCACCCCGACGGATGTCGCCCGGTGGCACCAGGTGGGTCACGTCGATCACCCGGAGGCTCGGGGCCAGCCGGGCGATCACCCCGTGGCAGGCCGCCACGAAGCCGTCGGCCAGGCCGTAGTCGGTGGTCAGGGAGACGATCTGGGTCGACCCGGTGAGGTGCGCACTGCTGGTCACGGCATCGGATGGTACGTCCGCCCACCGGCACCGGTGCCAGGACGGCCACCTGCCGGATAGGTGACAGGTGCACTGGCCGACCGGCCACTGCACGGTCTGGGCCGAGTTGGGCAGACTGCCAGGAGTGACCCAACGGATGATCCTCCCCGCCGTCGTCCTGCTCACGGCCGCTGTCGCGCTGACCGGCTGCGGCGGTGACCCGGATCGGCCGTCCACGGCCGCCCCGGCGCCGTCCACCTCCCTACCGGCGGCCACCCCGGCCGTACCGACGCCCTCCTCGGCCGAACCGGCCACCTCGGCCGCCGCCCCGGAGCCCGCCACCACAGCGAGCGCCGCCGTCCCACCGGCCCCGCCCGCGCCGCCGGAGGCCAAGCCCGGGCCGGACAGCACCTCCCCCCGGCTGCCGCTGAGCCCACCGCCGGTGGAGCTGCCGCCCCGCCAGCCGGGGGCACCCAGCGCCCGGGAGGTCGTAGCGGCCTTCCGCAAGGCCGGCCTGAAGGTCGCCAACTCGCGCAACCGCTCGGTCGAGTGCGGGCCGGACGGTCTGGGACTGGGCTGCTCCGAGCTGATCGTCACGGACAACATCGGGGTGTACGTCTTCCCCGACGAGGGCAGCGCCATCGACATGGCCGAACTGTGGAGCGGGGCCTCCCACCGCCGGGGCACCATCGTGCTCAACTACCTGGAGGGGCCGACCCCGAAGGCCGACCGACCCCGCTACGAGAAGGTCCTAGCCGACCTGCACTGAGCGAGCGGCGCGGTCGGGCACCGTGCGGGGTGGTCGGCAGGATCAGGCGCGCAGGCGCAGACCGCGGGGGGTGGCCCGGAAACCGGCGGCGGTGAGGGCGTCGCTCAGCGCGGAGGAGCGCACCGACTGGCCGTCGGCCCGCTCCACCGAGATCGGCCCCAACGCGCCGGAGGCCACCGCACCGGCCAGGGCCTTACCGGCGGCGGCCAGGGCCTCCGGGTCGTCGGTGTAGGAGAGCAGGGTCCGCCCGCCCCGCTCCACGTAGAGCACCAGGTCACCGGCGACCAGCACGACCAGGGCGCCGGCCTTGCGCCCGGCCCGGTGGCCGGTGCCCGGTGTGGCCGCGTCGCCGGAGTCGACCACCCGGTCCGGCCAGGGCAACGCCGCGCCGTACGGGTTGGCCGGATCGGTGGCGGCCAGCACCAGGGCCGGGCCACCGGGAGTCTTCGGGGCGTCCAGCGGCTCGGCCAGGGCGCGGATCCGGTCCACCGCCCCGGGCACGGCGAACTGTGCCGCGCCCAGCCCGTCGACGAAGTAGCCACGTCGGGCGGCGCCGCGTTCCTCCATGGCGGCCAGCACCGGATAGACCGCCGCGAAGCCGCCGGCCACCTGCTCGGCCACGACCGCCCCCCGGGTCAGCACACCGTGTCGTTCCAGCAGCACGTCGGCCAGGGCCGCGGCCCGTCGGGTCGGATCGGTGTCCCGTTCGGGCAACCGGGACCAGCGGCCGGCCACCGTCGGCGGGCCGCCCCGGCTGGGCAGGGCCACCCGCCCCGGACGCCGGTAGCGACTGCGGGCCGCGGTAGGTCGGGCCCGGTGCGCGCCGCCCCCACCGAGGGCCGCCCGCAGGGGGGCCAGGGTGTCGTTGGTCAGGTGCCCGGCCCAGACCAGATCCCAGAGGACTCCGGTCAGCTCGGCGTCGTCGGTGGCACCGACCCGGTCGGCCAGCGCCCGGAAGAACAACGCCTGCCCCTCGCCGAGGGCGTCCAGCACGGCCTCGTGCAAGGGGGTACGGGCCAGAGTCTCGTCCGGCATCGGGAGCAGCAGCGGTGCCAGGTCGGCGTAGGCCAGGCTGACCCAGCCGTCCCCGCCGGAGATCGCCCCGGCACCGGCCCACAGCACCTCGCCGCTGGCGCAGAGTTCGTCGAGCAGGGCGGGGGAGTAGTCGGCCACCCGGGCCGGGAGCACCAACCGTTCCAGTGCCGAGGCGGGCACGGACATCCCCTGCAACTGCTCCACGACGGCGGCCACCGCCTCCACCCCCCGGGCCGAGGAGCCGACCTGCTGCCACCGGGGCAGGAAGGTGGCCAGCGCCCGGGGCGGCACCGGCTCGATCTCCCGGCGCAGCGCGGCCAGGGATCGGCGGCGCAGCAGCCGCAGCACCTCGGCGTCACACCACTGGGTGCCGACGCTTTCCGGGGTGAACTCGCCGGAGACCACCCGCCCGGTGGCGGCCAGGCGGCGCAGCGCCTGCTCCACCACGAAGACCCCCAACCCGAACCGGGCCGCGCAGCTGGCCGCCGCGAACGGGCCGTGGGTCCGGGCGTACCGGGCCACCAGGTCGCCCAGCGGGTCGGCCACCGGTTCGAGGTACGCCTGGGCCACCCCCACCGGCAGGGCCACCCCCAGGGCGTCGCGCAGCCGACCGGCGTCCTCCACGACCACCCAACGGTCCTGCCCGGCGATGCGTACCGGCAGCACCCGGCGGCTGGCCGTCAGCTCGGTAAGCCAGTCCAGCGGCACCCCACGCTCGGCCAGCTCCCCGGTGCTCAGGTCGCCGAGCTGGCGCAGCAACTCGACCACGTCCTCCGCGTCGCGGGGCCGGCGCTGGGGAGTCAACCAGCGCAGTTGCCGCTCGGACTCGGCCAGCACCACCGGGTCCAGCAACTCGCGCAGGTCCACCCGGCCCAGCAGCTCACCCAGCAGGGCGGAGTCCAGGGCCAGGGCGGCGGCCCGCCGCTCGGCCAGCGGGGCGTCGCCCTCGTAGAGGAAGGCGCCGACGTACCCGAAGAGCAGGGACCGGGCGAACGGTGAGGGCCGGGGGGTCTCCACCTCGACCAGCCGGACCCGGCGGCCGGCCAGGTCGCGCATCACCTCAACCAGGGCGGGTACGTCGAACACATCCTGCAGGCACTCCCGGGCCGCCTCCAGGGTGACCGGGAAATCGGCGTACTCGCGGGCCACGTCGAGCAGTTGGGCGGCGCGTTGCCGCTGCTGCCACAGCGGCTGCCGGCGGCGGGGGTCACGGCGGGGCAGCAACAGCGAGCGGGCGGCGCACTCCCGGAACCGGGCGGCGAACAGTGCCGAGGAGCCGACGGACTCCTCCACCAGCTGGGCGATCTCCTCGGGGTCGAAGGCCACCACGTCGGCGCCGGGCGGGCTGTCGGCGGTGTCCGGCAGCCGTACGACGATCCCGTCGTCGGAGGGCAGGACCTGGGCGTCCATCCCGTAGCGTTCGGCGAGTCGACGGGCTAGGGCCAGGGCCCAGGGCGCGTTGACCCGGGCCCCGAGCACACTGTGCACGGCCAGTCGCCAGTCGCCCAGCTCGTCGCGGAACCGCTCGACCACGACCGTCCGGTCATCCGGCAGGGAGCGGGTGGCGGCCTGCTGTTCGCGCAGGTAGGCCAGTAGGTTCCCGGCAGCCCAGTCGTCCAGCCCGGCGGCCCGCAGCGCGGCGGTGGCCTCCTCGTCGCCCTTGCGCAGCAGGGTCCGGATCCGCGCCCCGATCGCCCGGCCCAGTTCCACCGGGCGGCCCGGCTGGTCGCCCTTCCAGAACGGCATCTTGGCGGCCTGCCCGGGGGCGGGGGAGACCAGCACCCGATCCGGGGTGATCTCCTCGATCCGCCAGGAGGAGGAGCCGAGCAGGAAGACGTCGCCCACCCGGGACTCGTAGACCATCTCCTCGTCCAGTTCGCCGACCCGGGCGGCGCGTTCCGCCCCGGCCAGGAAGACGCCGAACAGTCCCCGGTCCGGAATGGTGCCGCCGCTGGTCACCGCCAGCCGCTGGGCCCCCGGGCGGCCGGTCAGCACATCGGTGGCGCGATCCCAGACCAGCCGGGGACGCAACTCCGCGAAGGCGGTAGAGGGATAGCGCCCGGAGAGCATGTCCAGTACGGCGTGCAGGGCCGAGTCGGGCAACTCGGCGAAGGGCGCCGCCCGGCGGACCACGGCCGCCAGGTCCTCGACCCGCCACTCGTCCAGGGCGACCATCGCGACGATCTGCTGGGCGAGCACGTCCAGCGGGTTGCGGGGATGGTGCAGTTCCTCGATCCGGGCCTCGCTCATCCGCTCGGCCACCACCGCGCAGGAGAGCAGATCCCCCCGGTGCTTGGGCAGCACCACCCCCCGCGACACCGCGCCTACCTGGTGCCCGGCCCGGCCCACCCGCTGGAGACCGGCGGCCACGCTCGGCGGTGCCTCGATCTGCACCACCAGGTCGACCGAGCCCATGTCGATGCCGAGTTCCAGGCTGGAGGTGGCCACCACCGCGGGCAGTTGACCTGCCTTGAGTGACTCCTCGATGTGCCGGCGTTCCTCCCGGGAGACACTGCCGTGGTGGGCCCGGGCGATCACCGGCAGGGCCCCGGCCATCGCACCGGCCTGAGCCATGATCCGCGCCGGGGTGGCGGTGACCCCGGTGGGCCGTGCCGTCGGCGACTCCTGGGGGGACTCCTCGGCGGCCAGCTCGTTGAGGCGGGCGCAGAGTCGCTCGGCGCTGCGCCGGGAGTTGGTGAACACGATCGTGGAACGGTGTGCCTGGATCAGGGCGTACACCCGTTCCTCCAGGGCGGGCCAGATCGAGGCGGTGCGCGGGCCGTCCAGCCCCTCCTCGGGGCCGGGTTGCTCGTCCAGGCGGGTCATGTCCTCCACCGGCACCTGGACGCTGACCTCGATGGTCTTGGCGGTGGTCGGGGCGACCACCTCGACCGGTCGGGAACCGCCGAGGAACCGGGCGCACTCCTCGATCGGTCGAACGGTCGCGGAGAGCCCGATCCGCTGCGCCGCCGCCGGCAACAGTTCGTCCAGCCGCTCCAGGGAGAGCGCCAGGTGGGCCCCGCGCTTGGTGCCGGCCACCGCGTGCACCTCGTCCAGGATCACCGTCTGCACCCCGCGCAGCGAGTCGCGGGCCGCGGAGGTCAACAACAGGAACAGCGATTCCGGGGTGGTGATCAGGATGTCCGGTGGGGTACGGGCGAAGGCCCGGCGCTCGTCCGCCGGGGTGTCGCCGGTACGCATCCCTACGGTGATCTCCGGCGGGGGCAGCCCGAGCCGGCTGGCGGCCTGTCGGATGCCGGCCAGGGGGGCCCGGAGATTACGTTCGACGTCCACCGCCAGGGCCTTCAGGGGGCTGACGTAGAGCACCCGGCACCGGTGCCGGGGTTCGGCCGGGGCGGGGTCGCGGGCCAGCCGGTCCAGGGACCAGAGGAAGGCGGCCAGGGTCTTGCCGGAGCCGGTCGGCGCCACCACCAGGGCGTTGCGTCCGGCGGCGACCGCGGCCCAGGCACCGGCCTGGGCTGCCGTAGGTGCCTCGAAGGCGGCGCTGAACCATTCCCGGGTGGCCGCACCGAACCGGGAGAGGGTCGCCCCACCGGTCGGGGCCGCACTTGATGGTGCCACCAGCCCATCCTGCCCCGGACCCTGGAGGTCCGCCGACCCGAACCCCTGGTGGGTTATTGGGCAGTTAAGGCTTTAGTCGCTGTCTGAGCGCTTAATCCGTTAAGTCTTACTTAACTGCTTGCTTAGGTCAGGCAACATAAAGTAACTTCACCCGCGGTGTGCTGATGGGTGAGGAGATCGGATGGCCGTCGAGCAGCGGGGCCCAGGGACCTCCGGCACCGATGTCCTGATTCGCAAGGTCGACAGTCGGGTGGTGGCCCTGCGCGCCGGGCTGCGCGGAGCCGACCTGGAGTTGGCCGAGCGGCTGGCCGACTGCCTGCGGGAGTTGGTCCTCGTCACCGCACAGGCCAGCGCGGCCGACCGGGCCCAGGTGCGGGTCGCCGTGCACTACTTCGTACTGCGCCGGGAGAGCCGGGGCCGACTGCTGTCCGTGCGCTCCCTGACCGCCACCCAGCGGCTGGTCAACAAGGTGGCCCGGCGGATCGGCCGACCGGACCTGATGGTGGACCCCCGTCCCGGGCGCGACCCGGTCCCACCGGCCCCTCACCGCTGATCCGGCACCGACCCGGGGGCCGGGGTGATGCCCTGGCCAGACCGAAGGTGAATATGGGGCTTTTTCGGCGAACTAGCCCATTGGTGTCCTGAACTGTCGTCTGATCCTTATCAGGCGCCAGGCACCCGACACGGGCGCCGCTGCCCCACCTCGACCGGGAGCGCGCGTGCTCGTACTGCTGACCCTGCACCTCGCGGCGGCCATCACGGCGCCGCTGCTGGTGCGCCGCTGGGGTCCCCGCGCCTGCTACCCCCTGGCCCTGGCCCCGGCCACCGCCTTCGGCTGGGCGCTGGTGCAGACCCCGCAGGTGGCGCACGGCGGGGCGGTCGTCGAGACGTACCGGTGGATTCCGCAGTTGGGGTTGGAGCTGGCCTTTCGGATCACCACCCTGTCCTGGCTGATGGCCCTGCTGGTCGGCGGGGTCGGGGCGATGGTGCTGATCTACAGCGCCCGCTACCTGCCACCGGAGGCCGTGGGCACCGCCCAGTACGCCGGCGTCATGGTCGGCTTCGCCGGGGCGATGCTGGGCCTGGTCTTCGCGGACGACCTGCTGCTGCTCTATGTCTGCTGGGAACTGACCACGGTCCTGTCGTACCTGCTGATCGGGCACAGCACCGAGCGGCGCTCCGCCCGCTGGGCGGCCGGTCAGGCGCTGATGGTGACCAGCCTGGGCGGCCTGGCCATGCTCGTCGGATTCATCATGCTCGGCCACCACGGCGGCACCTACCGGTGGTCCGAGCTGGCCGAGCGGCCGTTGCCCGGTGGCGCGTACCTGGTCGTCGCCGTGCTGCTGATCCTGCTGGGCGCCCTGTCCAAGTCGGCGCTGCTGCCGTTCACCTCGTGGCTGCCGGTGGCGATGGCGGCACCGACCCCGGTGAGCGCGTACCTGCACGCGGCGGCCATGGTGAAGGCGGGCATCTATCTGCTCGGTCTGCTGGCCCCGGTGCTGGCCGGGGTGGGGCCCTGGCGCCCGGTGGTGCTGATCTGCGGCCTGGCCACCATGGTGCTCGGCGGCTGGGCGGCGCTGCGCCAGAACGACCTGAAACTGCTGCTGGCGTACGGCACGGTGAGCCAACTGGGTCTGCTTGCGGTGGCCGTCGGGGTGGGCACCGCGGACGCCGCCCTGGCCGGTCTGGCGATGCTGGCCGCGCACGCGTTGTTCAAGGCGACCCTGTTCCTCGTGGTCGGGGTGATCGACCACGGCGCGGGCACCCGGGACCTGCGGCGCCTGTCCGGGCTGGGAAGGTCCGCACCGGTGCTGGCCGGGGTGGCCCTGCTCGCGGCCGCCTCGATGGCCGGGGTGCCACCCCTGCTCGGCTACGTGGCCAAGGAGGCGATCTTCGCCGCCTTCACCGACCGCCCGGTGGTGCTGACCGTGCTGGTCCTCGGCACGGTCCTCACGGTCGCCTACAGCCTGCGCTTCCTCTGGGGGGCCTTCGGCACCCGCCCGCAGACCCCGCCGACCACCCTGGGGCCGATCCCCTCGGCGATGCTGCTGCCCCCGGCCGCCCTGGCCCTGGCCGGGCTGGTCGCCGGTACGGCTGCCGGTCCGGTCGACCACCTGCTGCGGCCGTACGCGGAAATCCTGGGGCCTCTGCACGGGCACCTGGCCCTGTGGCCGGGCCTCAACCTGGCCCTCGGGCTCTCCGCGCTGGCCCTGGCCGGCGGGGCGGTGCTGTTCCTCGCGCGCCGTCCGCTGGCCCCCGTGCTGGCCTGGCTCCGCGCCCCGGTCGGCGGCCGACAGGGGTACGAGTGGGTCACCCACCGCTTCGACCGGATCGCCGTCGACGTCACCAGCGTCACCCAGCGGGGTTCCCTGCCCCAGTACCTGGGCCTGATCCTGCTGGTGTTGGCCGCCGTCCCCGGTGGTGTGCTGCTGACGATCCGGCCCTGGCAGCAGCCGATCGCGCCGTGGGTTACCCCGGTCCAGCCGGTGGTCCTGCTGGTGATCAGTGTGGCCGCCCTGCTGGCCGTGGGGGCTCGTCGCCGGATGACCGCGATGCTGCTGGTCGGGGTGACCGGCTACGGCACCGCGATGCTCTTCGTCCTCCACGGGGCACCCGACCTGGCACTGACCCAGTTCCTGGTGGAGACCGTGACCATCGCGGTCTTCGTGCTGGTGCTGCGCCGCCTGCCGCGCCGGTTCTCCGTCCGGCCACTGTGGAGCAGTCGGTGGCTGCGACGGACGGTCGGGGTGATCGTGGGGGTGACCGTCGCCGGACTGGCCGTCGCCGCCGCCACCGCCCGCCAGGCCCGCAGCATCTCGGAGGACTTCGCCCAACTCGCCGTCGAGCAGGGACACGGTCGCAACGTGGTGAACGTGACCCTGGTCGACATCCGGGCCTGGGACACCCTGGGTGAGCTGTCCGTGCTGGTGGTCGCCGCGACCGGGGTGGCCAGTCTGGTCTTCGAACGCTCCCGCACCGGTCCCCGCCCCCGTCGGCTGGACCTCGACCGTCGGGAGGTGGTCGCCGGGCGGCCGGTCTGGCTGCGCGGGGGTGTCACCCTGCGGGAACGCAACCGCTCCCTGGTGCTGGAGGTGATCACCCGGCTGATCTTCCACACCGCGGTGCTGTTCTCGTTCTATCTGCTGTTCTCCGGCCACAACGCGCCCGGTGGCGGCTTCGCCGGCGGGTTGGTCGCCAGCCTGGCCCTGACCATGCGGTATCTGGCCGGTGGGCGGTACGAACTGGCCGAGGCCGCCCCGGTCAGCGCCGGCACCGTGCTCGGGGCCGGACTGGCCGTGGCGGTCGGCTCCGCGATGGTCACCCTGCTGGACGGGGGAGCCGCGCTGAGCAGCGCCAAGGTCGACTTCTGGCTGCCGCTGGTCGGCGACTTCTACCTGGTCACCTCGCTCTTCTTCGACATCGGGGTCTACCTGGTGGTGATCGGGTTGGCGTTGGACGTGCTGCGCAGTCTCGGCGCCGAGGTCGACCGCAACATCGAGGCGTCCGGCGGGTTCACCGGTGGGCTGGCCGTCCAACGTCGGGGAGGGCCCAGGTGACCGGTACCGGCGCCAACCTGGTGTCCTTCATCGCGATCGGGATCCTCGTGGGTTGCGGGGTGACCCTGCTGCTGGAACGCAGCCTGAGTCGCATCCTGCTCGGGGTCATCATGATCAGCAACGGGATCAACCTGCTCATCATCTTCGGTGGCCGCCCCGGCGGGGCCCCGGTGGTCGGGGTCACCGACCCGGCCGCGATGAGCGACCCCCTGCCGCAGGCCATGGTGCTGACCGCCATCGTGATCACCTTCGGGTTCACCGCCTTCCTGCTGGCCGTCAGCTACCGCAGCTGGTACCTGGACGGCGACGACGAGGTGCCCGACGACATCGAGGACCAGCGGATCAAGCACCGCGCCGCCCGCAAGGAGGTCTCGACCGTCGACCTCAGCGAGGAACCGCCGGAGGCCGACCCCGAACAACTCGACGCGCCGGCACCCCGGCGACGCCGGAAGGGGCCCGGATGAACCGACCCCTGCCGGGCGAGAGCGAGGGCCGGCGATGAACACCCTCGTACCGCTGCCGGTGCTGCTGCCGTTGCTGGGGGCGGCCCTGACCCTGCTGCTGGCGAACCGGCCGGTGCCGCAGCGCCTGGTCAGCGTCAACTGCCTGGGCGCCACCCTGCTGGTGGCGGTACTGCTGCTGGTGCGGTCCTACCGGCACGGACCACTGGTCGTCGAGATCGGTGCCTGGCCCGCACCGGTCGGCATCGTGCTGGTGGCCGACCAACTGGCCGCGCTGATGCTCGTCGTCTCCTCCGCGGTGACCCTGTGCGTCCTGCTCTACTCCATCGGCCAGGGACAGGGGGAGACCGGCGAGAGCGCCCCGCTGGCCATCTTCCACCCCACCTATCTGGTGCTGACCGCAGGCGTGACCAACGCCTTCCTCGCCGGTGACCTGTTCAACCTGTACGTCGGCTTCGAGATGCTGCTCGCCGCGAGCTTCGTCCTGATCACCCTGAACGGCACCCGGCTGCGCATCCGTACCGGCTCCACCTACGTGGTGGTCAACGTCCTGGCCTCGATGATCTTCCTGATCTCGGTGGGTCTGGTGTACGCGGCGACCGGCACCCTCAACCTGGCCCAGCTCGCCGCCCGACTGGACGCCCTGCCCGACGGGGTCCGACTGAGCCTGCAACTGATGCTGCTGCTGGCCTTCGGCATCAAGGCGGCGGTCTTCCCCCTGTCGGCCTGGTTGCCCGACAGCTACCCCACCGCCCCGGCCCCGGTCACCGCCGTCTTCGCCGGACTGCTCACCAAGGTCGGGGTGTACGCGATCATCCGGACCCAGACCCTGCTCTTCCCCGGCGACCAGGCGGGCACCCTGCTGCTGGTGGTGGCCGGGCTGACCATGCTGGTCGGCATCCTCGGCGCGGTGGCCCAGTCGGACATGAAACGACTCTTCTCCTTCACCCTGGTCAGCCACATCGGGTACATGATCTTCGGGGTCGGGCTCAGCACGGTCGCCGGACTCGTCGGGGCGATCTTCTACGTGGTGCACCACATCACCATCCAGACCACCCTCTTCCTGGTCGCCGGCCTGGTCGAACAACGCACCGGCAGTACCGATCTGCGTCGGCTCGGGGGAGTGGCCCGGGTGGCGCCCCTGCTCGGGCTGCTCTTCTTCGTCTCGGCCATGAACCTCGCCGGCATCCCGCCCTTCTCCGGCTTCCTCGGCAAACTCGGGCTGCTCCAGGCCGGGGTGGCCGTCGGCGGGGCGCTGCCCTGGACCCTGGTCGCGGTCGGCACGGTGACCAGCCTGCTGACCCTCTATGTGGCCAGCCGGGTGTGGAGCCTGGCGTTCTGGCGGGCCCCCTGCGAGACCGTCCACCCGAGCGGCCCGCTGCCCGGTCTGACGGTCGGTGCCACCACCGCCCTGGTGGTCCTGGGAGTGGCCCTGACCGTGGTCGCGGGACCCCTGTTCGAGGTGACCCGGGGGGCGGCGGTCGACCTGCGGGAACGGACCCCGTACATCCAGGCCGTCCTGCCGGGTGGGCCGCCGTGACCGGGCCGGGGGCGGCGAGGCCGCAGGGGGCACCGGCCGGGCGGGGGCGCCGACGGGACCGACTGATCGCGGTGGGCTGGCTGGTGCTGGCCTGGAACCTGTTCTGGGGCGACTTCAGCTGGGGGAACCTGCTGGGCGGCCTGCTGGTGGCCGCCGCGGTGCTGCTGTTCTTCCCGTTGCCGCCGGTGACCTTCGGTGGCCGGCTGCGGCTGCCCGGCCTGCTGGTGTTCGGGGTGCGGTTCGTCGCCGAACTGGTCCGGGCCAGCCTGCATGTGGCCCGGATCGCGGTGCAGCCCGGCTATGTGCCCCGGTCGGCCATCGTGGCGGTCCGGCTGCGGGTGCCCACCGACCTCAACCTGGCGCTCACCGCCGAGGTGCTTTCTCTCGTACCGGGCACCTTGATCGTGGAGACGGACCGGGAGGCCGCCGTTCTCTACGTGCACGTGCTCGACGTGCACGGCCCGGCGGACCTCGTCGCCGCCCGCAAGCAGATCCGCATCGTGGAGCGGCGGATCGTCGCGGCGGTCGGTTCGGACGCCGAACTGCGTCAGGTGCGCTCCGTTCCCGTAGACAAGGAGTCCTGGTGAACTTCGTCCTGGTCCTGGTGATCGCCGGTCTGCTGTCAGTGACCGCCCTGCTAGCCCTGGTGCGGCTCTACCGGGGGCCCTCACTGCTGGACCGGGTGGTCGCCGCCGACATGCTGCTGGCCACGATGGTCAGCGCGGTGGGCGCGGAGGCGGCGCTCAACCGACATGCCAGCACCCTGCCCGTACTGGTGGTGCTGGGGCTGCTCGGCTTCGTCGGCTCGGTCTCCCTGGCCCGCTTCGCCGTCCGGGACCAGCCGTGACACCGCCACTCGCCGGTCCAACCGAAGCGGTGTCCGGCCCGGTCGGGGCGGTGCCGGCCCTCGACTGGAGCCCCACCCTGGCGGAGGTGGCCGACTGGCTGGGTGCCGCCAGCCTGGTCGCCGGGGCCCTGCTGAGCCTGGCCGCCGCCATCGGGGTGCTGCGGTTTCCCGACACCCTCAGCCGGATGCACGCCGCCACCAAGCCGCAGGTGCTGGGGGTGCTGTTGCTGCTGCTCGGGGTGGCGCTGCGGTTGCGTACCCCCGCTGATCTCGGCATGGTCGCCCTGGTCGGAGTCTTCCAACTGGCCACCGCCCCGGTCGCCGCCCAGATGGTGGGTCGGGCGGCCTACCGCACCGGCCGGCTGAATCGGGACCTGCTCGACGCCGACGAACTGGCCGACCGGTGAGGTGACCGGAGGGGCTACTGAGCAAGCTGACACCTGCGGTGACGACGCCTGCGGAGGTGGCGACGATGGGGCGCGCGCCACACCGCCGCGAGGCACGCGGTGCAGCCTCAGCTACCGGCCGGATTCGGCCGGTAGAATGGCTCGCATGATCGACTCTTCTGCCCAGGAGGGCAGCAGTAGCCAGCCGGGTAAGCCCCGGCATTCCCCTGACCCGACGACCCCGGGAGCCCTGAGCGTCCCGTGTTGATCCTCGTTGGGCTTCTTCTGATCATCGTTCTGACCGTCGCGACGGGTTACTTCGTCGCGCAGGAATTCGGCTATGTCGCCGTGGACCGGGGCAAGCTCAAGCAACGCGCCGCCGAGGGGGACCAGGCTTCCGCCCGGGCCCTGGAGGTGACCGCGCGGCTGTCGTTCATGCTCTCCGGTGCCCAGCTCGGCATCACCGTCACCGCCCTGCTGGTCGGTTACGTCGCCGAACCGTTCCTCGGTGCCGGCCTGGCCGAGCTGCTCGGGCTGGCCGGGGTCTCCAGCAGCGTGACCCTGCCGCTCTCCGTCGTACTGGCCCTGGTCATCGCTACCGTGGTGCAGATGGTGGTGGGCGAGTTGGCCCCGAAGAACCTGGCCATCGCCGAGCCCGAGCCGGTCGCCCGAGCCCTGGCCCGGTCGACCCTGGTCTACATGACCCTCGCCGGGCCGCTGATCAAACTGTTCGACCGGGCCGCGGTGCGGCTGCTGCGGCGCCTCGGTATCGAGCCGATCGAGGAACTGCCCAGCGGCGCCACCCCGGAGGACCTGGAACAGATCATCGCCGAGTCCCGCCTGGAAGGTCACCTGGACGCCGAGACCTCCGCACTGCTCGACCGAGGGCTCGACTTCCGTGAGCTGACCGCGGGCGAGGTCATGGTGCCCCGGGTCGACGTGCACACCGTACGCGCCGACGAGACCATCAGCCGGGTGGTCGAACTGCTCGACACCGGCCGCTCCCGGTTCCCGGTACGGGGTGCCGAGGGGGTGGACGACCTGGTCGGAGTGGTCGGCATCTCCGACGTGCTCCGGGTGCCTCCGGCGCAGCGGGCCACCACCCCGATCAGCGCGGTCGCCGGAGCACCGTTGCTGGTGCCGGAGACCCTGCCCCTGCCGATCGTCCTGGACCGGCTGCGTTCCGGACACCGGCAGTTGGCCTGCGTGGTCGACGAGTACGGCGGCTTCGCCGGGGTGATCACCCTGGAGGACATCGCCGAGGAGCTGGTCGGCCCGATCCGCGACGAGGACGACCCGCCGGAGCGGGCCCCGGCCCGACAGGACGACGGTTCCTGGGTGGTACCGGCGCGCTGGCGCATCGACGAGGTCGCCGACAGCACCGGCATCGCGTTGCCCGAACACCCTGAGTACGACACCCTCTCCGGGCTGGTCATGCGGGAGCTGGGCCGGGTGCCGGAGGTCGGCGATCGACTGGAGATCGGCCTGCCGACCGAGGGTGACAACACCGAGGAGGGCCCGCGGGCCCTGGTCGAGGTGCTCGCGGTCGACCGGCACGTGGCCGACTCGGTCCGCCTGCAACTCGCCGGTGGGCGTGAGGAGGTGAGCGCGTGAGCACCGGATTCGCGCTGATCACCTCGGTGATCCTGCTGGCGCTCAACGGATTCTTCGTCGCCGCCGAGTTCGCGCTGGTGGCCAGCAAGCGCTACCGCCTGGAGCAGGCGGCAGCCGGCGGTGGTCGGGCGGCCAAGGCCGCGCTCGACGGGGTACGCGAACTGTCGCTGATGCTGGCCGGCGCGCAGCTGGGCATCACCCTGTGCACCCTGGGGCTCGGTGCCCTGGCCGAGCCGGCGATCGAACGGCTGTTGGGGCCGCTGCTGCACGCCGTCGGCCTGCCCTCGGGGGCCAGCCACGTGATCGCTCTGATCTTCGCCCTGAGCCTGGTCACCTTCCTGCACCTGGTGGTCGGCGAGATGGCACCGAAGTCCTGGGCGATCACCCATCCGGAGCGGTCCGCGCTGCTGCTGGCCCTGCCCTTCCGGGCCTTCGCCCGGGTGGCCCGGCCGGTGCTGTCCGCGCTCAACGCGGTGGCCAACGCGATGCTGCGGCTGGTCAAGGTCAACCCGCAGGACCAGCTCGCTCAGGTGCACGGCCCGGACGAGCTGCGGATGCTGCTGGAGCAGTCCCGGGAGCACGGCCTGCTCGGTGCCGCCCAGCACGAACTGCTGACCAGCATGCTGGCGTTGCAGGGGACCACGGTGGCCCAGGTGATGGAGCCCTTCGACCGGATGGTGACGGTCCGCCACAACGACCCGGTGGACCGGATCGAGCGGGTCAGCCAGGACAGTGGCCGGTCGCGGCTGGCGGTGCTGGACTCCGCCGGTCAGGTGGTCGGCCTGGTGCACGTACGGGAGGCGGTGCGAGCCGCCGCCGTCCGGCCGGAGGCGACCGCGTCGGATCTGATGAACGAGGCGATCACCCTGCCCGACACGGCGACGGTGAACGAGGCGGTGGCCGTGATGCGGGCCCGCCAGTCGCAGTTGGCCATGGTCCGCAACGGTGCCGGTCCTACCCGGCCGGTCGGGTTCGTCGCCTTGGAGGACCTGCTGGAGGAGGTCATCGGGGAGTTCGACGACGAGACCGACCCGATCCCGCGCGCGATGCGCCGACTCAGGTAAGAGCGGCACGGATGCGGCTGACGGGGGTGTCGCCGGGCGGTACAGGCCTGACGGTGCAGACCACGTTGGCCAATCCGAGCACCCGCCCCGGCCTACGACTGCCGGGGCGGGTGAACCTGATCGCCGGTTCCGTCGACGTGCCGGTCTACCACGTCCGGCTCGGCCTGGTCAGCACGGTCGAGCCGGACGACCCGGAGGCCCCCCGCCGCCTGGTGCAGTTCCACCAGGCGCAGGTCTCCGACGCCCTGGTGCTGCGGGCGGGGCGGGCCCGCACCATCCCCTTCGAGTTCCCACTGCCCTGGGAGACCCCGCTGACCACCCTCGGCGGCGTACCCCTGCTCAGCCTGCGGATGGGGCTGCGTACCGAGGTGGCCGTCGAACCGGCGCTGGACCAGGGCGCGATGGTGCCGGTCTTCGTCCATCCCCTGCCCACCCAGCAGCATGTCCTGGCGGCCCTGGACACCCTGGGTTTCAGCGCCCGTCAGGCCGGGCTGATCGACGGTCGGCTGCCCGGGGTGACGCAGACCCTGCCCCTGCACCAGCGCTGGGGTTTCTGGGTGGGCCCCCTCTACGCCGGGCCGATCACCGAACTGGAGGTGATCTTCGTGGCCGACTCCGCCGGCCTCGAGGTGATCTTCTGGTGCGATCGCCGGCTGGCGCTGGCCGGCATCACCCACACCAGCATCAGCCGGTTCCGGGTCTGGCATGTCGGCGCGGACGAACGAGACTGGATCTCCACGGTCGACGGCTGGCTGCGCCAGACCATCAACCGACACGCCGCCGCGGCGGCCCACGCGGACTGGTCGGCGACCGTCAACGAGTCCGCCCATGTCAGCCGCCCACCCGACGAGCCGATCCCGCCCGGCTACGGCCTGGGTGGCACGGCCGGTGGCTCCGGCACCGGCGGCGACGGCACCTGAGCCTTCCCTCAGCCTTGGGCGAGCACCTCAGCCTTGGGCGAGCTTGAGGCCGAAGCCGATGAAGAGGGCCCCGACGGCCGAGGTGGCACCGGCGGACAGCCGGCGCCGCTGCCGGAACTGGGCGGCCAGAAAAGTCCCAGCGAAGATCAACGCCGTCAGGTACAGCGCGCTGGTCACCTGGGCGATCAGGCCGAGCAGCAGGAACGACAACGCCGGCCAGGGGTAGGTCGGGTCGACGAACTGGATGAAGAACGAGACGAAGAACAGGATCGCCTTCGGGTTCAGCAGGCTGATCACCAGCGCCTTGCGGAAGGGGCTGCGCATCTCCGCCGGCTGGGCGGCGTCGATCAGGCGCGGGGTGGCGGGATCGTTGCGGTCCCGCCAGCGCCGCCAGGCCGCGAGCAGCATGGTCAACCCGACATAGCCCAGGTACGCCGCACCCACGTACTTGATCACGAGGAAGATCGGCGGGTACGCCTTGAGCAGCGAGGCCACCCCGGCGGCGGAGAGGAACATCAGCACCCCGTCGCCGACGAACACCCCACCCGCCGCCCGGTAGCCGGCGCCCACCCCGCGTCGCGCGGCGGTGGAGAGTACGAACAGCGAATTGGGTCCGGGCAGCAGCACGATGGCCACGGTGCCCAGCACGTACGTCCAGATGTCGGTGATCCCCAGCACGCTGGACATCATCAGGCCACGGGTGCCTGCGCGCGAAGCATTTCCCGCAGCCTGACCTGTGCATTCGGCCACTCTTCGACAGTCATCGAATATTGCACGGTGTCCCGCCAGGAGCCGTCCGGACGCAGCCGGTGCTTACGCAGCACCCCCTCCCGGGTCGCGCCGAGCCGTTCGATGGCGCGCTGGGATCGCTCGTTGCGGATGTCGGTGTGCCACACCACCCGCACCGCCGCCAACTCGCCGAAGGCCCGTTCCAGCAGCAGCAGCTTGGCCTCGGTGTTGATCCCGGTACGCCACCAGGGCCGGCCGAGGATGGTGTGCCCGATGGCCACCGACCGCCGCTCGGGATCGATCTCGTAGTACGAGGTGGTGCCGACCACCGCGCCGGTCACCGCGCAGCGCTGTACCCAGGGCACCTGCTCACCCCGTAGCCCGGCGGCCAGGTAGGCCCCGATGGCAGCGCTCAACTCGTCCACGGTCGCCGGCTGAGGGGCGCCGAGATGCTGCCACACCTGCGGGTCGGCGGTGGCGGCGAACAGGCCCTCGGCGTGAGTCAGGTCCAGGGGCTCCAGCAGTACGTGCTCGCCGCCCAGCACCACGGGCTCATGCCAAGAGGTGCGGGCAGGTCGCAGATAGGGCGGCACCGGCACGGTGACCCCGAGGTCCGGCTCCGGTAGCCCGGCGGTCAACCGCAGCGGAAGCACCCCGGCCCAGTGCGGCAGCGCATGGTCGGCCGGGTCCTCGTTGACGCCACCGGCGCGGGAGCGTACGGAGACCTCCGTCAACGGCAAGGCCAGCACCGCGGTCTCGGCCAGCTCCCGGCGGTTCGGCGGCCGACTCTCCGCCGCGCGGCCGGGGCCGACCTTGTCGACCAGGGCGGTCAGCACCTCGGCCTTCTCGGCGGGGTCGGTGACCAGCCGGGCGGTGCCGTGCGCGATCACCGAGCGGTAGTTGGCGCTGTGGTGGAACTGCGAACGGGCGTAGACCAGGCCGTCCAACAGGGTGACGGCCACGCAGACCGGCAACCCCGCACCCCGGGCCGCCAGCAGGGGCCGGCTGCCGGTGGAGCCGTGCAGGTAGAGGGTGTCACCCAGGCGTACGTGCAGGGTGGGCAGCACCCGGGGCTCACCGTCCACGGTGAAGCCGAGGGCACAGTGGTACGCCTCGTCCAGCACGGCGTGGGCGGCGGCGCGGTCGTAGCTCATCCGCTCCCGGGAGCGGCTGGCGGTGGTTCGGGCAGTCGGCGCGTACATGCTCCCGCCTTTGTTCTAGTACAATACCGAATTTGTGTCAGCACGATATCAGGTGACCGGTACGACAGCCGCCGAGATCTCCGCCAGCATCGAGTCCGGCATCCGCGACGCCGCCCTGGCCCCCGGCGACCCCCTGCCCCCGGTGCGCGTCCTCGCCGCCGACCTGGCCGTCAGCCCGGCCACGGTCTCCCGCGCCTACGCCGAACTACGCCAACGTGGACTCATCGTCACCGCCGGTCGGCACGGCACCCGGGTCCGCCCCCGTCCGCCGGTGGCCGCCCGCCGGTCCGCCCTGCACCCACCATCCGCCGCCGGACTGCGCGACCTGTCCCGAGGCGAACCGGAGGCCGGACTGCTCCCACCGCTCGGCCCTCACCTGGCCGCGCTGGCCGACACCATCGGCCCGGCGATCAGCTACTCCGACGCCGGCACCCTGCCCGAGTTCGCCGAGGCGGCGCGCGAACGGCTGGCCGCCGACGGCGTACCCGCCGCCGACCTGACCCTCAGCGGCGGGGCCCTCGACGGCATCGAACGACTCCTCACCACCTGGCTGCGCCCCGGAGACGCGGTGGCCGTGGAGGATCCCGGGTGGGCCAACCAACTCGACCTCATCGCCGCCCTGGGCCTACGCCCGATCGGGGTACCGGTCGACGACGACGGCCCACTGGTCGCCGGGGTGGCCGCCGCCCTCGCCGCCGGGGCCCGGGCGCTCATCGTGACCAGTCGCGCCCAGAACCCCACCGGTGCGGCCGTCTCCGCCGACCGCGCTGCCGCCCTGCGTGACCTGCTGGCCGGCCGCGCCGACGTACTGCTGATCGAGGACGACCACGCCGCCGAACTGGCCCGGGTGCCGCTGCATCCCCTGGCCGGGGCGACCGCCCACTGGGCCTTCCTCCGCTCGGTGAGCAAACCCTTCGGCCCCGACCTGCGCCTGGCCGTGCTGGCCGGAGACGAGACCACGGTGGCCCGGGTGGCCGGCCGTACCCGGGTCGGCGCCGGCTGGGTCTCCACCGTGGCGCAGCGGCTGGTGCTCTCCCTGTGGCGCGACCCGGCGGTGACCGCCCTGATCGAACGGGCCGCCGACAGCTACGAACGCCGCCGCCGCGGACTCGTCGAGGCCCTGGCCGAACGCGGCCTGACCGCACACGGCCGCAGCGGGCTCAACGTCTGGGTGCCGGTGCCCGACGAGACCGTCGCCTCCACCGTGCTGCGCGACGCCGGCTGGCTGGCCGCCCCCGGCGCCCTCTTCCGCATCGCCAGCCCGCCCGCCCTACGCCTCACCGTCAGCCCCCTCACCGACCCGGACCTCCACCCCCTAACCCAAACCCTCACCCAGGCCGCCCACCCCACCCCACCCCCCCACTTCACCACCTAACCCACCCCACCCCCACCGTCCCACGCCCCGCCGCGCGCCCGCCCCACCCCCGCGATCTTGCACCTTTGGTCGGGGCATACCTCGTATTCGTGTGCAAAAGGGAGACCAAAAGTGCATGATCGGCGCGGGTGGCGCGGGTGGCGCGGGTGGCGCGGGTGGCGCGGGTGGCGCGGGTGGCGCGGGTGGCCGGGTCGGGGTGGCTTGGCGGGGTGGTGGGGGGCGGGGGTGGGTGGGGCGGGTAGAAAGGTGGGTATGGTCGATATTGCGCCCGGGGCGCAGCAGTTCATTCCACCGCAGGCGGAGACCCTCGACGACCTGCGCGCGGCCGCTGCCGGCTGTCGGGGCTGCGAGCTGTACCGGGACGCCTCGCAGACCGTCTTCGGTCGGGGTGACGCCACCGCCCGGCTGGTCTTCGTCGGTGAGCAACCCGGCGACATGGAGGACCAGAAGGGACTGCCCTTCGTCGGCCCCGCGGGCCGGCTGCTGCGTCGCGCGGTCGATGACGCGGGGCTCGACCCCGGCCACATCTACCTCACCAACGCGGTCAAGCACTTCCGGTTTGAACTGCGTGGCAGGCGACGCATCCACCAGACCCCGGACCAGGTGCACATCACCGCCTGCCGACCCTGGTTGGTCGCCGAGTTCACCAAGCTGAGCCCGGAGGTCATCGTGGTGCTCGGCGCCACCGCTGCGAAGGCCCTGCTGGGTCCGGGTTTCCGGGTCACCCGCCAGCGTGGCGAACTGCTGCCCTGGCCGGCCGCCGCCCAGCACCCCGAGGACTTCCAACGGGTACCGGTGGACAGCGCCGGAGACACCACGGACGCGCCGTCGGCCCGCCTGCTGGCCACCATCCACCCCTCCGCCGTGCTCCGCGCAGACAACCAGGACAAGGCGTACGAAGGACTGGTCGCCGACCTGACCGTCGCCGCACGAGCCCTGACCTGACCGTGCCGCACCCGGCTCCGCCGGCTACCCGGATCACCACCCGGCTCGCCACCAGACAGCGGAATCCGGCAGGTCAGTGACACACTTGCCGCCAGCAGGCCACGGCGGCACCACCGGGATCACGAAGGAGATCATCGGGCGCGGCCGGGAATCGTGACGGAAGCCGAGGACGAGCGTTGACCACCGATCTGACCACCACGGCATCCGCGCCGCCCGACGTCGTGCCGATCCAGCGGCGTACCCTGCGCCTGCTGTTCAGCACCCAGATCATCGGTGGCATCGGGGTGACCATCGGCATCGCCGTCGGTGGGCTGCTCGCTGCCGAGATCGCCGGCACCGCGGTCTCCGGCCTGGTGCTGAGCGCCTCCGTGGTCGGCGGTGCCCTGCTCGCCATCCCGGTCACCCGGATCATCACCCGACACGGCCGTCGGCCCGGCCTGGCCTTCGCGTACGGTGTCGGGGCCGTGGGCGGGGCCCTGGTGGTGCTCGCCGCGGCGAGCGGGTCGATCCCGCTGCTCTTCCTCGGCATGCTCATGTTCGGTGGCGGCTCCGCGGCCAATCTCCAGGCCCGCTACGCCGCGGTGGATCTCGCCGCACCGGACCGCCGGGCCCGGCAACTGTCCCTGATCGTCTGGGCCACCACGGTCGGCGCGGTGGCGGCACCGAACTTCGCCGCGCTCGCCGACCGGGCCGGCGGGGGTTGGGGACTGCCACCACTGTCCGGTCCCTTCGCCTTCAGCACGGTGGCGTTCCTGCTGGCTGCCGGCGTACTGCTGCTGTGGTTGCGGCCGGACCCGCTGCTCACGGCCCGCCGGTTCGCGGCGGCCCGGACCGGCCCGGACCCCGCCACCGAGCCGGCCGGGACCGGTGCGGGGACGCCGGTCAAGTTGCCCACCGCGCCGTCGGCCGGGCGCGGCGCGGGTCTGCGGGCCGGCTGGCTGGTGGTACGCGCCCAGCCCGCCGCCCGACTCGGGGTCGCCGCCGTGGCGGTCGGCCACCTGGTGATGGTGGCGGTGATGGCGATGGCCCCGGTGCACCTGCGGGACCACTATCCCGTCGAGGAGGTGCTCCCGGTGGTCGGCCTGGTGCTCAGCCTGCACATCGCCGGCATGTATGCGTTGGCGCCGCTGGTCGGCTGGCTGGCCGACCGGCTCGGCCGGCGCGGGGTCATCCTCGGCGGGGTCGGCATGCTGCTGGCCGCCTGCGCGGTCGCCGGCACCGCCGGGCACAGCACTTTCCGGCTGGCCGTCGGGCTGGTGCTGCTCGGGCTGGGCTGGTCGGCGACCATGGTGGCCGGTTCCACCCTGCTGTCGGAGTCGGTGCCGGACGCGGTACGACCGCACGCCCAGGGCCTGTCCGACCTGCTGATGGGGTTGGCCGGTGCCCTGGCCGGGGCGGTCAGCGGTTTCGTCATGGAGTGGGCGGGCTATCCGGTGCTGAGCCTGCTCGCCGCGGTCGCGGTGGCACCGCTGCTGGCACTAGCGTTGCGTCCGGTGCGGCCGGGCGTACCGGAGCAGGAGGGGCGGGCACAGTGCGGCTGACGGACTTCTGGACGCGGCTGGAGGAGGCGTTCGGGCCGGGCTACGCGGCAAGTATCGCCCGCGACCAGGTGCTGTCGCAGTTGGGCGGGCGGACCATCGAGCAGGCCCTGGCCGAGGGTGAGCAGACCCACGTGGTGTGGCGTGCGGTGGTCGCCGCCTATCCCGACCGGGTACCCGCCCGGCTACGCTGAGCAGCCGATTCGTTACTTCCGCGTGTCTGTTGCCGACTCGTACACCTGTTCGGCTATTGTCCACAGGCAGGTGCTCGTCCACAGGCCACGGCAGGTCGGCTGGTTTTCTGTCGGACCCAGCGCCTAGCGTGTGTCGCGTGACGCGAAGCTCAGGAAAGACGCCGGCGAAGGCAGGGGTGGCAACGATGGCGGCAGGGCCTGACCGGGAGAAGGCGCTTGACCTTGCTCTCGCTCAGATCGACAAACAGTTCGGCAAGGGCTCGGTGATGCGGCTGGGGGAGCGGCCGGTCGTGCAGACCGCGATCATCCCCACCGGCTCCATCGCGCTCGATGTGGCTCTCGGCGTGGGGGGTCTGCCCCGGGGGCGGGTCATCGAGATCTACGGCCCGGAGAGCAGCGGTAAGACCACGGTCGCCCTGCACGCGGTGGCCAACGCCCAGCGCAACGGCGGCATCGCCGCCTTCATCGACGCCGAGCACGCACTCGACCCGGAGTACGCCAGGGCCCTCGGTGTCGACACCGACGCCCTGCTGGTCTCCCAGCCGGACACCGGCGAGCAGGCGCTGGAGATCGCGGACATGCTGGTCCGCTCCGGCGCGCTGGACATCATCGTGATCGACTCGGTGGCCGCGCTGGTGCCGCGGGCCGAGATCGAGGGTGAGATGGGCGACAGCCACGTGGGTCTGCAGGCCCGGTTGATGAGCCAGGCGCTGCGGAAGATCACCGGTGTGCTCAACAACACCGGCACCACCGCGATCTTCATCAACCAGCTCCGCGAGAAGATCGGGGTCATGTTCGGGAGTCCCGAGACGACCACGGGTGGTCGGGCGTTGAAGTTCTACGCCTCGGTCCGGCTCGACGTGCGGCGCATCGAGAGCCTGAAGGACGGCACCGACGTGGTCGGTAACCGCACCCGGGTCAAGGTCGTGAAGAACAAGGTCGCCTCTCCGTTCAAGCAGGCCGAGTTCGACATCATGTACGGCAAGGGCATCTCCCGCGAGGGCTCGCTGATCGACGTCGGTGTCGAGCAGGCGATCATCCGGAAGTCCGGCGCCTGGTACACCTACGAGGGCGACCAGCTCGGCCAGGGCAAGGAGAAGGCCCGCGAGTTCCTCCGGGAGAACCCGGACGTGGCCGCCGAGATCGAGAAGAAGATCCTGGAGAAGCTCGGTGTCGGGGTCGGCTCGGGCGATGCCGCCGGTGGCCCGGAGCTGCCGCCGGTCGACTTCTGATCGATCTGATCAGTGGCTGGACGACGTGCCCGTACGGGGCGGGGCTGGGATGCCAGTCCGCCCCGCACGGGTGACTCCACACCGCGTCCGCGCCGGGGCCGCCGCACCTCCGGCGACGAGTCCACACCGGGCCCTGGTGCCGCCGGGCGGGACGATGCCGACCAGGTGGCTGCCACCGGGCGGGACGAGGCCGAGGTGGCCCGGGAGATCTGCCTGCGGCAACTGGCGGTCCGCCCCCGCACCCGCGCCGAGTTGGCCACCGCCCTGGCCCGGCGGGGCATCTCCGAGGAGACCGCCGGCGAGGTTCTCGACCGGTACGACGAGGTAGGCATCATCGACGACGCCGCGTTCGCCCGGGCCTGGGTGAGCAGTCGGCACTCCGGTCGTGGGCTGGCCCGCCGGGCCCTGGCCAACGAGCTACGGCAGCGCGGGGTGGACGGGGACACCGCCAGCGCGGCCCTGGAGGAGTTGGACGAGAGCACGGAGGCGGAGACGGCCCGGGCTCTGGTGCAGCGGAAGCTGCGTACCGTCCGGGGTGAGCCGGAGGCGGTGTTCCGGCGGCTGGTGGGCATGTTGGCCCGCAAGGGCTACCCGCCGGGGGTGGCGATCCGGGCGGTCAAGGAGGCCCTGGCGGCGCAGAGCGTCGAGGCGGCCGAGTTCGCCGAGCAGATCGACGCGGACGCCCTGGCCGACACCGAGGGGTGACCGCCGGGCCGACAGGAGGCGCGAGGATGTTGCAGGGGTGCCTCAACGGGAACCGTGCCCGCGACAGCCATCCTGCCCTACCGTTGAGCCCTGCCGAGTTGGCGGCCGACGCGGCCCGGTGCGCCGGGCTGGGGGTCGCTGCGGTGCATGTTCATCCGCGTACCGCCGAGGGGGTGGAGTCCCTGCGGCCGGAGGTCGTCGCCGATGCCCTGGTGGCGATCCGCGCGGCGGTGCCGGGCCTGCCGGTGGGGGTGAGCACCGGGGCGTGGATGGAACCGGATCCGCAGGCCCGGGTGGCGGCGGTGCAGTCCTGGACGGTGCTGCCCGACTTCGCCTCGGTCAACGCGCACGAGCCCGGGGCGGAGGCGGTGGCGCGGGCCCTGCATGAGCGGGGGGTCATGGTGGAGGCCGGGCTCTGGACACCCCCGGCGGTCGAGGCCTACCTCGGCTGGCGGGTGCCGGTCGGCCGGGTGCTGGTGGAGTGCATGGCGCCCGCGCCGGAGGATGCCCTGGCCGAGGCGGCCGCTATGCTCGACGCGCTCCCGCCGGGAGGGCCTGGGGTGCTGTTGCACGCCGAGGGTGCCGGGGTCTGGGCGGTGTTGGCGGAGGCGGTCCGGCGGGGCCTGGCCACCCGGATCGGGCTGGAGGACACCCTGTGGCTGCCGGACGGGTCGCCGGCGCCGGACAACGCCGCTCTGGTGGCTGCCGCCACGGCACTGGGGGCCGGTTGACCGGGCCGCTGGGCCGGGGGCCGGGGATCCGGGTCGATAATCGTCTCGATTGTGTCGCTCTGACCGACTCGTGATCAGCGCAGCGTCACGACGCAACTTCGCTCCGTCCGGGTGGTTTGATCATGACTTCTTGACCGGAGGCCCTCGGAGACCTAGCCTCGCCATAAAGGCTCACATTGCCCGACCAAGCGCAGGCTAAGCGCACAACATAGATCGCGTAACAGAACAGCATCACTTTGGCCAGCGTCAACGGCCACTGACGCCAGCTTCGGACAGGCCGGTCCGGGGCCGAGGCGACAACTGCACCTGGCCTGCCGAGGGTCCCCACGGACCGTCGGCAGGGAGAGCTATCCGCGGCCTGCGCTCCGGTCGGGCGTCCAGAGCCGTAGGAGCACGCCCACCGGCGGCTCCTACGGCGCGACGTTCAGGGGAGGCGCGCCATGGCGGGGCGACAGAGGTTCACCGGATGGCCGGCATGAGCGAGCGTGGCGGGCGGGCCGGCGCGGACTCCGGCGCCGCCGACGAGGATGAGCAGAGCTCCGGGCACCCGGATGATCCGGTATTGCGGCCGGGTGCTGACCGGTGTGGCTCTGCGGCCCTTCGACAGGGCGGGGTGCCGGCATGAGGGCCCTGGACGTCGTACTCCTGATCGTCGTGCTGGTGCTGACCGTGGTGGTGCTCGCCGCGGCGGTCTTCGGGGCGCGAGTGCTGCGCGGGCTACAGACGCGACCGGTGCCGGAGGATCCGGCGTACATCGCCGAGAAGGACCGCCAGGAGCAGTCCCTGGCCGCGCTCCGGACGGCCGCCGACGAGGCGAACAGCACCATCGATGTGGCGAAGTCCGCGGCGGCGGCGGCCCGGGCCGAGGCGGCGGCGGCCCGGGCTGAGGCCAAGGCGGCCAGGGCGGAGGCGCGGCGGGTCCTCGACGACGCCCGGGCCGAGGCGGACACCGTGCTGGAACGGGCGCACAAGCAGGCCGAGGCGGACGCCGAGCAGTTGCGGGCGGCGGCCCGGCGCAGCGGTGAGCGGGAGGTGGCGGTGCTCGCCGCGACCACCCGGGAGCAGGCGGCCGAGGTGGAGCGGCGGGCGGCCCGGATGGACGAGCGGGAGCGGATGCACACCGAGGAGGTGGAGCGACTGGCCGAGCGGGAGCGGCAGCTGACCGCGGCCAGTGCCACGCTCGCCGCCCGGGAGGCCGCCCTGACCGTCCGGGAGGCGGAACTGGCCGAGGCGGAGAGCCAGCGGCGGCGCGAGTTGGAGCGGGTGGCGGGGTTGACCGCCGACACCGCCCGGGCCGAGCTGGTGGAGTCCATCGAGAGCCAGGCCAAGCGGGAGGCCGCGCTGCTGGTGCGGGAGATCGAGTCGGATGCCCGCTCGACCGCGGAACAGCGGGCCCGGCACATCGTGGTCGACGCCATCCAGCGGGTGGCCAGTGAGCAGACCGCCGAGAGCGTGGTCAGTGTGCTGCACCTGCCGGGTGACGAGATGAAGGGCCGGATCATCGGCCGGGAGGGCCGCAACATCCGGGCCTTCGAGTCGGTGACCGGGGTCAACCTGATCATCGACGACACTCCCGAGGCGGTGTTGCTGTCCTGCTTCGACCCGGTACGCCGGGAGGTGGGTCGACTGACCCTGGAGAAGCTGGTGCTGGACGGGCGGATCCACCCGCACCGCATCGAGGAGGTGCACGAGCTGGCCCGGCAGGAGGTGGACCAGCTGTGCCAGCGGGCCGCCGAGGACGCCCTGGTGGAGGTCGGCATCACCGAGATCCACCCGGAGCTGGTGACCCTGTTGGGGCGGCTGCGTTACCGCACCTCGTATGGGCAGAACGTGCTCAAGCATCTGGTGGAGACCGCGCACATCGCCGGCATCATGGCCGCCGAGCTGCGCCTGGACGTGCCACTGATCAAGCGGTCGGCCTTCCTGCACGACATCGGCAAGGCACTCACCCATGAGGTGGAGGGCAGCCACGCCATCATCGGCGCCGACATGGCCCGCAAGTACGGCGAGAGCGAGGACGTGGTGCACGCCATCGAGGCGCACCACAACGAGGTGCCGCCGCAGACCGTCGAGGCGGTGCTGACCCAGGCCTCGGACGCCTGCTCGGGGGGTCGGCCGGGGGCCCGGCGGGAGAGCCTGGAGGCGTACGTGAAGCGGCTGGAGCGGATCGAGGAGATCGCGGCCGGCAAGCTTGGGGTGGAGAAGGTCTTCGCCATGCAGGCCGGCCGGGAGATCCGGGTGATGGTCAAGCCGGACGACGTGGACGACATCGGCGCGGCGGTGCTGGCCCGGGACGTGGCCAAGCAGATCGAGGAGGAGCTGACCTATCCCGGTCAGATCCGGGTGACCGTGGTCCGCGAGTCCCGGGTCACCGAGATCGCCCGCTGACCGAGGGGCCCGGCCGCCGCAGCGCTGCGGCGGGGCACACCCCCACAGACTAGAAACGACAGGGCCGGCCCGAATGGGCCGGCCCTGTCGCGTACGTCGAGGTTCGCTCAGCCTTGCGGCTCGACCGTGGTGGCGTTGGTCGGGGCCTGGTTGTTACGCGGTTTGCGCGCCCGGCGGGTGGCGGTGCGGCGCTCCAGCCAACCGGCGAAGGCGGTCAGCAGGGAGTTGATGATGATGTAGATCACCGCGATGACGATCGCCGCCGGGATGATGTTGCCGTAGTTGGCGGCGAGGTCGTTGACACCCCGCTGGAGCAGCTCGGGGTAGGCCACGATGTAGCCCAGTGCGGTGTCCTTGAGCAGCACCACCAGCTGGCTGACGATGATCGGCAGCATGGCCCGGGCCGCCTGCGGGATCAGGATCAGCTGCATGACCTGGGTCTTGCGCATACCGATCGCGTACGCCGCCTCGGCCTGGCCGCCCGGCAGGGACCGGATGCCGGCGCGGAAGGCCTCGGCCAGCACCGACCCGTTGTAGAGGGTCAGACCGATCACCACGGCCCAGAAGGCGGTCACCGGCCCGTCGATCACATACGGGAGGCCGTAGAAGATGAAGAAGATCATCAACAGCAGGGGTACGGCCCGGAAGAACTCCACGATCGCACCGGCCGGAATGCTGATCCACCGGTGGTCGGAGAGCCGGGCGACCGCGAAGATGATGCCGAAGGCCAGGGAGAGCAACATGCCCAGCCCGGCCGCCTTGAGGGTGGCCCACAGGCCCGGCACGATGAACTGGGTCCAGGTCTTCGGCTCGGTGAACGGCTTCCACAGCCAGGCTTCCAACTGGTTCGCCTGGTCGAACTTGGTGTAGATCCAGTAGACCAGCCCGAGCAGGGCGACACCGAAGACCACGCTGAGCACGGTGTTGCGCACCTTGGCGCGTGGCCCCGGGTGGTCGTAGAGGACGCTGCTGGTGCTCATCAGCGCTTCACCGCCAGTTTGTTGGCCAGCCAGCCGAAGAAGTAGCCGGTGGGGATGAGGAGCGCGGCGAACGTGCCGGCGAAGACCAGGAAGATCTGGATGACGGCGTCACCGTTGAAGTTGATCAGGTCCTTCATCACGTTGGAGGACTCCATCAACCCGATGGTGCCGACGATCGTGGCGTTCTTGCAGAGCGCGATCAGAATGCTGCCGAACGGCGCGATCACCGAACGCGCGGCCTGCGGCAGGACCACGATCCGCAGGGTCTGCCCGAAGGTCAGCCCGATGGCCCGGGCCGCTTCGGCCTGCCCGGTCGGCACGGTGTTGATGCCGGAGCGGACCGCCTCACAGACGAACGCGGAGGTGTAGGTCGACAGGCCGATCACGCCGAGCCAGAAGACGTTGAGGTCCAGATCCTGCGACAGGCTCAGCCCGAGGGTGACGAACAGGCCGAAGTAGCAGAAGAAGACGACCAGGGTGAGCGGGGTGTTACGGAAGATGTTGACCCAGGCTGCGCCGAAGCCGCGCAGTACGGGTACGGGGGAGACCCGCATCGCGGCCAGCAACACGCCGAGCACCAGCGCGGTGGCCGCTGACGCGCCGGTCAGCTTGAGGATCCAGAGGAAACCCGACACGTACGCGTCGAAGTTCTTCGGATCAGTGAATACGTGCATGCTTCGGCTCCCGGGGCACGTGTTGGCGGCCGGTGACAGGCCGGAGCCGGCACCCACGCGGGATGCCGGCTCCGGTACCGGTCATGCGCCGCAGTGGGTCAGCTTGGTGGTGTCCAGCTCGGGCGCGGGGGTGCCGCTCTTGCCCAGGGTGGTGTCCCAGGCGGCCTTGTAGCTACCGTCGGCGGCGGCAGCCTTGAGGATCTCGTTGATCTTCTCGCAGCCGGTGGTGTCGTCCTTCTTCAGGCCGATGCCGTACGGCTCGTCGGAGAAGGTGCTGCCGACGACCTTGAACTTGCCGGCGTACTGGTCCTGCGCGGCGTAGCCGGCGAGGATGATGTCGTCGGTGGTCACGGCGTCAACCTGGCCACCGTCGAGCAGCGGCAGGCACTTGGAGTACGAGTCGAACTGCTGCAGCCGAGCGTCCGGGTAGTTCTCCTGGATCCGCTTGGCCGGGGTCGAGCCGCTGACCGAGCAGACCGTCTTGCCGGCCAGCTGGTCCGGGCCGGTCAGGGTGGAGTCGGACTTGACCAGCAGGTCCTGGCCGGCGATGTAGTACGGGCCAGCGAAGTTGATCTTCTGCTTGCGCTCGTCGTTGATGGTGTAGGTCGCCACCACCAGGTCGACGGTGCCCTGCTCGATGAAGGGCTCACGGTTGGCCGACACGGTGGTCTTCCACTCGATGTTGCCCGCGTCGACGCCGAGGCCCTTCGCGATGATCTTGCCGATCTCGATGTCGAAGCCCTCGTACTGGCTGCCGGTCTGAAGACCCAGGCCGGGCTGGTCGGCCTTGACGCCGATGACCAGCTTCTTCTGGCTCTCGGCCTTGCCGACGATGCCGGTGGCGCCGGTGCTGCTGCCGCCCTCGTCGCTGTCGCCGCCACAGGCGGCCATGGTGACCGCGAGACCGGCAGCGGCGGCGACGGCCGCCATGCGCTTCATTCGCATAGGTGTTTCTCCTTCTGGAATGGGAGCCTGCCGGGTCACGGCACACTCCGCTAAGGGGTTTAGTGCGTGAGGATTTTGGAGAGGAAGTCCTTGGCGCGCTCGCTACGCGGGTTGGCGAAGAACTCCGCCGGAGTAGCGTCCTCCACGAGTTTGCCGTCGGCCATGAAGATGACCCGGTTGGCGGCGTGCCGCGCGAAGCCCATCTCGTGGGTGACCACGACCATGGTCATGCCTTCGCGGGCCAGCGAGGTCATGACGTCCAGCACCTCGCCGACCATCTCCGGGTCCAAGGCGCTCGTGGGCTCGTCGAAGAGCATCGCCTTGGGCTGCATGGCCAGCGCCCGCGCGATCGCGGCCCGCTGCTGCTGCCCGCCGGAGAGCTGGGCCGGGAACTTGTCGGCCTGGTTGGCGATGCCCACCCGGTCGAGTAGGGCCAGGCCCCGCTCGCGTACCGCGGCGGGCTTCTCCTTGCGCACCTTGATCGGGCCCAGAGTGACGTTCTCCAGGATCGTCTTGTGCGCGAAGAGGTTGAACGACTGGAACACCATGCCGACCTCGCTGCGCAGCTTGGCCAGTGCCTTGCCCTCCGCCGGCAGTTCCTGCCCGTCGAAGGTGATGGTGCCGGAATTGATCGGCTCAAGTCGGTTGATCGTGCGGCACAGGGTCGACTTGCCGGAGCCGGACGGGCCGATGACCACGACCACTTCGCCCCGACCCACCGACAGCGAGACATCGTTCAGCACGTGCAGCGGCCCAAACCACTTGTTGACCGAATCCAGCACGATGAGCGGTTCGCCCGTCGTCACGTCGTCCACCGTCCCCCTCGTTGCTTTCGGGGTCGGTCGACCCCCGGATGACGGCCACTGTAGGCGGGCTGACGTGGCTGAACACAACTCAGATGGTCACGAGGCGGTAACACCCTGGCGGATCGCGTCCCAGCGTCCGAAATTGCCCGCTCCTGGTGGCGATTTCGGGCGGTGATGTAGATCATGGGAGGGTGGCAGAGCAGGTGCGATTGACCAGGTACGCCCGGGGTGGCGGATGCGCGTGCAAGATTCCGCCGGGTGAGTTGGAGGCGATGGTGGCCGGGCTGGGCCCGGCCGTCAGCTCGCCGGATCTGTTGGTCGGACTGGACCATGGCGACGACGCCGCCGTGGTCCGGTTGGACCCGCACACCGGGGTGGTGAGCACCGCGGACTTCTTCACCCCGGTCGTCGACGACGCCTACGACTGGGGCCGGATCGCCGCGACCAACGCCCTGTCGGACGTGTACGCGATGGGCGGCCGCCCTCTGGTCGCCCTCAACCTGCTCTGCTGGCCCCGGGAGGTGCTCCCCCTAGAGTTGGCCCGGGAGGTGCTGCGTGGCGGCCGTGACGTCGCCCGGGAGGCCGGCTGTCACCTGGCCGGCGGGCACAGCGTCGACGACGACGGCCCGAAGTACGGCCTGGCGGTCACCGGGCTGGTCCGCCCCGAGGAACTGATCACCCTGGACGCGGGGCGGGCCGGACTGCCGCTGTCGCTGACCAAGCCGCTCGGTGTGGGGGTGCTCAACACCCGGCACAAGAACACCGGGGAGACCTTCCCCGAGGCGGTCGCGGCGATGACCACCCTCAACCGGGAGGCGGCCCAGGCGGCGGTGGCGGCCGGGGTGCGGTGCGGCACGGACGTGACCGGATTCGGCCTGCTCGGCCACGCCTCCAAGCTGGCCCGGGCCAGCGAGCTGACGGTGGCCATCGACATCGACCGGGTGCCGTACCTGGCCGGTGCCCGGGAGGCGGCCCGGGAGGGGTACGTCAGCGGTGGCTCGCGCCGGAACCTGGAGTGGGTCACTCCCTGGACCGACCTGGCGGCGGCGGGGGAGATCGACCGGTTGCTGCTGGCCGACGCGCAGACCTCCGGCGGCCTGCTGGTGGCCGGGGAGATTCCGGGCGCACCCGTGATCGGTGAGCTGCTACCGCGCGGCGAGCACCTGGTCGTACTGCGCTGAGGTGGTGCGGGCTGCGGCGTGCCGTGCTTACCCCCGCGCGCGATACCCGATAATCTGTCACCTTCCCGATACTCACAGCGAGGTGCCTCGGGGAAAATTGCCCAGAATGGTCACAGACCGGTAACTTGCCCCCGCCTGAGGGCAAATGCCCCCCACCATCGTGGGTAGGGCCCGCTCCCGAGGCCCCTGGGACGAGCACAGCGAGGAGGCGGCATGACCGAGCTGTGGAACTGGAGAATCGACCAGGTACGACCGGTGGAGGTCTACCCGGCACTGGCCGATGCGCTCGGTCGGGTGGTGATGCCCCTGGCCGTCGCCGACCCGGCGCGACTGCCGACGTACGCGGTGGTCTGCGACGTGTGGCAGGCGCCCGGGGAGTTCGCCACGATCGTGGACTGTTACGGGGTCCCGGACGGGCTGCCCGAGCTGCCCAGCATCGCGGCACTGGCCCGGCTGCTGGACCGCAACTGCCTGCTGCGGGACGACACCCTGGACGAGACCCGGCACCTGCTGGTCGCACCGGACGGCAGCATCCGCCCGGTGCACTTCGACGTGCGGGAGACCGACGAGGGCGAGGTGCTCAGCGACCGGCGGCTGTGCACCGAGGCCGACCCCCGGTGCCGGGGCTGGTCGCGCTGCCACCGGTCGCGCTGGGCCCCGGACTCGGTGAACCCCGCCCTGGCCGCCGCCTGAGCCTCACCCAGGCCGCCTGAGCACCACCCAGCCGGTGAGCGCCAACCCTGAGCGCACCCGGCCGGCTGAGCGGCGACAAGGGGCCGTCGCTCACCGGCCGCGGACGACGAGGTCGTCCAGGAGGGTGCGGGTGGCGGCCGCCACGGCGGTCACCGCGGCGTCGAAGGCGGCGGCGTTGTGCCCCGCCGGGGCGCGGAAACCGGAGATCTTCCGGACGTACTGCAACGCCGCGGCCTGCACGTCCGCGTCGGTGACCTCCGGGGTGTACGGCTCACGCAGGGTTTTGATGCTTCGGCACACGGCTCCTCCTAGTTCCGTCCGACCACAGGGTGCCGGATACGCTGTGCATGTCATGACTACCGCAGCGGCGGGCAGCCCGCGCACCTACCAGGTACGCACCTACGGCTGCCAGATGAACGTGCACGACTCCGAGCGCATCTCCGGCCTGCTGGAGCAGGCGGGTTACATCCGCGCGGGCGAGGCCGAGGACTCCCCGGACGTGGTGGTGTTCAACACCTGCGCGGTCCGGGAGAACGCCGACAACCGCCTGTACGGCAACCTCGGTCATCTGCGTCCGGTCAAGGACCGGCATCCGGGGATGCAGATCGCGGTCGGTGGCTGCCTGGCCCAGAAGGACCGGGGTGACATCGTCCGCAAGGCGCCCTGGGTCGATGTGGTCTTCGGCACCCACAACATCGGGTCGCTGCCGGTGCTGCTGGAGCGGGCCCGGCACAACGCCGCCGCCGAGGTGGAGATCCTCGAATCCCTCGACGTCTTCCCGAGCACCCTGCCGACCCGGCGGGAGTCGACATACGCCGGCTGGGTGTCGATCTCGGTGGGCTGCAACAACACCTGCACGTTCTGCATCGTGCCGTCTTTGCGGGGCAAGGAGAAGGACCGACGCCCCGGCGACATCCTCAGCGAGGTACGCGCCCTGGTCGACGAGGGTGTGCTGGAGGTGACCCTGCTGGGGCAGAACGTCAACTCCTACGGGGTGGAGTTCGGCGACCGGTACGCCTTCGGCAAGCTGCTGCGGGCCTGCGGGGAGATCGACGGGCTGGAGCGGGTCCGGTTCACCAGCCCGCATCCGAAGGACTTCACGGACGACGTGATCGCCGCGATGGCGGAGACCCCGAACGTCTGCCACTCGCTGCACATGCCGTTGCAGTCCGGATCGGACGACGTGCTGCGGGCGATGCGCCGGTCCTACCGGGCCGAGCGGTACCTCGGCATCATCGACAAGGTCCGGGCGGCGATGCCGGACGCGGCCATCACCACCGACATCATCGTCGGGTTCCCCGGCGAGACCGAGGCGGACTTCGAGCGCACCCTGGAGGTGGTCCGGGCGGCCCGGTTCTCCTCCGCCTTCACCTTCCAGTACTCCAAGCGCCCCGGCACCCCGGCCGCCACCATGGACGGTCAACTGCCCAAGCAGGTCGTGCAGGAGCGCTACGAGCGGCTGATCGCCTGCGTCGAGGAGATCACCTGGGCGGAGAACAAGAAGCTGGTCGGCGAGCCGGTGGAGGTCCTGGTGGCCGTCGGGGAGGGCCGCAAGGACGAGCGCACCGGCCGGCTGTCCGGGCGGGCCCGCGACGGGCGTCTGGTGCACTTCGACGCCGGGTCGTACGCCGGGGCGATCCGCCCGGGGGACATCGTGCACACCGTGGTCACCTACGCCGCACCGCATCACCTCAACGCCGACGGGGAGCCGCTGTCGCATCGGCGGACCCGGGCCGGCGACGCGGCCGAGGCGGGGCGTGCGACGCGTACCCCCGGGGTGTTGCTCGGTCTGCCCACCATCGGTGCCCCGGCCCCAGCGCCCGCGCCGACGACCGGCTGCGCCGTCTCACACTGAACCGGTCGGGGCCCGGTGGAAACCGGACCCCGACCGTCGTACGGTCAGACCGAGATCCGACCGGCGCCCGCGCCGCCGGTCACGATCGACTTCACGCTGCTGGCACTGTCCAGGCTGTAGCCGTACGGGATGCCGGCCACGCTGCCGCCGGACTGCCCGCCGCCGGAGTTGACGAAGTGGTTGTTGCGGGCCACCAGGGAACCCGGACCGGAGTCGCCCTCACCCCGGTGGAACGGGTCCGGGGTGTTCTCGAAGTAGTTCCCCTCGACCAGCACCCCGGCGTTCATCGTGGACGCCACGCCGTAGCCGCGTACGTTGCTGTAGAAGTTGTTGTAGACGTGCACCGGGTTGCCGAAGCGGACCCGCGGGTTGCGCTGGTTGCTGCCGTCGAACCAGTTGTGGTGGTAGGTGACCCGTAGCTTGCCGGTGTCCTGGCTGCCGTTGCTGTCGCTGTGCCCGAGCAGCATCGCCTTGTCGTGGCTGAAGATCCGGTTCCAGGACACGGTGATGAAGTCCGACCCCCGCTTGATGTCGACCGCACCGTCGTAGCCGCTGCTGAAGGTGTTGTGGTCGACCCAGATGTTGGTGGCCGACTGCTCGATGTTGATCGCGTCGTCGCCCCAGTTCCGGAAGGTCAGGTTCCGGATGATCACGTTGCGGTCGCCGTTGATGGTGAAGCCGCAGCCGACGATCGTGGCACCCGCGTTGCCGAGGATGGTCTTGTTGGACCGTACCCGCAGCATCCCCGAGCAGTTGATGGTGCCGGAGACCCGGATCACCGCCGCGCTGCTGGAGTTCAACGCGCTGGTCAGCGCCGAGGCGCTGGTGACCGTGGTGGTGCCGGCGCTGCCGCCGCCGGTGGTACCGCCGTTCTGGGTGGCCCAGCCGACCAGCCCGGTCTGCGGGGCGGGGTTGGGCGGGGGAGTGGTGCCGCCACCACCCAGCCGGATCAGCTGCCAGCGCTGGTTCGCGCCGTCGAGATCCGCGTACTGCGAGACCATCCCGCCGTCAGCGGTGGACCACTGCCACACCTCCAGGGCCTTGCTGCTGTGCCGGTTGATGAACCGGACGTCGCCGTTGGCGGAGTCCGCGAGCCGCCAGTGCTGCTTGGTGTCGCTGCTCGCGGTGACCTGGGTGACCTGCACGCCGTCGTTGGAGTTCGGGACGGCGACGACCTTGCCGGAGTGCCGGTTGCGCAGCTGGTAGTAGCCGTTGCCCACGTCGACGAACTGGAACTGCTGATTGTTGCCGTCGGCACGGGTGAACTGCCGGATCTCCCCGCCGTCGGCGGTGGACCAGTTCCACAGATCCATCGCCTTGCCGCTGTTGCGGTTGACGAACACGTATTGCGCGCTGGTGTCCACGGTGGCCGCCGAAGCGGGGGTCACCGCCACCGCCACCACCGCCGCGGGCAGTACGACCGCCGTCGCGGCCATGACCGCCAGTCGCCGGGTCAGGCGACGTGTGACGAGTGCAAGCACGGTCAATCTCCTCATCCTCTGGGTACGCGGAACGGGTCGGACGACGCGCGTCAGGGCGGCACAGACCAGTCGCCGGCACCGGCGGCGCAGGGCCCGTGACGCGGGTGGCCGCAACGACCATGGATGGTGGTGGAGCGTCGCGGCGTACGCCTGGAGGCGTCATCGGCGTGTGGTCGGCAGGGGTACGCCCCGACATCGGAGGCTGCCGTGCCCAGCGGCAGCGATGCCGGTGGCGGTCGCAGAGTTGCGCCCTGCCGTCGGAGGAACTGGTCGGAAACGGCTCCCATGCCCAGCCCGAAAGGGCAACCGCTTTCCTCAGATAATCACAGATCGACGTCGATGTAAATGTCGAACGTTAACATCGCCGTGACCAGGGGCGCGACAACCGAAAAAGCCCCCGGTTCCAGGCGGAACCGGGGGCTTTTCGCAAGCGGTGACTCAGCCGGCCTGCTCCGCCAGGGCGAGGAACTGGCGCTTGGAGGCGAGGGCCTGCTCCGCCTCCTTGATCCGGCGGGCGTCCCCGGCGGCCTGAGCCCGGCTCAGCCGCTCCTCGGCCTCGGCGACCTGGGCCCGCATCTGGGCCAGCAGGGGGTTGTCCTCCCGGCTGGTCCGACGCCACGCCGAGTCCATCACCTCGCGGACCTTCTCGTCGATCGCACGCAGCCGGCGCTCCAGCCCGGCAGCCGCCTCCCGCGGTACCCGTCCGGCCTCGTGCCACTGCGCCTGGATCTCGCGCAGCTTGGCCTGAGCACCCTTCGGGTCACCCTCGATGTCGAGGGCCTCTGCCTCGGCCAGCAGCGCCTGCTTGCGTTCCAGGTTGGCGCGCTGCTCGTTGTCCCGCGCCGAGAAGACCTCACTGCGCCGGGTGAAGAAGGCGTCCTGGGCGGCCCGGAACCTCTCCCACAGCCGCTGCTCGGCCTCCTTGGAGGCACGCGGCGCGGCCTTCCACTGGTTCATCAGCTCCTTGAGCTGGTTGGCGGCCGAGGCCCACTCGGTCGAGTCCTTGACCTTCTCGGCCTCGGCGACCAGCTCCTCCTTGACCGTCTGCGCCTGCTTGCGCTGCTGGTCCAGGGAGGCGAAGTGCGCACCCCGACGACGGGTGAACCCGTCCCGGGCGGCAGCGAACCGCTTCCAGAGTTCACCGTCGGTCTTCTTGTCGACCCCCCGAATGGTCTTCCACTCGTCGAGGATCTCCTTGAGCCGGTCACCGGCGGTCTTCCAACCGGTCGACTCGGCGGCCAGCTTCTCCGCCTCCTCCACCAGCGCGGTCTTGCGGGCCAGGGCCTCGCTGCGGGCCGCCTCCTTGGCGGCCTTGGCCTCGCCGGCCTTCTCCTCGGCCACCGTGGCGAGCCGGTCCAACCGCGCGGCCAGCGCGTCGATGTCACCGACCACGTGCGCCTCGGCGAGCGAGGCGCGAATCCGTCGTACGGTGGCCAGGGAGTGGTTCGCGTCCGCAGCGCCGGAGTTGAGCCGTGCCTCGGTCAGGTTCACCTCGGTCACCAGGTCGGCGAAGCGGCGGGCGAAGTGTGCCAGCCCCTCCTCCGGTGCTCCCGCCTGCCAGGATCCGACCACCCGCTCGCCCTCGGCGGTCTTGAC
The DNA here is from genome assembly GCF_035920385.1 of Micromonospora sp. NBC_01739. Taxonomy (GTDB): domain Bacteria; phylum Actinomycetota; class Actinomycetes; order Mycobacteriales; family Micromonosporaceae; genus Micromonospora. The sequence goes on along the minus strand of NZ_CP109151.1, from coordinate 3,326,004 downwards.
GTAGACGGTGCCGTCCGCGTCCACCCGTCCGAAGGCAGTCCAGTCGCTCATGTGCCCATCCTCGTTCTCCCGGTGCCCCTGGGGAGAACTCTCTCCCGGGCACCGCCACGGCGCAGCCAAGTTTCTCCGGGCATTGTCACAGGTACGCCCCGGTCCGCGTCGAGCGCCTATCGCCGACCGTGACCATACGGTGTCCTAGGCACTCCGTGGCATCATCCGGACCGGCGTGCCGCACCGCGCCGGTCGGCTGTTGCGGCACCGGCGCCGCACGGAACTGACCTCCCAGCTCAGTGGGTACGGCGGTGACCTGGGGTGCATGGTCGGTCCGGCCGGACCGATACGGTTGCCGGGTGCCACTGGTCGCCGCCGCCGTCTGCCCACACCCGCCGTTGCTGATTCCCGAGGTCGCGGGTGCCGCCGCCGCGGAATTGGACGATCTCCGTCGGGCCTGCCTCGCCGCGGTCACCCGGCTGCTCGACTCCGGCGCCGCCGAGGTGCTGGTCGTCGGTGATGGTCCTTGTGCGCTCCGTCACGATCCGCCCTTTCACGGCTCGCTCGCCTCCTTCGGCCTGCCGGTCGAACCGGCCCTCGGTCGGATGCCCGCCGGTAGCCGTCCCGATCTGCCGCTGAGCCTGACCATCGGCACCTGGCTGCTGGGCCGGGCCCGCCCGGAATCCACCCCTGTGGTGTCGGGCATGTACTCCGTGACGGGAGAGACCGCCCCGGACGCCTGCGCGGAACTCGGCGCCCGCCTCGGTGGTGAAGCGGACTGGGCGCTGCTGGTGATGGGTGACGGGTCGGCCTGCCGGGGTGAGGGAGCGCCCGGCTACGCCGATCCCCGCGCCGAGACGTACGACACCGGGGTCGCCGAGGCCCTGGCCGACGCGGACCTGGCCGCCCTGCTCGACCTGGACCCGGAACTCTCGGCGCAGCTGCGGGTCGCCGGCCGGGCCCCGTGGCAGGTGCTGGCCGGTGCGGCCCGGGGCGCCGGGGGCCGCTGGCGGGGCGAACTGAGCTATCACGCCGCCCCCTACGGAGTGGCCTACTTCGTGGCCAACTGGGAACGGCAGTGAACCCGGGCACGGTGCTCGCCGTGGTCGGACCCACGGCGGCGGGGAAGTCGGCGCTGAGCATCGCCCTGGCCCACGCTCTGGACGGCGAGGTGGTCAACGCGGACTCGATGCAGCTCTACCGGGGGATGGACATCGGCACCGCCAAACTCACCGTCGCCGAGCGGGAGGGGGTACCGCACCACCTGCTGGACATCTGGGAGGTCACCGAGGCGGCCAGTGTCGCCGAGTACCAGGGGCTGGCCCGGGCGGCCGTCGACGACATCCTCACCCGGGGACGGGTGCCCCTGCTGGTCGGCGGTTCCGGGCTGTATGTGCGGGCGGTACTGGAACAGTTCGAGTTCCCCGGCACCGACCCGGTGCTGCGGGCCCGGCTGGAGGAGGAACTGGCCACCGAGGGCCCGGCACCCCTGTACGCGCGGCTGCGGGAGGCCGACCCGGCGGCGGCGGCCGGCATCCTGCCCGGCAACGGCCGGCGGATCGTCCGCGCGCTGGAGGTGATCGAGCTGACCGGGGCTCCGTTCACCGCGGCCCTGCCCGAGCCGACACCGTACTACCCCGCCGTGCAGATCGGCGTCGACCTGGACACCCCCCTGCTCGACGAGCGGATCGCCGTCCGGGTGGACCGGATGTGGGCCGAGGGACTCGTCGCCGAGACCGAAGGGCTGGTCGGGCGGGGCCTGCCCGAGGGGCGTACGGCCAGCCGGGCGCTCGGCTACCAACAGGTGCTGCGGATGCTGGCCGGGGAGCTGACCGAGACCGAGGCCCGCGACGACACCGTACGGGCCACTCGGCGCTTCGTCCGCCGCCAGCGTTCCTGGTTCCGGCGCGACCCCCGGGTGCGGTGGCTGGACTCGGCCGCGCCCACCCTGGTCGAGGATGCCCTGCGGATCGTCGGTGACGCTGCGCGATGATGGAGGGGTGAACTTCACCAAGGGGCATGGCACCGGAAACGACTTCGTGATCCTGCCCGACCCGGACGGTGCGCTGGACCTGACCCCCGACCTGGTGGCCGCGATCTGCGACCGGCGACGGGGGATCGGCGGCGACGGCGTGCTGCGCGTGGTCCGGGCCGCCAAGCACCCCGACGGGGCGGGCCTGGCCGGTGACGCCGAGTGGTTCATGGACTACTGGAACTCCGACGGCTCCTTCGCGGAGATGTGCGGCAACGGCGCCCGGGTCTTCGTCCGCTTCCTACTCGAAACCGGACTGGCCACCCCGGTCGACGGTGTCCTGCCGGTGGCCACCCGGGCCGGGCTGGTGCGGGCCCGTCTCGACGGCGCGGACATCGCCGTCGAGATGCGCCGCCCTGACCTGTACGCGACCTCGACGGCCGCCCTGGGCGGACTGGCCCTCAGCGGCACGGCGGTGGACGTCGGCAACCCCCACCTGGTCTGCCCACTGCCGGCCGGCCTCGACCTGGCCGGTCTCGACCTGACCCGGGCTCCCGGCTACGACCCGGCGATCTTCCCGCGCGGGGTGAACGTGGAGTTCACCGCCGCCGGGGAGCCGCTCGACGGGGTCGACGGGCACGTGCTGATGCGGGTCTACGAGCGCGGCTCCGCCGAGACCCTGTCCTGCGGCACCGGCGCCTGCGCCGTCGCCGCAGTCGCCCTGCGCGACCTGGCCCGGGAGACCGGCACGGTGGCTGTCGACCTCCCCGGCGGCCGACTCACCGTCACCCTGACCCCGGACTCCTGCTGGCTCTCCGGCCCCGCCCTCCTCATCGCCACCGGCACCCTCACCCACCCCACCCTCTAGCCCCACCCCCGAGCGCCCCGCCTCGCCGATCTTGCACTTTTTGTCGCTGAAGTGCCCCTTTATGTCGCATCTGTCCCGACCGAAAGTGCATGATCGACGCGCTGGGCTGCGCGGGCCGCGCCGCACTGGGCTGCCATGCGACGCGCCGGGGTGCGAAACGCGCGCCTGGGCCGCGTAGGGCGCGGGTGTGGGGATGAGGGTGGGCGGTCGAGGCGTGGGGCGGACTCAGGCTGCACGAGGAGGGGGAGCGAAACGCGTCGCCCGCGCGCCTGGCTGGGCGCGCGGGCGATTGAGGTGCGCGGGGGCTGTTCCGCCCGTCAGGGGGTGGCGGAGGCGTTGGCGGCGATCTCGGGGAGGTCGGCGGGACCGGGGTCGGCGGCCGGCGGGGGAGTGCTGGCGGGGTTCTGGGCGGCGGCGCGGACGGCGGCGGCCACCGCCGGGGCGACCCGGGAGTCGAAGACGCTCGGCACGATGACGGTGGCGTTGATCTTCTCCTCGCCGACGACGTCGGCGATGGCCTGGGCGGCGGCGAGCGCCATCTCCTCGGTGAACTCCTCGGCGTGCGCGTCGAGCATGCCGCGGAAGACGCCGGGGAAGGCGAGCACGTTGTTGATCTGGTTCGGCTGGTCGGAGCGGCCGGTGGCGACCACGGCGGCGTGCTTGCGCGCCTCCCGCGGGTCGACCTCCGGGTCCGGGTTGGCCAGCGCGAAGACGATCGAGTCCTTGGCCATCCGGGCGATGTCGTCGCCGGTGAGCAGGTTCGGGGCGCTCACCCCGATGAAGACGTCCGCACCCTCCAGCGCCCCGGGCAGGTCACCCGAGTAGCCGTCCCGGTTGGTGTTCTCGGCCAGCCACTGCCAGGCCGGGTTGAGGTCGGGCTGACCGCGGTGCAGGGCTCCCTGGCGGTCGTACGCGATGATGTCGCCGACCCCCTGGCGCAGCAGCAGCTTCATGATCGCGGTGCCGGCCGCGCCGGCCCCGGAGACGACCACCCGTACGTCCGCCAGCCGCTTGCCGACCACCCGCAGCGCGTTGGTCAGCGCGGCCAGCACGCAGATCGCGGTGCCGTGCTGGTCGTCGTGGAAGACCGGGATGTCCAGCGCCTCACGCAGCCGGGCCTCGATCTCGAAGCACCGCGGCGCCGCGATGTCCTCCAGGTTGATCCCGCCGTACGCGGGCGCGATCGCCTTGACGATGGCGACGATCTCGTCGGTGTCCTGGGTGTCGAGCACCACCGGCCAGGCGTCCACCCCGCCGAAGCGCTTGAACAGGGCCGCCTTGCCCTCCATCACCGGCAGGGAGGCCGCCGGGCCGAGGTTGCCCAGCCCCAGTACGGCCGAGCCGTCGCTGACCACGGCCACGGTGTTGCGCTTGATGGTCAGCCGGCGGGCGTCGGCCGGGTTGTCCGCGATCGCCTGGCAGACCCGGGCCACCCCCGGGGTGTACGCCCGGGACAGCTCGTCACGGGTGCGCAGCGCGACCTTCGGGCTCACCTCGATCTTGCCGCCGAGGTGCAGCAGGAAGGTGCGGTCGGAGACCTTGCGCACGTCGACCCCGTCGAGGGTCCGCAGCGCGTCGACCACCTGGTCGGCGTGGCCGGCGTCGGCGGTGTCGCAGGTGAGGTCCACGATCACGTGGTTGGGGTCGGAATCGACCACGTCCAATGCGGTGACGATGGCCCCCGCCTCGCCCACCGAGGTGGTGAGTCGACCGATCGAGGAGGCATCGGCGGGCACGGCGATACGGACCGTGATCGAAAATCCAGCACTGGGCAGTCGGGTGATGGCCACGCAATTCCCTCCGTCGGCGGCGAACGGCTCATGGAATTTCTACCCGTTCTACCTGGGCCTCTGGCAGCCACCCCCAATTGTGCTGCTTTGTGTGCTGGGCATATAGCGGGTGCGACCAGCGTTGCCACATGACAGGATTACTTCGTACAGCAACAGTTCGGACAGGAGAAGCGCTTGCGAGACCAGGAGACCTACGTCCCCAACGACGACATCGAGACAACCACCGGTGAGTACGAACTCTCCGAGCGGCAGGCGTTGCGACGGGTCCCCGGCCTCTCCACCGAGCTGACGGACGTCACCGAGGTCGAATACCGCCAGCTGCGGCTGGAGCGGGTGGTCCTGGTCGGGGTCTGGACCGAGGGCACCCAGGCCGACGCGGAGAACTCCCTGACCGAGTTGGCCGCGCTGGCCGAGACCGCCGGCTCCCAGGTGCTCGAAGGTCTCATCCAGCGACGGACCCGACCGGACCCGGCCACCTACATCGGTCGCGGCAAGGTCGACGACCTGGGTGCCATGGTGCTCGCCGCCGGTGCCGACACGGTGATCTGCGACGGTGAACTGTCCCCGTCCCAGCTGCGCAATCTGGAGCAGCGGACCAAGGTCAAGGTGGTCGACCGTACCGCCCTGATCCTGGACATCTTCGCCCAGCACGCCAAGAGCAAGGAGGGCCGCGCCCAGGTCGAGCTGGCCCAGTTGGAATACCTGCTGCCCCGGCTGCGCGGTTGGGGTGAGACCCTGTCCCGGCAGACCGGTGGTTCCGGTCGCGGTGGGGGCGCCGGCGGCGGCGTGGGTGTGCGTGGTCCGGGTGAGACCAAGCTGGAGACCGACCGGCGACGGATCCGCCACCGCATCGCCCGGCTGCGCCGGGAGATCAAAGCCATGAGCACCGTACGCGAGACCAAGCGCTCGCGTCGCTCCCGCAACGCCGTCCCGGCGGTGGCCATCGCCGGCTACACGAACGCCGGCAAGTCCAGCCTGCTCAACCGGCTCACCGGGGCCGGGGTGCTGGTGGAGGACGCCCTGTTCGCCACCCTGGATCCGACCACCCGCCGCGCCACCACGGCCGAGGGGCGGGTCTACACCCTCTCCGACACGGTCGGGTTCGTCCGGCACCTGCCGCACCAGATCGTCGAGGCCTTCCGCTCGACCCTGGAGGAGGTCGCCGAGGCCGATCTCGTGGTGCACGTGGTCGACGGCACCCATCCCGACCCCCAGGAGCAGGTCCGGGCCGTGCGGGAGGTGCTGAGCGAGGTCGGCGCCGACCGGCTGCCCGAGCTGCTGGTGGTCAACAAGACCGACGCCGCCGACGAGGAGACCCTGCTCCACCTCAAGCGGCTCTGGCCGGACGCGGTGTTCGTCTCCGCGCACAGCGGGCTGGGCATCGAGGAACTGCGCGCGACCATCGAGCAGCGGCTGCCCCGTCCGGCGGTCGACGTGCGAGTGGTGCTGCCGTACGACCGGGGTGACCTGGTGGCCCGGGTCCATCGACAGGGTGAGGTGCTCAGCACCGCCCACCTGGCGGAGGGCACGATGCTGCACGTACGGGTCAACGAGGCCTTGGCGGCCGAACTGGCCCCGTACCACGACACGGCGGAGACGGCCCGTACCGCCGGGTAACGCGGCTGCCGCGTGACCCGGCGGAAACCTCCGGCATGCGACACTTCCATCATGCTCCGCACTGCTTCCCCGGTCACGGTGGCACTCGGCCTGCTCGGGGCCACCGTGACTGTCACCGGTGCCGTCCTGGCGGCACCGGTACCGCAGCCTGCCTCCGCTGCGTCGACCGTCGCGGTGACAGGCCGGGCGGCGGCGCCCAGCACAGTCCTGCCGGCGGCCCTCGGTGCGCCGTTGACCAAGGCGGGCAAGAAGCAGTGCACGGTCACCGATTCGCGCCTGCGGGAGATGTCCGGTCTGGTGGCCACCCGCAACGGGTACATCGTGATCAACGACAGCACCGACCAGGACGACCGCAAGCGGGTCTTCTACCTCAACAAGGACTGCCAGGTCGTTCGCGACGTGGGCTACTCCGGCGCGGGGCCGTTCGACACCGAGGATCTGGCCATCTCGCCGGACAAGAAGAAGCTGTGGATCGCCGACACCGGTGACAACGTCACCAGCCGGCAGCGCCGCGAGCGGGTGGCCGTCTGGAGCATGCCGGTCAACGGCAGCGAGCAGCCCAAGTTGCACCGGCTGGCGTACCCGGACGGCAAGCCCCGCGACGCCGAGGCCCTGCTGATCGGCGACGACAACCTGCCGCTGATCATTACCAAGGTCACCGCCGGCAAGGCCGAGATCTTCACCCCGGACGGGGCCCTGAAGACCGGTGACACCGCGCCGGTGCCGATGAAGAAGCTCGGCGACATCACCCTGCCGAAAACGGACACCGAGAACCCCCTGAGCACCTTCGGGCGGGTCGCGATCACCGGTGCCGCCCGGTCCCCGGACGGTGCCCGGGTGGTGCTGCGCACCTACGCGGACGCCTTCGAGTACGACGTCCAGAACGGCGACCTCGTCGGTGCCCTGACCAACGGCACCCCTCGGGTCACCGCCCTGGCCGACCCCTTCGGCGAGGCGATCTCGTACTCCACCGACGGGAAGACCTTCCTGACCGTCTCCGACGCCGGTCACCTGGACGACGACGAACCGGTCGACATCCTCAGCTACACCCCCTCCACGGAGGGCCCGAAAAACCTGGCCGAGGATCCGGACGCGGCCAAGAAGTCGACCGGCCAGTCCTTCCTGGACGGGTTGACCCTCGACGACATCACGTACCTGATCGCCTCCGTCGGGGTGCTCGGCGCGTTGCTGGTCGGCGCGGGCATCTTCGGCATCCTGCGGGCCCGCAAGCGGCGGCCACCCGCGGGCAAGGGCGGCAACCGCGACGACGACGGCCCGGGACCCACCCGCGGTGGCGACGACGGTACGCCGAAGGACCGCGCCCGCTCCGGTGCGGTGTACGGCGGCGCTGGCGGTGGGGTCTACGGCGGCGGCTCACCTGACGGTGAACGCCCCGGGGCGGCCCGTTCCGGGCCGGTCTACGGGGGGCGTGCCGGCGGCAACGGTGCCCGTCCGGGCGGTGGCGGTGTCTACGGCGGTGGGGGCCGCGCCGGCGAGGCCGGCCCCGGCAGCGGCGGCCGACCCGGCGGTGGCCGCCCGGCCGGCGGCGGTGGCGGCGGGGTGTACGGCGGCGGGGCCCGGTCCGGCGGACCGCCGCCCGCCGGCGGTCGCGCGGAGCCCCCGCGAGGTGGTGCACGGGTCGAACCGCCACGGGGCGGTGGCCGCGCAGAACCCCCACGGGGTGGCGGCCGTGCGGAGCCGCCACGGGGTGATGCGCGTGCCGAGCCACCACGCGGCGGGGGCCCTGCCCAGCCACCGCGCGGTGGAGGACGTGCCGAGCCGCCGCGGCGGGGCGGTGGCCCGGCCGAGAACGACTATCGGGGTCGACGCTCCGGTCGCTACCGCGAAGACAACTCCGAGCCCTACGGCCAACCGCCCGGCGGCAGCTACGGCTACCGGGGCGACCGGTACTGACCCGAAGAGGCCCGGCACCGTTGCGTGCCCAGGGCGATACTGGGCACGGCCAGCGGCGCTTCTCGAGGCCGTCCCGACCTGGCCGCACCGGTAGGGTGCCGGGCGCACCCAGCACCGGTAGGTGCCCAGGTAGTCCTGGGCACCGTCCGTCGAGCTGAGGCTGGTGGGTGCCGGTCAGATCCGGCGCAGCACCGCCACCACCCGGCCCATGATGGTGGCGTCGTCGCCGGGAATGGGGTCGAATGCCGGGTTCTGCGGCATCAGCCAGACGTGACCGTCGCGGCGCCGGTAGGTCTTCACGGTCGCCTCGCCGTCCAGCATGGCGGCGACGATCTCCCCGGAGTCGGCGGTCGGCTGCTGCCGGACCACCACCCAGTCGCCGTCGCAGATGGCCGCGTCGAGCATCGAGTCGCCCTTGACCTGGAGCATGAAGACCTCGCCCTCGCCGACCAGCTCGCGGGGCAGCGGGAAGACCTCCTCCATCGACTGCTCGGCGAGGATCGGCCCACCGGCGGCGATCCGGCCGAGCATCGGCACGTACGCCGGGGTGGGTCGCTGGGAGCGGCTCAACTCGTCGTCGAGGTCGGCGGGCGGGCGGACGTCGACCGCCCGGGGCCGGTTCGGGTCCCGGCGCAGGAAGCCCTTCTTCTCCAGCTCCTTGAGCTGGTAGGCGACGCTGGAGGGGGAGACCAGCCCGACCGCCTCGCCGATCTCACGCACGCTCGGCGGGTAGCCGTGCCGTTCCACCCAGGTACGGATGAAGTCCAGGATGCGCCGCTGCCGGGCGGTGAGGTCCGCGGTGGCCGGGTCCGGGAAGGTGTTGGTCACCGGGGCCACCGGGCGTACCGCGGGCTGTGCCGCCCGGGCCCGGGTGACGCTGCGGCGTCGGGTGGGCGGCGGCCCCGCCTCGCTGCTCTGCTGCGGGCTGTGTGGCCGGTTGGCCCGGTCCTGGGTCACGTCCGTCCTCCCTGGTCGGCGCTGGGTGCCTCGGCGGCTCGTGGTGCGTGCGGTGGTCTGCCGGACAGCAGGTCGACCATGGTCACCTCCGGCTGTTCAGACCGTATAGGTGAGATCAGTCATTTTCAAACATCTGTACGAGGTTTCTCCGCGTGTCGACACGCCTAACGGTGACATTCGTACGCCTGTTCTGATAAATGATACGTCTGGTCGAACGGATGTTCGATCCGCTGCCTTTTTCGGAGATCCGATCCCCTCGGGCGGTAACCGGCGTCACCTCGCCGCGTTGGGCTCTCGGGTTGCGTCGGAGTCGCCGGTCGGGTGGGCTGTCAGGCGACGCGCCGGACACGCCGGTCAACTTGACCGCGGTTCGCCAGCGGCCTAGGTTCAACCCCTAGATGTAGTAGTCACACGGGCGTAACTCGCCTACAGGTTGGGTTCGACTACGGAACGCACTCCCGTACAGTCAGTCGGCGGCCATCGGTTGAAGGATGGTTCGTCGCGCTGAATCGTGCCCGGAGGCGGCCGTAGGCGTGCCCTTTGTCGATCAAGGAGGTCGGGCGATGCGGTGTCCGTACTGCCGGCACGCCGACTCCCGGGTGGTCGACTCGCGGGAGGCCGACGACGGCCAGCTGATCCGTCGCCGACGCTCCTGCCCGGAGTGCGGCAAACGGTTCACCACGGTCGAGGAGGCCGTGCTCGCGGTCGTCAAGCGCAGCGGGGTGACCGAGCCGTTCAGCCGTACGAAGATCATCGGTGGGGTGCGCAAGGCCTGCCAGGGCCGGCCGGTCGACGAGGACTCGATCGCCCTGCTGGCGCAGCGGGTCGAGGAGACCATCCGGGCCAAGGGGGCCGCCGAGATCCCCAGCCACGAGGTGGGGCTGGCCATCCTGGGTCCCCTGCGGGACCTGGACGAGGTCGCCTACCTGCGGTTCGCCAGCGTGTACCGGTCGTTCGACTCGCTCGCCGATTTCGAGCGGGAGATCGAGACGCTGCGGGCCGCCGCGCGTGCCCGGCTGGGTGCCGAGGCCGAGACGGCCGGCGCTGCCGGCCCCGCGCAGTGAACTTTTTTCAGCGGTAGTGACAGTCGGATCGCGCGGTGCCGCGCGGACGAGGGGGCGGATGAGATGCCGGGGGATGGCGTGACAACAAGCAGGGCACGAAGCAAGGCCGGCGCGGGTCTGAAGGTCGAGCGGGTCTGGACCACCGAGGGCGTGCACCCGTACGACGAGGTCGCCTGGGAGCGGCGCGACGTCGTGATGACCAACTGGCGGGACGGCTCGATCAACTTCGAGCAGCGGGGGGTGGAGTTCCCGGAGAGCTGGAGCGTCAACGCGGCCAACATCGTGACCACCAAGTACTTCCGGGGCGCGGTGGGCACCCCGGAGCGGGAGTGGTCGCTGCGGCAGCTGATCGACCGGGTGGTCACCACCTACCGCACCGCCGGGGAGGAGTACGGCTACTTCGCCAGCCCGGCTGACGCGGAGATCTTCGCCCACGAGCTGACCTGGATGCTGCTGCACCAGGTGTTCAGCTTCAACTCCCCGGTCTGGTTCAACGTCGGCACGCCCTCACCCCAGCAGGTCAGCGCGTGTTTCATCCTGGCCGTGGACGACTCGATGGACTCCATCCTCGACTGGTACAAGGAAGAAGGGCTGATCTTCAAGGGTGGCTCCGGCTCCGGGGTCAACCTCTCCCGGATCCGCTCCTCCCGGGAGCTGCTCTCCTCCGGTGGCACCGCCTCCGGCCCGGTCAGCTTCATGCGCGGCGCGGACGCCAGCGCGGGCACCATCAAGTCCGGCGGCGCCACCCGGCGGGCGGCCAAGATGGTCATCCTGGATGTCGACCACCCTGACATCGAGGAGTTCGTGATCACCAAGGCGCGGGAGGAGGACAAGATCCGCGCCCTGCGCGACGCCGGGTTCGACATGGACCTGGGCGGCGCCGACATCGTCAGCGTGCAGTACCAGAACGCCAACAACTCGGTCCGGGTCTCCGACGAGTTCATGACCGCGGTGGAGAACGGCGGCGGCTTCGACCTGCGGGGTCGGCTCGACGGGCAGACCATCGAGACCATCGACGCTAAGAAGCTGTTCCGCACCATCTCCCAGGCCGCCTGGGAGTGCGCCGACCCCGGCCTGCAGTACGACGACACCATCAACGACTGGCACACCTGCCCGGAGACCGGTCGGATCACCGCCTCCAACCCCTGCTCGGAGTACCTGCACCTGGACAACTCCTCGTGCAACCTGGCCTCGCTGAACCTGATGAAGTTCCTCCGCGCCGACGGCGGCTTCGAGGTGGAGAAGTTCGTCAAGTCGGTCGAGTTCGTCATCACCGCGATGGACATCTCGATCTGCTTCGCCGACTTCCCGACCGAGAAGATCGGCGAGACCACCCGGGCGTACCGGCAGCTCGGCATCGGGTACGCCAACCTGGGTGCCCTGCTGATGGCCTCCGGCCTGCCGTACGACTCCGACCAGGGCCGCTCCCTGGCCGCCGCGATCACCTCGCTGATGACCGGTACGGCGTACCGCCGCTCGGCCGAGCTGGCCGGCATCGTCGGGGCGTACGACGGCTACGCCCGCAACGCCGAGCCGCACAAGCGGGTGATGCGCAAGCACGCCGCCGCCAACGACCAGATCAAGCCCAGCGGTACGGTGGCCACCGCAGTGGTCCGCGAGGCCACCAAGCAGTGGACCCAGGGCAACAAGATCGGCGACAAGAACGGCTGGCGTAACTCGCAGGCCAGCGTGCTCGCGCCGACCGGCACCATCGGCCTGATGATGGACTGCGACACCACCGGAGTCGAGCCGGACCTGGCGCTGGTCAAGTTCAAGAAGCTGGTCGGCGGCGGCTCCATGCAGATCGTCAACCAGACCGTGCCGCGCGCCCTGCGTAGCCTCGGCTACCCGGAAGAGCAGGTCGAGGCGATCGTCGAGCACATCGCCGACCACGGCCACGTGGTGGACGCCCCCGGCCTCAAGCCGGAGCACTACCCGGTCTTCGACTGCGCCATGGGCGAGCGGTCCATCGCCCCGATGGGTCACGTCCGGATGATGGCGGCGGTGCAGCCGTTCATCTCCGGTGCCATCTCCAAGACGGTGAACATGCCGGAGCAGGCCACTGTCGAGGACGTCGAGAAGATCTACTTCGAGGGCTGGAAGCTCGGCCTCAAGGCCCTGGCGATCTACCGGGACAACTGCAAGGTGGGCCAGCCGCTGTCGGTGGCCAAGCCGAACAAGGCCGCCGAGCCGGCCCCGACCACCGCGGTCGAGCCGGTGGTGGAGAAGGTCGTGGAGTACCGCCCGGTGCGCAAGCGGCTGCCGAAGAAGCGCCCCTCGGAGACCATCTCCTTCTCGGTCGGTGGCGCCGAGGGCTACCTCACCGCCTCCTCCTACCCGGACGACGGCCTGGGCGAGGTCTTCCTCAAGATGTCCAAGCAGGGTTCCACCCTGGCCGGGGTGATGGACGCCTTCTCGGTGGCCATCTCCATCGGCCTGCAGTACGGCGTCCCCCTGGAGACGTACGTCAGCAAGTTCACCAACATGCGCTTCGAGCCGGCCGGCATGACGGACGACCCGGACGTGCGGATGGCCGCCTCGGTGATGGACTACATCTTCCGTCGCCTGGCCCTGGACTTCCTGCCGTACGAGCGCCGCGCCGAACTGGGCATCTTCACCGCCAAGGAGCGGGCCGCCCAGCTGGCGGCCGAAGCCGAGGCGGAGGCCAACGGCACGGACCTGACCGCGATGGCTGCCTCCGCCCCGCTGGAGCACCGGCCGGAGGAGCCGAAGGCCGGGCCGATCGCCCAGCCGGCCCAGGAACTCGCCGAGGTCGCCGCGGTCAAGCCGGCCCCGGCGGTCGGTTCCAGCACTGAGCTGCTGGAAGCCGTGATCGGCAAGGCCGCCGACGCGCCGCTCTGCTTCACCTGCGGCACGAAGATGCGCCCCGCCGGCAGCTGCTACGTCTGCGAAGGCTGCGGCTCTACCAGCGGCTGCAGCTGATCCATCACACCCGACCGCCCGGCCTCGCCCCCCGAGGCCGGGCGGTCGCCGCATCCCCCACCTGCCTGCTCCTCCCACACCCCGCTCTCCCGTACCCCTCTTTCTCCCCGTCGATCTTGCACTTTTCGTCGCGGCAAAAGCCGCATAGTGGATCTTTTCGGTGACCAGAAGTGCAAGATCGCGGGGTGGGAGTGAGGGCGCGAGGGGGTGGGGCGCGGGGCGTGGGTCAGGGGTGGGGGAGGAGGGGGGTGAGCATGGTGGTCAGGTGGGTGCGTTCGGCGGTGTTGTCGGTCAGGGCCAGGGCGGCGCGGTAGGCGTCGGCGGCTTCGGCCGGGCGGTTCAGGCGGCGGAGCAGGTCGGCGCGGATCGCCGGCAGATAGTGGTAGCCGGCCAGACGAGGGTCCCGGGCCAGGGTGTCCACCTCCGCCAGGGCCGACTCCGGCCCCTGCACCATGGACACCGCCACGGCTCGGTTCAGGGCGACCACCGGGGAGGGCCAGCGGGCCAGCAGCGCGTCGTAGAGCCGGAGGATCTGCGGCCAGTCGGTCGCGGCGTAGCTGGGCGCGTGGGCGTGCAGCGAGGCGATGGCGGCCTGCAGCGCGTACCGGCCCGCCCGTCCGGTGCGCAGGGCTTCGACCACCAGGCCATGACCCGTACCGATGGCGCTCCGGTCCCAGCGGGAACGGTCCTGGTCCTCCAGTCGTAGCAGCCGACCCTGGTCGTCGGTGCGGGTGGCCCGGCGGGCGTCGGTGAGCAACAGCAGGGCGAGCAGCCCGCCCACCTCGGGCTCCTGGGGCATCAACTCCCGCAGCATCCGGGCCAGGTGCAGGGCCCGGTCCACCAGGTCGGCGCGGACCAGGTCGCCGCCGGTCGGCGCGGTGTGCCCGGTGGTGAAGAGCAGGTGTACGACGGTGAGCACCGCGTCCAGCCGTTCGGGCAGTTCGGCGGAGTCCGGTACCCGGTAAGGGATCCGGGCCGCTGAGATCTTCTTCTTGGCCCGGGTGAGTCGGGCCGCCATGGTCGACTCGGAGACCAGGAAGGCCCGGGCGATGTCGAGGGTGCTGACCCCGCAGACCAGACGCAGGGTGAGGGCCACCTGCGCCTCCCGGGCGAGCGCCGGATGACAGCAGGTGAAGACCAGCCGCAGCCGATCGTCCGGTACGGCTACCTCGTCGGGCGTCTCCGGCTCGACCGTCTCCGGCTCGACCGCCTCCGGCTCGACCGCCTCCGGCTCCACGAGCAACGGGAGCTTGGTGCGCAACACCTGCCGTCGGCGCAGTACGTCGAGGGCCCTGCGGCGGGCGATGGCGGTCAGCCAGGCACCGGGCTTGTCCGGTACGCCGTCCCTGGTCCAGGTGCCCAGTGCGGCGACGTACGCCTCCTGGACGCATTCCTCGGCCAGGTCCAGGTCACCGGCGACCCGGGCGGTGGCGGCGAGCACGAAGACCCACTCCCGGCGATGCGCCTCGACCAGTGCCTGACCGGCGGCGCTGAGATCGCCCGGCGCGGCGCCGGTGGGATCGCGCGGGGTGGCGCCGACCGCTCCCGGTAGCGCGGCACTGCCGGACCCGGCGGGTTCCGCGCGGTCGTTCACTCCGTCGGGGCGATGAACAGGGGCCGGACCTCCACCCCGCCGTGGATGGTGGCCGGGTTCAGCTTGGCGATCTTCAGTGCCGTCTCCCGGTCGGGCGCCTCCAGCACGAAGAATCCGGCGACGACCTCCTTGGCCTCGATGAAGGGGCCGTCGGTGACGAGGTCTCCGCGTACCGCGGCGGCGGTGGTGCTCGGTTGCAGCGCGAAGCCGGTGAGGATCTGCCCGCCCAACTCGGTCACCTTCGCCGGATACTGTTCGAGTAACGCTACGTAGTCGGGGGTCAGCTCCATCGGGTCGGCCGGTGCCGGCGAGTAGATCAGTACTGCGTACTGGGGCATGGGTCCTCCTTGGATCGCTGTTCATCCTCGGCGTAACCCGCGCGGGAGGCCAGCGCGAATCGGTCCGGGTGGAAAGATCTCCACCGATCCACCCACGCGTTCAGCTCGACAGGGCAGCGCCACGCTGGTCAGCGCATCGGGTACGGCTGCCTAGACTGCCGCGGTGAGCGGAGAGCGACGGCCCTTGGCGGGGCGACCCCTGACCGAACCGCATCCGTCCCGGCTGTCGCCGGAGCATCCGGAGCGGGAGCGGATCCTGGCCGCCCACGCCGCCGCCCTGGCCGCCGGTGACGCCGGGTACCCGGACCCGGCCACCGGCCTGTTCGTACTCACCGCCGGCTTTCTGGCCCGGCGAAGCACCTGCTGCGGCCGGGGCTGCCGGCACTGTCCGTACGTGACCTGAGGGCCGGCCTCAGGCTGCGGCGACGAACACCCGGGAGGCCACCTCACGGGGCAGCCGGATGATCTCTCCGGAACGGTCGATGGAGACCCCGTCGCGTTCCTGGGCCACCGTGACGGTGGCACCGGGGTCCACCCCGGCGGCGTGCAACTGCCGGAGCACCTCCGCGTCGGTCTGCACGCTCTCGCAGATCCGCCGGACGACCACCTGCCCGGTCAGGCCCGGGAAGGCCAGGTTCCGCTCGCCCTCGACCGGCTCCGGCTCGGTCTCGCCCGGTGAGCCGAGATCCTCCAGGCCGGGGATGGGGTTGCCGTACGGCGACCGGGTAGGCCGGTTCAGCAGGTCGTAGACCCGCTTCTCGACCGCGTCGCTCATCACGTGCTCCCAGCGGCAGGCCTCCTCGTGGGCCTCCTCGTAGGGCATCCCGATGATGTTGACCAGCAGCAGTTCGGCGAGCCGATGCTTGCGCATCACCGAGACGGCCGTGCTGCGGCCCAGCGGGGTGAGGCTGAGATGGCGGTCGCCCTCGACGGTGAGCAGGCCGTCGCGCTCCATCCGGGCGACGGTCTGGCTGACGGTGGGGCCGCTCTGGCGCAACCGTTCGGCGATCCGGGCGCGCAGCGGCGGTACACCCTCTTCCTCGAGTTCGAGGATCGTACGCAGGTACATTTCGGTCGTATCGACCAGGTCGTGAGACTTCATGGTGTCAGCGGCCCTCCAACGATCGATGGTACCCTGCCGCACCTTCGACACCTGTCGCCGAACCGCAGCCAGGCTCACCGATGGTGTTGACTGGGCGACATGTCCGCTACCGATGATCTTCTGGTGGAGGCGGAGCAACTCGCCGCCGAACTTGCCGCGGTCGACCCGCCCACCCTGCTCGACGTCCGCTGGCGGCTGACCGGTCCGCCCGGCCGGGCCGACTACGCGGCGGGACACCTGCCGACCGCGGTCTTCGTCGACCTGGACACCGCCCTGTGCGGTCCGCCGGGACCGGCCGGTCGCCACCCCCTGCCCGACCCGGCCGCGTTGCAGTCCGCGCTGCGGGCCGCCGGGGTGCGGGCCGGTCACCCGGTGGTGGTGTACGACGGCGGTGACGGCATGGCCGCGGCCCGGGCCTGGTGGACCCTGCGGTGGGCCGGACACCGTCCGGTACGCGTCCTGCACGGCGGCTTCCCGGCCTGGTCGGCGGCCGGTCTGCCGGTCAGCACCGACGAGCCGGACCCGGCGCCGGGGGACGTGACTCTCACGCCGGGGGCGTTGCCGGTGCTGGACGCGGTCGGCGCCGCCCGACTGGCCGCGGCCGACGAGGGGGTCCTGCTCGATGTGCGTGCCGCCCCCCGGTACCGGGGCGAGCATGAACCGATCGACCCGGTCGCCGGGCATGTGCCCGGTGCGGTCAACCTGCCCGCCCCGGAGTACGTCACCGAGGGGCGGTTCGGCGCTGCTGCGGCCCTGCGCGACCGGTTCATCGCCGCCGGGGTGAGTCCCAGCGCGCCGGTCGGGGCGTACTGCGGCTCCGGGGTGACGGCCGCGCAGGCCGTGCTGGCGCTGCATCTGGCCGGTCGACCGGACGCCGCGCTCTATGTCGGCTCCTGGAGCAACTGGGTGGCCGACCCACAACGGCCGGTCGCGGTCACCCCACCGTCGGGCCCCTGACCGTGCCTGCCGACCCCTGACGCCCGGCTGGTTGCGTGCGACCATGGTCAGATGTCCGAAGACACGGTGGTGGTGTGGGACGAGTCCCTGCTCGCCTACGACCTCGGTGACCACCCGCTTGACCCGGTGCGGGTGGAGTTGACCATCGCACTGGCCCGGGAACTGGGTGTGCTGCAACGGCCCGGGGTACGGCTGGTCCGGCCGTGGCCGGCCGACGAGGCGCTGCTCACCCGGGTGCACGACCAGCGTTACCTGGACGCGGTCCGGATGGCCCCCCGCGAACCGTACTTCTCCGGCTTCGGCCTGGGCACCTCGGACAATCCCATCTTCGACCGGATGCACGAGGCCAGCGCGTTGATCGCGGGCGCCTCGGTGGCCGCGGCCGAGGCGGTGTGGTGGGGGCAGGCCCGCCGGGCGGTCAACGTGGCCGGCGGCCTGCACCACGCCATGGCCGGCCGGGCCGCCGGGTTCTGTGTCTACAACGACCCGGCGGTGGCCATCGCCCGCCTGCTCGACCTCGGTGCCCAGCGGATCGCGTACGTCGATGTCGATGTGCATCACGGCGACGGGGTGCAGCAGATCTTCTGGGACGACCCCCGGGTGCTGACCGTCAGCCTGCACGAAACCCCGCTGGCGCTGTTCCCCGGCACCGGCTTTCCCGACGAGACCGGCGGCCCGGGCGCCGAGGGCACCGCGGTCAACGTCCCGTTGCCGCCCGGTGTCTCCGACGCCGGTTGGCAGCGCGCCTTCCACGCGATCGTGCCGTCGGTGCTGCGGGCCTTCCGCCCCCAGTTGCTGTTCACCCAGTGCGGCGCGGACGCCCACCGCAGCGATCCCCTGGCCGACCTGCATCTGTCCGTCGACGGTCAGCGGGCCACCTACCTGGCCCTGCGGGCCCTCGCCGACGAACTGTGCGAGGGGCGCTGGGTGGCCACCGGTGGCGGCGGGTACGCCCTGGTGGAGGTGGTGCCCCGGGCCTGGACCCACCTGCTGGCGGTGGCCACCGGGGCGCCGCTGGACCCGGCCACCCTGACCCCGCCGGCCTGGCGGGCGTTGGCCGCCCAGCGTCGGCCCGGCACGGAGGTGCCGGTGCGGATGACCGACGACGTCGATCCGGGGTACGAGCCGTGGCAGCCCACCGGCGAGCCGAACCCGGTGGACCGGGCGATCGCGGCGACCCGCAAGGCGGTCTTCCCGTTGCTCGGCCTCGACCCGCACGATCCGCGCGACTGAGTCGGCCAGGGGAGGGCCGCCCGAGGTGACCACAGCAGAACATGCCATCGACGTCCTGCTCAGCGATGGCGCAACGGTCCAGTTGCGACCGATCCAACCGTCGGACGCCCCGGCGATCGTCGCCATGCACGCCCGGTTCTCCGAGCGCACCCGGTACCTGCGCTACTTCTCGCCGTACCCCCGCATTCCCGAGCGGGACCTCCAGCGGTTCGTCAACGTCGACCATGTAGACCGGGAGGCCTTCGTGGTGCTGGCCGGCGAGCGGATCGTCGCGGTCGGCCGCTACGAGCGGCTCGGCCCGGCCGCACCCGACGCCGAGGTGGCCTTCGTGGTGGAGGACGCCTACCAGGGGCGGGGGATCGGCTCGGTGCTGCTGGAACACCTGGCCGACGCCGCCCGCCGGGCCGGCATCGTCAACTTCGTCGCCGAGGTGCTGCCGGCCAACGGCGCCATGTTGCGGGTCTTCGCCGACTTCGGCTACCAGGTGCAGCAGCAGTTCGCCGACGGGGTGGTGCACCTGACCTTCCCGATCGCTCCCACCGAGGCGACCCTGGAGGTGCAGCGCGGCCGGGAGCAGCGGACCGAGGCCCGCTCCATCGCCCGGCTGCTGGCCCCCCGGGGTGTGGCCGTCTACGGGGCCAGCGCGACCGGCCAGGGGGTCGGCGCGGCTGTGCTCGGGCACCTGCGGGACGGGGGCTTCACCGGCTCGGTGGTGCCGGTGCATCCCCACGCGACCCGGGTCGCCGGGCTGCCCGCGTACCCCTCGGCGGCCGACGCGGGGCTGCCGGTGGATCTGGCGGTGGTGGCCGTGCCACCGGAGTCCGCGTCCGAGGTGGTCGCGGACGCGGCCAAGGCCGGGGTGCACGGCCTGGTGGTCATCTCCGCCGGCTTCGCCGAGGCCGGGGTGCAGGGTGCGGCCGCGCAACGGACCCTGGTCCGGGCGGCCCACGCGGCGGGCATGCGGGTGATCGGCCCGAACTGCCTGGGGGTGGCCAACACCGACCCGACCGTACGCCTCAACGCCACCCTGGCCCCCCGCCTGCCGGTGCCCGGCCGGGTCGGCATCTTCAGTCAGTCCGGTGCCTTCGGGGTGGCGCTGCTGGCCGAGGCGGATCGACGTGGCCTGGGTTTGTCCAGCTTCGTGTCGGCCGGTAACCGGGCCGACGTGTCCGGCAACGACCTGTTGCAGTACTGGCAGGACGACCCGGCCACCGACGTGATCATGCTGTACCTGGAGACCTTCGGTAACCCGCGCAAGTTCGCCCGGCTGGCCCGGCGCATCGGCCGGGACAAGCCGGTGGTGGCGTTGGCCTCCCCGGCCCGCCCACCCGGGGTGGGGGACTCCGTGGGCCCGGACGAGGCGGCCGTGAGCGCCCTGTTCGCCCAGTCCGGGGTGATCCGGGTGGACACCGTGGCCGAGTTGCTCGATGTCGGGGTGCTGCTGGCCAACCAGCCGCTGCCGGCCGGTGACCGGGTGGGCATCGTCGGCAACTCCTCGGCGTTGACCGGGCTGGCGGCGACCGCCTGTATGGCCGCCGGGCTGGCCGTCGCGGTGGGCTACCCCCGGGACGTCGGTCCACGGGCCAGCGCCTTCGACTTCGCCCGGGCGCTGGCCGCCGCCGCGCAGGACGAGAACGTCGACGCCCTGGTGGCACTCTTCGCCCCACCCCTGCCTGGCCAGCTGACCGGCACCGAGGCGGACTTCGCGGCCACCCTGCCGGTGGCGTTGACCGCCGACAAGCCTGCGGTGGCGACCTTCCTGGTCGGCCGGACCCCGGCCGGAGTGCCCGCCTACCCGAGTGTGGAGGAGGCCGTCCGCGCCCTGGCCCGGGTCACCGCGTACGCCGACTGGCTGCGCCGACCCCCCGGGGTGCTGCCCGAACTGTCCGACGTCGACCCCCAGGCGGTGCAGGCGGCGTTGCGCGGGGACGGAGCCGACAGCGCGGCCCTGCTCGCCGCGTACGGCATCGAGGTGATCGAGTCCGTGCCGGCCGATTCGGCCGGGGAGGCGGTCGAGGCGGCGACCCGGCTCGGCTTCCCGGTGGCCCTGAAGGCCGCCGCCGCCGGTCTGCGGCACCGCCTCGATCTCGGCGCGGTACGGCTGGATCTGGCCGACCCCGCCACCGTACGCCGCACCTATGCGGAACTGGCGACGACCTTCGGCAACCAGGTGCTGGTGCAACCGATGGTCCCGCCCGGGGTGGCCTGTGTGGTCGAGGTGGTGGAGGATCCGGCGTTCGGTCCGGTGGTCGGTTTCGGGCTGGGTGGGGTCGCCACCGAGTTGCTCGGCGACCGGGCCTGGCGGGCTGTCCCGCTGACCGACCGTGACGCCGCCGAACTGGTGGACGCGCCGCGCGCGGCACCCCTGCTGCACGGGCACCGGGGAGCCGATCCGGTGGACCGGGGGGCCCTGATCGACCTGCTGTTGCGGGTCGGACGGTTGGCGGACGAACAGCCCCGGGTCCGTTCCCTGACCCTGAACCCGGTACTGGCCCGGCCGGACGGTTTGTCGGTGCTGCACGCCAGTGTCGGGGTGGGCTCCGCGGTAGCCCGCCCCGACACTGGCCCCCGTCGACTGTGAAGCGGCGGCGCGGCGGCACCCGCGATCGATCAGGCCCGGCTGGAAATCTGTTGCACCGCCCAGGCGTTACCGTCCGGGTCCGCGAAGTGGATGAAGCCGACATTGTCCAGCGGGTCCGGCACCGGGTGCGGGTTCTCGCCCAGCACCTGGATCTCGCTGACCTCGACGCCGCGTTCGAGTAGTTGGGTCCGCGCCTTGTGCAGGTCCGGTACGACGAGCTGGAGTCCCTTCAGCGACCCCGGCGGCATCTGCGGCACCGCGCCCTTGCCGATCACTATCGAGCAGCCGGAGCCCGGCGGGGTCAACTGCACCAGCCGGATGTCGTCGTTGATGACGGTGTCGTGGTCGACCGTGAAACCGAGTTGGTCGGCGTAGAAGGCCTTGGCCCGGTCGAGGTCCGAGACCGGTACGACGACCACTTCCAGTGTCCAGTTCATGGCTTCACTCCTGGTGTTGTCGCCAGCAGTCCGGCGAGTCGGATGTAGCTCTCGGTGACGCCGCGGGCCATCGGGTAGCGCAGGGCCGTGGCCCGCCCGTCGGGGGTGGCGAAACGCAGCGTGGTGGTCACCGTGGTGCACCCGGCCAACTCGGTGAATTCGTGGTCGACCAGGGTCTCGCCGGGGTACGACTGATCGTCGAACAGTTCGGTGTAGACCAGCCGGTGGGGCGGGGTCAAGCCGACACGACGAGGTCGGCTCCGGTGAACCACCGGGGCCGACCTCGCAGTTCATCTCACCCGCTCAGCAGGCGTACGCCTCCAGCCGCTGGGCCCGCTCCGGTGCCCGCAGCTTGAGCAGCGTCACCTTCTCGATCTGCCGGATGCGCTCACGGGACAGGCCGAACTCCCGACCGACCTCGTCCAGGGTGCGCTGGCGGCCGTCGTCCAGCCCGAACCGCAGCCGGATCACCGCCTGCTCACGCTGGGACAGGGTGGCCAGCACGATGCTCACCTCGTTGCGCAGCTCCCCCTGAACGGCTTCGTCGGCGACCATGGGGTCGGCGGCGGCGACGAAGTCACCCAGGGCACTCTCGCCGTCCTCGCCGACGGTCTGGTCCAGACTCACCGGCTCCCGGTCGTACGAGATCAGCTCGATCACCTGGAACTCGGGCACGTCGAGGGCCCGGGCGATCTCGGCGACGGTGGGTTCGCGGCCCAGCGACACCGCCAGCTCGCGGCGGGCCCGGACCATCCGGTTGACCTGCTCGACCATGTGGACCGGGATGCGGATGGTGCGGGCCTGGTCGGCCATGGCGCGGGTGATGGCCTGTCGGATCCACCAGGTGGCGTAGGTGGAGAACTTGTAGCCCTTGGTGTAGTCGAACTTCTCGACGGCGCGGATGAGGCCGAGGTTGCCTTCCTGGATGAGGTCGAGGAAGGCCATGCCGCGACCGGTGTACCGCTTCGCGATGCTGACCACCAGGCGGAGGTTGGCCTCCAGCAGGTGGTTCTTCGCGGCCTGCCCCTCCTGCACGACCACCGTAAGGTCGGCGCGCAGCTCGGCGGAGACCGGAGTGCAGGTGCTCAGCTTCTCCTCGGCGAAGAGCCCGGCCTCGATCCGCTTCGCCAGATCGACCTCCTGGGCGGCGGTGAGCAGCTTGGTGCGGCCGATGCCGTTGAGGTAGGCGCGGACCAGGTCGGTGGAGACGCCGCGCTCGTCGGTGGCGTCCAGGTCGGTCAGGGTGTCGATGCCGGGCTCGGCCTCGATGCCGACGCGCGTCTGGTGCTCCATCATCTGCAGACCCATCTCCGTCTCCCCGTTTCGTCCGTGCGGTGTTGCGTGGCCAGTTCTGCCGGTGACACACAGCTTGGCGGTCGGGGCGTAAAACGGGAGTGAGGCGATCGAGAACCTGACAGCACCACATCGGTCGGATCGGTTGATTCGCCCGGTTCGGGTTGCTCACTCCGGTTACCGTGCCTGCGGTCGGGCCGACCAGGTGGTCTGCCGAGGTGGGACAGAAACGTTCGAGTGACGGAGGCAACGGTGGTCTTCAAGCGACTCATGCAGGCGATGGGAGTCGGTGGCCCCACGGTGCAGACGGTGTTGGCGAATCCGAACTGTCGGCCGGGAGGCCAACTGGAGGGCACCGTCACGGTCGGCGGCGGCGACCACCCGGTGGACATCTCGTACGTGGCGCTGGGGTTGCAGACCCGGGTCGAGGTGGAGAGCGGCGACAGCGAGTACTCGACCAACCAGGAGTTCCACCGGCAGCACGTCACCGGGGCCTTCCGGCTGGAAGCCGGACAACGGCACGACATCCCGTTCCGCTTCGAGGTGCCCTGGGAAACCCCGGTGACCGAACTGTACGGACGGCACCTGACCGGGATGACCATGGGGCTGCGTACGGAACTGGAGGTGGCCCGGGCGGTCGACTCCAGCGACCTGGACGCGGTGGCGGTGCACCCCCTGCCAGCCCAGGAGCGGCTGCTGGAGGCGTTGCTGCGGTTGGGTTTCCGGTTCGCCCGGGCCGACCTGGAACGGGGGCACATCTACGGCGTGCACCAGACCCTGCCGTTCTACCAGGAGATCGAGTTCTATCCGGCCCCGCAGTACGCCGGCGCGATGAACCAACTGGAGGTCACCTTCATCGCCGACCCCCGACAGGTGCAGGTGGTGTTGGAGCTGGACAAGCGCGGCGGGCTGTTCACCGAGGGTAGGGACGTCTTCGGCCGGTTCACCATGGACCACGCGACCCTGGACCAGACCGACTGGGCCGCCCAACTCGACGGCTGGCTGCGGCAGTCCCTGCGACGCCGAGGACTCTTCGGCTGACCTCCCGGGCCGCCCCCACCGCCCCGGATGAGGGCGGCCCGGTCGTCAGAGGTCGAGCAGGATGGTGCGGGGGCCGACGTTGACGCTCTCCACCAGCATGTGCGCCCGGAAGCGACCGGTGTCAACCTGGGCGCCACGCTGACGCAGCGCCTCGACGACCGCCTCCACCAGGGGCTCGGCCACCTCGGCCGGGGCCGCGGCCGTCCAGGAGGGGCGGCGCCCCTTGCGGGCGTCGCCGTACAGGGTGAACTGGCTGACCACCAGGATCGGGGCGGCGACCTCGGCGGCGGAGCGTTCCTCGTCGAGGATCCGCAGCTCATGCACCTTGCGGGCCATCGTTCGGGCAATGTCCAGGGTGTCGGTGTGGGTCACCCCGACCAGCACCAGCAGCCCGTCGGTGATCGCACCGACCACCTCGCCGTCGACCGTGACGCTGGCCCGTCCGACGGTCTGCACCACCGCGCGCACTAGGCCGCCACCGGCTCGATGAAGCCCCGCTCCACCAGGTGCGCCACGATCGGGCCGGCGGCCTCGGCCAACTCCTCCACGGCGACGTCGTGCGCCACGGCGAGCAGGGCGAGCTGGTCCCGCAGTGGCAGCCGCCCGTCGGCCCCGCCGACCAGGGCCAGCACCAGGGGGTCGATCTCCTCGCTCCAGCGCAGCCCGTGCGGCATGGTCAGGACCTGACGATCCACCCCCCAGCCCTCCTCGCCCATGGTGGCCTCCTGGTGCAGCCGCAGCCCCTCGGCGGCGCGGTAGCGGGCGGCCAGCAGGCCCTCGGTGCCCTGCTGCCGCAGCCAGTCCTGCCGGTCGAACCAGGTGGCGATGCGCTCACCCAGGGGGGACTGCACCCGCTGGCGCAGATCCTCGACCCGTACGACCGGGTCGTCGTGGCCACTTCGTCGCAGCGAGACGATGCCGAAGCCGATCGCCTCCACCTTGTGCGCGTCGAACCAGTCCAGCCAGTCCGCCATCCGCTGGGGGTCGGCTACCTCACCGACGTCGGTGAGCCACAGGTTGACGTACGCCATCGGGTCGGCCACCTCGCGCTGGATGACCCAGGCGTCCAGCCCGGTGTCGGCGAACCAGCCGGTCACCCGCTCCGCCCAGTCCTCGCCGGTGACGTGCACCCAGTTGGCCAGGTACTGCATGGTGCCGCCCTCGGTGAGCAGGCCCGGCGCGGCGGCGGCCAGCTCGGCGCCGATCGCGTCACCCACCCGGCCGGAGTCGCGGTACACGTGGGTGGTGATGCCCGGCCCGACCACGAAGGGCGGGTTGCTCACCACCAGGTCGAAGCGGCGCCCGGCCACCGGCGCCACCATGTCCCCGCGCAGCAGCTCCCAGTCCTGGCCGTTGAGGGCCGCGGTGGTGGCGGCGAAGCGCAGGGCCCGCCGGGAGACGTCCGTGGCGGTGACCCGCCGGGCGTGGGTGCTCAGGTGCAGGGCCTGCACCCCGGAGCCGGTGCCCAGATCCAGGGCGGTCTCCACCGGCCGTCGGACGGCGGCGCCGATCATGGTCTGGGTGGCCCCGCCGATGCCGAGCACGTGTTCGGCGTGCAGCGGGCGGCCGGGGCGGGCGCTGGCCGGCACGTCCGCCAGCACCCACCAGTCGTCCTCGTACGGTTCCAGGTCCAGGCCCATCCGCAGACCCTCGCCGTGCCGTTCGACCAGTCCGGCCTCCAGCGCCTCGGCGATCGACAGCGGGGCCAGGGCCGCCGCGACGGCGGCCTCCGGCTCGGTCTGCTCGCAGATGAACATCCGGATCAGGGTGGCGAGCGGATCCCGGTCGGTGGTGGCGCGCAGCGCGGCTCGGAAGTCGTTGCGGGCCACCCCACCGGTCGCCGTCGAGCCGAGCCGGGCGGCGATGCCGTTGGCGGTGAAGCCGGCGTTGGTCAGCGCGGTCCGCAGGGCGTCGACGCCGGCGGGGGAGAGCAGCATGTCGTGTCCGTCCACCCTGTCATCCTGCCTGGTCGCACCGCCCTCTACTGCTAGCACCCGTGACATCTGAAGTCAATCGATGCACATCTCTGTTATATCCATCGATCTAGCGCTAGCATCTCCTGCAACTCAATCCACGGGCGGGTCGTCCGGCCAGAACCCGGTCGGCTGCCCAGGTAAGGGAGGCAAGACGATGTCCTCAGGGTCCCCCGCGCGGCGCAGCCTCATCCGGGCGTTCGCCGTCGTCGCCACCGCGGCGGCCGTCTCCGCGGCCACCACCACCGCTGCGGTAGCCGCACCCACCGGCGAGATCCGCGGTGCCGGCGCGTCGAACGCGATCAGCGGAAGTTACCTTGTCGTTCTTCGCTCTGACGCGGTCGGCACCGCCGGCTCGTCGGCCGCCCGGGCCGCCGTCCCGGACCGGGCCAGCGCCCTGGTCAAGCGGTACGGGGGCAGTGTCTCCGACGTGTTCAGCGCCGCGCTGACCGGCTTCTCCGTCAAGATGACCGCCGCCCAGGCCGCCCGGCTGGCCGCCAACCCGGCGGTGGAGTACGTGGAGCAGGACCAGAAGATCACCCTGGCGGCCACCCAGACCAACCCGACCTGGGGCCTGGACCGCATCGACCAGCGTAACCGTCCGCTGAGCGGCACCTTCACCTACCCGAACACGGCCACCAACGTGCGGGCGTACATCATCGACACCGGCATCCGGACCACCCACGGCCAGTTCGGTGGCCGCGCCACCTGGGGCACCAACACGGTGGACAGCAACAACACCGACTGCAACGGCCACGGCACCCACGTCGCCGGCACGGTCGGCGGCTCGACCTACGGTGTCGCCAAGGGGGTCCGCCTGATCGCGGTCAAGGTGCTCAACTGCTCCGGCAGCGGCACCACCACCGGTGTGATCAACGGCGTGAACTGGGTGACCGCCAACGCGGTGAAGCCGGCCGTGGCCAACATGAGCCTCGGCGGAGGGGTCAGCAGCACCCTCGACAACGCGGTGGCCAACTCGATCCGCGCCGGCATCAGCTACGCCGTGGCAGCCGGCAACTCGAACGCCAACGCCTGCAACTCCTCGCCGGCCCGTACCTCGACCGCGATCACGGTCGGCTCGACGACCAGCACGGACGCCCGGTCGTCCTTCTCCAACTACGGCTCCTGCGTGCACATCTTCGCCCCGGGCTCCAGCGTGCTGTCGGCGTACCACACCAGCAACACCGCCACCAGCACCCTGAGCGGCACCTCGATGGCCGCGCCGCACGTGGCCGGCGCCGCCGCCCTGGTCCTGTCGGCCAACCCCTCCTGGACCCCTGCCCAGATCAAGACCTACCTGGTCAACAACGCCACCACCGGCGTGGTGACCAGCCCGGGCAGCGGCTCCCCGAACCGCCTGCTGTACGTGGTCAACTGATCCTCAGCTGAGACCGGCCCGGTGGATCACCGATCCACCGGGCCGCCTCATGCCGCCAGATCGACCAGCACCGAGGTGGTCGAGCCGGGTACGGCCTGGGTCGGGAAGACCCGGGCCGGGCCGTCGACCTGCACCGTGACCTGGCCACCTACCGGGCAGGGCGGACCGCCGTCGAGAATCCGGGCGGTGATCCGGGTGCCGTCCTCCAGCCGGAGCCCGATCAACGCGTCATGTCCGTGGAAGTCGTGCCGCAGGACCCTGGCGGTGATCCCGGCCTGGCCGGTGGCCAGGCGAATCTGCTCCGGGCGGACCAACACGGTCACCGGACCCTCGGCCACCGACCCGGTGACCGGCAACGCACCCAGGGCGGTCCGGGCGATTCCCCGCTCGACGACCGCCGGCAGCAGCACCGCCTCGCCGACGAACCCGGCCACCCAGGCGTCGACCGGCTCCCGGTAGATCGTCGCCGGGGCGTCCGCCTGAACCACCCGCCCGTCGCGGAGCACCACCACCTTGTCGGCCACCGACAGGGCCTCGCCCTGGTCGTGGGTGACCAGCACGCCGGTCGCACCGTCGGCGCGCAACGCCTCGCGTACGTCGTGCCGCAGTCCCGCCCGCAGACCCGCGTCGAGGGCGCTGAACGGCTCGTCCAGCAGCACCACCGAGGGGCGGGGGGCCAGCGCCCGGGCCACCGCCACCCGCTGCTGCTGCCCGCCGGAGAGTTGATGCGGCATCCGGGCGCCGTACCCGGCCAGCCCGACCAGGGTCAGCACCTCCTCGACCCGGTCGGATCGGCGGGCCGCTCGGTCCAGGCCGTAGCCGACGTTGTCGGCGACACTCAGGTGCGGGAAGAGGGCACCTTCCTGGGGCACCACCGCGATGTTGCGTCGGTGCGCCGGCAGGTGCCGCCCACCGCCGGCCACCCGGTTGCCGTCGATCCGGATCTCCCCGGCGTCGATTCGCTCGAAGCCGGCCAGGCTGCGCAGCAGGGTGGTCTTGCCGCACCCGGAGGGACCGAGCACGGCGGTCAACTGACCGGAGGGCACGCTGACATCCACCCCGCCCAGGGCGGTGACCCGCCCGTACCGCTTGACCACCCCGCTGAGCACGACCTCGCTCATGCCGGTCCTCCACTGAGTTGATTGTTCGTACGGCTCATGCCCGCTCCTCCTTGTCGAGCAGGCCGCTGCGGGCGACCAGCCACCAGGTGGGCAGGGCGGAGATCGCCACCAGCAGTGCCGCGTAGGGTGCCGCGGCGGCGTAGGCACCGACCGCGGTGCTGGTCCACAACTCGGTGGCCAGGGTGTCCATCCCGGTGGGCCGCAGCAGCAGGGTGGCGGGCAGTTCCTTCATGCCGGTGAGGAAGACCAGCGCGGCCCCCGCACCGATGCCCGGCAGGGTCAGGGGCAGGGTCACCGTCCGCAGCACGGTCCACGGCCCCCGGCCCAGGGACCGGGCCACCTCCTCCAGCCCGGCGGGGGACTGGGCGGCCGCCCCGGCCACCGCACCGACCGCCAAGGGCAGGAACAGGGTGGCGTACGCGAGAGCCAGCAGCCACCGGGTCTGGTAGAGCGGGAAGGCGACATTGATCCCGAAGAAGATCAGGGAGAGCCCGATCACCACCCCGGGAAGGGCGTGGGCCAGATAGGCCAGCCGGTCCAGCAGGCTGGTCAGCGGGCCGGGTGCCCGCGCGGTGAGCAACCCCAGGGGCAGCGCCAGCAGCATGGTCAGTGCCGCCCCGGCCAGCGAGACCGTCAGCGAGTTCCCGGCGGCGGCGAGCACCTCGGGCAGGGCCCCGGGGCGGGACACCCCGGCGGCCAGTCGCCGCCCCAGGCTGACCGCCGGCACCCCGAGGGCCAGTCCGGCCAACCCGATGAGCACCGCCATGACCGGCCAGCGGGCCGGGCCCAGCGACAGCCGGGACACCGGGCGGCGGGCACCGCCGAGTCGGGCGTACCGGGCGCCCCGGCGACGGGTGGCGGTCTCACCGGCCAGCAGCAGCACGGTGAGCGCCACCAGCACGCTGGAGAGCACCAGGGCTCCGGTCCGGTCGAAGCCCAGGTCGAAGGCGACGAAGATGGCCCGGGTGAAGGTGTCGGCGCGCAGGATGGACACGGCGCCGAAGTCGGAGAGCACGTAGAGCGCCACCAGCAGGGCGCCGGCCGCGGTGGCCGGACGGATCTGCCGCAGGGTGACCGCGGTGAAGGTCTGCCAGCCGCTGCGCCCCAGCGACCGGGACACCTCCTCCTGGGCCGGGTCGGCCCCCCGCAGAGCGGCGGCGACCGGCAGCAGGACGTAGGGGTAGGAGCAGAGGGTGAGCACCAGGGCGGCCGGCCAGAAGCCCTCCAGCCGGGGCAGCGCGGAGACCCAGGCGAAGGCGGCGATGTAGGTCGGTACGGCCAGCGGCAGGGCCGCCAGCACGGCGAAGACCCGACGACCGGGCAGGTCGGTGCGGGTGACCAGGAAGGCCGTACCCACCCCGAGCAGCACACAGGCCATGGTGACCACGGCAGCCAGGCCGATGCTGCGCAGGGCCAGCAGGCCCACCCGTTCGGTCCACAACTCCGCGGCGATCCGGTCCCAGCCCGCCTCGGCGGTGCGTACCGCCAGGTAGGCCAGCGGGATCAGGGCGACGGCCACCGCGGCGGTCGAGGCCACCAGCAGGGTGGGCCGGGGGGCCATCCGCCGTACCTGCCCGGATACGCCGGACAGGGCCGACCCGGTGCGGGGCGGCCCTGTGACGGTCGGGGGAGCGGTCAGGGGACCAGCCCCGAGTTCTTGATCATGGCGACGGTGGCGTCCAGGGTGTCCAGGTCGTTCAGGTCGATCTGCGGCACCGCCAGGTCGGCCAGGGCGGGCACGAACGCCGGGCCGGGCACCCCCTCGATCACCGGGTACTCGTAGGTCTGCTCGGCGAAGTAGGTCTGGGCCTCGGTGCCGAGCAGGAAGTCCACGAACTTCTGCACGTCCGGGTTGTCGGCCGCGCGCTTGAGCACCCCCACGCCGGCGACGTTGACCAGGGCACCGGTGTCGCCGCCGGGGAAGAAGTGCAGCTTGGCCTTGAGGGCGTCCGGGGTGGTGCCCTGCTCCTTGGCGACCTCGCCGAGGTAGTAGTGGTTGATCAGGCCGACCGGGGTGGCCCCGTTGAGCACGTCCTCGAGGATCTTGCCGTTGCCGTCGCGGATCTGCGGGTCGTTGGCCTTGAGGCCGCGCAGGAACTCCTCGGCCTTGGCGTCGTCGTGCTGCACCCGGATGGCCGTGACGAACGCCTGGAACGACGCGTTGGTCGGTGCCACGCCGACCTTGCCCTTCCAGGCCGGTCCGGTGAGGTCGAACACCGAGGCGGGCAACTGGTCGGCCGACACCAGGTCCGGGTTGTAGGCCAGCACCCGGGCACGGGCGCTCACCCCGACCCACTGGCCGTTGCCGGCACGGTAGGTGGCCGGCACCTTGGCCGTGGTGGCCTCCGGCAGGGTGCTGAACATGCCCTGCTTGGCGACCGTGCCGAGGGCCCCGGCGTCCTGAGCCAGGAAGACGTCCGCCGGGGACTTGTCGCCCTCCTCGACCAGCTGGGCCGCGAGCTGCGCGGTGTTCGCGAAGCGGGCGTTGACGGCGATGCCGGTCTGCTCGGTGAACTTGTCCAGCAGGGGCTTGATCAGTTGCTCGTTGCGGCCGCTGTAAACCGTGATCTGCTTGTCGGTCGACTGGCCGGAGCCGTTCGTCGTGTCCTCCTCGCCCGATCCGCAGGCGGCCAGGCCCACGGTGAGCAGGCTGGCGGCAAGCAACGCACTCGCGATGCGGCGGGTGGCAGGCACGGTGAACCCCTTCTCCGGTTGGTCGAGCAACCGCCTTAGCGAAGCGGCCGACGCCGAAGTTAGCACAGCCTAACCTCAGTTCCGAATCGGGTGGACTGCCCCACCGCTTCCGGGGGAGGCAGGTCGTAGAGCTTCTCGGCTTCGGCGCGGGTGTCGAGGGCGTCAGCCGGATTGTGGGCGTACGCCCGGGGGGCGCGGTGGATGCGATGGATGGTGTCGATGTCGGCGGAGGTCGGGCGGCGCAGTGACAGCCGAGGAGTCCGCAACTCCTCGTGATCGATCCGGTCGGCCTGGCCCATGCCTGAATTCTCCCTCAGGTGCCACGGGTCGAGGTCGGCACGCTGACGGATGCGACACGCCTCGATCACCTGGCGCCGGTGGTCCATGCCGAGGGGGGAACATGGCTGCCTCGTGACTCGGTCACGCCGCTACTGAGCTTGCTCCGCGCGTAACTCGTCGGCCGTGATGCGCACGTCCCGGAAATCGATGATCGCTTCGAGCGTCACACGGATCAGCGTGGCCAGGTCACCCCGGGAACACAGCAGGATGTCGGCGAGGACCCTTGGCTCGATCTCCAGGTCATTCGGATAGCAGTCGTGCCACGCCATGTCGGCCAGGTGCAGAAGATCGAGGGCGGCCTCGACACGCTTCCGACCGAAGAGGGCCTCGACCTCTGGTCGGCGTTCGCGGCGGCGCTGCTCACTGCCGATGGCCATCGAACTGCCTCCCTCGTACTGACGAGACACCACGCGCGTCCGGGCAAGGATGTGTCCGGAGCCGCCCGGTGGACGGCAGGATGGTCTCATGACGCTGTCACTGCCCATTGACCCGGAGGCGAACCGGCTGCTGGCCCGCGAGCCGTTGGCCCTGCTCGTCGGCATGGTGCTGGACCAGCAGGTGTCGATGGAGAAGGCGTTCTCTTCTCCGTACGTGCTGACTCAGCGACTCGGGCACGACCTGGACGCCCGGGAGATCGCCGGGTACGACCCGGAGGCCCTGGTGGCCCTCTTCGCCCAGCCGCCAGCCCTGCACCGGTTCCCCAAGGCGATGGCGGCCCGGGTGCAGGAGGTGTGCCGGGCGCTGGTCGAGCACTACGACGGCGATGCCGCCCGGCTATGGGCCGAGGTGCCGGACGGGGCGCAACTGCTCGCCCGGATCACCGCCCTGCCCGGCTTCGGTCGGCAGAAGGGGCAGATCTTCCTCGCCCTGCTCGGCAAACGGTTCGGGGTGCAACCGCCCGGCTGGCGGGAGGCGGCCGGCGACTACGGCGACCCGGAGGCCCACCGCTCCGTGGCCGATGTCACCGACGCGGAGTCGCTGCGCCTGGTCCGTGAGTACAAGCAGCAGATGAAGGCGGCGGCGAAGGCGAAGGCCGCCGGGGCCTGATCGCCGGCCGGATTCCGCCTTCGGTCCGGCGGCCCGGGTCGATCGTCAGGCGGCGCTGGGCTGGGCCAGGGCGGCGATGGCCCGCCGGACGTCGGCCAGTGAGACCGTGGCGGAGTCGTCCAGGTCGGCGAGGCCGGCCTCGATCCACTGCCGCATCAGGGTGGTCACCCCGATGCCCCGGGCGTCGGCCGCTTCCCGGACCCGCTCGTAGGTCTCCAGGGGCAGCCTGACCGAGCGGCTGACCATCGGGGTGTCGGTGTCGGGGACGGGTAGCTCCACGGGTCGGCTCTCGTCGATCAACTCGGCGAGTCGCTCGCCGCCGCCGTGGAACTGCTTGGTCGCGTCGTGACGGTCCATCGTCACCGCCTCCTGCTCTCCGGGGATCTTCGTACGGCCTCGTCGTAGCGCTTGGCCTCGATGTCACTCAACTCGCGGGCGGACAGGACGTCCCAGTCGTTGTCGGCCCCGTCGGCCTCGGCCAGCAGTACGGCGATCCGCCGCCCCTGGGCGGTGGTGGCGTAGACCACCATCACGTCGTCGCCGAGGTGGCGGATGACTCGCCGACCGCTGTGCAGCGCCGCCCAGACTTCCCCCGGTGTGACGTCGTAGACCCGCAGGTTGGCCAACGCCTCGTCGGTGAAGCTGAACCGGCTGCCCACGGCGAGAGCGTACCACGTACGTAACACGGGATCCGGGGGCCGGACATTCCTCGTCGGCGGGCCGGTGGCAGTGACAGGATGGGGAACAATCCCCGAGGAGGTAGAGGGTGAAGCGTCAGGCGTACCGACCGATCCTCATCACCGACGCCTCGCGAAGCCAGGACGACCAACTGACCACCCGGCAACGGCGCTACATCGTGATGATGGGCATCCGGGTGGCCTGTCTGATCGTCGGTGCCATCCTGGTCAGCGCCCGCACACCCCTGCTCTGGCTCTGGTTGCCCCTGCTGGCGGTGGGCATGCTGGTCGTCCCCTGGCTGGCGGTGCTGCTCGCCAACGACCGCCCGCCGAAGGAGCGACACCGGCTGGCCAACCGGTTCCGGGCCGGCCGGTCGACCGAGGCCCCGGCGATGAGTCTCACCACCGAGGAACGACCCCACAAGATCATCGACGGCGAGCCCTGACGGCCGGGTAGCCGGTGCTGCCCACCGCCCCCGTGGTACCGGTTCTGCCCACGGGGGCGGTGTCGTCTGTCTCGCGGGACCGCGCGGCCGGATCAGTCGCTCGGGCGGGCGCCGACCTGGGAGACCGCCGCCGCACCGAGGCGGGTGGCCCGCTCCAGGGCGGCGTGGGGCGGTGCCCCGGCCAGCCACGCGGTCAGCAGCCCGGCGGCGAAGGCGTCACCGGCTCCGGTCACGTCCGTCACCGCCACCCGGCGCGCCGGAATGGCCACGATCGTCGGCTGCCGGTCCACCCAGGTAGCGCCGGCCGCCCCCTGCTTGACCACCACCCGTCGGGCCGAGGCCGCCAGGGCCCGCCCCTGCGCCACCGGATCCAGCCCGCCGGCCAACACGGCCGCCTCGTCGGTGTTCACCAGCAGCACATCCACCCCGCGTACCCAGGACAGGAAGGCCGCCGCCCCGGCCGCCCGCAGGGGGGCCGCGGAGGCCGCGTCGACGCTGGTGGTCAGGCCCTGCTGACGGGCGAGGGCCAGCGCGTGCAGCCCGGCCGGTCGGGAACCGGGGTCCAGCAGGACGTACCCGGACAGGTGCAGATGGGTCGCCTCCGGTGCCCCGGCCAGGGCCTGCTCGACATGCTCCGGGGTCAACCGCAGGTTAGCTCCACGCTCGGTGATCATGGTGCGTTCGTCGCCTGCGGCCAGCACGATCACCGTGCCGGTGGGGCATCCGGCGATCCGGGCCACGGCACAGTCCACCCCGGCGGCGATCAACTCCGCCACCCGGTCCCGCCCCGCGGCATCGTCACCGACCGCGGCGACGAGCGTCACCGGCACCCCCTGGGCGGCCAGCCAGGCGGCCGTGTTGGCGGCCTGACCGCCCCCGGTGAACCGGATCTCCGCCGCCGTGTCCGAGCCGGACGCCAGCGGGCCGGCCAGCATCGCCACCACGTCGGTGATCACGTCACCGACTACCAGGATCCGACCGCCCTGACCGGCCGGGTCGGGTCTCGCAGGGTCGGCGGGCACGGTGTCACCCACGGCGGGCGGCGGCGACCGCGATGCGGGCGGCGAGGTCGGCGTTACGCAGGATGATCCGGACGTTGACCGCCAGGCTCGCGCCCTGGGTGGCCGAGTGGAAGTGAGCCAGCAGGTACGGCGTCACAGCCTTGCCGCTGATCCCGTCACGCTCCAGCCGGGCCAGCCCTTCGGCGAGGGTACGGTCGTGCAGTTGCGGATCCAGCTGTTCCTCGGTGGGCAGCGGGTTGGCGACCACCAGGCCGCCGTGCTGGACGCCGTGCTGTTCGCGCGCGGCCAGGATCTCGGCGATCAACTCCGGGGAGTCGACGGACCAGTCCAGGTCGAAGCCGCCGTCGGTGATGAAGAAGCCCGGGAAACGGCGGGTGCGGTAGCCGACGACGGTCACCCCCAGGGTCTCCAGGCGTTCCAGCGTCGCGCCGACGTCGAGGATCGACTTGACCCCGGCGCAGACCACCGCGATCGGGGTGGCGGCCAGGGCCACCAGGTCGGCCGACTCGTCGAAGGTCTGCGCCGCCTCCCGGTGCACCCCGCCGAGCCCACCGGTGGCGAACACCCTGATCCCCGCCGCTGCGGCCAGGGCACTCGTCGCGGCCACCGTGGTGGCACCGTCCGCGCCGGTCGCTGCGGCCACGGCCAGATCAC
Source organism: Micromonospora sp. NBC_01739 (assembly GCF_035920385.1). Classification (GTDB taxonomy): domain Bacteria; phylum Actinomycetota; class Actinomycetes; order Mycobacteriales; family Micromonosporaceae; genus Micromonospora. Next base: position 3,290,961 of record NZ_CP109151.1, on the reverse strand, counting down.
GTACGGAGAGCTTGGTCACGCCGTCGGCGGTGGCCAACCGGGTCAGCTCGGCGTCATCGAGGCCCACCACCACCTCACCGGAGACCATGCCGATGGTGGCCGGCACCGCGCCGGCGTCCCGCACCGCCTGCTCAATCTGACGGGCCACCGTCAGATTGTCCGGCCGGGGCAGGCCGTGCGAGACGATGGTGCTTTCCAGGGCGACCACCGGACGGCGTTCGCGCAGCGCCTCGGCCACCTCGGTGCCGTAGCGAAGATGAAAGTTGGTCACGGTTGCCCACCGTACTGCCCAGCGGTGCAGGTCACCCTCAGGTGGACCGAGGCCACGCGGACCTGCAAGACTTGACGGTCGGAGGTGCAGACGTGAGCGCACAGGTCCTTGAGCGTCCGGAACTGAAGGACGCCGACACCGGTCCGGAGATGTTCCACTACGTCCGGAAGGAAAAGATCGCCGAAAGTGCCGTCATGGGCACCTTCGTCGTGGCGTTGTGCGGAGAGACCTTTCCGGTGACGAAGACTCCCAAACCGGGATCGCCGGTCTGCCCGAAGTGCAAGGAGATTTACGACTCGTACTCCGAGTGAGCCTGCTCGGGCGGCGTAACCTGCGGCGGTGACCACCTCCACCGCCCTGCTCCTGGCCGACCTGGCCGGAGTCACGGTCTTCGCCGCCTCGGGTGCCTCCGCGGCGGTGGCCAAGCGGCTCGACCTGTTCGGTGTCGTCTTCGTCGGGTTCGTCGCCGCCCTCGGTGGCGGGATCGTCCGGGACCTGGTGATCGGCGAGGTTCCGCCCCTGGCCTTCGCCGACTGGCGGTACGCGACCACCGCCGCGGTCACCGCCGGGGCGATCTTCTGGCTGCACCCCCAGTTCGCCCGGCTCCGCACCACCGTGCTGGTGCTGGACGCGGCCGGGCTGGGGCTGTTCACCGTCGCCGGCACCCTCAAGGCCCTGGACGCCCAGGTGCCCCCGGTGGGTGCCGGTCTGATCGGCATGATCACCGCCATCGGTGGTGGGCTCTGCCGCGACCTGCTGACCGCCGAGATCCCGGTCGTGCTGCGACGGGAGATCTACGCCGTGGCCGCTCTGGCCGGGGCGATCCTGGTGGTGCTCCTGGACACTCTCGGCCACGCCGGGCCGGCCCCGCTCACCGCGGCGGTGGTCCTGGTCTTCGGCGTACGCCTGGTGGCCCTGCGACGACGCTGGTCGGCGCCGGTGGCGACCCTGCGACCACCGCGCACCGGCACCCCCGGACCGACCCCGGACTAGCGCGACCCGCCACCGGGGGACCACCCGGTGTGGCGTCGAGTGGGGCGCGGGGCCGGTGCTGGTTATGCTGAATCGGCCTTCGCGGCCCTGGCGCGCGGAGGCGTTTTCATGGGGCGACCGACCTGCCCCTCGGCCCGGTCCGTCGGCCTGCGGTCGGGCCATCGTGCGCATCGGAGAGGAGCCAACGCGTGGCAGCCCGGACGCCGGCGCTCGAGACCTTCCCGCCCCTGCGGGCCTGGCAGCGTAAGGCACTGGTGGAGTACCTGCGCCGGCGCAGCGAGGATTTCACCGCGGTCGCCACCCCCGGCGCCGGTAAGACCACCTTCGCCCTGCGGATCGCGGCCGAACTGCTCGCCGACGGCACCGTCGAGGCCGTCACGGTGGTCGCTCCGACCGAGCACCTGAAGACCCAGTGGGCGCAGGCCGCGGCCCGGGTCGGCATCCAACTGGACGCCGCCTTCCGCAACGCCGACCTGCACTCCTCGGCCGACTTCCACGGCGCGGTGGTCACCTACGCGCAGGTCGGCATGGCCCCCCAGGTGCACCGGCGCCGCACCATGACCCGGCGGACCCTGGTCATCCTGGACGAGATCCACCACGCCGGCGACTCCCGTACCTGGGGCGACGGGGTGAAGAACGCCTTCGAGCCCGCGGTACGCCGACTGATGCTGACCGGTACCCCGTTCCGCTCGGACGACAATCCGATCCCCTTCGTCAGCTACGAGCGCGGCGAGGACGGTCTGCTGCGTTCCCGGGCCGACTCGGTCTACGGCTACTCCGACGCCCTGCGCGACGGCGTGGTCCGGCCGGTGCTGTTCCTGGCCTACTCGGGGGAGACCCGGTGGCGTACCAACGCCGGTGAGGAGTTGGCGGCCCGGCTGGGCGAGCCGATGACGCAGGATCTCATCGCCCAGGCCTGGCGTACCGCCCTGGACCCGGCCGGTGACTGGATGCCCCAGGTGCTGCGGGCTGCCGACGCCCGGCTGAGCGTGCTCCGGGAGGCCGGCATGCCGGACGCCGGTGGGCTGGTCATCGCCACCGACCAGCAGGCCGCCCGGTCGTACGCCAAGCTCATCGAGCAGGTGACCGGGGAGAAGGCCGCCGTGGTGCTCTCCGACGACGTGGGTGCCTCGGCCCGGATCGCGACCTTTGCGGCCTCTGAGCAACGCTGGCTGGTCGCGGTGCGGATGGTTTCCGAGGGGGTGGACATCCCCCGGCTGGCCGTCGGGGTGTACGCCACCAGCGCCAGCACCCCCCTGTACTTCGCCCAGGCCATCGGCCGGTTCGTCCGAGCCCGTCGGCCGGGGGAGACCGCCTCGGTCTTCCTGCCCAGCGTGCCGCACCTGCTCGGGCTGGCCAGCGAGATGGAGACCGAGCGGGACCACGTACTCGGCAAGCCCAAGGACCGGGAGGGCTTCGACGACGACCTGCTGGAGCGGGCCCAACGGGACGAGCAGGCCAGCGGCGAGTTGGAGAAGCGCTTCGCCGCCCTGTCCGCCACCGCCGAACTGGACCAGGTGATCTTCGACGGTGCCTCCTTCGGCACGGCCGCCCAGGCGGGCACTCCGGAGGAGGAGGAGTACCTGGGGCTGCCGGGCCTGCTGACCGCGGACCAGGTCGCCGCCCTGCTGTCCAAGCGGCAGGCCGAGCAGCTGGCCGCCCGGCGCCGCCGCGCCGCCGAGCGGCAGTCCGAGTCGTCGGCTCCGGTGGCGGCCCCACCGGCCCCGATGAGCGCCGCCCAGCGCCGGGTGGCCCTGCGCCGGCAACTCAACGCCCTGGTCGCCGCCCGGCACCACCGTACCGGCCAGCCGCACGGCAAGATCCACGCCGAACTGCGCCGGCTCTGCGGCGGCCCTCCCAGCGCCCAGGCCACCATTGAACAACTGGAAGAACGCATAGCCACCGTCCAGACCCTCTAACCTCCCACCCACCCAACCCCGCCCGCTCACCCCGGCCAAGCCCACCACCCAGCCCTTGTTGATCAAGAGGTTTGCGTCACGAACCCGCGTTCTCGTGACGCAAACCTCTTGATCAACAACGCCGGGGTGCGGGGTGGGGATGGGGATGACGAAAGCGGCCGGAGGCATCCAGTGGATGCCTCCGGCCGCTTTATGTCGGGTTGTGAATCCTCAGTTGGCTATCAGGTCGGCGCCGCGCCAGGAGAACTCCGGGTCCGTCGCGTACCGTACGGTGATCTTCACAAGATCCTCGGCGTACTTGTTGGCGTGGTGTCCACAGAACACCAGCTCACTACCGCCCGCGAGGGTGATCCGGAGCTTGCCGGCGGCATTGCAGCGGTCGCACCGTTCATCGGCGGCCGGGGGGCTCACCGTCTCGGGCGGCGGCGTGAGGGTCGGGGTCATCGCCTTCCTCCTCTGGTCGTCACCGATGAACACTCTCTTCGGTCTTGGTCACCTATCGTGCAACACCCATCCCGGGTCTCGCCTTCCCTGTGTGCCCCCGGGGGACCGAGGTCACACCTGGCACCGACAGTGTGCCGGGTACCCCGGGTGTCACGTCAACGATCACATTCGCGCAACCACCTGATCACCGCCCGGCCTTGACGCCAGGTGATCAAAACGACACGATCAGTTGACGATTACTGATCAGTCGAGGTAGTCGCGCAACACCTGGGAACGCGACGGGTGTCGCAACTTGGACATGGTCTTGGATTCGATCTGCCGGATGCGTTCGCGGGTCACACCGTAGACCTGGCCGATCTCGTCCAGGGTGCGTGGCTGACCGTCGGTCAGACCGAACCGCAGGCGTACCACACCCGCCTCACGCTCGGACAACGTCTGGAGGACCTGCTGGAGCTGATCCTGGAGCAGCGAGAAGGAGACCGCGTCGACCGCCACCACGGCCTCGGAGTCCTCGATGAAGTCACCGAGCTGGCTGTCGCCCTCGTCGCCGATGGTCTGGTCGAGCGAGATGGGCTCCCGGGCGTACTGCTGGATCTCCAGCACCTTCTCCGGTGTGATGTCCATCTCCTTGGCCAGCTCCTCCGGGGTGGGCTCGCGGCCCAGGTCCTGGAGCAGCTCGCGCTGGATCCGACCCAGCTTGTTGATCACCTCGACCATGTGGACCGGGATGCGGATGGTGCGGGCCTGGTCGGCCATGGCGCGGGTGATGGCTTGTCGGATCCACCAGGTGGCGTAGGTGGAGAACTTGTAGCCCTTGGTGTAGTCGAACTTCTCGACGGCGCGGATGAGGCCGAGGTTGCCTTCCTGGATGAGGTCGAGGAAGGCCATGCCGCGACCGGTGTACCGCTTGGCGAGGGAGACGACCAGGCGGAGGTTGGCCTCCAGCAGGTGGTTCTTGGCCCGCTCACCGTCCCGGGAGATCCAGAGCAGGTCCCGCTGCATGTCGCGGGCGAGCTTCTCCTCGCCCTCGTCGGCCGCCCGCAGCCGCTCGGCGGCGTAGAGCCCGGCCTCGATCCGCTTGGCCAGCTCCACCTCCTGCTCGGCGTTGAGCAGCGGGACCTTGCCGATCTGCTTGAGGTACGCCCGGACCGAGTCGGCCGAGGCGGTCAGCTCGGCGTCCCGACGGGCCTGCTTGAGGGCCTCGGACTCCTCGTCGTCCCACTCGAAGTCGTTGTCGCTGGCGGAGTTCGCCGCATCGGCCTCGGCCGCCTGAGCCAGCTCGGCCGGCTCCTCGACCACCACGTCCTCGATCTCGGCGGCGAGATCCTCGGGGTCGACGTCACCCTCGGCGCCCTCCCCCTTGGCCTTACCGGCGGCCTTGGCGGGCTTCCCGGCGCTCGCGGCGGCCACGGTCGCCTTGGTGGCCCGGGTCGACTTCTTGGCCGGAGCGGCAGCCTTGGCGGCCACCTCGGCGGTGGTGCCGGTCTTACGGGAGGTCGCCTTCCGGGGGGCCGGGGCGGTGGCCTCCTCGGCGGCGGGCGCCTGCTTCGGGGCGGACGGGGCGGCCGGTGCCGCCTTCTTGGTGGTCTTGGCAGTGGTGGCACGGGACGCCGGGGTCGCGGAGCGGGCGGCGGCAACCCGGCGACGGGTGCTGGCCGAGCCGTCGACCACCACGGTCACTCCAGCCTCGGAGAGCGCCCGCAGGATCTTCTTGGCCTGGGCCGGAGTCACCTCGGCGGACTCGACGGTGCGCGCGAGCTGGGCCGACGTGAGCTGGCCGCCGGCGCTCTGCGCGTGGGCGATCAGGGTGTCGGTGAGCGAGCGAACGTCGGCGCCGGTCTGGCGGGGTTCTGTCACGAATGACCTTCCGGAGGCGAAGAGCGAGCACGGCCGGATCGTCCGGCGCAGAGTGGTGCACCGTGCCGGGCGATGTGGTTGAGGAACCCCCGTGTCCCCGGCCGACCGGTCGTTCGGTCGTCCGTGGCGCGTGGGCAGGGGTGAATTGTAACGCCGTCTGCGGCGATCATCCTGCGCCGCACGGCTGAACGACGGCCGGGGCCGCCGATTCGGTGCGCTTGTGGAGTTTGTAAGGATGATACCCGCGTGCGACCCGGATACCCGGCCGTGCGGGAAGGGGACGGATGATGGATCGCCCGGCGGCGCAGGAACTGTTGGAAATCGCGGTCGAGGTGGCCCGGGAGGCCGCCGACACCGCCTCCCGGATGCGCTCCGAGGGGGTCTCCGTCGCCGCGACCAAGAGCACCGTCACCGACGTGGTGACCGCCGCCGACCGGGCCGTCGAGCGCCAGATCAGCGAGGCCCTGCGGCGGCTGCGGCCGGACGACGCCATGTTGGGCGAGGAGTACGGCGCGGCGGCCCCCGGCGACGCCACCGCCCAGGTGCGCTGGATCGTGGATCCCATCGACGGCACGATCAACTACCTGTACGGGCTGGGGCATTCCGCGGTGTCGATCGCCGCCGAGGTCGAGGGCCAGGTGGTGGCCGGTGTGGTGCGCAACATCCACACCGGCGAGGAGTGGACCGCCACCCTCGGCGGCGGGGCCTGGCGGGCCGGTCGGCGGCTGCGTTGCTCCGCCGAGACCGACCTGGGACAGACCTTGGTGATCACCGGATTCGGCTACGACCCGGCCCGTCGGGCCCATCAGGCCCGGGTGGTGGCCGAGTTGATTTCGCAGGTACGGGACATCCGCCGACTCGGTGCGGCCGCCATCGACCTCTGCCTGGTGGCCGAGGGGCGGGCCGACGCGTACTTCGAGAAGGGGCTGGCCGCCTGGGATCAGGCGGCCGGGGCGCTGGTCGCCACGGAGGCGGGTCTGCGGGTAGGTGGCCTGCGGGGGCGGGCCCCCGGCCCGGACATGGTCCTCGCCGCGCCGGCGGCGCTCTTCACCCCGCTGCACGACCGCCTGGTCGAACTGGACGCCGACGGGGGCCCCTGAGCCCGTACGACCCTCGCCGAACCGGCCCGGGGCCTCGGTGTCGCCCGGCCGGACGAGTCGGGATCTGGCCGTGCGGTCGATGATGTCGGTCCGTACGGCCAGGGGTGCTGTCCACGTCACGGGATTCGAGCGGCCCGGCGGCCGGAGTCAGTTGTCGACCGGCATCGGGCAGGAACCGGGCGGAGCGACCGGGGCGCCCAGGTCACCGATGGACTGGTTGACCTCGGTGGTGGTGGCCAACTGCTGGAACTCGTTGCCGAGCACGACGTCGACGACATCGTCCGGGCGCTTGGCGTCGTACTCCAGCTCGGCGTTGCCGAGGAAGTAGGCCCGCAGCAGATGGGCGGATCCGACCCCCTTTGGGCCGTAACGCAGCACCGCGACCTCGTCGATCTGCTTCTTCTCGTTTGCTTCCTTTTCCACCTGGAAGTCGCGGTTGCGGAAGTCGTCGCCGACGCTGGAGGCCAACCCGGGGCGGTCGGTGCCGTTGAGCACCCGGATCTTGACATCCTTGTGGTCGCGCAGGGTCACGTCGGCACGGGGCCAGTCCGCGGGACATCCCTCGGCGGCACCGGCGTTGCTCTGGGTGTCCCGGACCACCGCGACCACGACGAAGACCAGGGCGATCACCGCCAGCATGCCGACGATTACGAGTGCTCGCACTCGCGCGAAACTCATCAGGGCGCTCCCGGACAGTGATGGGTGGCGGCGGACGTCGACGGCCGGGCCGTCTGGTACGCCGCTGAGGTTAACCGCTGTCCGACCGTCGCGTGGAAACAGTCCGACATACCGGCGCGCCACCCGAGAACCGGGTAGTACTACCCCTATCTTCGTGTCGCCTGAGTCACATTGGGAACAACTTCCCGTGCAGGGGCGTACATCTCAGCCACAAGGGCGGTATACATGCCTCGCCCAAAGGGGGGGTAGGGTTCCGCGCTCGCCGGGAGATTCTTCCGGGCGGCCCGGCCCGAGCGGTCGTCGGGTCGGGTGGCCGACACTAGCGGTGGCCGGCCAGCGGAACCGAAACAGCGTCGCCCGGCGTTACAACCGGAAGCGACAACATCGAAATGGGAGAGTGAAACCGATGGCCACCGACTACGACGCTCCGCGCCGGGACGAGGTCGACCTCGGCGAGGACAGCCTGGAAGAGCTGAAGGCCCGGCGTGTCGACTCGCAGTCGGGCGCCGTGGACGTCGACGAGGCCGAAGTGGCTGAGAGCTTCGAGTTGCCCGGTGCTGACCTGGCCGACGAGGAGTTGACGGTCAAGGTGCTGCCGATGCAGCAGGACGAGTTCCGCTGTGCTCGCTGCTTCCTCGTGCACCACCGCAGCCAACTGGCGGTCGAGCGCAACGGCGAGCTGATCTGCCGCGAGTGCGTCTGACCGACGATCCGACACCATCACCGCACGGCGGCGGCTTCCCAGGGGAGCCGCCGCTGCCCGGCTCGGCGAGCGCCGCGCCGATCGACCTGCTTCACTCGTAAAGGGTGGCCGTCGCGCCGGCGGCCGCCGGTCGGGGAGGTCGGGCAGTGAGGGAACGAACCATCGGCGTACGGCGGTGGCGCGAGCGGGCGTCGACCGGAGCGTCGGCATGAGCGAGTGGAGCGCGGGCATCGACGGCGAGGGCGCCGACGAGCTCGGTACGACGGTCGCGGCGCTGACCGCCGACGAGATCGAGCCGGCCCGGCGACGTCAGTTGCTGGGGCGCCTGGTCCGGCAGGCCCGGGCCCGTGGGGTCGGCGGGCTGTTCAAGCCGAGGACGGCGCTGCGCTGGATGACCGAGGTGGTCGCCGAGATCGCCCCGCACGTGCCGATCCGTGACCTGGCCACCCTGCGCCGACACTTCCCCGGCCTGGACGACGAGGCGCTGGCCGATCGGCTGGTACGCAATGCCGCCAGGGCGACCGCCGGTGTCGGTGCGGCCGGCGGGGGCGCCTCGGCGGTGCAGTGGACGGTCACCCCCAGCCTGCTCTCCGCGCCGGTCCTGCTCGCCGCGGAGACCGTGGCCGTGGTGGCCATCGAGTTGAAGCTGACCGGGGAGCTGCACGAGATCTACCGGGCCCCGCTGCCCGCCGGGGGTGCCCAGCGCACCGTCGCGCTGCTCCAGGCCTGGGCCAACCAACGCGGGGTCAACCCGATGGTGCCCGGGGTGGGCATCGGCGCAGTCCTCGGCACGGCCGCCCGACGGGAGCTGCGGGACACCCTGCTCAAGCGCTTCGGCCGGAACCTGACCACCCTGGGACCCTTCCTCACCGGCGCGGCCGTGGCGAGCTACCTGAACCGGCGGGCCACCCGCACCCTGGCCGACCAGCTCCGCACCGACCTGCGTCGGCAGCGGCGCAGCCTGCCGGACACCCCACCGGCCCCGCCTGCACTCCCCGGCACCCCGCCCGCCCTGCCCGGCCCCTGACGCCGTCACCCGGCCCTGGTCGCGGTCACCCGGCCGCTGGCCGCCGTCAGCTGGCTCCTGAACGCCGTTACCCGACCTCTGGCCACCGGAGCGCTCCGGCCGGATCGTGGCGGTGTAGCGGGGCGCTGGGGCGGTCAGCGGCTGGCGTCGCGGGCGGCCAGCAGGGCCTCGGCCAGGGCTACCGGATGGCGGGTGCTGACCACCCAGAAGGGGGTGGGGTCGTTCGGGTCGTCGAGGACCACCTGCACCGCGCCGGAGATCCAGGGCCGCTGGACGACGAAGGCCAGCGGATCGGCCCCCACCCCGAGCACCTCACGGCGCCCGTCGGCGTCCAACGCGATGACCTCGGCGACGAACCGGGCCGGTAGCCGGGCGTCGTCGACCCGGAATTCCCCGTCGGTCACCGCGATCCTGATCCGGCCCAGCCAGGTCAGTGCGGCGACGGCGGCGGGCAGCAGCACCACGAAGGGCAGCCAGGCCCGTACCCCGGTCGCGCCCATCCACAGCTCCACCGCCAGCAGGCCGGTGGCGGCCAGCCCGGCCAGCCACAACCACCAGGGCAGGCTGAGCCGTTCGGCGTACGCCCGGGTAGCCGCATCGGTGGGGGAGGGTGACACGCTCACTCATACCAGGGTACGGCGCGTGGCCGCCGGGGTACCGGGCAGGATGGCAGGGTCACCTCCGTGCAGAAGACGAAAGAGGCAACCGTGACCGACGTGGTGCCCGTGCTGGTCCGCCGGCTCGACCCCGAGCTGCCGCTGCCGGCGTACGCCCATCCCGGCGACGCCGGTGCCGACCTGGTGGCGGCCGCGGACGTCGAGTTGCCGCCCGGCGGTCGGGCCCTGGTGCCCACCGGCGTGGCGATCGCGCTGCCGGAGGGGTACGTGGGCCTGGTTCATCCCCGTTCGGGGCTGGCGGCCAGACTCGGCGTGACCGTGCTCAACGCGCCCGGTACGGTCGACGCCGGCTACCGGGGTGAGATCCTGGTCAACCTGATCAACCATGATCGGGCTGTGCCAGTGAAGATCTCCCGGGGCGACCGGATCGCGCAACTCGTTGTGCAACGGGTGGAACGGGCGGCCTTCCAACCGGTGGCCGAGCTGCCCGAGTCCGGACGCGGAGGCGGCGGGCACGGGTCCACCGGCGGACACGTCGCTCTGGTGCCGCCACCGGCGGCCGACGGCGCGGACGGAGGAGAGGGCACGGTGAGTGTGAACAGCGGAAGGTGGACACAGTGATCTTCTCGCGGAAGCGGGCCACGGGGCGGCACGCCAGTGACGAGCGGACCGTCGAGGCGCCGGAGACCGTCGAGGCGGCCCCGGCGCGCGGGCCGTACGACGTCACCGAGGCCCCTGCCGGGGTGCAGCGGCTGGACCTGGGCAGCCTCCAGATCCCGGCGGTGCCCGACGTCGAGGTGCGGGTGCAGGCCGACCCGCAGGGGGTGATCCAGCAGGTCGTCCTGGTGCACGGGCAGAGTGCCCTGCAACTCGGGGTGTTCGCCGCTCCCCGCAGCGAGGGAATCTGGGACGAGGTGCGCGAGGAGATCCGGCAGTCGCTGTTCAACGACGGCGCCGCCGCCCAGGAGGTGACCGGCGAGTACGGCACCGAGCTGCGGGCCCGGGTGCGCACCGAGGAGGGCCTGACCGATCTGCGGTTCGTCGGGGTCGACGGCCCCCGCTGGATGGTCCGGGCGGTCTTCCAGGGCGAGGCGGCGACCAACCCGGACGCGGCCGGAGCCCTGGCCCGGTGCATGGAGGGGCTGGTGGTCGACCGCGGCATCGAGGCCAAGCCGGTACGCGAACCGCTGCCGCTGCGGCTGCCGCGCGAGGCGGGCGAGGCGGCTGAGCAGGCCGCGGCGGCCTCGGAAGGCGCACCGGCGCCCGGCGCGAACTGAGCGGGGTCCGTCCGGCGGGCGCGCAATCGTCAGCACCGGGAGGGCCTCACGTCGGCGTACGCTGGCGTGGGGCCCTCCCGTTCTGCTGGGAGCGGCCCGGTGTCGGCGTGGGCCGGCCGGTTCGGGAAGGGTGACGCGGAGTTCATGACGACCGAGGAGGGGCAGGGTTCGCTGCGGCGGATGCTGCGCCGGCTCACCGCCAGTGAGGCCGAGATCGAGGCCCAGTTGTTGCGGCAGGAGAGTGCCCGCTGCGGCGGGGTGCCGGTGACCCAGTGCGTACGCGGTCAGCTGGTCTCCGTCGCCGGGCGGCTGCGTACGGTCGTCTACACCCCTCGGACCAACCAGCCGGCGCTGGAGGCGGACCTCTACGACGGCAGCGATGTCGTCACCCTGGTCTGGCTGGGCCGACGGCACATCACCGGGATCGAGCCGGGACGACACCTGACCGCGCGGGGACGGGTCGCGCTGCGTGACGACCGTAAGGTGATCTACAACCCGTACTACGAGTTGGAGCCATCGACGTGACGTCCGTGACCCGGAGGATGAGAGACTGTCCGGAAACCCCGGCACGACAGCCACGATTCTGCCGGAAAGGCGGGCGATGACCACCGGACAGCAACCGGCCACCCAACCGGCCAGTGGAGCCGACGACGAGGAGCGGCTGCCCACCGTCGCCGAGCAGATGGCCGACCAGCTCGGCGGCTGGCGAGGGCTGGTCGAGTCCAGCATCCCGGTCGTGGTCTTCGTGGTGGTCAACGTCGTCGGTTCGCTGCGACCCGCGGTGATCGCCTCGGTCGGTGTGGCGGTGCTCATCGGTGGGCTGCGGCTGGCGCAGCGCAAGCCCGTACGGCACGCCGTCAACGGGCTGTTCGGCATCGGCATCGGCGCCGCGATCGCCTGGCGGACCGGTGAGGCCCGGGACTTCTACCTGCCCGGCATCCTCTACGGCATCGGCTACGGCCTGGCTCTGCTGGTCTCGGCCGCGATCCGTCAGCCCCTGGTCGGTTGGCTCTGGTCGGTGCTGGTGGCCAAGGGCAGCTCCGCCTGGCGGGAGGACCCGAAGCTGGTCCGGACCTTCACCGGGCTGACCGTGCTCTGGGGAGTGGTGTGGCTGGCCAAGGTGGGGGTGCAGGCCGCGCTCTACCTGGCCGAGCAGGACACCGCTCTAGGGGTGGCCCGCCTGGCGTTGGGCTACCCGCCGTACGTGATGCTGCTGTTGATCACGGTCTGGACGGTGCGCCGGGTCACCCGGCAGGCCGAGCCGGTGCCGCTGGCCGGTAGCTGACCGACACGGGGGAACCCCTCACCCCTCACCCCTCACCGCGACTGGCGGGTGCGTTCGACGCTGTCCGGACCGAGCATCACCGCGCGTACCGCGTCCTCCATCTCGGCCGTGCAGACGAAGATCAGCTCGTCGCCGACCTCGATCGGATCGTCCGGGCTGGGCACCAGCACCCGCTTGCCGCGCAGGATCGCCACCAGGGCGGCGTCGCGGGGCAGCGGCACCGCACGCAACGGCTGACCGACATGCGGCGCGGTCGGCGGCAGGGTGATCTCGACCAGGTTGGCCTCACCCTGGCGGAAGGTCATCAGCCGTACCAGGTCGCCCACCGTGACGGCCTCCTCGACCAGGGCGGCCATCACCCGGGGCTTGCTGACCGCGACGTCCACCCCCCACTGCTCGGTGAACAACCACTCGTTCTCGGCCCGGTTGATCCGGGCGACCACCCGGGGGACCGCGAACTCGGTCTTGGCCAGCAGGGAGACCACCAGGTTGGCCTTGTCGTCGCCGGTCGCCGCGACCACCACGTCGCAGCCGGCCAGGTCGGCCTCCTCCAGGCTGGTCAGCTCGCAGGCGTCCGCCAGCACCCACTGGGCCTGCGGTACCCGTTCGGGCCGCAGCATCCGGGGCTGCCGCTCGATCAGCATCACCTGGTGGCCGTTCTCGATCAACTCCTGGGCGATGGAGCGGCCCACGTTGCCGGCACCCGCGATGGCGACTCGCATGATCACTGCCCTCCGTCCGGGGCCGCCGCGATCTCGGTGACCGTGGCCACCATGTCGTCGGTGACCAGCATGAAGATCTGATCACCCTCCTGCACCACGCTGGAGGCGGTGGGCAGGGTGCCGATGCCGAACCGCAGCAGGTAGGCAACCCGGGCCCCGGTGGCCTGTTCCAGGCGCTGCACCCGGTGCCCGATCCAGTCCTTGTGCACCGGCACCTCGATGATCGACACCGTGCTGGTCGGGTCGCGGAAGATCTCCACGTTGCCCTCCGGCAGCAGGTGTCGCAGCATCCGGTCGGCGGTCCAGCGCACGGTCGCCACCGTGGGGATGCCGAGGCGCTCGTAGACCTGCGCCCGCCGCTGGTCGTAGATGCGGGCCGCCACCCGGGACACACCGAAGGTCTCCCGGGCCAACCGCGCCGAGATGATGTTGGAGTTGTCCCCGCTGGAGACGGCGGCGAAGGCGTCCGCCCGCTCGATGCCGGCCTGGCGCAGCACCTCACCGTCGAATCCCGCCCCGGTGACCGTGGTGCCGGCGAAGTCGGGCCCCAGTCGGCGGAAGGCGTCGGCGTCCTGGTCGATCACCGCCACCGAGTGCCCGCGGGACTGGAGGCTCTGCGCCAGGGTCGACCCGACCCGGCCACACCCCATGATCACGATATGCACGCCGCCCTCCCAAGGTGCGCCCGTCACCGCGAGCCTGCCACGTCGTGACGTCAGGCGGAGACCGACGCTACTCCGCCGGCCGCAGACCCCCGCAGTGCCCTCACCGGCGGTGCGGGACGACGAGGTTGCCGAGGGCGGTCGTACGCTTGGCGACCGTGGCCCGAACCCTGCTGAAGCGGCTGCTCGTCGGTCGACCATTCCGGTCCGACCGGCTCAAGCACACCCTTCTGCCGAAGCGCATTGCGCTGCCCGTCTTCGCCTCGGACGCGCTGTCCAGCGTCGCGTACGCCCCGGACGAGATCCTGCTGATGCTCTCCATCGCGGGAGCCTCGGCTTTCGTCTTCTCGCCCTGGGTGGCCCTCGGGGTGGTCGTGGTGATGCTGACCGTGGTGGCCAGCTACCGGCAGAACGTGCACGCCTACCCCTCCGGCGGTGGCGACTACGAGGTGGCCACGGTCAACCTGGGCCCCCGGGCCGGGGTGGGGGTGGCCAGCGCCCTGCTGGTCGACTACGTGCTGACGGTCGCCGTGTCGGTCTCCTCCGGGGTGGCCAACCTCGGCTCGGTGATCCCCTTCGTCGCCACCCACAAGGTGCTCATCGCGGTCAGCGCGGTGGTCCTGCTGACCGCGGTCAACCTGCGGGGGCTCAAGGAGGCGGGCAGCGCCTTCGCCATCCCCACCTACGGGTTCATGATCGTGATCGTCGGCATGATCCTGACCGGGCTGGTCCGCATCGTGGTGCTCGGTGAGGACCTGCGGGCCCCCAGCGCCGACCTGGTCATCGCCGCCGAGTGGCACGACACCACCGGCTGGGCCATGGCCTTCCTGCTGCTGCGCAGCTTCTCCTCCGGCTGCGCCGCCCTGACCGGGGTGGAGGCCATCTCCAACGGGGTGCCGGCCTTCAAGGCGCCCAAGAGCCGCAACGCCGCCACCACCCTGCTGATGCTGGGTCTGGTAGCGGTGACCATGCTGGTCGGCATCGTGTGGCTGGCCCGGCTGACCGGGTTGCAGTTCGTCGAGGACCCCGGCCACCAGATCGTCTCCGGCCCCGAGGGATACGTGCAGAAGACCGTCACCGCCCAGCTCGGCGAGACGATCTTCGGCTCCGGTTCGGTGCTGATGTTCCTGGTCGTCGGGGTGACCGCCACGATCCTGTTCGTGGCCGCCAACACGGCCTTCACCGGCTTCCCGGTCCTCGGGTCGATCCTGGCCCAGGACCGCTACCTGCCCCGGCAACTGCACACCCGAGGCGATCGGCTGGCCTTCTCCAACGGCATCCTCTTCCTGGCCGCCTTCGCGATCGTGCTGATCGTCGGGTTCCAGGCCGAGGTGACCAAGCTGATCCAGCTCTACATCGTCGGGGTGTTCGTCTCGTTTACCCTCTCCCAGGCCGGCATGATCCGGCACTGGAACCGGCATCTGCGTACCGAGCGGGATCCGCAGCTGCGCCGCCGGATGATCAGGTCCCGGGCGATCAACACCTTCGGCATGGTGATGACCGGTGCGGTGCTGGTCATCGTGCTGATCACGAAGTTCCTGCTGGGCGCCTGGATCGCCATCGTCGCGATGGGCGTGATCTACCTGCTGATGCTGGCCATCCGTCGGCACTACGACCGGGTGGCCGTCGAGTTGGCACCGGACGACGGGCGACCGGTGCTGCCGGCCCGCAACCACGCGATCGTGCTGGTCAGCAAGCTGCACCAGCCCACCCTGCGGGCCGTGGCGTACGCCCAGGCAACCCGGCCGGACACCCTGACCGCGGTGACCGTCAACGTGGACGACGTCGACACCCGGCAGTTGCAGACCGAGTGGGAACGCCGGGACGTACCGATCCCGCTGACGGTGATCGATTCCCCGTACCGGGAGATCACCCGCCCGATCCTGCACTACGTGGCCGGGGTCCGCCGGGCCTCGCCGCGCGACGTGGTCACGGTCTTCATCCCGGAGTACGTCGTCGGGCGCTGGTGGGAGAACCTGTTGCACAACCAGAGCGCGTTGCGGCTCAAGGGCCGGCTGCTGTTCGAGCCGGGGGTGATGGTCACCAGCGTGCCGTGGCAGCTCGCCTCGACCGCCGGCAAGGATCTCGACCGGATGGACGCCACCCTGGGTAGGGGGCCGGTCCGGGGTCCCCGGGCGGTGCCCCGCAGCACCCTGCCACCGACCATCCCGCCGGTGGATCCCGTGTCCTCCGGGCCGGGCCAGCAGTCGTCGAACGGAGAGACACGGTGAACGAGATGACCCTCCCGGGGCAGCGGTCCGACACGGCCGACGGTCGTAGCGGGCTGACCGAGGCCGAGCAGGTCGAGTTGACCGTGGCGGCGGTGGCTCCCGGCGGGCACTGCGTGGCCCGGGTCGAGGGTCAGGTGGTCTTCGTCCGGCACGCCCTGCCCGGCGAGCGGGTGGTGGCCGAGGTCACCGAGGTGCACCGGGGCTTCGTCCGGGCCGACGCGGTACGGGTGCTGGAGCCCTCCCCGGACCGGGTCGAGCCACCCTGCCCGTACGCCCGGCCGGGACGCTGTGGGGGCTGCGACCTGCAACATGTCGCGGTGCCCGCCCAGCTGCGCTGGAAGACCGAGGTGGTACGGGAGCAGCTGATCCGCCTCGGTGGTCTCGACGAGGCCGGGTGCGACGCCCTGGCGGTCCGGGTCGAGGCCCTGCCCGGCGGTCCCCTCGGCTGGCGATCCCGGGTCCGGTACGCGGTCGACGCGGCGGGTCGGGCGGGTCTGCTGAAGCACCGCTCGCACGAGGTGGTGCCGATCGGCCGGTGCCTGATCGCCCACCCGGCCATCCAGGACCGGCCGGTGCTCACCTCCAGTGGCACCAGGTGGCCCGACGACGATGCGGTGGAGGTGGTCGCCTCCACCGGCGGCGACGTGACCGTGACGGCCTCCACAGCGGGGCGTACCCGGCGGATCGGCGGCCCGGAGCGGGTCCGGGAACAGGCCGCGGGCCGGGACTGGATTCTGCCCGCCTCGTCCTTCTGGCAGGTCCATCCCGCCGCCGCGGACACCCTGGTCGCCGCGGTACTGGAGTTGGCCGAGCCGGGGCCGGGGGAGCGGGCCTGGGACCTCTACGGCGGGGCCGGGCTGTTCGCCGCCGGCCTGGCAGCCCGGGTCGGCGAGACCGGCCGGGTGACCCTGGTGGAGGCGGCCGGCGACGGGGTCGGCGCGGCCAGGGAGAACCTGCGGGACCTGGCTCAGGTGGAGGTGGTGGCGGCCCGGGTGGAGACCGCCCTGGCCCGCCGTCGGATCACCGCACCGGTGGACGTGGTGGTGCTCGACCCGCCGCGTACCGGCGCGGGGGCGCGGGTGGTGCGCGAGCTGGTCGCCGCCGGGCCCCGGGCGGTGGCGTACGTGGCCTGCGACCCGGCCGCCTTCGCCCGGGACCTGCGGGTCTTCACCGAGCTGGGCTGGGAGCTGTCCGCCTTGCGGGGGTACGACCTGTTTCCGATGACCCAGCATGTGGAGTTGGTCGGACTGCTGTCCCCGAAGTGAGAACCCCCTGTTCGGGTGGGTGGCGCGGGTCTCCTCCCCGGGGCCCCGCTGCGGTGACCGCGCTGCGAGGTGGGCGAAGGCCGATAGACTCTGCGGTCATGAGTGCTGAAGAGGACACGGCCAACCAGGGCCGGCTGCTGGCCAGGGTGCACGGTCCGCAGGACGTCAGGCGGATGTCGGGCACCGAGCTGGACAACCTCGCCGCCGAGATCCGTGACTTCCTGGTCGCCAAGGTGTCGCGTACCGGCGGGCACATCGGCCCCAACCTGGGCGTGGTGGAACTCACCCTCGCCCTGCACCGGGTCTTCGACTCTCCCCGTGACCGGCTGCTGTTCGACACCGGTCACCAGGCGTACGTCCACAAGATCATCACCGGTCGGCAGGACGGCTTCGACCAGCTGCGCCAACGCGGCGGGCTCTCCGGCTACCCCAGCCAGGCCGAGAGCGAGCACGACATCATCGAGAACTCGCACGCCTCCACCGCCCTGTCGTACGCCGACGGGCTGGCCAAGGCGTACGCCCTGCGCGGCGAGGCCCGCAGCGTGGTGGCCGTGGTCGGCGACGGGGCCCTGACCGGCGGCATGTGCTGGGAGGCCCTGAACAACATCGCCTCCGCCGGCAACCCCCTGGTGATCGTCGTCAACGACAACGGCCGCTCGTACGCCCCGACCATCGGCGGGCTCGCCGACCACCTGTCGACCCTGCGGCTCAACCCCGGCTACGAGAAGGTCCTCGACACGGTCAAGGACGCCCTCGGCTCGACCCCGCTGGTCGGCAAGCCGATGTACGAGGTGCTGCACGCGGTCAAGCGGGGCATCAAGGACGCGGTCGCCCCGCAGGCGATGTTCGAGGACCTCGGCATCAAGTACGTCGGCCCGGTCGACGGACACGACGTTCCTGCGGTCGAGACCGCGCTGCGCGCGGCGAAGAACTTCGGCGGCCCGGTGATCGTGCACGCGGTGACCCGCAAGGGCTACGGCTACCGCCCCGCCGAGGAGGACGAGGCGGACTGCTTCCACGGCCCCGGCGCCTTCGACATCGCCACCGGCAAGGCCACCGCCGCACCCTCGGTGAAGTGGACGAACGTCTTCGCCGACGAGCTGGTCAAGATCGCCGACGAGCGGCCCGACGTGGTCGGCATCACCGCCGCGATGGCCGAGCCCACCGGGATCGCCAAGCTGGCCCGTAAGTACCCGGAGCGCACCTACGACGTGGGCATCGCCGAGCAGCACGCGGCCACCTCGGCGGCCGGGCTGGCCCTGGGTGGCCTGCACCCGGTGGTGGCGGTCTACGCGACCTTCCTCAACCGGGCCTTCGACCAGGTCCTGCTGGACGTGGCGATGCACAAGCTGCCGGTCACCTTCGTGCTGGACCGGGCCGGCATCACCGGCCCGGACGGGCCCAGCCACTACGGCATCTGGGACATGTCGCTCTTCGGCGTGGTGCCCGGCCTGCGGATGGCCGCCCCCCGCGACGCCGCCACCCTGCGCGAGGAGCTGCGCGAGGCGGTCGCCGTCGACGACGGCCCCACCGTGCTGCGCTACCCGACCGGCGCGGTCGCGGCCGACCTGCCCGCCGTGCGGCGCATCGGCACGGTGGACGTGCTGACCGAGTCGGACCGGGCGGACGTACTGCTGGTGGCGGTCGGTTCCTTCGGTCAGATGGGCATGGAGGTCGCCGCCCGGCTGGCCGAGCAGGGCTACGGGGTCACCGTGGTCGACCCCCGCTGGGTCCGTCCGATCCCGGCCGAACTGGTCGAGCTGGCCGCCCGGCACCGCCTGGTGGTCACCGTCGAGGACGGGGTCCGGGTCGGTGGTGTCGGTGACGGCCTGGCCCAGGCCATGCGCGACGCCGACGTCCAGGTGCCGCTGCGCGACCTGGGGGTGCCGGCCGCCTGGCACCCGCACGGCTCCCGTGCCCAGATCCTCGCCGACCTGGGCCTGACCGCCCAGGATGTCGCCCGCGACGTCACCGGCTGGATCTCCCGCCTGGACACCCAGACCGTGGAGCCGTTGCCGGTAGCCGACAACACCCCCACCCACAACTGATCCACCCACCGGTCGACCCAGCTACTCAGCCAGGTCGACTCGTCGCTCAGGTGAACCGGCCCCGGTGACCTCCCCGGGGCCGGTACCACCCGTAGCTCTCCACTCGGTCGGCAGCGCCCCAGGGCTGGCGGATTGGTCAGCGGCGGGTGGAGCCGGCGGTGCGGTAGTGGGTCTTGTCCTCAGCGGCGAGGCTGAAGGTCTGACGGCGCTCGGGCAGTGGCGCCACGACCAGGCCGGGGCGGTCGACCAGGCGGACCGTGCCGGGGGGCACGGACAGGTTGGTGTCCTTGGTGGACCGCCAGCTGAGCACGACCAACGGGTGCCCGGGCACCGGCAGTTCGTAGACCTGCAGGGCATTGGTCCAGTCGGCGGGGGAGAACACCACCGGAGCGTCGTCGGCCGGTCGGTAGACCACCGCGCTCATCGTGCCGTCGGCGGTCTCCCAGGTCAGTTGCTCCAACTCGGCCGGTTGGCCCCCGTCGAGGGCCACCTCGCCGAGGGTACGGACGGCCAGCTTCGTCTTGGGCCAGGAGGCCGGTACGGAGTCGGGGGAGTTCCGGTCCCCTACCCGCCGGGTCATGCTGCCGAAGGGACCCTCCGACCCGGCCAGTTGGCAGGTGTCCAGGTCGGCCAGCGCCCGTCGTCCGGAGCCGCTCTCGTCGCGGACCAGCGGGTACCGGGGTGCCGTGATGCCGGTGCCGAGATCGAGCAGCCGGTCGGCCGAACGACCCCGAGGCAGGGAGGTGGTGGACCGTAGGGTGGCCGACACCGCCACCGCGCGGCATGCCGGCACCTCCACCGGGTCGGTGAGGCCCTCGGTGACCGGCAGCACCTTGCCCTGGGGGCCGACCAGCCGGCGGACCCGTTCGGAGGTGAAGTAGCGCCGCCGGTCGGCGGCCTGCACCGGCAGTACGTCGGAGTAGACGAGGTAGCCGGGATCGGTGTACTCGGTGGCGTGGCTGACCTGGTACCCCTCGCCGTCACCGGTCAGTTGCAGGAGCCAGGAGGCGGCCTGACCGGGCACCGAGGCGGCGACCAGGGCCAGCGGAGCGCCGTCGACCTGACCGGAGTAGAGGATGCCGGAGGACGGCACATGCACCCGATCATCGACGGGGGAACGCCAGTCGCGCACCGCCCGGGTCACCGCGGCGGTCGCCGCAGGGTCCTCGATCAGCGAGCCGCGCGGGGGCCAGACGGTCAGCGAACCGTCCTGGCTGTCGTAGCCGACCCGCAGGTCCTGCGGTCGGCGCTCGGCCACGGGACCACAGGCGGCGACGGTGACCAACAGTGCCGACAGGCCGGTGGCCGTCAAGCCGCGCCAGCGGACTGGACCCACCTGTTACGCCCCCGATCGCGTCGGTCGTCGTGTCGGAGGGCAATAGTACGAGATGTCACCCCGACGCTTTCCCCCGCCTCACGCTGCGTCGTGGCGCTGTTCAACGACCACAAGGGACTTGCCGGTCGACTTTGGGGCTATTTCCCTACTCCGGTAGACTCCGCCGACTGTGACGCCTGCCGAGATTAGCGCCGCAAATCCGCTGAAAACCGACGTCACCCCGGATCTGCCAGCCGAACCCGTCACGGTGCGTGAGGAAGCCTCCGTCTCGGTCGCCCCAGCCCCGATTGTGGACGGCGAATCGACCGGTGGCAGTTCTTCCAGCGATGGCGCGGTCGGCGGGAACTCGGTAGAGGATGGTGCGGATCGGGCGGAGGTCGCCCCGAAGCGGCGCTTCCGGTGGACCCCCCGTCGGGTGGACCTGGCGGTCTTCGGTGGATTCCTGCTCGTCGCGGTCTGGGTGACCAGCCAGATCTGGGCGGACCCGGCCGGTCGGGTCGCCTCCCTCTACAGCAGTGACCCGGCCCAGGTGCAGTTCTTCCTGGCCCACTCGGTGCGGGTGGTGCTGCACGGAGAGTTCCCGTTCTTCACGGAGCAGTTCAACTATCCCGACGGGGTCAACCTGATGGCCAACACGGCCATCCTGGCGCTGGGCATCCCGATGGTGCCGGTGACCCTGCTGTTCGGGCCGGCGGTCACCTTCGTGGTGCTGGTCACCCTGGCCCTGGCCGGCACCGCCTCGGCCTGGTACTACGTGCTGTCCCGGCACGTGGTGAGCAACCGGCTGGCCGCCGTGGTGGGCGGCTGGTTCTGCGGCTTCTCACCGGCGATGCTGTCCCACGCCAGCTGGCATCCCAACATCATCAGCCAGTTCCTGCTGCCCTTCATCGTGTGGCGGGTCATGGTGATCACCCGTTCGACCCGGCCGTACCGGGACGGGGCGGTGCTGGCGCTGCTGGTCACCGTGCAGGCCTTCATCAACGAGGAGATCCTGCTGTTCACCGCGATGGGCTGCGGGATCTTCCTGATCGCGGTGGTGGTCCAGCGTCCGGCCCTGTGGTCGGCCGCCTGGCGGCCGCTGGGCAAGGCGGTGGCCACCTGCACGGTGATCGCCGGGGCGCTGCTGGCCTACCCGCTGTACATCCAGTTCGCCGGGCCGATGGCGTACCACGGGCTCAGCGACGCGGTACGCGACTACGGCAACGACATCGCCGCATACCTGGCCCCCGGGTCGCCGACCATCGGCGGCAACCAGCGGGCCAACGTCAACCTGGCGCCGAACTACTCCGAGGAGAACGCCTTCTTCGGCTGGAGCCTGACACTGATCGCCGTGGGCATCGTGCTGTGGCTGCGGCGGGAGGTGCTGGTCCGGGCCCTGGCCGGCACGGCCGCGTTCTACGCCCTGCTCTCCCTGGGGGAGCGCATCACCTGGTGGGACCGGGAGCTGATCGTGGGTCCCTGGGAGTGGCTGGTCCGACTGCCCCTGCTCGACGCGGTCGTACCGACCCGGTTCGGCATGATCACCAGTGTGGTGGTGGCGATCCTGCTGGCGCTGGCCATCGAGCGCAGCCGAGCGCTGCCCCTGGATCCGCGCACCCTGCGTACCCTCACCGCCGGTGGGCTGGTCCTGGCCCTGCTGCCGATCGCGCCCATGCCGCTGCCGATGACCTCCCGACCGCCGGTGCCGAAGTTCATCACCGCCGACCGGTGGCGGGCCTACGTCGGGCCGGACCAGACCCTGGTGCCCATCCCGGTACCGAGCATGGGCAACACCCACGGTATGCGGTGGGCCGCCGCCACCAACCTCGACTTCAAGATCCCGGGCGGCTACTTCCTGGCCCCCCGCAACGGCAACACCGGCGACCCGGGCCGCTTCGGTGGCCGGCCCAGCGGCATCGGCCGGCTGCTGGAGGAGGTCGCCTCGACCGGTCGTACGCCCGAACTGGACGACCGCCAGCGGCGCCGCGCCCTCGACGAACTGCGGCACTGGCGGGCGGCCGTGCTGGTGCTGCCGGTGAGCCAGCCGCACTCCGAGCCGCTGCGCCAGACCGTCGAGCAACTCGTCGGTCCGGCGCGTCAGGAACTGGACGTCTGGGTCTGGGACGTACGGGCGTTGACCGACCGCTGACCGCTCACGCCCGGTCGCGGACGTCCCAGAGCCAGACGTCGTCGACCCGCTGCGGCTCGCCGAGCAGGGCGGTCATCAACTCGCGCAGCACGGCCTCCTTGGGGTGGGCGCCGAGGACCACCACGGAGGCCCGCCAGAAGTGCAGATCCTCGACCGCCCGCCGGCGGTCCTCCTCGGTCAGTTCCGGCAGCTCACCGGTGTCCATGCTGCGGTAGATCAGGGTGCTGGTGGGCCGGTTGGGGGCCCCGAAGACCCCCTCACCGTCCAGGTTGGGACCGATGAAGTAGCCGGCCGGGATCGGGAACTGGTGCTGGGTCAGCGCGCTCCACCTCAGGGTGGACAGTCCGTGCACGTTGCTGGGGATCGGCACCGGCACCAGGGTCCTGCCCTGCGGCACGTACGGCCGCCAGGCGCCGGAGGTGATGAAGGTCGGCGGCGGATCGACCGGTTTGGCCGGCAGCGGAGTGGGGATCAGCGGCAGCACCGCCAGGGTGATCGCGGTGTACCCGAGGGCCTGCTGCCAGCGCGGTCGCCGCCACCACGCCACACCTGCCGGCTGCGGGGCGCGGGGGGCCGGCACCGGCGGCCGGTTCCGACCGGAGATCGCCTCCCAGGCCAGCGCGAGCAGGACGCCGAGAGCGGCCGTGGTCACCAGGGTCAGCCGGGTAGGCATCATCATCTCGACCAGCGGCAGGTCCTCCGGGATGTAGGACCAGGGTCCGGGGATCCCGGTCAGCTCGCCGTTGAACCGGATCTCCGGGCCGAGCGAGGCCACGGAGAAGAGCACCACCAGCACCGCCAGGATCCGGGCCACCAGCGACCGGCGTACCAGCAGCGCCAGGGCCACCACGGACACCAGCACCAGCGGCCAGCCGAACCAGGTGTTCTGCTCGGTCATCCCGATGGTCTTCTCCACCGCCTCGGTGCCGGCGATGGTGTCGCGGGGGAAGGTGACGAAGGCGACGATGTCCTCGCCCCAACTGTGGAACACCCCGCCCTGCAACCCCCGGTAGGACTGCGGGCCGTTGAACTGGAACCAGATCGGGTATGCCGTCAGCAGCAGAGCCAGCCCGCCGCCGAGGCCCAGCCCGGCGGCGAAGGTGCCGGCCCGCTGCCGCGCCGCGCGGGGCCGCATGATCGCGTACGCGATCACGATGACCAGGCAGGCCATCGCGGTGAGCAGCAGCATCTCCTCGTTGATGAAGATCTGGTACGCCACCAGCAGTCCCAGTATCAGCCCGTTGCGCCGCCACCGGCCCGGCTCGGCCAGCCGGAACACCCGCACCACGATCAGCGGGAGCAGGAAGTTGGAGACGAAGTTGGGCTGGCCGTTGGCGTGGTGCACGATGCCCGGGGCGAAGCCGAGGAACCCGCCGCCGATGAAGGCCGCCGCCCGCGAGCGCACCAGGTGCCGCGACAGCATCCAGTACGCGGTGCCGGCCGTGGCGGCCAGCGCAGCGCCCAGGTAGAGCGCGTACACCACCTGGGGGCCGAGCAGCCAGGTCAGCGGGGCCAACGGCAGGGTCACCCCGAGCAGCGAGGTGTTGGCCATCATGTTCACCCCGTCCGGGGCGTTCTGCTGCGTGCTGAACAGCGGGTTCTCCAGGTTGCGCACCGAGTACGCGCCGTGCGAGAACAGCCACTCGAACCAACTGTGGTCGGTGGGCAGATGCGAGGAGACCCGGTTGTTGACGTCCACCCAGTAGTTGAGGCACACGAGAACGCCGAGCAGCACGTAGGCTCCGAGGGCCACCATGTCGACCCGGGCCGGTCGTCGACGGGGCCGCCGTGTCGATGATTGCGCCTCGACGGTCGGGGAGACGGGATTCAGCGAAGGATCTACCACCGGCACAGCCACGACGGGCCATCGTACAGGCGGCGTCTGGGCCTTTAACGGCCATAGGGTGCGTACCGGATAAGGGCGGGAGGGCGACCGTGACGGTGATCGATCTCGGCGACCGGACCGAACGGATCAATCCCCGGCGCCGACATAGGATCGTTCCCTCCCGGTGGCTTCTGGTGCCGGTGGCGCTGGTCGTGCTGCTGGCCCTGACCAGTGCCGTGCCGCCGGCCCGGCGGATGCAGGCGATCCTGCCGTCCTCCCTGGCCGCCGAGGTGATCCTTCCCGGCGGTGGTCAGATCCTCGCCGTGGCGCCGGCGACCGGGAGCGCCGAGGGTGGCCAGGAGTTGCTCGCCTATCAGCCGCCGGCGCGGGCCACCGGCTCACTCCAGCAGCTCACTCCACTGTGGCGGCGGGCCCTCGGTGTCGTCGAGCCGGTGAGGGTCGAGCGGGTGAACGACTCCACGTTGGTCATCTCTGTGTTCGACTCCGCCGAAGGAGCGCAGAGCCTGCTGCTGGACAGCCGCACCGGAGAGCTCCGCTGGCGGCGACCGGGGATGGTGGTACTGGTGGAGCCGGATCGGGTCATCCTGCGCTCCCACGACTCGCAGGGTCTGGACCAGCTCACCACCCTTGAGGTGGCCAGTGGCCGGGAACTGTGGTCGGTGCCCTCCGCCCGGGCGGTCTGGCCGCTGTACCACCTGGCAGCGCCGGTGATCGACGTCGTCGCGGTGGCCAAGGTGAGTGGCGAGATCGAGGTGCTGGACGCGCGGACCGGCGCCCTGCGCGGTCGCCTCCCGGCCGCCCCGGACGACCCGGCGAATCCGGTGAGCCATCGGTACCCGATGGTCGCCGGTGATCTCCTGCTGGCCTGGAATCCATCGGCGGTGACCGCGTACGACCTCGACGGTCTGGTCCGGCGTTGGCACATCGAAGTGCCGTCGCTCGAGTGGATCTACCAGTGTGGGGCGCTGCTCTGTGCGCCGAGTGGCCGGTCCCGCGTGCATCTGCTGGATCCGGTGGCCGGAGCCGTCCGGTGGACCGTCGAGGACGACGTCGAGGTGCTGCGCGCCGGGGACCGACGGGCCCTGGCGGCCGACCACCACCGGCAAGGCAACCTCAGCGTGGTGACCTTCGACGCGGAGACGGGGCAGCGGGCGACCGCCGAGGGCAGCTGGGATCTGGTGCAGGACTTCGGCAACGCCCCGCACCTGCTCGGCACCCGGGCCGTCCCCGAGGTGGGCGCGGTGCTGGCCCGGCTCGATCCGGAGACCGGGCAGCCACGCCGCATCGACCTGCTGCCCGGCGCGGTCGGGAACTGCCGGTACCGGGATGATCTGATCCTGTGTCGGCGCCGGGACGGCAACTTCGGACTGTGGCAGCTACCCGACTGACCGCAGGTGCCCGGCGGGTCGGCTGCCTGCGTCGCCCGGCAGGTGAGTGGTGGAGGGGACGAGCGTGACGGTGATCGACCTCGGTGTGGTGACCGTGTCGGACGACCCGCAGCCGCCACCCCGACGGCGTCGCCCTGGCACCCGGAACTGGCCGGTCGCGCTGATGGCCCTGGCTGCGCTGGTGACGCTCGCCAGTGCCGCACCCCCACCCGTGCGGGTGCACGCGACGGTACCGGCCGGTCTGGCGGCCGACCTGTTCCTCACCGCGCAGCGCATCTTCACCGTCACCCCGGTCCGCGGGGTGACCGACGGATCGCGGGAACTCACCGCCTATGCCCGGCCCCGGCGAGCCACCGTCATCCCGCAGCGCCTCGTACCGCTGTGGCGGGTGCCGGTGCCACCAGGAATCCGGTTCATCCGGGTGGAGGACACCGCCGCCGGCGTGCTGTTGTCGCTGCTTCCATCGCAGGACCTGGGCCGGTTGAGCGAGACCATGCTGCTGGACGCCGCCACCGGGCAGCAGCGCTGGCTCAGCGCCGGGTTCGGCACACCCGACGCGTCGGGTCGGGTGCTGCTTCAGACGTGGGCCGTTCAGGAGTCGACCACGCTGCGTTCGGTCGAGGTGGCCACCGGCCGTGAGCTGTGGTCCCGGACGTTGCCGCCGTCCTCGGTGGAACACCACCAGCGGGACGGTGTGATCGACGCCATCGTGGTGTCCACCGCCGCCGGTGACGTCGAGGTGCGCGACGCCCGGACCGGACAGCTCCGCGACCGGCTGCCCGCCGCCGACAGCACCGGCTACCAGCAGTCGTCGGTGGTCGATGACCTGCTGCTGGTGGTCCGTAACTCGCGGACCATCACCGCCTACGACCTGGCCGGTCTGGTACCGCGCTGGCAGACCACCGTGCCGCTGGCGGACCACGTGACCCGCTGCGGCGCGCTGCTCTGCGCCAGGGCCAACAGCGGCGGCACCCATGTCATCGACCCGGTGGCCGGGGACGTGCGGTGGAGCACCAGCGAGGATGGCGACCTGCTACGGGTGACGCCGACGAGGGCTCTCGCGCAGTTGGGCGACTCAGGGCTGGTCACGCTCGACGCGGCGACCGGGGAGGTGGTGACCGAGTACGGCTCCTGGAAGACGGTCGCCAGCTACGAGCAGGAGCTCCGGCTGCTCGGCATCCACCTGTTGCCCGAGGTGGGCGCGGTGCTGGCCCGGCTCGACCCGGCGGAGGCCCAGCCACGGCGCCTCGACGTGCTCCCCGGTGTCGTCGGCGACTGTCAGAGCCGGTACGACCTGATCGCCTGCCGCCGGCAGGACGGCTCCTTCGGGGTGTGGACGTTGCCGGACTGAGTCGGGTGGGGCCGAAAGCTCAAGAACTCCGACCCTCCGCAGCGGGGGGTTGGGGTTCGGCTTGGCCGTCGGCGCTAGGTTGTCGAGTTGTCGTCGCCGGGAAGGGGCTGGACATGCGGGTACTGGTGGTCGAGGACGAACGCCACCTCGCCGACGCGATCGCGCGGGGCCTGCGCAAGCGCGGCATGGCGGTGGATGTGGCCTACGACGGCGACAGCGGTCACGAGATGGCCTTCGTCACCCGCTACGACGTGGTGGTGCTCGACCGTGACCTGCCCGGGATGCACGGTGACCAGATCTGCGCCGAGCTGGCCACCTCCGGTGCCCTGACCCGGGTGCTGATGCTCACCGCCAGCGGCACGGTGGCCGACCGGGTCGAGGGGTTGCAGCTCGGTGCCGACGACTATCTGCCCAAGCCGTTCGCCTTCGACGAACTGGTCGCCCGGGTGCAGGCGCTGGGTCGGCGGGCCACCCCGGCGGCCCCGCCGGTGCTGGAACTGGCCGACCTGGTCGTCGACCCGGCCCGCCGTACGGCCACCCGGGGCGGGGCCCCGGTGGAGCTGACCAACAAGGAGTTCGGCGTCCTCTGCGAGCTGCTCAAGGCCCGAGGTGCGGTGGTGTCCAGCGAGGAACTGCTGGAACGGGTCTGGGACGCCAACACCGACCCCTTCACCACGATCGTCCGGGTCACCGTGATGACCCTGCGTCGTAAGCTCGGCGACCCGTCGCTGATCGAGACCGTGGTGGGAGCCGGCTACCGTACCGCCGAGGTGCCGGCATGACGGGCACCCCGCGGGAGGAGTTGCGCCCGCGCCTGCGACCCACCCTGCGGCTGCGGTTGACCCTGCTCAACGGGGTGCTGCTGGTGGGAGCGGGGGCCATCCTGGTGCTGCTGGCCTGGCTGCTGGTCCGCGATGCCCTGCGCCCCACGGACGAACTGCTGCCGGGCACCACCGTGCTGCTGGCCGACGGGCGTTCCATGGACGCCGCCGCCTGGCAGCGGCAACTGGTCGACTCCGCCTCCGGGGAACTGCTGGCCAAGGGGCTGGCCGCCCTGCTGGCGATCGGGACGGTCGGGGTGGTCGGGGCGTACGCGGTGGCCGGTCGGGCGTTGCGTCCCCTGCACCAGGTGACCGCGACCGCCCGGCGGCTCGGCGAGACCACCCTGGATCAGCGGATCAGCTACTCGGGCGCCAACGACGAGGTGGCCGAGCTGGCCGACACCTTCGACGAGATGCTGGACCGCATAGCGGCCGCCTTCGAGGCGCAGAAACGGTTCGTCGCCAACGCCTCGCACGAGCTGCGTACCCCCCTGGCCGTGATGCGTACCGAGATCGACGTGACCCTCAGCGACGACGAGGCGGATGCGGGCGAGTACCGCCGGATGGCCACCGTGGTGCGCGACGCCTCCGAGCGGGCCAACGGCCTGGTCGACGCGCTGCTGGTGCTGGCGCGCAGCGAGGCCCAGACCGGCCGCCGACTGGGTCGGCGTACCGAGTGTGACCTGGCCGCCGGCACCCTGAACGCCTTGTCGGCGGTACGCCGTGAGGTGGAGCGGATCAAGCTGGATGTGCAGACCTCCCTGGAACCGGCACCGGTGGTCGGTGATCCCGGCCTGCTGGACCGGTTGGCCGGCAACCTGATCGAGAACGCGGTCCGCTACAACCACCTGCACGGCCGACTCTGGGTCCGCACCGGCTCCGACGGGCAGCGGTCCTGGCTGGTGGTCGGCAACACCGGCTTCGAGGTGGATCAGGCGGACGTGCCGGGGCTGTTCGAACCCTTCCGGCGGGGTGGCCGGGAGCGGACCGGGGCCCGCGGGTCCGGGCTGGGCCTGTCCATCGTCCGGGCGGTCTGCGACGCCCACGGCGGCACGGTGACCGCGGTGGCGCAGCCCGGGGGCGGCCTGGAGGTGACGGTAAACCTGCCGGCCGCCGACGCCGCGTCAACGGGGGAGAGCCCCAGCCGGTGACCCTGCGCGAGCCGGGTGACCCGGTGGCGGTAATTCGCTTGATCTCGGTGAGAGATTGGGCCCATGACTTCCAGGGTGCGTTGGATCGATTTTGACTGTGCCGACCCGTTCGCCATGGCGACCTTCTGGGCCGAGGCTACCGGGATGCGGCACGATCCGGACAACAAGCCGGGGGAGCCGGAGTGCGCCCTGCTGTCCGGCACGGAGATCGCCGAGGGCGGGCTGCTGTTCCAGCGGGTACCGGAGGGCAAGACGGCGAAGAACCGGATGCACCTGGATCTGCAACCGACCGACCGGACCCGCGACGAGGAGATCGACCGCCTGCTCGGCCTGGGTGCCACGTTGATCGACGATCAGCGTCGACCCGACGGCACCGGTTGGGCGGTCCTGGCCGACCCGGAGGGCAACGAGTTCTGCGTGGAGCGCAGCGCGGCCGAGCACTCGGCGTAACGCCGGCTCACCGCCAGCCCTGGGTGAGGCGGGTGCTGGCCTGGAGGAGTTGCTCGGCGAGGAGGTCGGCGCGCCGCTCGTCGGTCCGGTGTGCGGGGGCGGAGATGGTCAGTGCGGCCACGGCGCCCCGGGTGGGATGGATCAGGGCCACCCCGACGGCGTACACACCGTCGACGCATTCTTCGAGGTTGGAGGCGTAGCCGCGGGCGCGTACGGCGTCGAGTTCTTTGATCAGTTGATCGGTCGTGGTGATCGTGGCGGAGGTCAGGGCGGCGAGGATGCGCGGATGCAGCGCCCGGATGTCCTTCGGGCGCAGCTGGGCGAGCAGGGCCTTGCCGCCGGCGGTGGTGTAGGCGGGTAGCCGGTCGCCGGTGCGGACCCCGACCCGGACGGTCTGGGTGCTCTCGACGCCGTCGAGGAAGACGATGCTGGCGCCCTGCAGGCCGATCAGGTTGACCGTCTCCCGGGTGGTCGCGGCCAGGTGTTCCATGTGGGGGCGGACGGCGGCGACGACGTCCCAGGGGGCCTGTCGGGTGGCGACCTCGTGTGCCGCCGGGCCGAGGCGGTAGCGGCGGGAGTCGTCCTGGCGGGCGAAGTCGTACTCCTTGAGGGTGGACAGCAGCCGGTGCGCGGTGGACGGGGCTACCTGGAGGTGTCGGCCCAGGTCCGCCACGCTTACCGACTCCTGGGCACCCAGATAGCGCAGGGCTCGTAGCGCGTTGCCCACCGACTCCATCGCCTACCTCCGCTCGTCACCGGACCAGCAGTATTCCGCACAGCGGAACCGTTGTCCCAGACCCTTCTGCAAGGCGGAAGATCCAGGTCTACTGGTCGGGGTCGACGGAGAGGAACTGTGCGGTGGCGAGCGTGCGGGATGTGACCTTCGAGCTGTTGCGGGCGCACGGCCTGACCACCATCTTCGGCAACCCGGGCTCCAACGAGCTGCCGTTCCTGGCCGGCCTGCCGGACGACTTCCGGTACCTGCTCGGCCTGCACGAGGGGGTGGTGCTGGCCATGGCCGACGGGTACGCCCAGGCCCGCCGGGGCCCGGCCCTGGTCAACCTGCACGCGGCAGCCGGCACCGGCAACGCGATGGGCCAGCTGACCAACTCGGTCTACTCGCACAGCCCACTGGTGGTCACCGCCGGGCAGCAGGTCCGCTCGACCATCGGCCAGGAGGTGATGCTGGCCAACATGGACGCCGCCGCGCTGCCCCGGCCGCTGGTGAAGTGGAGCAGCGAGCCGTCCTCCGCCGAGGACGTGCCCCGAACCATCAGCCAGGCGATCCACACCGCCACCCT
This sequence comes from Micromonospora sp. NBC_01739, assembly GCF_035920385.1. GTDB lineage: Bacteria > Actinomycetota > Actinomycetes > Mycobacteriales > Micromonosporaceae > Micromonospora. The sequence continues at coordinate 3,260,090 of NZ_CP109151.1, read as the reverse complement.
GGTCCCCCAGGGACCGGTGTACGTGTCGGTGCCGTACGACGACTGGCAGGCGGAGTCCTCCGTCGAGGCGCGGCACCTGCTGTCCCGTACCACCGTGACCGCCGCGGCGCTGACCACCCCGCAGCTCACCGAGCTCGCCGCGGCGCTGGACCGGGCCGAGCGGCCGGTGCTGATCCTGGGACCGGATGTCGACGCGGCCGCCGCGAACGATCATGCGGTGGCCCTCGCCGAAGCCCTGGCCGCCCCGGCCTGGATCGCCCCCTCGGCGTCGCGCTGCCCGTTCCCCACCCGCCACCCGGCCTTCCGCGGGGTCCTGCCGGCCGGGGTCAGGGCGATCAGTGACCTGCTGACCGGACACGACCTGGTCCTGGTCGTCGGCGCGCCGGTGTTCCGCTACCACCAGTACGACCCGGGCCGGTATCTGCCCGAGGGGGCCCGACTGGTGCACCTGACCGTGGACCCGGGTGAGGCCGCCCGCGCGCCGATGGGCGACGCGATCGTCTGCGATCTCCCCGACACCCTCGCCCGGCTGGCCGCCGCCGTCACCCCCGGGCGGCGGCCCGCCCTCGTACCCTTGCCGCCCATCCCGGCACCGCGACCCGGCTCGGCAGGCCGGTTGCACCCGGAGGAGGTGTTCGCCGTACTGCGGGACACCGCTGGGGCCGACACCGTCTGGGTAACCGAGTCCACCTCGACCACCGGTGCTTTCTGGGCGCAGGCGGACCTTCGCCGGCCCGGCAGCTACTACTTCCCGGCCTCCGGCGGCCTGGGTTTCGGGCTGCCCTCGGCCGTCGGGGTGCAGCTGGCCGACCCCGACCGGCAGGTCGTAGCCCTGGTCGGTGACGGGTCGGCCAACTACGGCATCACCGCGCTGTGGACCGCCGCCCGCTACCGCATCCCGGTCATCTTCGTCATCCTGCGCAACGGGACCTACGGTGCCCTGCGCTGGTTCGCCGGGGTGCTGGGGGCCGGGGAGACCCCGGGCCTGGACATCCCCGACATCGACTTCACCGCGCTGGCCGCCGGGTACGGCGTCACCGGCGTGGCGGTCTCCAGCCGTACGGCACTCGTCGAGGCGGTCACCGAGGCCCTCGCTGCCGGGGAACCCCGGCTCATCCAGGTCGACACCGACCTCACCACCCCCTGAACCGCTGAAAGGCAAGCCCATGTCCGCACCCCAGCCGTCCGCCCCGGTGCTCGGCCGCTTCCCCGACTTCCCACACGAGCAGGTGACCTTCTGCCAGGACCCGGAGACCGGGCTGCGGGCCATCATCGCCGTCCACGACAGCACCCTCGGCCCGGCCGTCGGGGGCACCCGGATGCACCCGTACGCCACCGAGGCCGAGGCGCTGACCGACGTGCTGCGCCTGTCGCGGGGGATGACCTACAAGAACGCGGTCGCCGGTCTGCCCTGTGGCGGCGGCAAGGCCGTCATCATCGGCGACCCCGACACGGTCAAGTCCGAGGCGTTGCTGGAGACCTACGGACGTTTCGTGCAGAGCCTGGGCGGCCGCTACGTCACCGCCGGTGACGTGGGGATCAGCGCCGCCGACCTGGATGTGATCGGCCGGGGCACCGACCACGTCCTCGGCCGCACCACCACCGCCGGTGGGTACGGCGACAGCGGCCCGATGACCGCGTACGGCGCCTTCCACGCCCTGCGTGCCGCCGCTGCCGTCCGGTGGGGAACCGCCGACCTGACCGGGCGTTCCGTCGGGGTCGAAGGGCTCGGCAAGGTCGGCTACGAGCTGGCCCGACTGCTGGTCGAGGCCGGTGCCGGAGTCACCGCCGCCGACCTCTCCGGGCCCGCCCGCGAACGCGCCCGACGGGACCTGCCCGCAGTCCTCCTGGCCGAGCGGGTCATCGACGCGCCGGTCGACATTTACGCCCCGTGCGCGCTCGGCGCCACCCTCACCAGCGACTCGGTCCCGACGATCCGCGCCGCTGTCATCTGCGGCGCCGCCAACAACCAACTCGCCACCCCCGAGGTGGAGGAGCAGCTAGCCGAGCGCGACATCCTCTGGGTACCCGACTTCGTCGCCAGCGCCGGTGGGGTCACCACCGGTTGCGCCGAGTACCGGCGGATTCCTCTGGAGGAGGTGCCCGCCCAGGTTGCGAAGATCTTCGACACGGTGACCGAGGTGCTCGGCCTGGCCCGCGGACAGGGCATTCTGCCTGGCGCAGCAGCCGAAGACCTGGCCCACACCCGCATCCAGCAGGCCCGAACCGGCCTCAAGCCCGGCTACCTGCCCCGCTGAGTGACCCCCCTTTTTGATCGACTCCATTACGGCGTAACGGTGGTATCCGACCGGGCCGATCACCGCCATTACGGCGATACGGCGAGGCCGGCAGCCGTGCCCGACGGTCAGCCGGGGCATTCGGCCAGATCCTTGAAGGTGAGTAGTTGGCGGCGGGCCATGATCAGGTCGCCGACGGCGAAGGCTGCCGCGTACACCCGATTGGTCTGCATGACGATCTTGAGTAGCAGTCGGGTGGTGCCGTCCTCCTGGGGCACCAGGAGGTAGGACAGGTAGGCGTTCATGATGGTCGCGGTCAGGTGCACTCCGGGCTCGACCGCGAGGATCCGGCCGCGCTGTCGCCCACCGGCGGTGGTGAAGGCCTCTCCTACCTGGGGATCCGCAAGGCCGACGAGCCGTCGAGGTGAGCGGCGGCCGAGATTGTCGATCCAGTCGTAGGAGTACGGCGCCAGCCGGATCTGGGCTATCCACGGCCACACCGCCGTGGGCGGCGCGTTCACCCGTACTCCTCGCCAGACCTGCAGGGCGGGCGAGACGACGAAGTCGTCGCACGGATAGGCCCGCGCCATCTCGTGTTCGGTGACCCCCCACCGGTCACCGAACACGAGTGGCTCCTTCCCCTGTCGGCCCGACCCACAGGTCGGCTCCGACCCCCTCGGCAGTCGGCGAGCTCACACCGTCACCTCCGTGGGCCGCAGCGAGTCGACGGCGGCCTGGCTGCCCCCACTCAGGTCCATCCCCAGCGCCTGGAGCATCACCACCAACGCGCCGAGGGCCAGCGTGTCGCGTAGCTGCCGGGGCGCGGCGGTGGACAGCCTTCCCGCCTCGTCGAGAATCCCGCCGAGCAGGGCCCGGCAGCGGGCCGCGACCACCTCGTCGGAGCGGGCCACCGCGCAGGCCTGCAACCACAGGCCGGTGACCACGCCGTCGGCGATCAGGGCCCGGAAATCGGCCCGCATCGCCGGCAAGGGGTCCTCCGGATGCCCGGCCGCCGCCCGCCGGAGCACCTGCCGGATGCGGGCCTCCAACTCGTCCAGGCAGGCCAGGAAGAGGCCACGCTTGCTACCGAAGAGCCGGAAGACGTACGGCTGTGACACCCCCATCTGGTCGGCCACCTTCTGCATCGAGGCCGTCGTCAGACCGTTGTCGGCGAAGACCCGAATCCCGATGTCGACCGCATCCGCACGTCGTCGTGGCGCCGTGCTGCGCTGCGTTGCCATGTCAGGCAGCCTTACATTAGTAACCACTTCCATACAAGACTGTGATTGACTGGGATCGGCGACCGCGTACTCCCGACAGACGGCCCCTCCGCCGCTGCCGGTGCCGGCGTTCCTGCCCTCCGCGGGTGGGGCAAGCGACCATGGAGGCCCGATGATCCCGGCGCTGATCGTGTTCGGCCTGCTGTTCGGGCGCTGGTGGCGCTCGGCACTCGTCCTCGCCGCGCTGGGCTGGCCGATTCTGCTGGTAGCGAGCGGCGTGGAGGAAGTCGGACCGGGCCTGCTCGCCGCCGCCGGCCTGGCCGTGCTCAACACCGCCGTCGGCGTGCTGATCCATCAGGGCGTCCTGCTGGTGATCCGGCGACGACGAACCTCCTGACCGCCGTCCGGCCGCGGAACCGTCGCGTGGGCATCTGACCCCGCCCTCGCCCAAGGGGGCCACACCAGAACGAGATCGCGGTGGCCGCCCAGACGGGCGACCACCGCGATCCGGTGTTCTCGGGTGGGGGTCAGCCGGCCAGGCTGGCCACTCCCGGCGGCAGGAACCGCCGGCCGGTCACCCGCTCGCTGGTGCCGGTCCGGTCCAGGTACGGCGTGACGCCGCCCAGGTGGAACGGCCAACCGGCACCGAGGATCATGCACAGGTCGATGTCCTGCGCCTGCGCCACGACACCCTCGTCGAGCATCAGCCGGATCTCCTGCGCCAGCGCGTCCAGCGCGTTGCGGCGTACCTCCTCCTCGGTGAGCGGCTGGTCACCGACCACCAGCAGCTTCGCCACCTCGGCGTTGATCTCGTCGTCGACGACGATCGGCTGACCGGAGTCCGCGATCCGCTTGAGGTTCTCGCTCAGACCGAAGCGGTCCGGGAAGGCGGCGTGCAGGGTGCCGCCCACGTGGTACGCCACGGCCGGGCCGACCAGTTGGAGCAGGGCCAGCGGACGCATCGGCAGACCCAGCGGGTCCACCGCGCGGTTGGCCACCTCCAGCGGGGTGCCCGCGTCCACCGCGGCGAAGATCGACCCCAGGAAGCGGGTGAGCAGCCGGTTGACCACGAAGGCCGGGGCGTCCGCGACCAGCACGGAGGACTTCTTCAGCTGCTTGCCGACCGCGAAGGCGGTGGCCAGGGTGGCGTCGTCGGTCCGCTCGCCCCGGATGATCTCCAGCAGCGGCAGGACGGCCACCGGGTTGAAGAAGTGGAAGCCGACCACCCGCTCCGGGTGCTCCAGCTCCGCCGCCATCGCCGTGATGGACAGCGAGGAGGTGTTCGTCGCCAGCACCGCCTCCGGCTTGACGATCTTCTCCAGCTCGGCCCAGACCTGCTTCTTGACGTTCAGGTCCTCGAAGACCGCCTCGATGACGAAGTCACAGTCAGCAAACGAAGTGCGCTGGCCCGGGGTCGACGCGGCGAAGGCCTCTGCCTTTGGCGAGCCGCTGATCAGGCCGTACAGCTTGGCGGCCGTACCCTTGTCCATCCGGCCCTTGCTGACCTGCTTCTCGATCTGGGTGTGCACGTAGCCCACACCCTTGTCGACCCGGGCCTGGTCCAGGTCGGTCATGACGACCGGCACCTGGAGGCGGCGGGCGAACAGCAGGGCCAGCTGGCTGGCCATCAGCCCGGCGCCGACAATGCCCACCTTGGTCACCGGGCGGGCCAGGCCCTTGTCCGGTGCCCCGGCCGGGCGCTTGGCCCGCCGCTGCACCAGGTCGAAGGCGTACAGGCCGCTGCGCAGCTCCTCGGAGAAGATCAGGTCGGCCAGGGCCTCGTCCTCGGCGGCGGTGCCGGTGGCGAAGTCGGCGTCCTTCGCCGTCTCCAGCAGGTCCAGCGCCTTGTACGCGGACGGGACCGCGCCGTGCAGCCGCTGGTCGAGGGTCTGCCGGGCGAAGTAGAGCACGCCCGCCCACATGTCCTTGTCGACCTCGGGCCGGGTCACGGTGACCTCGCCCCGGACCACTCCGGCGGCCCACTCCAGGGACCGCTCCACGAAGTCGGCCGGCTCCAGCAGCACATCGGCGATGCCCAGCTCAGCGGCCTGCTTGGGCTTGAGCATCTTGTTCTGCATCAGCGGGTTCTGAATGATCACCTGGGTGGCCGCCGGGATGCCGATCAGGTTCGGCAGCAACTGGGTACCACCCCAGCCCGGGATCAGACCCAGGGAGACCTCCGGCAGCGCCAGGGCGGCGGCACCGGCGGACAGGGTCCGGTAGTGGCAGTGCAGGGCCAGCTCCAGACCGCCACCCATCGCCGCGCCGTTGACGAAGGCGAAGGTCGGGATCTGGCTGTCCTTGAGCCGGGCGAAGACCCGGTGGCCCAGCCGGCCGATGGCCAGGGCCTGCTCCCGGTCGGCCAGCAGCGGCAGGCTGGTGATGTCCGCGCCGACACAGAAGATGTACGGCTTGCCGGTGACCGCGATGAAGGCGGGCTCGGCGGCCAGGGCGGCGCTGATCGCCTCGTCCAGGCTGGCCAGTCCGCCGGGACCGAAGGTGTTCGGCTTGGTGTGGTCGAATCCGTTGTCGAGGGTGATCAGGGCGGCCGGGCGGTCCAGCCCGGGTACGTTCACCTGGCGCAGCAGGGCCCGGGTGACCACCTCGTTCGGTGCGGTGAGGCTCACAGTGCCTCCTTCGTTCGCGACTGCGGGGCTCGCAAGCTCACTCCTCGCGCTCACTTGTCTTCACCCTCCCAGTGCGGGTTCTCCCAGATCACGGTGCCGCCCATGCCGATGCCGATGCACATGGCGGTGAGGCCGTAGCGGACCTCGGGGTGCTCGGCGAACTGCCGGGCCAGCTGGGTCATCAGCCGTACGCCCGAGGAGGCTAGGGGGTGACCGATGGCGATCGCGCCGCCCCACTGGTTGACCCGCGGGTCGTCGTCGGCGATGCCGAAGTGGTCCAGGAAGGCGAGCACCTGCACGGCGAAGGCCTCGTTCAGCTCGAACAGGCCGATGTCGTCGATGGTCAGTCCGGCGATACGCAGGGCCTTCTCCGTCGAGGGGATCGGGCCGACGCCCATCACCTCGGGCTCGACACCGACGAAGCCGTACGACACCAGGCGCATGGCGACCGGCAGGCCCAGCTCGCGGGCGACGTCCTCGGCGACCAGCAGGCTGGCGGTGGCGCCGTCGTTCAGACCGGCGGCATTGCCCGCGGTGACCTTGCCGTGCGGCCGGAAGGGGGTCTTGAGGCTGCCCAGCTTCTCCAGCGAGGTGTCGCGGGGGGCCTCGTCGGCCGTGGCCAGGCCCCAGCCGCCCTCCTCGTCCCGGATGGCCACCGGCACCAGGTCGTCCTGGAGCTTGCCGTTGGCGTACGCCTTGGCGGTCTTCTGCTGCGAGGCGAGCGCGAAGGCGTCCGTGCGCTCCTTGGTGATGTGCGGCAGCCGGTCGTGCAGGTTCTCCGCGGTGGCGCCCATGACCAGCGCGGACGGGTCGACGAGCTTCTCGGCGACGATGCGCGGGTTGGGGTCGACGCCCTCGCCCATCGGGTGGCGGCCCATGTGCTCGACACCGCCGGCGATCGCCACGTCGTACGCACCCACGGCGATGCCGCTGGCGACGGTGGTCACGGCGGTCATCGCCCCGGCGCACATCCGGTCGATGGCGAAGCCGGGGACGGTCTTGGGCAGGCCCGACAGCAGGGCGGCGGTACGGCCGATGGTCAGTCCCTGGTCACCGATCTGGGTGGTGGCGGCGATGGCCACCTCCTCGACCCGTTCCGGCGGCAGTTGCGGGTTGCGGCGCAGCAACTCACGGATGCATCGGATCACCAGGTCGTCGGCGCGGGTGTTGGCGTACATGCCACCCGCCTTACCGAAGGGGGTACGGACGCCGTCGACGAAGACGACATCCCGAACTTCACGGGGCACTGGAGCCTCCTAGCCGGCACTGGCATTTCCCCGAATGCTACCCGCCAGTAACTATCCCCGCCCCACCCCTCCCTGTGGCCCAGCCCACACCGACCCCCGTCCCCAGCCCACCCGGCCCCTCGCCCTGTTGATCAAGAGGTTCGCGTCAGCCGTACGGCGTGTCGTTGACGCAAACCTCTTGATCAACAGGGGCAAAGAGTGCGGTCAGGTGGGGAGGAGGGCTTCGGCCAGGGCGGGGAGCAGGAGGGTGATCTGCCATTCGCGGGCATGCATGGCGCGCAGGGCCTCCGCCACCGTGGCCTCGGTGATCTCCTCCGGGGGTTGCCAGGCGAGCCGACGGATCGAGTCGGGGGAGATCAGGTTCTCCGGCGGCAGATTGTGTTCACCGGCCACCCGCAGGACGACCTCACGGCTGCGGGCCAGTCGGGCGGCGGCGGCCGGATCCCGTTCGGCCCACCGGTGCGGCGGGGGTGGGCCCTCCACGGTCGGGGCCGCCGGCAGGTCCTCGTCCGGCAGCTGCCGGGCGTCCTCCAGCGCCGCCAGCCAGGTCCGAGCCAGTCGGCGTACCGACCGGCCACCGAACCCGGGCAGGGTGAGCAGGGTCTTCTCGTCCTTGGGGTCCAGCTCGGCCGCCGCCACGATGGCCGAGTCGGGCAGCACCCGGCCCGGCGCCGAGTCCCGGCGGGCCGCGATCTGGTCGCGGGCGTACCACAGGGACCGGACCCGGGCCTGCGCCCGCGCACCGCGTACCCGGTGGATGCCGGAGGTGCGACGCCAGGGCTCGGCGCGTACCCGGGGTGGGCGGGTGCCGGCCTGCACCAGGGCGGCGAACTCCTCCGCCGCCCACTGCGACTTGCCCTGCCGGGTCAGCTCCGCGTCCAGGGCGTCGCGCAGATCGGTCAGCAGTTCCACATCCAGGGCGGCGTAGGTCAGCCAGGACTCCGGCAACGGGCGGCTGGACCAGTCCGCGGCCGAATGGTGCTTCTCCAGGCTGTAGCCGAGCAGTTGTTCGGTGAGGGCGGCCAGCCCCACCCGCTCGAACCCGGCCAGCCGGGCGGCCAACTCGGTGTCGAACAGCCGACGCGGGCGCAGCCCGAGCTCGGCGAGGCAGGGCAGATCCTGGTTGGCCGCGTGCAACACCCACTCGGTGTCCGCGATCGCGGTGTCCAGAGCACTGAGGTCGGGCAGGGGCAGGGGGTCGATCAGGGCGGTACCGGCGCCGCTGCGCCGCAACTGCACGAGGTACGCCCGCTGGCTGTAGCGGTAGCCCGAGGCGCGTTCGGCGTCCAGGGCCACCGGGCCGCTGCCGGCCGCGAATCGGGCCACCACCTCGGCCAGTTGCTCCGGCACGGTCACCGGTTCCGGGGTGCCCTCACGGGGTGCGGTCAGCGGCACGGACTCGCTGCCGGTGGGTTCGGTCCCCGCGTCCGACGGCTCCGGCCGCGCCGAAGGCGGGGTCTCGATGTCGTTTCCCGTACGGCTTGCGGCGGCCCGACGGCGCAGGGGTGGTTCGTCGGTCACCTGACAACCCTAGTGCGGAAGCGGAACACACCGCGCGCACCCGCCCCCGGCCGCGTGTCGACTCAGCCGGCCGGGTCGGCTCAACCGGCCGCGGCGGCCCGGCGCTCCGGCAGGGCGGTCACCCCGGGTGGCGGCAGGCCGGCGGTGGAGGCCAGCAGGGTGCACCAGGCGTACAGGTGGGCGGTGAGATCGGCATCGGTAGGGGTCCACGAGGCGCGGATCTCGATGTCGGCGGTCGCCGGTGGGCCGGACAGCTCCCCGAACCGGTTCGACATCGTCTGGGTGATCGTCCCGCCGATGGCCCGGTGACCCGCCTGCTGGGCGTCGAGGGCGTCGGTGAGCCAGGTCCAGCCGACCCCCGGCAACAGGGGGTCCGCGGCCAGGTCGTTCTCCAACTCGGCCGTCACGTAGGTGACCAGGCGCAGGGTGCCCTGCCAGGCCTCGTGCCCGGCCGGGTCGTGCAGGAGGATCAGTCGCCCGGTGGCCACCTCCTCGCCGTCGCGCAGCACCGTGGCGGACAGCGCGAAGGCGTACGGCGCGAGCCGCTGGGGTGCGCCGACCTCCTCCAGGAGGATCTCCGGCCGGGGTGTCGCCGACCGGAGCCCGGCGACCGCGCGGGCGAAGGTGTCCGGAAGCGCGATCGGGGGGGGCATGTCCGCAGCCTAAGCCGCTGTCGGTCGCTGCGCCCGGACGGCGCGCCGACGATCACGAACCAGAGCCGCTGCCCCGGCCGTCCACGCCGCGCCGAGTTCATCGACAGTCATCGGTGGGCTGCCTTATTCAAACCAGCCAAACTCCGCGACCGCCCGATAGCGGTCATCCGGGGCGTGGCACGATTGCCGCGATGACCACCGACACCACGGGCACCGCTGCCCGAGACGACGCCTCCCGCCCCGGCGGGCCCGCCGACTCGCCCTTCGTGCGGGCGTGTCGTCGTCGGCCCGTCCCACACACCCCGGTCTGGTTCATGCGCCAGGCCGGCCGGTCGCTGCCGGAGTACCGCGAGATCCGGGCCAACGTGGCGATGCTGGAGTCCTGCCGCCGACCCGACCTGGTCACCGAGATCACCCTCCAGCCGGTACGCCGGCACGGGGTGGACGCGGCGATCCTGTTCAGCGACATCGTGGTCCCGGTCGCCGCCGCCGGGGTCGACCTGGACATCGTGCCGGGCACCGGACCGGTGGTGGCCGAGCCGGTGCGTACCGCCGCAGACGTGCAGCGGATCCGGCTGATCGACCGCGACGACGTCCCGTACGTCGACGAGGCGGTCCGGATGCTGGTCAAGGAGCTGGGCGACACCCCCCTGATCGGCTTCGCCGGTGCGCCGTTCACCCTGGCCAGCTACCTGGTCGAGGGCGGGCCGTCGCGGAACCACGTCAAGACCAAGGCCCTGATGTACGGCGACCCCGAGCTGTGGCACGCCCTGGCCGGGCGGCTCGCCGAGGTGACCCTGGCGTTCCTGCGGGTGCAGATCGCCGCCGGGGTCAGCGCGGTGCAGCTCTTCGACTCCTGGGCCGGGGCGCTCTCCGAGGCCGACTACCGCCGGTTCGTGCTGCCGCACTCGACCGCCGTGCTGTCCGGCCTGGCCGAGGCGGGGGTGCCCCGGATCCACTTCGGGGTGGGCACCGCCGAGCTGCTCGGCGCGATGGGTGAGGCCGGGGCCGACGTGGTCGGGGTCGACTGGCGTACCCCGCTGGACGTCGCGACCCGGCGGATCGGGCCCGACAAGGCCGTGCAGGGCAACCTGGATCCCTGTCTGCTGTTCGCCCCCTGGCCGGTCATCGAGGCCGAGGTGCGCCGCATCCTCGACCAGGGTCGGTCCGCGCCCGGGCACGTGTTCAACCTGGGGCACGGGGTGTTGCCGGAGACCGACCCGGAGGTGCTCACCCGGGTGGTCGCCCTGGTGCATGAACTGTCCGCCGAGGGGGCCTGACCGCCATGACGACGCGCTGGCGGGTGGCCGTGATCGGCGGCGGCATCGCCGGACTGGCCGCCGCGGTCCGGTTGCGCGACCAGGCTCCCGCCGACACGGAGATCACCATGTACGAGCAGTCCGGCCTGCTCGGCGGCAAGCTGCGTACCGGTGAGCTGGCCGGCGGGCCGGTGGAGTTCGGCGCGGAGTCCTTCCTGATGCGCGACCCGGCCGGCGGGCAGTCGGCGGCGGTACGCCTGATCCACCGCCTGGGGCTGGGTGCGCGGATCGTGCACCCCACCGTCGGGCAGGCCGCCCTGGCCGTGGACGGCGGGCTGCGGCCCATCCCCGGCGGGACCCTTGTCGGCGTACCCGGGGATCTGGACAAGGTGGCGACGGTGGCCCGGCCGACCCCGGAGGCCGACCGCGACGGTGGTGCTCCGCTGCTGGGTGCCACCGAGGACATCTCCGTCGGGGCACTGGTCCGGGCCCGGTTCGGCGACGAGGTGGTCGACCGGCTGGTCGACCCGATGCTCGGCGGTGTGTACGCCGGCCGGGCCGACGACCTCTCCCTGGTCACCACCATGCCCGCCCTGGCCCGGGCCGCCCGCACCAGCCACACCCTGCTAGACGCGGTCCGGACCGCGCAGGCCGCCGCACCCCGGGCCGTCGGCGAACCGGTCTTCGGCACCCTGGACGGCGGGCTGAGCACCCTGGTCGAGGCCGCGGCCACGGCCAGCGGGGCCACCATCCGCACCAACGCGGCCGTACGGGAGTTGATCCCCACCGACACCGGCTGGCGGCTGACGGTCGGACCGACCCGGGACCCGGAGCATGTCGAGGTCGACGCGGTGGTGCTGGCGTTACCGGCCCGGCCGGCGGCCCGACTGCTGACCGAGGTCGCCGAGCCGGTCGCGGGGAGCATCGGCGGACTGGACTACGCCAGCGTCGCCCTGGTCACCCTGGCCCTGCCCGAGGCGACCCTGCCGCAGCTCTCCGGTTTTTTGGTGCCCAGCACCGAGGGACTGCTGATCAAGGCCTCCACCTTCTTCACCACCAAGTGGGGGCACCTGCGTCGGGACGACGGGGTGGCCCTGGTCCGCGCCTCGGTGGGCCGCTACGGCGACGAGGCCCAGCTCCAGCGCCCCGACGAGGACCTGGCCGCCACGGTGCACCGGGAGGTGTCCGCGGTGATCGGTACCCCGCTGCCCGCCCCGATCGCCGGGCATGTGCAGCGCTGGGGCGGTGCGCTGCCGCAGTACACCCCGGGCCACCTGGACCGGATCGCGGCCGCGCGGGCCCTCCTGCGGGCGGCGCATCCGACGTTGACCCTGGCCGGAGCGGGCTACGACGGGGTGGGCATCCCGGTCTGCATCCGCTCCGGCGAGACAGCGGCCGAGGAGATCATCACAGCATTGGGAGGATCGGCGAGATGACCGAGCAGAGCAACGCGGCCCGGCTGAAGGAACTCAACTCCACCATCCGCTACACCATGTGGTCGGTGTTCCGGGCCAGCGCACCGCTGCCCTCGCTGCGCGACAACGTCACCGGCGAGGTCGAGTCCCTGATCGAGGAGTTGGCCGGCAAGGATGTGGTGGTCCGGGGCACGTACGACGTGGCCGGGCTGCGCGCCGACGCCGACCTGATGATCTGGTGGCACTCCTCCTCCAGCGACGCCCTCCAGGACGCCTACCTGCGGTTCCGGCGTACCACCCTGGGGCGGGCGATGACCCCGGTCTGGTCGCAGATGGCCCTGCACCGGCCGGCCGAGTTCAACAAGAGCCACATCCCGGCCTTCCTCGCCGGTGAGCAGGCCCGCGCCTACCTGTGCGTCTACCCCTTCGTCCGCTCGTACGACTGGTACCTGCTGCCGGACGCCGAGCGGCGGGAACTGCTCGCCGAGCACGGCCAGATGGCCCGGGGCTACCCGGACGTACGCGCCAACACGGTGGCCTCCTTCGCCCTCGGCGACTACGAGTGGATGCTGGCCTTCGAGGCCGACGAACTGCACCGGATCGTGGACCTGATGCGGGACCTGCGTGCTTCCCGGGCCCGGCTGCACGTACGCGAGGAAGTGCCCTTCTACACCGGCCGCCGCCGCTCCATCGCCGACATCGTCACCGCCCTGGCCTGACGAGAAGGGGTCCCCTGCTGAGGTAGCAGGGGACCCCTTTTTCAACTCAGGGCGCCGGCACCCGGACGGGAGTCGAGGGCCGGCCGGCCCGGCCGGGCGGGGCCGCGTCCGAGGGAGAAGGGCGCGACCCCACCCGGGATCAGGTGGTGGCCGTACAGGTCAGCGTGGGTGCGCTGCTGGAGCCGGAGGCCAGGAAGCCGAAGGTGGTGCTGGCTCCCGCGCCGAGGCTGCCGTTGTAGCCGACGTTGGTGGCGGTCACCGTGGAGCCGCTGGAGCTGACGGTGGCATTCCATGCCTGGCTGACCTGCTGGCCGTTGGCGTACGTCCAGGTCACTCGCCAGCCGCGGATCGCCGCGTTGCCCGCGGTCACCTTCACCTCACCCTGGAAGCCACCGGACCAGGTGTTGGTCACCTGGTACGTCGCCGAGCAGGCACCCGCCGGCGGCGGGTTGCTGGGCGGCGGAGTGGACGGCGGGGGAGTGGTGGGCGGCGGGGTCGTGGGCGGGGGAGTGGTCGGCGGCGGCGTGGTGGGCGGCGGGTTGGTGCTGCCACCGAACTGCACGTCGCTGCAGTGGTAGTACGACTGGTCGAAGTGGCTGGCCTGCCAGATGGTGTAGATGATGTGCCGGCCGCTGCGACCCGGCGCGTTCACCGGGATCTCGATGGAGACGCCGTCGACCTCACGCTGCCACTGGGAGGCCGGGGTGTTGCCGATCTGCCCCACGAGCTCCAGGTCCGACCAGGCCAGGGGCTTGGTCAGCGCGTCGAATCCCTGCCGGGTCGCGTACACCCGGATGTAGTCGGCCCCGTGACTGGCCTGGTCGAAGAACTTCAGTCGGAAGCTGTTGGAGACCTGGGTGGTCCGCCAGGCGCCGACGGTGTCCAGGGCGTTGTACCGCCCACCCTCGGCGCGACCGCCCGAGCAGAGCTGGCCGTCCGGGATGGCCGCCTGGTGGTTGCCGCCAACGCCCTCACGGAACTGGCCGTTCCAGTTCCACATGGCCTGCGGGTTGGCCTGCCAGGCCTGCCAGCACATCGGGTCCTCGGTGGCCATCCGAGGGTTCATGTGGTCGCCACCCCAGCGCTCCCAGCAGCTGTAGGCGCGGGCTCCGGGGTTGACCACCGAGCCGTGTGCGGAGGCGGAGTTGACCAGAGCGGTGGAGACGAGCAGGGTGGCGGCCGCCGCGGTGGCGAGCAGGCCGACCAGCCTAGAGGGTTTGAGCATTTTGGACATGGATGGAGCCCCCAGGGGGAGTCGTCGGATTGCGACATCGCCCGAACGCCCGGGAGTTGCCTCTCCCGCGCCGGTCCGCGTGGCACTGCGGTATAGCTCCGTGCGGAAGAATGGCACAAAACATCGCCAGCCGTCAATCGCCCTGGTTCAGGGTCAGGGGTCGCGGCGCATCGGGGTGTGCGGGATGCCGTCCTCGACATAGTCCGGGCCGCTGACCGTGAACCCGCGTCGGGCGTAGAAGTCGACCAGGTGGGACTGGGCCTCCAGCACGCACGGCCGGTCGCCGATCTCGGCCAGCGCCGCGGCCAGCAGCCGCCCGGCATGCCCGGCGCCGCGCGCCGAGGGGGCCACCACCACCCGACCGATCCGGGCCACCCCGTCGGGGTCGGCCAGAATCCGCAGGTACGCCAGGACGGCGCCGTCGCGCGCCAGCCAGAGGTGTCGGGTGCCGGGTTCGAGGTCCCGACCGTCGAGTTCCGGGTACGCGCACTCCTGCTCGACCACGAACACGTCGATGCGCAGCCGTACCAGGTCGTGGAAGGTGCGGGCGTCCAGGTCGGCGAAGCCGGCGATCCGGAGGTGCGTGCTCGGCATCGGCCCAGGTTAGAGCCTCGCCCGGCCCTTGCCCGTCGCGGGTCCCGGGTGCTCGGGGGCGGCGGGCGGGTGCCGGTCAGGCGGGGCGGGCGCCTACCGCGTCGCGGATCTGGGCGCCGTGCTCGGCCTCGACCGCGCGGGCGCAGTGGCCGCAGCAGAAGAAGCGCCCGGACACCTCCACCCCGTGCCCGACGATCTTCACCTGGCAGTGTTCGCAGATCGGGGCCAGCTTGTGCGCGGCGCACTCGAAGCTGTCGAAGGTGTGCACGTCCCCGCTGACGGTGCGTACCTCGAAGGCCAACCAGTAGTCGTTTCCGCAGACCTCGCACGTCGCCACGACGCACATCCCTTCGCTAGCCGGTGTCCTGCCCAGGGTGCGGCAGGTCGTCGGCCGGCCCGGTGGGAACCAGCCTGCATCGCCCGTACGGGGCGGCGTGTCGCCGGTCGCCGGTGCGCCGTTGTACCCAGTGACCTGGCCGGAGGCGGCGGCCCGGCCGCCGCCTTTCGGTGGAGCACCCGAACCGGGAGGAATAATGATCAAGCGCAACCGGCTGTTCGGCAGTCAGACCCGGGTCACCTTCTGTCTTCCCCGGGACACCCCGCCCGGCACGGTCAGCGTGGTCGGGTCCTTCAACGACTGGCGGCCCGGTGAGCACGTGCTGGTGGCCCGGCGTGACGGCACTCGGACGGTGACCGTACGGCTGGGGCCGGGGCAGCACCGCTTCCGCTACCTGGCCAGCGGTGGGCTGTGGTTCGACGACGAGTCCGCCGACCGGCTCGACGACCATGGTGGCCTGCTGATGCTGTGAGCCCCTTTTATTGATAGCAGTCTTTACTGTTAACAATGTTTAAATTATGTTGGTGGCACCTCACCAGGCAACACGCCGAAAAGGAGTGCCGCCATGCGTCGAAGACTCACCCTCGCCCTGGCCACGACCGGCGCCATGATCTCCACCCTGGCCGTCGCCACCCCGGCCCAGGCCCACGGTTACGTCTCGTCACCGCCCAGCCGGCAGGCCCTCTGCGCCCAGAACCGGGTGCCCGACTGCGGGCAGATCCGGTGGGAGCCGCAGAGTGTCGAAGGCCCCAAGGGGCTGCGTACCTGCCATGCCAACATCTCCCACTTCGCCGTCCTCAACGACGACAACCGGGGCTGGCCCGCCACCTCGGTCGGCACCACGGTCACCTTCACCTGGGTGAACACCGCGATGCACGCCACCCGCGACTGGGAGTACTTCATCGGCAACACCCGGGTCGCCGTGTTCAGCGGCGGCGGACGCCAGCCGGGCCCCACGGTCTCGCACAGCGTCAACCTGTCCGGCTATCCCGGCCGCCAGAAGGTGCTGGCCGTCTGGAACATCGCGGACACCGCCAACGCCTTCTACTCCTGCGTCGACCTCCAGATCGGCGGTGGCGGCAACCCACCGCCCAGTCCGAGCCCGACCACCCCGGGCCCGACCAGCCCGCCGCCGTCGCCCACCCCGGCACCGACCACCACCCTGCCGGCCGGGGGCACCTGGACCGCAGGCCGGGCGTACGCCGTCGGCGACCAGGTCACCTACGGCGGGCGGGCGTACCGGTGCCGGCAGGCGCACACCGCGATCGCCGGTTGGGAGCCGCCGAACGTACCAGCGCTGTGGAGCCTGCTCTGAGCAGCGGCAGGTGCGGCCTTGACCGGCCGCGCCTGCCCTTCGCCCTGTTCCGGGCGGCGCTGGCCCTGACCCTCGTGCTGTCGGCCACCGGCTGTGGCGGCGGATCGGCAGCCTCGACCGCGACTTCCTCCGCCTCGGCGGCCGACACCGGTGGCCGGGCGGCGTCACCCACCCGTGACGCACCCGGTACCCCGACGGCCACCGACATGACCGGGGTGGACCTGCTGTACCTGTCGATGACGGCCGGGCACACCGAACAGACCCTGCGGATCGTCCGGCTGGTGCACGACCGGCTGACCGACCCGGAACTGCGTACCCTGGTCGCCGCCATCGAGGTGACCGAGGCCGAGGAACTGGCCACCGTACGCCGCTGGTTGGCGCAGGCCGGACGCAGCGCCCGCGCCGACGACCACACCGGCCACGGCGCCGGCCCGGACCAGTTGGCCCGGCTGCGCGACGCCGAGGACGGCGAGGTCGACAAGGTGTTGATCGAGGTGCTGTCTGCCCACCAGCGGGCCGCCGCCGACCTGGCCCGCGCCCACCTGGCGGCCGGCACCGAGCAGGGGGTACGCGACCTGGCCCGACGCATCGAGCAGTCCCGTACCGCCCAGGTAGCGATGCTGGCCGCCCACCCGGCAGCGGCCTGACCGGCTCAGGGGGTGCTGGGGTCCAGGCGAATCGACAGCGAGTTCACGCAGTGGCGGGTGTTCTTCGGGGTGAAGCCCTCGCCCCGGAAGACATGCCCCAGGTGGCTGTCGCAGCGGGCGCAGCGGATCTCCGTGCGCCGCATGCCCAGGGAGTTGTCCTCGATCTCCTTGATCGCACCCGGGATGGCGTCGTCGAAGCTCGGCCACCCGCAGTGCGAGTCGAACTTGGTGTCACTGGGGTACAACTCGGCACCGCAGGCCCGGCAGTGGTACATGCCGGGGGTCTTGGTGTCGACGTACTCGCCGGTCCAGGCGGGCTCCGTGCCGTGCTCGCGCAGCACCCGGAACTCCTCGGGGCTGAGCCGGACCCGCCACTCGTCCTCGGTGCGGGGCAGTTCACTGTCGGGAAGACTCACCCGTCAACGGTACGTCGAACGTCGGACCCATCGCATATGGTCGCGAAATGGCAGGCACGAAGGCGGCGGCCCAGGAGATCGAGGTCGCCGGACACACCGTACGGCTGTCCAGCCCGGACCGGGTGATCTTTCCGAAGCGGGGCTTCACCAAGGCCGACGTCTTCGGCTACTACCTGGCGGTGGGCGAGGGCATCCTGCGTGCCCTGCGCGAACGGCCGACCACCCTGCAACGCTTCCCGGACGGCATCGAGGGGGAGATGTTCTTCTCCAAGCGGGTGCCGACCCGGGGGGTGCCGCCCTGGGTGCGGACCAGCGAGATCACCTTCCCCAGTGGGCGTACGGCGGCGGAGCTCTGCCCGGCGGACCTGGCCCATGTGGCCTGGGCGGCACAGATGGGCACTGTCGTGTTCCACCCGTGGCCGGTACGCGCCGCCGACCCGGACCGCCCCGACGAACTGCGGGTAGACCTCGACCCGCAGCCCGGCACCGACTTCGCCCACGCCGCCACCGCCGCCGCCGAGCTGCGGGCCATCCTCGACGAGCTGGGCGTGCCCGGCTGGCCGAAGACCTCCGGCGGGCGGGGGGTGCACGTCTACCTGCGAATCCAGCCACGGTGGACCTTCGTCGAGGTACGCCGGGCCACCATCGCCCTGGCCCGGGAACTGGCCCGCCGCCGCCCCGACCTGGTCACCACCGCCTGGTGGAAGGAGGAACGCGGCGAACGGGTCTTCGTCGACTTCAACCAGATGGCCCGGGACCGCACCATCGCGTGTGCGTACTCGCTGCGAGCCAACGCCCGGGCCACGGTCTCCACCCCGGTCACCTGGGAGGAGTTGCCCCAGGTCGACCCGGACGACTTCGACCTGGGTACGGTCCCGCAGCGGCTGGCCGAGCAGGGCGACCCGCACGCCGGCATCGACGACACCGCGTGGGACATCACCCCGCTGCTGGAGTGGGCCGAGCGGGACGCCGCCGCCGGCGAGGGCGATCTGCCCTACCCCCCGGATCACCCGAAGATGCCGGGTGAGCCGAAGCGGGTCCAACCCTCCAAGGACCGCGACCGCCCCCGCTGACCCGCTTTTCGTGCGGGCCTTTGAAGATCGCGCTCGATCCAGGATCGAGTGGCCTTGATTGGCTCCGAGACCACTCGATCCCAGATCGAGCGCGATCTTGCGGAGCGCGGAGCGCTCGGTGGCTCGGGGTGCGGTGAGGGGCTACGAGAGGCGGTCGGCCTTGATGGTCTCGACGAAGGAGCGCCACTGGGTGGGGGCGAACAGCAGCACCGGCCCGGCGATGTCCTTGCTGTCCCGCACCCCCACGACACCACCAAGATCGTCGGCCACCTCGACACACTCGCCCTCAGCGCTCCGGCTGCTCTTGCGCCACCGGGCGCTGGTCTGGTTATTCATTGAAGGTCTCCTTGATTACCGTCCCGATCAGGTCCTCAGACTCTCGCGCGCCCAACGAATGGTCCAGCAGGGTGGACCACGCATCGGCGTACGCTGTCACCTCTGCGGGCTTGTCCAGGTAGAGACTTCCGGTAAGCGACTCGCTGTAGATGGTCGAGGGCTCTGCGGGCCGCGTGCCCATCGCCGGAAAGTCCAGAATGATGAACGAGCCGGCGACGGATGCCGCGTGTGGTCCGCTGCCCAGCGGCAGCACTCGGACCGAGACGTTCGGCCGCTGTGCGATGTTTACCAGGTGTGCGAGTTGACTGCGCCAGGCGTCCATGTCGGCGATGGGACGACGGATCACCGCCTCGTCGATGATGGCCTCGAAGGTGGGGGCCTTGGGATTTCGGCGAGCGAGTAGCTTTTGGCGCTCCATGCGTAGCGCGACCTTCTGCGCTATCTCGTCCTGACTGCGCCCAGCCTTAGCACCGAAAATGGCCGTCGCATACTCGGCGCTCTGGAGCAGCCCAGGAACCAACGTCGGCTCGTACTGGCGTATCCGGCGAGCCGCTGCCTCCAGCCCGACGTACAGCTCGAACCACGCGGGGATGGCGTCCCCGTAGGCGTGCCACCATCCCCGGCTCTTGCTCTCCCGGGCCAGGCTGACCATGACCTCGGCCAACTCGGCGGAGGTGCCGTAGTGCTGGCACATCAGCTTTACGTCGTGGGTGCGCAGGGAGGTCTGTCCGCCTTCGAGGCGGTACATCTTGGCGCGCGACCATTCGAGCGCCTCGGCGGCAGCCTCCAGACTGATTCCGGCTTCCTCTCGGGCTTGACGCAGCAACCTGCCGAGTTGTCGGCGGGGCACAGAAGATCCCACGTCGCTCATATCGCCTCGTCTCAACCTGGCGTCAGTCGGTGTCTCATTTGGAACAGCATCGCCTCCCGAATGACACGACGTCAATCTCTGTTTGCGAAACCCGAAGTGAGACGTTGCATCTGGCGCTCCTGCTGGCCGATCGTGGCATCAGTGACCTGTCGATGGATGGTCGGAGGAGGTTTCGGGGTGGGGCGGTGGAAGTGGTTTCAGCGCAAGGACGAACCGATTGACGTGGTGGAGGAGTCAACCTGCTCCGATGGGTCCGGTGAGTCTGCCGGGCACATGCCCAGAGCGGCCCAGCCTCAGCGAAGGCTATCCACGACGAGGGTGGGGTTGCGCTCCAGCCGCCTGGTAGGGCGATGCGACCGGGGCGGCAGCCGGTGAGCGGGCCGCGAGGGCTGAAGCACGTGGAGGTGACGGACCTGCCGGAGATCGAGGTGGTCAGCCAGCCGGTACTGCTGGTCCTGGTGACCGAGGACGACGGGCCGATCGGGTGGGCGGTCGTTCTGCCCGAAGGCGACTTCTGGCTGATCCGCAATGCCGCGCGGAGCCTGACCCACGGTTCGAGCCTGTCGGTCCTGACCAGCTTCTGGGCCAGCGTCCTCGACTGCGAGGTGGGACGTCCCCGGCTGGTCGACCCGCCGACCGGCGGCGGCGTCAGAGACTGAGCTTCATGCCCTCGTGGCTGGCGACGAAGCCGAGCCCCAGGTAGAAGCGGTGCGCATCGTGGCGGGTCTTGTCGGTGGTGAGTTGCACCAGGGCGCAGCCACGCAGCCGCGCCTGCTCGATCGCCCAGGTCATCATCAGCCGACCCAGGCCCCGACCCCGCTGATCGGAGCGAACCCGAACCGACTCGATCAGTTGCCGTTCGGCCCCGTGCCGACCGAGCCCGGGGATGTAGGTGAGCTGCATGCAGCCGACCACCTCGCCGTCGACCTCGGCGACCACTAGGTGGTTGCGCGGGTCGGCGGTGATGTCCGCGAACGCCTTCTCGTAGGTGGCGTCGACCTCTCCGACGTCCCGGGTACGTCCCAGCATGTCGTCGGCGAGCAGGTCGAGCACCGTAGGCAGGTCGGCCCGGATCGCCGTACGGAAGATCATGTCGTTCATTCAGTGAGGGTGACATACCTGCGGCGACCGGTTTCCGGCAGACCGAAGGGCCGACCCCGGCAGGGGGTCGGCCCTTCGAGTGTTCGGTTGTCGGATCGTCAGGAGGCTGCGGAGTAACCGCGGGTGGCGATCCAGTTGGCGAGGGTGTCGACGTCCATCCGGTACGAGGCCTTGGCCGGGTCGGCCGAGTCGGCGATGGTCACGGTCTCGCCCTCGTCGTCGTATCCGGTGACGCTGACGTAGTGCCCGCCCTCGAAGCTGTGCACGCCGCCGTCGGTGTCGGTGGCGGTGCCGGCGATGTTGGCAACCACTGCACGGCCGTCGTCGACGGTCCGCACGATGTCCTCGCGCAGCTTGTCGGCATGCTTCTCGGCGGCCTTGGCGTCCCGGATCTCCACCGACTTGTAGACGTCCTTACCGGTCTCCTTGTTCAGCACCGGCGTGATGTCGTTGATGGAGTCGGTACCGGCCTCGGTGGTACCCATCCGCTTGGCCATGTCGTACACGTCGATGTTCTTGCCCTGCACGCTCAGCGCGTTACGGGCGGCGGCCGGGCCGCAGAAGTAGAAGTTGGGCTGGGCCTCGTAGCGCACGTCGAGCTGGCGCTCGTCGCTGGGCTTGCGGTCGGCCTGCACCGAAGCGGCGGCGGCCGGCGCGGGGGCGGCGTATGCGGCGACGGCGGGGCCGGCGATGCCACCGGCGGTGGTGGCGGCAGCGGCGACGGTCAGAGCGGTCTTACGCAGGATGGTGGTACGCATGATCGACTCACACCTTCCGTTCGGGGGTACGCAGCAGGAATCAACCCGGTTCGGGGTTCGCGGTGCTGCGGGGGGAAAGAGGAACGCCCGGCGGGGGTGCTCGGGCGTCCGGGGGATGTAACGATCCCGGGCGGCCCCACATTCCAGGGGTTCCGGGAGGTCGCGTGGCGGGGGAAGCCCTCGCGGTATGCCATGTACAACGACCCGTGGCCGAGCATCATTCCGCGCCGTCGGCTGATCGGGCCGCCTCATAAACGGTCTTATACCGGACGGCAGGGAGGTATCGGGCATGAATTTTCGGGCCCCCTACCCCGGGCGGCGGCTGCCGAAGGGGATCACAATGCCCGAATGACTGTTATCCGCCAGGCTGCGTCGATGGTGCTCGCCCTGCTGCTGCTGAGCACGGCCACGAGCTGCACCGAAGCGGAACAGGACGATCTGCCCGTCCGAGTGGCGCAGGTGCCGGCTGAGGTGCGTGGGCTCGGTCCGGCGGTGCTGGCGGTTCCCGTGACGGAGGATGTGACCGGGCTGCTCGCGCTGGAACGGTTCGGCGATGACCTCGCCGGCCTGACGCCCGCTCGGCGACACACCCAGGTCGCCTTCGGCGGTGATCCCCGTCTCCCGACCGTCGCCCGAGGGCTGGGTGAGGATCGCCGTGACGCCGTGCTCGTCGACGGTCGCCTGCGCGACGTCACGCTGCCCGATCTCGGGTACGCCGACCGGGCCTTCAACGTCGATGCCACGCTGTCGATCACGGCATCCAGTTGTCTCACCGTCACCGGCGACGGCAGGGTCGGGCTACCGGTGGAAGAGGCCTTCTGCAAGATCGCCGACCGAGGCGGGGTGATCTGGGAGGACCGGCAGGGCGGGCGGTACGGCGGGATCGACCTGGCGTCCGGAGCGGCGAGCCCGGCCGTCGAGCTGCCGTCGTATCCGATCGCCGCCACACCCGACGGCCGCTACCTCGCCGCGCTCACCCGCCAGGACCCTCGGCAACTCGTCATCGCGGACACCAGGACCGGCCAGTCCCGGCCCACCGTGACGGTCAGCGGGGCGGAGTTCCCTGGGGTCTTCACCGGCGACGGGTTCGCTCTGCTGCACCGGACGGCTCCCGGCCCCCGCCGGATCAGCCTGGTCACCCCGAAGGGGGAGGTACGTGACCTGCTTTCTCCGGTCGGCGAGGTCGCCTTCGCTCCTGACGGGCGGCGCGCCATCGTGGAGGACAACCGTTCCGGCAAGGGCCGACTCTCCGTACTCGACCTGAAGTCGGGCGCGGTCACCCCGGTGGTCGGTGACGGCACCGCGCCCAGCGGCGAACAGCCGACCCGGCCGGCGGAGCTGCCGCCGACGACCGGCACCGTCACCGCGACGGTTTCCGGCGACCACGCCCTGGTCGTCGAACTGGAGGCCCGTCCGGACGGCCAACGGGTGCCCCGGCCCAGCCGCGCCTGGTCGGTACGACTCTCCACCGCGACCGCGACCCTCCACGCGAACACACCGGAGGCGTCGGAGGTGACGGTGTGGCAGCACGAATTCCCGCCGACCGGCACAGCCGCGTTGTCGGCGCTGTGGTTCGAGCCGGGCAAGCAGACCCTCACCCTCAGCCCCGACGGTACGGTCACCAGCGCCCCGTCCGGAACCTTCCCCCGAGAGACCCTCGGTGACGGTGCGGTGCTGCACACCCTTCTCGCCGAGAGCGGACGCGAACGGGTGGATCGGCTGCTGGTGACCGACAGCTCCGGCGGCCGGGTCGAGATTCCCACCGGCGCCGGCCCTGACCAGCGGGTCGCCAACGTAATCCTCACACCGGACCAGGAGCACCTGCTGATCTCGCTGCGTCCGCTCAAAAGCCGATCAGAACCAGGAGATCTCGACGTCGTGGTGATCGCTCGCCGGGACGGCACCGGCGAACCAGTCGTCGTCTACCGAGGGGCCTGGTTGGTCAGCCTCGGCACCGTTCCCACCAGCACCAGTTGACCTGATGGTGCCGTGAATCCGGTGACCTGGCGTAAGGGGGTGGTGGCCCAAGCCGCCCGAGCTGGCAGAGGTAGGGCTGCGGCTAGCGGGCCGGGCAGCGTTTGCCTTCGGCAGGGACGGTGAGGTCGATCAGGTAGGCGTCGACGGCAGCCGTGATGCAGGCGGTCTGCGGGTATGCCGTGTGACCCTCACCCTCCCAGGTGAGCAGCCGCCCCACCCCGAGCATCTCGGCCAGGGCCGGGGCCTGCTCGTACGGGGTCGCCGGGTCGCCGGTGGTGCCGATGATCAGGATGGGTGGGGCGCCGTCGGCGCGGCCGGTGGGGTAGGGGTCGCTGCCGCCCGGCCATTCGGTGCAGGAGATCAGGCCGGTGGCCAGGGCCGGGCCGAACAACGGGTACTGTCCTCGCCACTGGGACTGCAGTTGGCGGATGCGGTCCAGGTCGGGCCGTTCCTCCTCGTCGGCGCAGTTGATCGCCGTGTTGGCGTCGAAGAGGTTGGTGTAGTGGCCCCGGTCGTCGCGGTCGGCGTAATTGTCGGCCAGTTGGAACACGCCCTGCGGGTTGCCGCCCTCCAGTTGGTCGATGGCGCGGGCCAACTCCTGCCAGCCGCTCTCGGTGTAGAGGGAGGAGATGACCGCGTAGAAGACCCAGCCGGCGGTGGCTTCCCGACCGTCGGCGGAACGGGCCGGGGACACCCGGGCCTTGTCGATCGCGGAGACGACCGCCGCCCGGGCGTCCGGGGCGATCGGGCAGCGGGCGGCGTTGGCAGCACACCACCGGTGGAAGTTGTCGAAGGCCCGCTCGAAGCCCTTGGCCTGGCTCTCCGAGCCCTCGATCAGACCCTGTCGGGGGTCGATCGCCCCGTCGAGCACCAGCGCCCGCACCCGGGTGGGGAACAGTTGGGCGTACGTGGCACCGAGCAGGGTGCCGTAGGAGTAGCCCAGGTAGGTGAGCTGGTCGTCGCCGACCGCCGCGCGGATCGCGTCCATGTCCCGGGCGGCCTGCTCGGTGCCGTACAGCGGGAGTTGGTCGCCGTACTTGTCGCCGCAGCCCTGGCCGATGCGGTCGGCGAGGTCGACCAGGCCGTCGAAGGACTCCTGGCTCTGCGGGTCGGGATCGGAGCCGAAGACGGCGTCCAGGTCGTCGTCGGAGATGCACTCCACCGGGCTGGACCGGGCCACCCCGCGAGGGTCGAAGCCGACGATGTCGAAGCGTTCCAGGATGCGGTCGGGCAGCCCGCCGTACCGCTCGCCGAAGGAGAGGTAGACGGCGGTGTCCACTCCGGAACCGCCGGGACCACCGGGGTTGACCAGCAGGGAACCGATCCGGTCGCGTTGGTTTTCGGAGCGGGCCCGGATCAGGGCGATCTCGAAGGTCTCTCCGGCACCGGGGCCGGTCGTGGCGCCACTGCCGCCGGCCCAGTCGCGGGGGACCCGGATGCGGGTGCACTCGTACCGGATGCCCGGTGCCCCTCGCCCGACCACCTCGTCGGCGACCTCCGGGCAAGCCTGCCAGGTCGGTGTCGTGCCCGGTGGGGCGGCCCTGCTGACGGTGTCGTCGTGCGGCGCCAGCGCCGGCAGGGTGCAACCGGCGGCGACCACCGCGGCGGCGACCAGACCGGCCAGGGTGCGCCGTCGACGGCGGATCGGTGCGGAAGTACGGGTCACGAGCGGGCCTCCGGGATCGGTGCGATCGTCAGGCTACGCCGAACCGGAAGCGGACCCCACCGTCACCGCCGGATCGCCGCGCAGGACCTGGTCCACGTCGAACCGGATCGGCCGCTCCAACTGGTCGTACCGGCAGGAGAGGGGGTCCCGGTCGGGCCGCCAGCGGACGAACCGCGCGGTGTGCCGGAACCGGTCACCCTCCATCGCGTCGTACGCCACCTCGACCACCAGCTCCGGGCGCAGGGGCTCCCATTCCAGGTTCTTCGTGCCGGTCCACCGGCTGACCCCGCCCGGGATGCGTTGGCCGCGCTCGTGGTCGCCGTGCACCCACGGGTGATCGTCTGCGACCTCGCGGTAGGGGGCCAACTCCTCCAGCAGCTCGGCCCGACGGGCCATGGTGAACGAGGCGCTCACTCCGATGTGGTGCAGCACCTGCGCGTCGTCGTAGAGCCCAAGCAGCAGGGAACCGACCACCGGCCCGGACTTGTGCCAGCGGAACCCGGCGACCACCACGTCCGCGGTGCGGGCGTGCTTGACCTTGAACATCAACCGCTTGCCCGGCTCGTAGGGCAGGTCGGCGGGTTTGGCGATCAGCCCGTCGAGACCGGCGCCCTCGAACACCTCGAACCAGCGGCGGGCGGTCTCGGCCTCGGTGGTGATCTGGGTGAGGTGCACCGGCGGGCGCACCTTTGCCAGGGCCTGCTCCAGCCGGGCGCGCCGGGTCGGGTACGGCACCTCCAGCAGGCTCTCGTCGTCGAGGGCGAGCAGGTCGAAGGCGACGAAGTCGGCCGGGGTGGTCTCGGCGAGCAGCTTCACCCGGGAGGCGGCCGGGTGGATGCGCTGCGCCAGCAGCTCGAAATCGAGCCGGGGGGCGGCCTCCGGGCCGTCGCGGCGGATCACGATCAGCTCGCCGTCGACCGCGCAGCGGGCCGGCAACTGCCGACGGGCCTGCTCGACCACCTCGGGGAAGTAGCGGGTCATCAGCTTGCCGCCCCGGCTGGCCAGCTCCACCTCGTCGCCGTCGCGGAAGATGATGCAGCGGAACCCGTCCCACTTGGGCTCGTAGGTCATCCCCGGCCCGGTGGGGATCGAGGCGACACTGCGGGCGAGCATCGGCTCCACCGGCGGATTGATCGGCAGGTCCACGGCGACAGTCAACCAGAAGCCACCGACAACGGTGAGGCACATCACGGCGTGCCGGTGGGTGGCGTGTCCGCCGCTGGGCTGTCCCAGCGCGCCTGGGAGATTCGGATAACCGCAGGTCAGAGCTACTTTCGCGGGGTGTCTGAGTGGGTCTGCGGGTGCTGCGGACGGTGGCGGGTCAGCGTCGAGCTGATCCGGGGCCGGTACGTCTACCGGCTGGCCCACCGCTACCCCAGCCGCTTCGGCGGCGGGGACAACGTGCTCGGCGAGGCGGCCACGGTGGCCGAGTTGGCGGCCCTGCTGCGCCGGTGGAGCCCGGTGGACCTGGCCGACCTGCACGAGGCCGCCTGAGACCCGGCTGGCAGCGGGGGTGACCGTCAGTAGCGGGCGAAGGAGCGGATCGGCATCCGGGGGCCGAACCTGGGGGCGTGGATGCCGGCAACCTCCAGCAGTCGGCAGACCCGGCCCCGATGGCCCCGGAACGGCTCCAGCAACTCCAGCATCCGGGCGTCGTCCGCGCGGGCCTCGCCGGCCAGGGCCCAGGCCACCGTGTTCGGTACGTGGTAGTCGCCGACGCTCACCGCGTCCGGGTCGCCGTACGCCACCCGGACGACCTCGGCGGCCGTCCACGGGCCGATCCCGTTGATCGACAGCAGGGCACGGGTGGCCCTCGCCGAGTCCTCGCAGCGTTCCAGCCGGTCGGCGACGGCGGCGGCCCGGCGCAGGGTGTCGGCGCGGCGCTGCTCCACCCCGAAGGGGTGGAAGACCCAGTAGGGGGCGGCTGCCACGGCCCCCGGCTCGGGCGGCAGGAGCAGCGACACCGGTCCCGGTGCCGGCTCGGCGAAGTGGCGGACGGTGGCCGCGTACGCCCGGTAGGCCTCCTTGCCGGTGACCTTCTGCTCGAAGACGGCCCGCAGCACCCGGGGGAAGACCAGCCCGGTGGCGGGCATCCGCAGACCTGGGTGCTGGGCCGCCAGGCGGGCCACCACGGGATGGGTCCGGGCCAGGTCGGCGAAGCCGGTGAGGTCGTCGCGCAGCCCGGCGATCGCATCGGCCTGCTCGACCAGCCAGCCGCCGCCGGGCCCGTACCCCTCGGCGCGCAGGTCCCCGCCGGTGGCGTGCAGGGCCAGGGTGGCGGGCCCGACCGGGGTACGCGCCGCCAGCCAGAAGGTGTCGCCGATGATCCGGGCGCAGGGGTCGTACGGGCTGAAGGTCAGAGGCCGGATCGAGGCGACCAGCCGGTAGCCGGACGGCGGGCGCAGGGTCCGGCCGGCGGTGGATGCGGCTGCGGTCACGACCCCACTGTGCCACCTCGGCGGCGCCCCGGACACCGCCGGACCCGCCTCTGGCCGGCGCCCCGGATACCGGCGGCTCGGCCCTGATCGGCGCTCCGGACCCTCGTCGGTCACCTTCCGTTCATCGCGGGGACCACCGAACGGTCAGGAATCATCGGGCAAATACCTCCATTTGCTGATGTAACTGACCTCACGCCGAGACACGATCAATATGGAAAGGTTTGATTCCTCACCTGTAAGTGAAGTGCGCTGTTAGGGTCCGACCAGCGCGGCATCCGCCCGGCCTGCATAGCAGCCGGTGCATGTCGGATGGCTGGCCACGAGGTCACCCCGATGAGGTCAGACCTGCCGCGGGTCACGGGGAATCTGCTCAGGAGGTGCCGGGATGGCTGCTGGAGCGATCGTTCGGTCGGGGTGTTTCAGAACCGTCGTCACGCCGTACGGGCGTCACCTTTGAGGTGGGGTGGCCCCAGGTGGCTGAACCGAGCGTGACGATCCGATGATCGCGCTGCGCGTCTACCGTCTCCTGCCGCCGGGCGTCCGGCGTCACCTGTTGCGGCTGCTCCCGGAGCAGCACCGGCTCGGCATCGTGCGTAGCCTCACCCGCCCCCGTGGCGGGGAGACCCGGCACCCGGTCGGTGCCCGGGTGCCGGTCACCGAGGACGGGGTCCGCGCCGAGGCCGAGGTCGTCGCCGCGGCGACCCCACTTCAGATGTGGCACCGCAACCTGACCGCGGTGACCTCCACCCTGGAGTCCGCCGGGATCGAATACCACTGTGTACGCCACGACGACTACCTGCGCAGCTCGGTGGCGGTCCTGGACGATCAGCGGGAGGCGGTGCGGCGGTTGGTCGACTCCGCACCGCTGCTGTCCGGGGCCCAGGTCCGGGTGGTCGAGGTACGGCCGGACCGGGACCAGCCGGACCGGGAGCCGACCGAGGTGATCCAGGTGTGGTTCCCGGTGACGGACGTGCGGGCGGGGGTGGTGCTCGGCGCGCAGTTCGCCTGCGAGATCGAGATGTGGACCCGGGTCGGCGACCTGGTACGGGCACCCCGGCACAACGCCGTGATCGACGAGGCTCCGGCCCAGGCGCAACCGGTGCGGGTGGCCGCCGCCCTGCTCAGCCACTTCGTGCCCGAGGCCGACGACCACACCTACGGCACCCGTCGCGACCTGGCCGTACGCGCACCGGACCGGGTCAGCTTCCCGATCGACGCGGTCTACACCTGGGTGGACGGCGCGGACCCGGAATGGCGGGAGCGCAAGCAGGCGGCGATGGGTACCCCGGACGCCGCCCTGCACGCGATCGCCGCCAACACCTCGCGCTACCACAACCGCGACGAACTGCGGTACTCCATGCGCTCGCTGCACAGCTTCGCCCCCTGGCTGAGGAAGATCTTCGTGGTCACGGACAGCCAGTTGCCGAGCTGGCTGGACCCCGACCATCCGATGGTCACGGTCGTGTCGCACGCGGACCTCTTCGCCGACCTGGACGGCCTGTCCTCGTTCAACTCGCACGCCATCGAGTCCCGGCTGCACCGCATCGAGGGCCTGGCGGAGCACTTCCTCTACCTCAACGACGACGTCTTCCTGGGTCGGCCCCTGTTGCCCACCCACTTCTTCCACGCCAACGGGATCGCCAAGTTCTTCCCCTCTCCGGCGCAGTTCGGGCTCGGCGAGGCCACCCCCGGTGACCTCCCGGTGAACGCCGCCGGGAAGAACAACCGGCGGCACATCCAGCGCCACTTCGGTGTGACCATCACGCAGAAGATGAAGCACACCCCCTTCGCCCTGCGGCGCAGCATCATGCAGCAGATCGAGGCGACCTTGCCGGCGGAGGTGACCGCCACGGCCCGGCACCGGTTCCGCGACCACCGGGATCTGTCGATCCCGTCCTCCCTGCACCAGTACTGGGCCTACCTGACCGCCCAGGCCGTCCCCGGGGAGATCGAGTACGAGTACGCCGACCTCGGCCACCCGGCGACGCCCGCCCGGCTGGCCGAACTGCTGGCCCACCGCGACCGTGACGTGTTCTGCCTGAACGACACCGACTCCGACCCCCGGACCTTCCAGGAGCAGGAACGGATGCTCGCCGATGTCCTGCCCCGCTATCTGCCCTTCCCCGCACCCTTCGAGCTGCCGGAGGAGGAGGTGGCCCGGCGCCGGGAGTTGGGCGCCAGTGCCCTGTGGTGGCAGTCCGCAGGTGTCGATCGGTACGCCGGGCAGGTGGACGCCCAGACCACCCCCTCGCTTCCGACGGCCCGCCAGGTGGACGCGGCCACCCTCCCGGCCCTGCGGGTCGGCCCCCGGTCGGACGCCCCCACCCTGCCCTCGACCCCCAGGGAATCACCGTGAACCTGACCTCCCCACCCCGGACGACCGACACGGTGCCCCCGGGGGGTGTCGATGTTCGTGAGGTGTTGGTGGACGGGCGTCGTCGGCGCGCTCATGTCCACCCCGACCTGACCCCCCTGCTCGCCCGCCGGCTAAATGTCGCCGCGGTGACCGGGGCCCTGGACGCGCACGGCGTGGACCATTTCCTGGTACGCGGGATGGACGACCGCACCCCGGTGATCGGGGTCAGCCAGCAGGATCGGACGGCCGTCCTGGGTGCCCTGGAGAAGCTCGGGGCCACCGCCGGCTGCTACCTCAGTCAGGTGCTGCCGAAGCCACCGGTCACCGCGGTGATGCACGATGCCGAGGACCCGGCGGTCTGGGCCGACCTGCACACCGTCGAGGCGTTCAAGCTGACCTGGTTCCGGGTGGACCCGACGATGAAGCTGGTCCTCGGCCCGGTGTACGGATGCGAGATCGAGTTCTGGCAGCCGGACCGGGGGGCCGAGGTGCTGCGTGCCCCCAGGCGCAACCGGATGATGCCGGCGGTCTCGATGGCGGGGGTGCCGGTGCGGGTCGGCGAGCACCGCTTCACCCGCCTGGCGGCCGCGCGCGGCAGCGGCCCGGGTCTGCGTACCCGGCCGGAGTTCGACCACTCGCTGCCGGACGACATCGAGTTCCCGATCGATGTGGTCTACACCTGGGTGGACGGCGCGGATCCGGACTGGCAACGCCGGCGGGCCGAGATCAAGGGGGAGGCCTTTCACGCCGAGGCCGCCAGCGAGTCGCGCTACATCAACCGGGACGAGCTGAAGTACTCGCTGCGCTCACTGCACCTCAACGCGCCCTGGGTCCGCAACATCTACATCGTGACCGACCGGCAGCGCCCCGCCTGGCTCGATCTGAGCCCGGGGAACATCTTCGTGGTCGACCACCAGGACATCTTCGCCGACCGAGCGGCCCTGCCGACCTTCAACTCGGTGGCCATCGAGACCCAGCTGCACAACATCGACGGCCTGGCCGAGCACTTCCTCTACCTCAATGACGACATGTTCTTCGGCCGGCCGCTGGCCCCGCAGACCTTCTTCCTGGCCAACGGCAACACCAAGTTCTTCCTGTCCCAGAACCGGGTCCCGGTCGGTCCGATCACCAACCTGGACACCCCGATCGACGCCATGATCAAGAACAATCGGCGGCTCATCGAGCAACGGTTCGGCCGGACCCTGACCCAGGGCAGCCAGCATGTGCCCTACCCGCTGCGGCGCAGCATCCTGGCCGAGATCCAGCGGGAGTTTCCGCAGGAACACGCCCGCACCGCGCACAGCCGGTTCCGCAGCGCCACCGACATCATCATCACCTACTCCCTGTACCACTACTACGCCTTCCTGACGGGTAGGGCCCTGCCCGGCCAGGTGAACTACGGGTACGTGCAGTTGGCGGTGCCGGATCTCGTCGCCCGACTCAAGCGGGCCGAGGCCCGGCGGGACTGGGACACCTTCTGCATCAACGACGCCTTCTCCACCTACGCCCAACTCCAGCAGCAGATGGCCGTCCTGGAGCCCTTCCTTCAGGCGTACTTCCCGGTGCCCAGCCCCTACGAGGCGGCGGACCAGCGGTGAAGTTCTCCTTCCTGGTGCACAACTTCTACGGGGTGGGCGGCACCAACCGAGCGGTGCTCAACCTGGCCACCGGCCTGGTCGAGGACGGCCACACCGTCGAGATCGCCTCGGTCTTCCGGCGAGTCGACCGGATGATGTTCGACGGCGACGACCGGATCACCGTGGTGCCGCTGGTCGACATCAGGCCACGGCGGCCGGACCGCTCCGACCCCCAACTGCGGGAACCCTCCACGGTGATCCCGACCCAGGAGGAGTTCCACCAGCAGTACAGCCGGCTGACCGACGAGCGGATGGTCCGCTACCTCAGGCACACCGACGCCGACGTGGTCGTGGGCACCCGACCGGGGCTCAACCTCGTCATCGCCAGGTACGCCCCGGAGCATGTGGTGCGGGTGGCCCAGGAACACATGACCCAGGACCTGATCCACGAGGCGGTCAAGGCCGACATCAGCCGGTACTACTCGCGCATCGACCTCGCGTACACCGTGTCCCAGGCGGACGCCGAGGCCTTCCGCACCGGCAACCCCGTCCCGTTCACCCAGGTCAAGGCCCTGGCCAACAGCGTGCCGGCCAGCTCGATTCCGCCGGCGGACGGGCGGAGCCGGATCGTCGTGGCGGCGGGCCGCCTGGAACCGCTCAAGCGGTACGACCAACTGGTCCTGGCCTTCGCCCAGGCGGTCCGGGACTGCCCGGGTTGGACCCTGCGGATCTACGGGGACGGCGACCAGCGGCCGGGGCTGGCCCGGCTCATCCGTGAGCTGGGCCTGTACGGCCAGGTCCTGCTGATGGGGCGGCGCGAGGACATGGCCGCGGAGTGGGTCAAGGGCGCCATCGCCGCGGTCTCCTCGCAGCGGGAGTCCTTCGGCATGACGATCGTCGAGGCCATGCGACTGGGCCTGCCGGTGGTCAGCAGCGACTGCCCGGTCGGCCCCCGCGAGATCATCACTCACGGCGA
Source organism: Micromonospora sp. NBC_01739 (assembly GCF_035920385.1). Lineage (GTDB taxonomy): Bacteria > Actinomycetota > Actinomycetes > Mycobacteriales > Micromonosporaceae > Micromonospora. Next base: position 3,227,520 of record NZ_CP109151.1, on the reverse strand, counting down.
GGACGGCCTGCTGGTACCCACGGACGACTTCGGGGCGTACGCCGATGCGCTGCGGGTTCTGATGCACAACGACGAGCTGCGCATCCGGATGGGCCGGATGGCGGTGACCCACTCCGCCCGCTTCGATCCGGTGCACCTGGCCGCCCAGTTCGCCCGGGACTGCGCCCAGGTGCTAGCGGTCCGCCGCAGCCAGGTGCCCCGCCCCCGGCGGGTGGGACGCCGACCCCTGCCGACGGAGCCGACCCGCCGGGAGGCCGGGCTGGCCCGCGCCCTGGCCGATCCGGTGCTGCGGGGGATCGCCGGCAACGAACTGGCCCGACGGGCGAGCATGGGCGCTCTGGTGCGACTGACCCGGATACCCCGGGCCCGCAGCACCAGCACCCGGCTGCAATCCGCGATCAGACGCCGGATCTCGGAGACCCAGGAGGCACCGGTGGCGGACTGCCTGGTGTTGCCGGATCTGGGCCTGCGGGTGTCGGTGGACGGGACCACCGGGGCCGGCGAGGCGTGCGTGGTGCTGAGCAACCGGGACACCCGGGAGGTGCTCCGTACCCCTCTCGTGCCCTCCCCGGACGGCACGCGGGCGGAGGTCGCCCTCGACGCCGGGACCCTGTCCGAGGGCCGCTGGAACCTCTTCCTGACCGAGGGGAACAAGGGTCGGCGTCGGTTGCGTCCCCAGCGGGTGGACTGCCGGGTGCTGTCCGGTGCCGCCGGTCCGCTGGGGGACCGGGCGGGCCTGTCGGCGCAGGTGCCGTACCAGACGGCGGACGGTTTCCTGGCGATCCGTAGCTGGGTGCGGGCCCGCCACGCCGAGGTACGCCGGATCGCGGTCGACGGCACGGCTGTAGCGGTCACCTTCACCTGGCACGGACCGGGGGTACCGGATCAGGCGGTGCTGCGCCGACGGGGGGATGTCCCGGAGTCGTTGAGCCTGCCGGTCGGGCCGGCCAGGCAGGGGCAGCTGAGCATGGTGGTGCCGTTGACCCCCCTGACCGACCTGCGGTTGGGCCGGTACGAGGACTGGGACGTCTATCTGCGGTGCGGCCCGGACGAGGTGCGGATGGGCCGGTTCGCCGACGACGTGGTCGACAAGAAGCGCGCGTACAGCTATCCGGAGATCGACCTGACCCAGCTGATCCCATTGGACCTGGTCGAGGAGGACCCGGCGCCGAGGTTGCGGGTCCGCCCCTACTACACCAACGACAGTGAACTCTCCTTCACGATCATCGATCGCCCCTAGCGCCCCCAGGATGCGCCCCCAGATCGCGCTCCCGGAGCGCCCGCACAGAGGAGCAAGGTAGCCGTGACCGAGCCGGGGCGAGCCGAGATCCCCAGAGCTGTCGCCGAACCCTCCGGGTTCGTGGAGGTCTATCGGCGGGTGCTCAGCCCGCAGACCCGGCGGGCCATCGCCAAGAAGGTGAGTCCGCGCGCCCGGCACCAACTGAAGCAGTGGGTGGCCCGGGCCGCCGAGGACACCCGGTCGGCGGGTCGTCGAGCCGAGCGGCTGGCCCGCCAACAGCCGGAACTGCTCTCCGGCGGTGACCGGGCGGCCGTCACCGCCGACCGGGCGCCCCGGATCGCCCTGGTGGCCGCCGACCTGACCCCCCTGCTGGCCCGGACCGAGAACCTGGCGGCGGTGACCGTGGCCCTGACGGAGGCCGGTGTCGACTTCTTCCGGGTCCGGGGCGGCTCCGAGAGGTCCTCCGTGGTCGGGGTGGACATCGCCGACCGGGACCGGGTGTACGCCGCCCTCGCGGGGGCCTGCACGCGTACTCCCGGCTATGTCACCCAGGTCGGCTCCGGCGGCGAGCAACCGCCGGCCCCGGGATTCGAGCCCAGGGTGTGGAAGCGCCTGGCAGCGGCCGAGGTGCTCCGGCTGACCTGGTACCGGACGGATCCCCGACACCGGATGGTGCTGGGGCAGCAGTACGGGTGCGAGGTGGAGTTCTGGACCCGCCGGGGAAACACCCTGGTGGCCCCCCGCCCCAATCCGGTGGCCGAGCAGGTAGACCCGGCGGAGCCGCCGGTCGTCGCCTCCGAGGCGCTGTTCACCAGGCTGCTGCCCCCGACCACCACGGCGACCGCCCGGACCAGGTCGCCGTTCGCCGGGCGACGTCCGGAGGATGTCACCTTCCCGATCGATGTGGTCTACACCTGGGTCGACGGCACCGACCCCGACTGGCTGCGGCGGCGGGCGGCGGCGACCGGGGTGCCGTACCACAGTGAGGCGGCCAACCCGGCCCGGTTCCTCAGCCGGGACGAGCTGCGCTACTCACTGCGTTCCCTGCACCTGTACGCGCCCTGGGTGCGCCAGGTTTACCTGGTCACCGACGATCAGGTGCCGCCCTGGTTGGACCGGTCCGCGCCCGGCCTGCGGGTGGTAGGCCATCGGGAGATCTTCGCCGACCCGGAAGTGCTGCCCACCTACAACTCGCACGCCATCGAGAGCCAACTGCACCACATCGAGGGGCTGGCGGAACACTTCCTCTACTTCAACGACGACGTGTTCCTCGGCAGCGAGGTGCTGCCCTCGGACTTCTTCCTGGCCAACGGCATCTCCCGGTACTTCCCCTCGCCGGCCCTGGTGCCGCCGGGCACGGCGACCGCCGAGGACATCCCCTCGTCGGCGGCCGGAAAGAACAACCGGGCCCTGATCGCCGAGCGGTTCGGGACCGTGCTGACCCAGAAGATGAAGCACATGCCCCACGCCCTGCGGCGCAGTGTGCTGTACGAGATCGAGGAGGCCTTCCCCGCTGCCCACCGGCAGACGGCCGGGAGTCGTTTCCGCAGCATGACGGACATCTCGATCGCCTCGTCGCTGCATCACTACTACGCCTTCCACACCGGGCGGGCCGTGCCGGGGAACCTGCGGTACACCATCGCGGAGCTGTCCGATCCGGGCACCCCGGGACGGCTGGCGCACCTGCTGGCCCGGCGGGACCGGCATGTCTTCTGCCTGAACGACGCCTTCTCCACCGAGGAGGATCTGGCCGCTCAACTGGCGGTCGTCACGCCCTTCCTGGACACCTACCTCCCGGTCCCCAGCCCCTGGGAGCGGGCCTGACGGACGACGATGGCCGACCGCAGTTGCTGCGGCCGGCCATCGGAGGAACCTCAGGGTCAGTAGTCGTAGTCCGAGTCGGAGCCGCCCGACTTGGTCTTCGACGGCGGCTCTACCGCCTTCGGGGTGCCCTTGGGCAGGCACTCCAGGTTCTTGCTGCCGTCCGGGTTGACCACGAACCAGGTGCCGCCGACCCCCTGGCCCTTCCACTGGCCCGGCTTCTTGTCACCGATGTAGGTGTAGAGGGGCCAACCGTCCAGGGTGATCTGACGGGTGCCGTCGGGGCGGGTGATGGTGCCGACCGCGTCGTCGGAGACCCCCTTGAGCTTCGGGTTGCCGTCGGTCAGTGCCGGGGGCCACACCTCGGCGCACTGGTCCTCGCAGTTGGTCGTCGGCGGGTCGTTGCTGTCCCGGTCGAAGCGGTACAGCAGGAACCCGTCCTGGTTGACGACCGCGCTGCCCATCCGGGGGAACTTCTTGCCGGTCAGACTCTCGGTCAGTTCGACACCCTCGGGCAGCGGGGCATCGTTCTCGTTCTCCGCACCCGGCGAGGCCGAGGTGCCCGGTTCGGGACTGGCCCCGGGGTCCGCGCTGATCTCCGGCTCCGGGGTCGCCGAGGAGTCGGCCGCAGCGACGGCGACCGGTTCCGCCGCGCCGGGGTCCGCTCCGTTGTAGCCCGCGGGCGCGCAGGCCGTCAGTGCGACCATGGCGCTCGCGACAACGACGGTCCGCTTCATCTTCGCCACGTGCCCTCCTCATACTTGACAAGTCACCGGGAAGTACGGGAAACAGTGCTGTCAAGGTTGAAAGCAGAACGGTGGCTCATTTCACAGCCCATCGATTGAACCGGAATCGACGGCTGTCCGTGCAGGGGTGGACGCGCGAAGGCCCGCCTCGATCGAGGCGGGCCTTCGCACGATCTCCGGGCGCTCAGCCAGCGGGCACCGTGACCAGGGTCTTGCCCACTCCCTTGCCGTCGACCTCCTGCACCTGGAAGTGCTTGACCTCGTCCAATGTGGAGGAGGTGGCGGCGGACAGGGTCAGCGGTTGGGGATTGCTGTTGGTGCCGTAGCCGCCCTGCGGGACCGACCAGCTGGAGATGACCTCGGTGCTGGCGTCCCGGCGTACCACCACCAGACGGCACTCCCGGGGACCGGGCAGCCGACCCAGGGTGAAGGCGATGTTGGTGCCGAAATCCTTCGAGGCGAGGAAGAAGGTGGCCGTGACCCCCGTGGTCGGGTCGGTGGCGTCCACCTGCTTGCCCTCCTGCTCGTTACCCCCGACTCCCGGGCCACCGGGGTTGCCCGGGCGGTTGTTCGGCACCTCCACCGGCCCGGAGGTCGGACCGGCGACCGGGGGTGCGGCACCACTGTCGGCCAGATTGCTGAACACCACCCCGGTGATCCCACCGAGGACCACCACGGCCGCGGCGGTCGCGAGAATCTGCCGGAACCGTGCCTTGCGCCGGTGCGCCCGCATCGCCACCAGGGTCCGATCCAGCAGGACCGGATTGGTGTGGGTCTGCTCCAGCGCCGTCACCGACTCCGCGTCGATGTCGGAGAGCAGCCCGACCACCGGCACCATCGACTCCAACTCGGCGGCGCACGCCCAGCAGGTTGCGAGGTGTTCCTCGAACCGTTCCATGTCCTGTTCGTCCAGCACGCCGAGCGCGTACGCGGCGACGTCCATGTGGTCAACTCGGCTCATTCCGTCACCCCCCTCTCCTGCAAGGCTGTGCGCAGGGCGCGCAGCGCGTAGTAGACCCGTGACTTGGCGGTGCCCAGGGGCAGACCGAGTTCCTCGGCCGCCTCTGGCACCGTACGCCCCCGGAAGTAGGTCGCCACCAGGATCTCCCGGTGCGATTGACTCAACGTGCGTAGTGCGTCGGCCACTGTCATCGAACGCAGCACCCGGTCGGTGTTGTCCGACTCGGCGAACGCGGTCAGGTCCCGGTCGTACGTCTCGGCCGGGCGGGCCTGTTCACTGCGGTGTTCGTCGATGGCGATGCGGCGGGCCACCGTAACCAACCAGGGACGCAACGAACCCTGCCCCTGGGTGCCCAGCCGGTGGGCGTTACGCCAGGCCCGCAGCAGTGTCTCCTGCACGATGTCCTCGGCCCGCTGCCGGTCACCACCGGTCAGTCGCATCACGAACATCAGCAGCGGACCGGCGTGCTCGGCGTACAGGGTGCGGATCAACTGGTCGGAGTGGGCGGCCTCGGTGGTCGTCGCCTGATGGCGGCCAGGGGCGGGGCGCGGCGTCACCGGGCTATTCTGGCGAGACCCCGCACGCGAGTCGACCCCGTTGGTGGTCGTGGTCGGCCGGGACTGGGACCGGGCAGACATCCAGTCCACCCGCACCCGTTCGCCGTGCCAACCGGCCGCCAGTGCGTGCATGCAGACCTCCGGTTGTCCATGGACAGAAGCCGTCCCCCCACGGGCATGGCTGCCGATTGATACGCACGGCCGGGCCGCACAGATCAACGTCGGACGGAAAAAATTCCCGCCGGGGGTGGGGTGGAGTCCGTGGCCTGCTCGTCGTGGACCACCGGGGCGCCCCCGACGAAGCGGTCGAGGTCGGTGCCGGCCAGTACCCGGCCGGGAAACCAGTCACCGGCGGCCCGGCGGGTCAACTCCGGTACCGGGGGCTCCTGAGCACCGGCGACCAGCACCAGGTTGCCGTAGCGGCGGCCCCGCAGCACCCCGGCGTCCGCGACCAGACAGGCCCGAGGCAACACGGTACGCACCGTGGCGACCTGCCCCCGGGCGTAGCGCAGGGGTGGGCCGTCGGCGAGATTGGCCAGGTACCAGCCGCCCGGCCGGAGTACCCGGGCCACCTCGGCGGCGTACTCCACAGAGGTCAGTCGGGCCGGGGTGCGGGCACCGGCGAACACGTCGGCGACCACCACGTCGTAGCTGCCCTCCCGGGTGCCGACCAACGCCGCCCGGGCATCGGCGACCCGCACCTTCAGGCGGGCGTCCGGCCGCCAGGGCAGGGCCCGGCGGACCAGGTCGACCAGGGCACCGTCCACCTCGACCACCCGCTGGGTGGAGCCGGGTCGGGTGGCGGCGACATAGCGGGGCAGGGTCAACGCCCCGCCGCCCAGGTGCAGCACCCGCAGGGGGGTGCCGGTCGGTGCGATCAGATCCAGTGCGGCGGCCAGCCGCCGGACGTACTCGAACTCCAGGTGGGTCGGATCGTCGAGGTCCACATGCGACTGTGGGGCCCCGTCCAGCGACAGGGTCCACGAGCCGGGGCGGTCCGGATCGGGGGTCAGCTCGGCCAACCCGGTGTCGACCTGTTCGGTGCGCCGGTCGGTGTCGCGGCGGCGGCCCATCAGCGCAGGCCGGTCGAACCGGTGGCGGCGGAGTTGGTCCGCGCGGCGGCGTTCAGGGCGCGGTGCAGCAGCCGGGCGTCACCCAATCGGGACCGCAGCAGCCGCTCCAGGCCGGCGATCGGCACCAGGTTCTGCGGGGCCCGGGGATCCTTGTAGGGGGTGGAGGCGAACCGGGGCAGGGTCACCAGCGACAGATCCGCCAGCCGTACCGCCTCGTCGATCTCCAGTTCGGCGGAGCATTCCATCCGGACGATGCCGGCCCAGGGGGCCCCGGGGGCCACCGGCAGCCGCAGATACCACGACCAGCCACCCCAGGCGGTGCCGAGGCGGAACACCGGCGACCGGTGGCCCGGTGCCAGCCCGGTGACCACGGCGGTGAGCCGGGCGTCGAGATACTGGCTGTGCTGGGTCTTGATGTACCCCAGGGTGCGCGGCAACTGCCGCCGGTTGCGCAGCGGCCCGTCCACCACCAGCAGATCCTCATCCGTACGGGCGGCGTCGGAGACCTCCACCTCCAGGGCGGTCAGCGGCCCCTGCACGGCCGCCGGCAGCTTGGCCAACTCGCCGGTGCCGCTGACCCGGTGCACCGGGTAGCGGACGTTGCCGGCCACCACCTCGGCCGCCGAAGGGCTGGCCGTGAACAGCCCCCGGCCGACCTTCGCACCGGCCAACTGCGCCGCCCCACGCTCAAGGTCGCAGCGCACCACCCCGGCGGCGTACGAGGCGGCCAGGCCGGGGTACGAGGTGCCGTCCTCCTCGGCCGTCCAGACGCTGGCGTCGATCCGGCGTACCCCGTCGACCAGCAGCACCACATGAGGGGCTTGCACCCCCGGGCGGGGGCCGATGGCCCGCCAGTCCACCGCGGGCAGTTCGGCGTCGGCGTCGACCTGGGCGCTGCTCGGCGCGGCCGGGCCACCTCCGGAGGCCTCGAAGGAGGCCCCGTAGGCCGGATCCCAGGCGTCGACGAAGAACCGGGTCATAGTCGTCTCACCGGCCGGTCCGTTCGACCCGGGCCGAGCGGGCGTCCTTGCGTACCTCGAAACGCACCGGGATCCGCTCGGCCAGCGCCGGTACGTGGGTGACCACCCCGACCATCCGGTCCCCCCGGGCGGCCAGGTTCTCCAGAGTGGCGGCGACCGTGTCCAGGGTGGCCGCGTCCAGGGTGCCGAAACCCTCGTCCAGCACGATCGACTCCAGGCTGGCCGCGGTGGTGGACATCCCGGCCAACTGTTCGGACAGGGCCAGCGCCAACGCCAGGGAAGCCTGGAAGGTCTCCCCGCCGGACAGGGTCCGCACCCCCCGCCGCAGGCCGGCATCGTGATGATCGACGACGAAGAACTCGCCCTTGTCGTGGACCAGGTCGTACTGGCCGCCGGAAAGCTCCCGAAGGATCCGGGAGGCGCCGTCGACCAGCAGGTCCAGGGCCTCGGCCAGCAGCCACCGTTCGAAGTTGTTGGCCCGCAGGTGCCCGGCCAGCGCCCGGGCCACCTGGGCCTCCCGCTCGTGCTCGGCCCGCTGCTCGCGTAGCTGCGCCGCCTGCTCGCGGCGCTCCACCAGCCGGCGCAGCTCGGCCTCGGCCCGCTCCACCGCCACGGTCGCGGCGCGGACCGGATCCTCCGGAGCGGGCAGCCCCGCCTCGGCGAAGATGCCCTCGATGCGCTCCGTCGCCGCCCGGGTGGCCGTCTCGGCGTCGGCGACCGATGCGGCCAGGCCCTCCCGCTGCGAGCGGCGGTCCCGGGCCTGCTGCCGCGCCCACTCCGACAGGGCGGTCCAGGCGGCGGCCAGGTCCTCCCGGTCGACCCCCGGGGGGCCGAAACGGGCCAACCCGTCGCGGGTGCCGTCGAAGTGCCGCCAGGCCGTACGCAGCCGCTCCTGGGCCGCCTCCAGGGTGCCCCGGGCCCGGCGGGCGGCGTCCCGACCGGCCCGTACCGCGGTGGCCGCCTCGTCGAGGGAGGCCCGCAGCCGGGTGTGTTCGGCCAGCTGCTCCCGCAGGGTCTGCGGGCTGGCCGCGTCGGCCAGGCGTTCGTCCAACGTGGACAGCCGGGCCCGTACCCCGTCGTGTTCGGCGCGGGCCCGCACCAGGACCCGGTCCAGTTCCCGGGCCGCCGTGTCGCGTTCGGCCACCAGCCGCTTGGCGGCCTCGCTGGCCGTCCGGGCGGCCTTGCCGGCGGCCACCGCCCGGGCCACCGCCGACCCGGCCGGCATCGCCGGCACCCGGGCCACCACCTGCTCGCACACCGGGCAGGGGTCCCCGTCGCTCAGGTGCGCCCGCAGCGCCGCCGCCTGGTCGGCGGTCTTCGCCTCCTCGTGGGCCTGGAAGGCCGCCGCCAGCTCCGCCTCGGCCCGTTCGGCCTGCGTACCGGCCTGGGCCAGCGCCGTCACGGCCGCCTCGTGCCGCGCGGCGGCCTGCTCCACCGCCACCCGCAGCGCCTCGGCCTGCCCGGCCAACTGCTCCCGATCGGCGTAGGCCCCCAGCAGCAGCCGCAGGGTGCTCTCGTCGCCCAGGGCGGTCAGCTCGCCGCGCAGCTTCTCCTCACGCTCCTCGGCCAGCGAGACCTCGTCCACCGCGGCATCCGCCGCCGCCCGGGCGGCGGACACCGCCCGGGTCAGCTCGGCGGTGACCTCCGGGGCCCGGACCGCCTCCAGCAGGGCCAGGTCGGCGTCCAGGGCGGCCAGGGCCCGGGCCACCTCCCGGGCCGTGGCCCGCGCCCGCTCCAACTCCGGTACGGCCTCGGTCACCGCCTCGGCCAGCTCGGTCATCCGCTCGACCTGCGCGGTGGCCTGTTCCAGGGTGGCCTCGTCGGTGTCGGCCAGCCCGGCTAGCAACTGGTCAAGGGCCTCCAGCTTCGCCTCGGCCTGCCCGGCCCGACCGGTGGCCAGCTTCTGCACCTCCTCGTACACCCCCAGGCCCAGCAGGTTGACCAGGATCTGCTGCCGGGTGGCCGGTCGGGCGTGCAGGAAGTCGGCGAACTGCCCCTGCGGCAGCACCACGCAACTGGTGAACTGCTCGTACGGCAGGCCGACCGCCGCCAGCACGGCGGACTCCATCTCGGCCGGGGTGCCGGCGACCACCTCGCCGAGATCCTCCGGGCTCAGCCCGGTGTCCAGCTTGGTGACGTCGAAGCCGTCCGGCATCAACTGCAACCCGGCATTGGCGGTCTTGACATTGCCCCGGCCGTCGCGACGCACCACCCGGGTAGCCACGTAACGGGCCCCGGCCGACTCGAAGACCAGCCGCACCCGGGCCTCCGTGGCCGAGGGGGCCAGCGCGTTACCCAGCCCCCGGGTGCCGCCCCAGCGGGGCACCGTGCCGTAGAGGGCGAAGCAGATCGCGTCGAGCACTGTCGACTTGCCGGAGCCGGTGGGACCGACCAGGGCGAAGAAGTCCGCGTCCGTGAAATCGATCGTGGTCTCGTCCCGGAACACCGTGAACCCGGCCAGGTCCAGCCGCATCGGCCGCATCAGTGCTCCACCTGTTCGAGGAGTTCGTCGAAGAGGTCCCGGACCCCCTCGTCGGCGTGCCCCCGACTGTCCAGGTAGTCCGCGAACAGTTGGCGGGGGGTACGCCCGGCGCGCTGGGCGACCCGGGCGCCGCTGCCGGGCGCCGCCAGCAGCTCCGGGTCGATGCGGATCTCCAGGGCGCGGGGGAACAACTCCTGCACCTCCTCGCGCAGCCCGGCGCGGGGCTGCTCGCGTACGTACACCCGCAGCCAACCCTCCGGTGGGGTGATCCCGGCCAGCTGCTCCAGCGTGCCGCGTACGGTGTGCAGGGCGGTCGCCGCCGTCACCGGCACCTCCCGCACCTGCGCCGCCGTGGTCGCGCTGACCTCTACCAGGGTCACCGAGGGGACGTTCTCCTGCTCGCCGAAGTCCACCGCCAGCGGGGCACCGCTGTAGCGGATCGGGCAGGGCCCGGAGACCCGCTGGGCCCGGTGCAGGTGCCCCAGCGCCACATAGTGGGCGGTGCCCGGGAAGACCGTGGCCGGTACGGCGTACCCCATGACGGTGTGCGCATCCCGTTCACCGCCGCCGGTGGCCGCCCCGACCACGGTCAGGTGGGCGGTGACCAGGTGGACCCGGTCCGGCTCGGTGAACCCCTCGGTCAACCGGGCCAGGATGCGGCCCAGGTGGTCGGCGTAGGTCTGGATGGTCTCCGCGGCGGTCAACTCGTACATCTCCACCGCCCGGATCGCGTACCGCTGGGACAGGAACGGCAGGGCGGCCAACCGCCAGCGTTCCCCACCGGGGGTGGTGCCGTCGATGACGTGCTCGGCCGGGTCCTCGCGTACCGCCCCCCGCAGGGTGATGCCGGCGGCCTCGGCCCACGGGCGCAGGGCGTCCAGGGCGGCGCCGTTGTCGTGGTTGCCGCCGATGGCCACCACGTCCGCGCCGGTGCGCCGCAAGGCGGTCAAGGCCCGGGTGACCAGCCGGGTGGCCTCCGCCGTCGGGGCGGCCGTGTCGTACAGGTCACCGGCGATGACGACCAGATCCGGTCGCTCCTGCCGGGCGATGTCGATGACCCCGGCCAGCACCTGTTTGTGCTCCTCGGCCCGCGACTGCCCCTTGAGGACCTTGCCCACGTGCCAGTCCGAGGTGTGCAGGATCTTCACTGAGCCAACCTTTCGCTCGCGACTGCGGGGCTCCGCTTCGCTGCACTCCTCGCGCTCACTGGCTGCCCTCTCAGAAGGGGATGTCGTCGTCGGCGCCGCCGCCGGAGCCCACGACCGCGAAGGGGTCGGCGGACTGGGTCAGCGAGCGCAGGGTGTGCGAGGGCGCGGTGCCCGCCTCGGAGACCCGGGTCGCCCAGGCCGGGAAGGGGAACTCCAGGCAGAGCGGGACCGGGATGTCGGGCTGGTTGACGAACATCGTGCCCGGCTTGGCCAGCAACGCCCGCTGCCGCTGGGCCGGGGGGAGGAAGCCGTACTCGGGGCGGGAGGCCTCGGCCGGGTCCAGCCGACCCACCACCCGGATCGCCGAGTTGGTGACGATGCGTCGTTCCACCTCGCTGGCGGTCTGCTGGGCCCCGATCAGGATCACCCCGAGGGACCGGCCCCGCTCGGCGATGTCGAGCAGCACCTCCTTGATCGGGGAGGAGCCCTCCCGGGGGGCGTACTTGTTCAACTCGTCCAGCACCACGAACAACAGGGGCTTGGCGGTGCCGGCCTTCTCCTTGCGCTCGAACTCGCTCTTGAGGGTCACCCCCACCACGAACCGCTGCGCGCGGTCCGGCAGGTTGTGCAGGTCGACCACGGTGACCTGGGCACTCTCCGCGGTGTTGATCGAATGCGGGCGGCGGGTGGCCAGGTCCCCCCGGATCAGCCGGGACAGGTCCTTCTTGCTGCCGATCAGCCGTCGGGCGAAGGCGTTCACCGTGCCCAGGCCGACCGCGCTGCCCGCCCAGTCGCCACGGGTCTCGTCGTCACTGAGCTGCTCGACGATGTGGTCCACCAGGTCGCCGTAGCTGCCCAGGCGCACCCCGTCGATGCTCACCCCGCCGTCGGCCGGCTGGGCGTACCGGGCCAGGTGGGCGGCGACCGAGTGGACCACCATGGTGTACTGCTGGCGTTCGTCGTCGGCGTCGGCGAAGACGTACGGCAGGAGCCGGTCGGCGCAGAACTCCGACAGGGTCCAGTAGAAGCTGTCCACCCCGGTCAGCCGACTGCTCACATCCGGGGTGCCGGAGGAGTCACCGACCCGGGGCGGGGCGTAGACCCGTACATCACCGAAGGCGTCGGCGACCAGGCCCAGTCGGGCGTACGCGGCCCGGGTGGAGTCGTCCAGCCGGGCGTTCGGGTGATCCAGGAAGAGCAGATCCTCGCCCTTGACGTTGAAGATCAGTGCCTTGGCGTTGACCGCGTCACCACCGAGCTGCCCGGAGCGGAACACCGAGTAGAGCAGGAAGGTGGCGAAACTGGTCTTGGTGGCCACCCCGGAGATGCCGGAGATCGACACGTGGGCGCCCCGGGTGCCGTCCAGGAAGTCGGCGTTGAGGTAGACCGGCACCCCGTCCCGGCCGGTGCCCATCGGGATGCGGCGTTCCATCCGGTCGAAGTGCAGCGCCCGCGCCCGGGCGTCCCCCTCGGCCCGGTGCACCACCGCCCCGGGCTGCGGCGGCACGTAGAACTCCGGATCGACCCGGGTGGTGGTGATCTCGGCGGCCTCCTGCACCTGGGCGGGCAGGGTGCCCTCGGCGATGGCGAACACGTCGGAGTCGAACTGGGCCCCCTCGTGTCGCGCCCGGACCTGGGTGACCACCCCGGCGATGGTCACCGGCTCCCGGTCGGGCAGCTCCCGGCGGGTCACCACCACGTCGTCCAGTTGCAGGTAGCTGCCGGGGGCGACGGCCGTCCAGAACTGAAGGGGAGTGGCGTCGGCGGTGCCCAGCACCCGCCCGACCCCCTCGCCCATGACCTCGAACCCCTGGTCAGTCATCGGGCGGCCCCTCCTCGGCGGTCATCGCGGTCGGCGTACACGCCCTGCATCCTGCCGGAGGAGTACGACAGGTCGCCACGCGACGCGGCGGAGGCCACGCCGGGACCCCCGGGGTGACCGCACAGCGCTACCGCATCCTCACCGGGGGTTGCGCGGGGTGTGTCCGGTCAGCGGGCGTGGCGCAGCAGCAGGGTGCCGTCCCCGGCGAGCAGCACATGGCGTAGCGGCAGCTGTCGGGCCGGACTGGGCGGACCGGCGGTGATCCGGCCGGCGCCGGCGCCGGCGAGCAGCGGAGCCACCGACAGGCAGACCTCGTCGACCAGGTCGGCGGCGGTCAGCGCGCCGAACAGCTGCGGGCCACCCTCGCAGAGCACCTGGCGCAGGCCCCGTCGCCGCAGTTCGGCCAGGCCGAGGGTCAGGTCGACCCGGTCGGTGCCGCAGTGCACCAGATCGGCGACCGCGGCCAGTCGCGGCGCCGCCGGTGCGCCGTCGCGGGTGAGCACCACCGGGCGTACCGGGGCGTCGGCGAAGGCCGCCTGGGCCGGGTCTAGGTCGAGGCTGCCGGAGACCACCACCAGGGTGGGATACTCGGCCAGTCCGTGCGCTAGCCGCCAGGCCCGGCGCCGCTCGTCCAGCCGGATCGCCCGGTAACCCTCGTGGCGCAGGGTGCCGGCGGCGACCAGCAGCCCGTCGCAGAGCATCCGCAGCAGCCCGAAGACCCGCTTGTCCGGTGTGCCGGACAACCCGGCGGAGTAACCGTCGAGGCTGACCGCACCATCGACACTCGTCACGAAGTTCATCCGCACCCGCGGGCCCTCGGCCCGGGGATAGCGGGCGATCAGCGCCTCGTCGTCCAGCGGGCCGGGGGAGGGGGCCGGCCAGAGGGCGCGGATGGCTGCCTCGGCGGTCATTCGCCGGCCGGACCGGTGACGACAGGGGTGGGTCGAGGGGTACGGTGCTGGCAGTCGCACCAGTTCCGGCCCGGGCAGTCGTCGTGCCGCCGCGACCGGCACGCTCGGCAGATCATGCTCGCAGCCTATGCCGTGGAAGGACGGGACAGCATGCCGCGTCAGATCTTCCAGCTGAGGATCTCCCTGTCCGGGGTCCGTCCCACCATCTGGCGTCGGGTGCTGGTGCCGGGCGGCTACACCCTGGACCGACTGCACCGGGTGGTGCAGCACGCGATGGGTTGGCGCGACTGCCACCTGCACTCCTTCGACATCGAGGGCGTGCAGTACGCGGAGCCCGACCCCGAGGGTGATCTGCTCCTGGAGGAGGAGATGACCCCGCACGACGAGTTGGACGTGCGCCTGGACGCGGTGGCGGGCAAGGGCAGCCGGTTGCACTACACGTACGACTTCGGCGACTGGTGGGAGCACGACCTGCTGGTGGAGGACGTCTTCACCGCCGAGGCCGACGAGCGCTACCCGAGGTGTGTCGACGGGGAGCGGGCGGCGCCGCCGGAGAACATCGGTGGCCCGCAGGGTTACCTGCTGCTGCTCGCCGCGCTCGCCGATCCGGGGCACCCGGAGCACCCCGGGATGCGCGAGTGGGTCGGCGACGGCTACGACCCGGGGGCCTTCGACCCCGACCGGGTGACCACCCTGTTGCGGCGATTCTGCTGATCATCGATATTCTGCGGGGCTGATCGCAGGATTTCCCGACGGGTGCGAAGCGGGATCAAACCGGTTCTGTGGTAACGATCTGGGAACGCTCCCAACGGCCTATTGACACTCCTGATACGTCCCGGCAATCTCATGGGAGCGTTCCCAAGGGGCGTAGATCACATTTTCACCGCCCGGGGCGTCGACGCTCGGCTCACCAGCCGGCGGCCGGCAGACGCTGCGGCACCCCCCACCACATAACCAGCCTCACCATCGAAAGAGGGGTCAGGATGAACCTCACCAAACGGAGTACCCGCCTGGCGGCGGCCACCTTCGCGGCGGTCATCGCCGTCGGTGGCCTCGCGGCCTGCGGTAACGACGACGACGACAACACTTCGGCAGAGGGCGGCAAGCCCGCCAAGCTGGTCGTCGACACCTTCGGCGAGATGGGCTACGACGAGCTCGTCAAGCAGTACGAGCAGCAGACCGGCATCAAGATCGAGCTGCGCAAGACCGCGCAGCTGCGGGACTACCGTCCCAAGCTGGTCCGTTACCTCGCCACCGGCAAGGGTGCGGCCGACGTGACCGCCCTGGAAGAGGGCATCCTCAACGAGTTCAAGGCCAACTCGCGCAACTGGGTGGACCTGACCACGCTGGTCGACGACCACTCCAAGGAATACCTGCCCTGGAAGTGGGAGCTGGGCAAGGCGGCGGACGGGCGGCTGATCGGCCTGCCCACCGACGTCGGCAGCCTAGCGGTCTGCTACCGCAAGGACCTGTTCCAGGCGGCCGGTCTGCCCACCGAGCGGGACCAGGTCTCGGCCCTGTGGCCGGACTGGAGCGGCTTCCACAAGGCCGGCCAGACCTACAAGCAGGCCACCGGCAAGGGCTTCATCGACTCGATCACCGCGGTCTCCAACGGCGTGCTGTTCCAGCAGGGCAGTGACCTGTTCTACGACAAGGAGAACAACGTCATCGCCAAGGACAGCCCCGCGGTGAAGGCTGCCTGGGACACGGCGACCTCGATGGTGGACATCTCCGCCAAGGCGGAGACCTGGTCGCCGGCGTGGAACGCCGGCTTCAAGCAGGGCACCTTCGCGGCGACCTTCTGCCCGTCCTGGATGCTCGGCATCGTCGAGGAGAACTCCGGCGAGGGCAACAAGGGCAAGTGGGACGTGGCTTCCGTGCCGGGTGGCGGCGGTAACTGGGGCGGCTCCTGGCTGGCCGTGCCGGAGCAGAGCAAGCACCAGAAGGAAGCGGCCAAGCTCGCCGAGTTCCTGACCAACGCCAGTGGCCAGATCGCGGCCTTCAAGGCGGCCGGCCCGCTGCCGACCAACCTCGAGGCGCTGAAGAACGAGGAGTTCCTCAGCTACACCAACGAGTACTTCAGCGGCGCGCCGACCGGCAAGATCTTCGGCGAGAGCGTGTCCAAGATCGAGCCGGTCCACCTGGGCCCGAAGCACCAGGCGGTCAAGGAGAACGCGTTCGAGCCGGCCATGCGGGCCTTCGAGAACGGGCGGGCCAGCAAGGACGAGGCCTGGGCGCAGTTCGTCAAGGACGCGGAAACTCAGGGCGCCTTCTGAGTGTGATTCCCATCCGGTGGCGTTCGGGGGGATTTCCCGAACGCCACCGGTCGGTCACCCCTTGCGCGTGGCACCGCGTGCGGGCCCCGGGGCGTCGCCCGGAAAGGAAACCCCATGAGTCTGTCGGCCACGACGGCCCCGCCGTCCTCAGCACCACCACCCCCCAACGCCGAGCAGCGGCGCCGGCGTGGGCATCTGCTCAACCGTCTGGATCTCAAGTACTCCCCGTACCTCTACATCGCACCGTTCTTCCTGATCTTCGGCATCTTCGGGTTGTACCCGATGGTGCGTACCGCCTGGATGTCCCTGCACGACTGGGACATGATCGGCGACAACACCTTCATCGGGTTCGACAACTACACCCGGCTGATCTCCGACGGGTACTTCTGGAACGCGCTGGTCAACACCTTCGGCATCTTCGCGCTGTCGACCATCCCGCAGCTGCTGCTGGCGCTCTTCCTGGCCAACCTGCTCAACCGCACCCTGCTGCGGGCCAAGACCTTCTTCCGGATGGCCATCTTCATCCCGAACGTGGTCTCGGTGGCCGCGGTGGCGATCGTCTTCGGCATGCTGTACCAGCGCGACTTCGGTCTGTTCAACTGGCTGCTCAGCTTCTTCGGGGTCGAGGCCATCGACTGGAACGGTGAGAAGTGGAGCTCCTGGACGGCGCTCGCCACCATGGTCAACTGGCGGTGGACCGGGTACAACACTCTGATCCTGCTCGCCGGCATGCAGGCCATCCCGAAGGACCTCTACGAGGCGGCCGCGATCGACGGCGCTGGTCAGTGGCGGCAGTTCTGGCAGATCACCCTGCCCATGCTCAAGCCCACCTTCATCTTCGTGGTGATCCTCTCCACGATCGGTGGCATGCAGCTGTTCACCGAGCCGCTGCTCTTCGCCAACGGCAACATCATCGGTGGTGACCAGCGGCAGTTCCAGACCCTGGCCATGTACATGTACGAGATGGGCATCGTGAACCTGAACACCGCCGGCTACGGAGCCGCGGTCGCCTGGGCGATCTTCATGATCATCGTGCTGGTGTCGCTGATCAACTTCGTACTCGTCCGCCGTACGGCGAAGTGAGGAGAGACCAGTGAAATCGGCTTCCCGCCTGTGGCGTACCAGCCCGCTGACCTACCTGGCGCTCGTCATGGCGGCCCTGCTCTCCATCTACCCGTTCTACTACATGATCGTGATCGGCACCCGCAGCCTGGACGCGATCAACGACGTGCCGCCACCGTTCACCCCGGCGGGCTCGTTCGGCGACAACTTCGGCCGGGTGCTCGACAACGACGCGGCCAACTTCGTCACCGGTCTGATCAACTCGATCATCGTCTCCGCGGTGGTCACCGTGTCGGTGGTGCTCACCGGCTCGCTGGCCGGCTTCGCCTTCGCGAAGCTGCGCTTCCGGGGCCGCAACATCCTGCTGCTGTCGATCATCGTCACCATGATGATCCCCACCCAGATGGGCATCATCCCGCTCTGGGGCATGATGCAGTCGTTCGGGTGGTACGACAGCCTGCTCGCGGTCACCGTGCCGTTCCTGGTCAGCGCCTTCGGCGTGTTCATGATGCGGCAGTACGCCAGCCAGGCGATCTCGGACGAGCTGATCGAGGCCGGCCGGGTCGACGGGGCGAGCACCTTCCGGATCTACTGGAACATCGTGCTGCCCGCCCTGCGTCCGGCCGCCGCCGTGCTCGGCCTGTTGACCTTCATGGAAACCTGGAACTCGTTCCTCTGGCCGTACGCGATCCTCAGCCCGGAGAACCCCACCCTCCAGGTGTCGCTCTCCTTCCTCTCGTACGCCTACTACACGGACTACTCCCAGGTCTTCGCCGCCACGGCGGTCGGCACCCTGCCACTGGTCCTGGTCTTCATCGTGTTCGGCCGCCAGATCATCGGCGGGATCATGGAAGGTGCAGTCAAGTCGTGAGCAACCCCGCCACCCCACCCTCAGTCGGCGTCCTAGACGAACGTGCGCCGCTGACCTTCCCGCCGGGCTTCCTCTGGGGAGCGGCCACCGCCGCGTACCAGATCGAGGGGGCCGCGGCGGAGGGTGGGCGTACCCCGTCGATCTGGGACACCTTCAGCCACACCGAGGGACGCACGGTCGCCGGGCACACCGGTGACGTGGCCTGCGACCACTACCACCGGGTCCGTGACGACGTCCGGCTGATGGCCGAGCTGGGGCTCAAGTCGTACCGGTTCTCGGTCTCCTGGCCCCGGGTGCAGCCCGGCGGGTCCGGTCCGGTCAACGCCGAAGGGCTGGACTTCTACCAGCGGCTGGTCGACGACCTGCTGGCCAACGGGATCGAGCCCTGGCTCACCCTCTACCACTGGGACCTGCCCCAGGAGTTGGAGGACGCCGGGGGCTGGCCGGCCCGCGACACCGCCGGCCGGTTCGCCGAGTACGCGCAGTTGATGGCGGACGCCCTGGGTGACCGGGTGAAGTACTGGACCACCCTGAACGAGCCCTGGTGCTCGGCCTTCCTCGGCTACGGCTCCGGGGTGCACGCCCCGGGCCGTACCGATCCGGCGGCGGCCGTCCACGCCGGGCATCACCTGATGCTCGGGCACGGGCTGGCCGTGCAGGCGTTGCGGGCGGCACTGCCCACGGCGCAGCTAGGGGTGACGGTCAACCTCTACCCGGTCACCCCGGCCAGCGAGGCACCCGGCGACGTCGACGCCGCGCGCCGCATCGACGGGTTGGCCAACCGGTTCTTCCTCGACCCGATGCTGCGTGGCCAGTACCCCGACGACCTGGTCGCCGACCTGGCCAAGGTGACCGACTTCGGGCACGTCCGCGACGGGGACCTGGCCGTCATCTCCGCTCCGATGGACCTGGTCGGGGTGAACTACTACAGCCGGCACGTGGTCGCCGCACCGCTGCCCGGCGAGGAGCCCGAGAAGTACTGGCGGGCGCCGACCAACTGGCCGGGCAGCGAGGATGTCCGGTTCGTCACCCGGGGCGTACCGGTCACCGACATGGACTGGGAGATCGACGCCCCCGGCTTGGTGGAGACCCTGCGCCGGGTGCATGAGGAGTACACCGACCTTCCGCTGTACGTGACGGAGAACGGTTCCGCCTTCGTCGACACCGTGGTGGACGGCCAGGTCGACGACGCCGAGCGCCTGGCGTACTTCGACGGTCACCTGCGCGCCGCCCACGAGGCGATCACCGCCGGTGTCCCCCTGCAGGGATACTTCGCCTGGTCGCTGTTGGATAATTTCGAGTGGGCCTGGGGCTACACCAAGCGGTTCGGCATGATCTACGTCGATTACGACAGTCAGACCCGCATCCCCAAGTCCAGCGCCAGGTGGTACGCAGAGGTGATCCGACGCAACGGTCTGGCCGCACAATAAGGCGACGGCCAGCCAGTAACAGGCGGCCCGGCACCGACGCTTCACCAGGTGCCGGTGCCGCCTGACGTCGGAGGAGCAGACGATGACAACGCAGCGCACCCGGTCGCTCGGGCGCCCGACCCTGGACGCGGTCGCGGCCCGTGCGGGGGTTGGCCGTGGGACTGTCTCCCGCGTGGTCAACGGTTCTCCCCAGGTGAGCCCGGAGGCCCGCGCGGCCGTGCAACAGGCCATCGCCGAACTGGGGTACGTGCCGAACCGAGCCGCCCGGGCGCTGGTCACCCAACGGACCGACTCGGTGGCCCTGGTGGTCAGCGAGTCCGGTGAGCGGATCTTCGCCGAGCCGTTCTTCGCCGGCATCGTGCGCGGGATCAGCTCGGCGCTGCTGGAGACCCCCTTACAGCTCTGGCTGGCCATGGCGCAGTCCCCGCTGGAGCGGGAGCGGGTAGAGCACCACCTGACCAACCAGCATGTCGACGGCGTACTGCTGCTGTCGCTGCACGACGACGACCCCCTGCCCACCCTGCTGGAGGAGCGGGGCCTGCCGACCGTGCTCGGTGGCCGCCCGGCGCGGATGCTGCACCCGGAGGCCCAACCCGCCTCGTTCGTGGACGTGGACAACGTCGGCGGGGCACGCCAAGCTGTGGAATATCTGGCCGGTCGCGGCCGGCGGCGCATCGCCACCATCGCCGGCCCTCAGGACATGGGCGCCGGCCTGGCCCGCCTCTCCGGCTACCGGGACGCGGTACGCACCGCCGGGTTCGGCATCAACCCCGACCTGATCGCGTACGGCGACTTCAGCGAGGAGAGCGGTGCGACCGCCATGCGGCAACTGCTGGACCGCTGCCCGGATCTGGACGCGGTCTTCGTAGCGGCCGACCTGATGGCCTTCGGGGCGATGCGTACCCTGCGCGACGCCGGCCGCCGGGTACCACAGGACGTGGCCGTGATCGGCTTCGACGACGCACCGATCGCCCGGCAGGCCGTACCCCCGCTGACCTCGGTCTTCCAGCCGGTCGAGGAGATGGGCCGACAGATGGCCCGGCTGCTGGTGGCCCGCATCCGCGGCGACGAGATCCCCGCCCCGCACATCGTGCTCCAGACCCAACTGGTCGAGCGCGCCTCCGCCTGACCAGCGGGCGGACCTCGGGGCGATCGACCCGCCTGACCAGCGCCCAGCCTGCCCGAAGCGCGCGGTCGGCTTCGCTGCCCCCCTGCGGGTGATCGACTCCGTTACGGCGTAGTGGCGGTGTCCCGCCTTGGTCTACCCCGCCGTTTCGGCGTAACGGCGCCCGGCAGGCGGGGCTCGTCCGAGGTGGGATCAGGCCGGCCGGCAGGCGGGTTCAGGTGGGCCGGCAGGTGGGGGATCAGGTCGTCCAGCGGCGTAGTTCGCGGCGGGCGAGGCTGGCTCGGTGGACCTCGTCGGGGCCGTCGGCCAGTCGGAGGGTGCGGGCCTGGGCCCAGAGGGCGGCCAGGGGGGTGTCCTGGCTGACTCCGGCGGCCCCGTGGGCCTGGATGGCCTTGTCGATGACCCATTCGGCCATCGCCGGGGTGGCGATCTTGATGGCCTGGATCTCGGTGTGGGCCCCCTTGTTGCCGACGGTGTCCATCAGCCAGGCGGTCTTGAGCACCAGCAACCGGGCCTGTTCGATGCGGACCCGGGACTCGGCGATCCACTCGCGCACCACCCCCTGCTCGGCCAGGGGTCGGCCGAAGGCGATCCGCTCGGTGACCCGTCGGCAGAGCAGTTCCAGGGCCCGTTCGGCCATGCCGATCAGCCGCATGCAGTGGTGGATGCGGCCCGGGCCCAGTCGGGCCTGCGCGATGGCGAAGCCACCCCCCTCGGTGCCGATCAGGTTCTCCGCCGGCACCCGTACCCCGGTGAAGTCGATCTCGGCGTGCCCGCCGTGCGGGGCGTCGCGGTAGCCGTACACCGTCATGCCTCGGCGGACGGTGACCCCCGGGGTGTCCCGGGGGACCAGGATCATGCTCTGCTGCCGGTGCCGCTCGGCGTTCGGATCGGTCCGGCCCATCACGATGAAGATCGCGCAGGTCGGATCCATCGCCCCGGAGGACCACCACTTGCGGCCGTCGATGACGTAGTGGTCGCCGTCGCGGCGGATGGAGGTGGCGATGTTGGTGGCGTCGGAGGAGGCCACCTGGGGCTCGGTCATGCAGAAGGCGGACCGGATCTGCCCGTCCAGCAGCGGCATCAGCCAGCGTTCCCGCTGGGCGGGAGAGCCGAACTCGGCCAGCAGTTCCATGTTGCCGGTGTCCGGCGCGGCGCAGTTGAGCGCCTCCGGGGCCAGGTACGGGCTGTGGCCGGTCAGTTCGGCCAGCGGGGCGTACTGGAGGTTGGTCAGCCCGGCACCGTAGCGGGGGTCGGGCAGGAACAGGTTCCACAGGCCCCGCCGTCGGGCCTCGGCCTGCAACTGCGCCAGCACCGGCGGGCGGGCCCAGGGGTCCCCGGCGGCGGCCACCTGCTCGGCGTGCACCGCCTCGGCCGGGTAAACGTGCTGCGCCAGGAAGTCGGTCAGCTCCGCGCGCAGCTGTTCGGTGCGGGTGTCGTACCGGAAGTCCATCAGCTCTCCCGTACCGCGGACAGACCGTGGGCGACCAGCGGTGCCACCAGGTCGCCGATGGTGTCGAAGCCCTCGCCCAGGGTCTGCCCGAGGGTGTGCCGGTAGTGGATACCCTCGCAGATCACGGCGAGTTTGAAGCAGCCCAGGGCCAGGTGCCAGTGCAGCGGGCCGACGTCGACGCCGCTGCGGGCGGCGTACCTGTCGATCAGTTCGGCGCCGGTCGGGAAGCCGGCCCCCGGACCCGGGTGCTCGGCGCCCTGGGTGCCCTCGGGGGGATCGACGCCGCCGAGCACCTCCCAGTAGGTCAGCAGCAGCCCCAGGTCGGCCAGGGGGTCGCCGAGGGTGGCCATCTCCCAGTCCAGTACGGCCGAGACGGCCACCGGTTCGATCGTGGCGAGCAGATTGTCCAGCCGGTAGTCGCCGTGCACGATGCGGCCGACGGGGTGACTCGCCGGGACGGTGGCGGCCAGCAGATCACGTAGCTCGTCGATGCCGGGCAGCACCCGGCTGCGGGAGCGGTCCAACTGCCCGGCCCAGCGGCGTACCTGCCGGGCCAGGTAGCCCTCGGGGCGACCGAAGTCGGCCAGGTTCACCGCCTCGGGGGCGACCGTGTGCAGGGCCGCCAGGGTGTCCATCATCGCCATGGCCAGCCCGTGGCGCTGTTCAGCGCTGAGCCGGTCGGTCTGCCGCCGACCGCGGAACACTTCGCCGGGCATCCGTCGCATCAGGTAGAAGGGTGCCCCGAGCACCTCCGGATCGGGGCAGAGCAGTACCGCGTGCGGCACCGGAACCTCGGTGTCGGCGAGTGCGGAGATCACCCGGAACTCCCGGGCCATGTCGTGGGCGGTGGCCAACACGTGCCCGAGGGGTGGGCGGCGCAGCACCAACTCCTGGTCCCCGGCCCAGAGCAGGTAGGTCAGGTTGGACCGGCCCCCGGCGATCAACTGGGCCCGCAGGGGATCGGTGGCCAGCTCGGGCCGGTGCTCGGCCAGGTAGCGGCGAAGCCGGCCGAGGTCCAGACCGGCGGGCGGGTCGTCGCCCTGATTCCACTGGCTGCCCGGATCGGTCATCCGGACAGTCCAGGGCAGCTCCGCCGGCTTGTCAAGGTCAGGTTTGACTCTCGAGACATGCCGCCGCAACGGGGGCGAAATGGTCAACTGCCACCCTGGAGATCAGCCTGCCGGCCACCTCCGGGTGCCGGCCTGCCGAGCGGAGGGTTCGAGATGTTGTTGCGCGTACGGGTCACCCTGCCGGACCGTCCGGGCACCCTCGGCCAGGTGGCCCGGACCCTGGGGGTGTCGGGCGCGGACATCGTCCAGGTGGTCGTGCTGGAACGTCTCGGCGGGCGGGCGGTCGACGACTTCACCGTGGTGTGGCCGGGCGCCGCCCGGGTGGAGCGGCTGCTGGCCGGGCTGGCGGCGATCCCGGGGGTCCAGGTGGACGGGGTGTGGCGGGCGATCGGCGCGCCCACCACCACCGGCCAGGACGCCGAGTTGTTGGCGCAGGTCGCCGCCAACCCGGCCGACGGGTTGGCCACCCTGGTCGACGCGGTACCCGGGCTGCTGGCCGCCGACTGGGCGGTAGCGGCCGTGGTACCGGCCGACTGGGCCAGCCGGACCGACGGCGGTGGGGCCACGGTCGGGCACGCCAGTTGGCGTACCCCGGTGCCGCCGAAACTGCCGGAGGTGACCCCCCTGCGGGCCCGGTCGCTTACCGTTCCGGACGGCGGGCACTTCGCGATCGCCCCCTTCGGTCGGGCCGGGTTGGTCATGGTCGTGTGCCGGGAACGCAGCGAGGCACTGACCCCGGCCACCTTCCACTGCACCGAGGTGGACCGGTTGGCCCAGTTGGTCCGGGCCAGCGCGGTGATCCTCGGCGATCGGCTGGACCTGGTCGACACCCCGCCGGTCGTAGCCAAGCAGTGACCGCCCCTGGCCTGCTGTGACGCACACCGCAGGGCTGGTCGCGGCACGACACGGCCAGGCAATCCGCCGGCAACAGCCGGGCGCGAGGGTGGTGCGGGAAGGGAGGCAACAATGACCCTGTGGCGGATCCGGGCCACCGTCGACGACCGACCGGGCTACCTGTCGGTGCTGACGGCCAGCCTCGCGTTGCGCGGAGTCAACATCCTCACCGTGCAGGTACACACCACCGAGCAGGGGGCCGTCGACGACTTCCTGGTCGACGCGCCGGACACCCTCGACGAGACCGACCTCATCGCTGCGGTGGAGCGGGGTCGGGGACGAGACTGCTGGGTGGCGCGCAGCGAGGCGCGTGGCCTGGTCGACCAGCCGACCCGGGTGCTCGGGCTGGCTACCCGGCTGGTTCGCGACCCGGACGCGACCGGGGAGGTGCTGCGGGCCCTGCTCGGCGCGGACGAGGTGAGCTGGCGGCCCGAAGCCCGGTCCGGCATCGACGGGACGACGATGCAGTTGGCCGACCCCGGCGGGGGGTCGTATCACCTGAGTCGGGTGGCCCCGAGCTACACCCCGGCGGAGTACGCCCGGGCGCAGGCCCTGCTGGAGCTGGGGGCCACCGCGGCCGGCCGGTACGCCGAGCAGATCACCCTGGTCCTGCCCGACGGGGCCGAGTTGACCGTTCGGCCGGCCGTCGCCGAGGACCTGGCCGCGGTGGTCGAATTGCACCGGGCCTGCTCGCCGAGCACCCGGCAACGGCGCTACCTGGGCGGGGCGGGTACACCGTCCCCGGCACGGTTGCGGCGGCTGCTGGAGCCGACCCGAGGGCTGACCCTGGTCGCGGTCACCACCGACCCGGAAGCGGGTCGGGAGTCCGTGGTGGCGATGGCGAACCTGCTGGCCGAGGGCGACGAGGCCGAGGTGGCGTTGCTGGTGCGTGACGACTGGCAGCGGCGCGGGCTGGGTTCGACCCTGCTGCGGCGGTTGACCCGGCAGGCCGAGACGAGCGGGTACGCGGCCGTGGTGCTGCACACCCAGGCCGACAACACCCCGATGCTGCGGACCCTGCGTCGGCTGGGCCGACCGGCCACGGTAGAGCCGGACGGCGGATTGTTGACCCTGACCGTGCCCCTGACCGCCGAGGTTCCGGCGCAGCGTACGGGCTGACCGGGAAACAGACGACCGTCCTCCGGTGCGGAGGATGGTGAGAAGGGCAGGACTTCCGGTGCGGAGGGCCTGCCCTTTGCTTTGCTGCTCTGCGGCGGGCGGCCCGGCTACCGGTGGGGGAGAAAACGGCCGTCGGAGGGACACCGACGGCCGTTTTCCGGTGGTTGGTACGCAGCGAGCTTCCCGACCTGGTCGGGGGATGACCCAAGTCTGCCTGCCCACCGTCGGTGTTGATCTCAGGTGAACGGTCTGAATCGGGCGGACGGGAGGATCTCCTGTCGGGACAGCGGAGACGAATCCGGGGCCTGCGACGGCGTGTCGCCGTAACGCACCAGGCCGGATGGACGCTGCGCACCACTTCCTGGTGGCTTCCCAAACCACCCGCTGCCACATTACATTGCTAGCTATCCATGGGAGCGCTCCCGGTCCTGCTGGATCCCACCCTCGCCACCTAGCGGGCAGCCGTCCAATTCCGACGCGCGGTCGCGCGTCGGCGCTGCCTGCGCCGCACCGACAGGAGCAGTCGATGCACCACACCTCCGGGCCGGGTCGCGCGCGCCGCGACTGTTCCGGCCACCGCGAACCCTGGTCCCGTCGCCTCCGCACGGCGGGTACCGCCCTGGTCACCGGGCTGGCGCTGGTGCTCGGCGTACCGGGGACGGCCGTCGCCGCCCCGACCTCCGGCGACGCCTC
The DNA here is from genome assembly GCF_035920385.1 of Micromonospora sp. NBC_01739. GTDB lineage: Bacteria > Actinomycetota > Actinomycetes > Mycobacteriales > Micromonosporaceae > Micromonospora. Next base: position 3,201,785 of record NZ_CP109151.1, on the reverse strand, counting down.
GACCAGCGCCGCCGCGCCCGCCTTCAACTACGCCGAGGCGCTCCAGAAGTCCCTGCTGTTCTACGAGGCGCAGCAGTCCGGCAAACTGCCGGACTGGAACCGGGTCTCCTGGCGGGGTGACTCCGCCCTGCGTGACGGCTCCGACGTCGGGATCGACCTGACCGGCGGCTGGTACGACGCCGGCGACCACGTGAAGTTCGGCTTCCCGATGGCCTTCACCACCACCATGCTCGCCTGGGGTGCGGTGGAGTACCGGTCCGGCTACGCCGCCTCCGGCCAGCTCACCCACCTGCTGAACAACCTGCGGTTCGTCAACGACTACTTCGTCAAGGCCAACCCGGCCCCGAACGTGCTCTACGGCCAGGTGGGCAAGGGCGACGACGACCACAAGTGGTGGGGGCCGGCCGAGGTGATGCAGATGGCGCGGCCCGCGTACAAGATCGATGCCAGCTGTGGGGGTGCGGACCTGGCCGGGGAGACCGCGGCGGCGATGGCCGCCTCCTCGATGGTGTTCCGACCCACCGACGCCGCGTACGCCGACAAGCTGCTCACCCACGCCCGGCAGCTCTACACCTTCGCCGACACCGTGCGGAAGAACTACCACGAGTGCATCACGGACGCGACCAGCTTCTACCGCTCCTGGAGCGGGTACACCGACGAGCTGGTCTGGGGGGCGATCTGGCTGTACCGGGCCACCGGCGACGCCGCCTACCTGGCCAAGGCCGAGAGCGAGTACGACCGCCTCGGCACCGAGCCGCAGACCACCACCCGCTCCTACAAGTGGACCGTGGCCTGGGACAACAAGCAGTTCGGGGCGTACGTGCTGCTGGCCAACCTGACCGGCAAGCAGAAGTACATCGACGACGCCAACCGCTGGCTGGACTTCTGGACCGTCGGGGTCAACGGGGAGCGGATCCGCTACTCGCCCGGCGGGATGGCCGTGCTCGACTCCTGGGGGGCCCTGCGCTACGCGGCCAACACGGCCTTCGCCGCCCTGGTCTACAGCGACAAGACCACGGACGCGACCCGCAAGGCCCGCTACAAGGACTTCGCCGTCCGGCAGATCAACTACGCGCTCGGTGACAATCCGCGCAACTCCAGCTACATGATCGGCTTCGGGGCCAACTCCCCGAAGAACCCGCACCACCGCACCGCGCACGGCTCCTGGTGGGACAGCATGACCGTACCCACCGAGACCCGGCACACCCTGTACGGCGCCCTGGTCGGCGGGCCCTCCTCGCCGAACGACGCGTACACCGACAACCGGTCGGACTACGTGATGAACGAGGTCGCCACCGACTACAACGCCGGCTTCACCTCCGCCCTGGCCCGGCTGACCCAGGAGTACGGCGGCACCCCCCTGGCCAACTTCCCGGTCCCGGAGCAACCGGACATCGACGAGCTGACCGTGGAGACCACGGTCATGCAGAACGAGCCGCGGGCCACCGGGATCAAGGCCATCGTCTACAACAAGTCGGCCTTCCCGGCGCGGGCCCTGACCGACGCCAAGTTCCGCTACTACTTCCGGGCCAGCGGCCTGGGCCTGTCGCCGGTGGTGGTCACCCCCGGCTACACCCAGGGCTGCCCGGCGCCCACCTCCGCCCGCAACGTGGGCGGCGATCTCTACTACGTCGAGATCGACTGCACCGGGCACACCATCGCGCCGGCCGGTCAGTCACAGCACCGGATGGAGGTGCAGTTCAAGATCGGCGTCCCCGAGGGTGTCGCGTGGGACCCGAGCGACGACCCGTCGTACCAGGCCACCGCCGGGCCGAACCGCAAGGTGCCGCTGTACGTCGGCGGCCAGCGGGTGTGGGGCGAGGAGCCCGCCACCAGCACGGACACCACCCCGCCCACCATTCCCGGTACGCCCGTGGCGACCTCGGTCGCCTCCCGTTCGGTCAGCCTGACCTGGGCACCGTCGACGGACAGCGGCAGCGGTGTGGACGTCTACATCGTCAACACCCACGTGGTCGGCAGCGACACCTACAGCTGGTACCCCTCCAGCACGAACTCGCTGGTGCTCAGCGTGTCCCCGGGACGCACCTACGAGATCACCGTGCAGGCTCGGGACAAGGCCGGCAACACCTCGTCCGCGTCGCCGATGCTGACCGTCACCGTACCGGCCGTCGACGACGGGGACACCGTGCCACCCACCGCGCCCGGCTCGTTGACCGCTTCGGCGATCACCACGACCGGGGTGACCCTGAACTGGGCGCCGTCGACCGACAACGTGGGGGTGACCGGTTACCGGATCTACCGGGGCCCGGCGCTCGGTGACGTCCTGGTCGCCACGGTCACCGGCACCACGTACCAGGTGACCGGCCTGGAGCCGGACATCACGTACTACTTCTACGTGGTGGCTATCGACGCGGCCGGCAACGCCTCGCCGCCCTCGGAGCGGGTGACCGTGACGACGTCGGCGCCGCTGCCGGCCTCGCCCTGCCGGATCACCTACGGCACCAACGACTGGGGCACCGGCTTCACCGCCAACATCACCATCGCCAACACCGGCACCACGGCCATCAACGGCTGGACCCTGGCCTTCACCTTCCCGCACAGCGGCCAGCGGGTCGGCCAGAGTTGGTCGGCCGTCTTCCAACAGAACGGCACCTCGGTGACCGCGACCAACATGTCCTACAACGGAACCATCGCCCCGGGCGCCTCGACCAGCATCGGTTTCAATGGCACCCACACCGGCAGCAACCCCAGGCCGACCAGCTTCACCCTGAACGGCAACCCCTGCACCATCGCCTGACGGATCCCTGGTGGGGTGGGGTGCCTGGTCGCAGGGCCAGGCACCCCACCCTCGCTCACATGCCGGGGGCCGGGAATCCGGCGCAGGCCGGAGCAGAGGAGGTCCGCTCGCACTACGGGTCAACGCTGACCAAGCACAAGATCACGCTCGATCTGAGATCGAGTGGCCTCGAGCGCGACAATAGCCACTCGATCCCACATCGAGTGTGATCTCGAAGGCGGGGTGCTGAGACCTGGGTCAGTCGGCCAGTTCGTCGGCGAGCAGGTCCATCAGCAGGCCGTCGTGCCAGCGGCCGTCCGCGCCGCGCTCGTAGCGGCGCAGCACCCCCACCGGGCGGAAGCCGACCTTGGCGTACGCCCGGATCGCGGGGGTGTTCGCCGCCGCCGGGTCGATGGTGAACCGGTGGTGGCCGTGGGCGTCGATGAGGTGCCGGATCAGGGTGCGGATGGCGTCGCCGCCGAGCCCGGCACCGCGTACCGCCGGGTCCAGGAAGATGTCCAGGCTGGCGTGCCGGTAGTCGCGGTCGTTCTCGGCGTACCACTGGATGGCGCCGATCACCCGGCCCTCGTGCTCGACGGCGTACACCGTCAGGTCCTCGTCGGCCAGATCGGCGGTGACGGCGGCGGCCAGGTCCTCGTCGCCGCGCCACCAGCGGTGCACCTCCGGCTCGGCGCGGATCGCGGTGAGAGCCGGTACGTCCGCGGCCGTCACTGGTCGCAGCACCACCGAGCGTCCCCGCAGCACCATGCTCAGCCTCGCAACTCGCCGTGTTCGACACAGACCGCCGACCAGCCGACCGGCAGCACCTGCACCTTCATCCGCCGTCGGCAGTGCGCACAGTAGCGCGGCGGTTCCAGTGCGCGAGCCGCCGCGCAGCCGGGGTGGGTGCCGGTGTCCACGGCCTCCCCACACCGGTCGCACCAGGCGCCGAGCATCTCGCCCATCGGGGTCACAGGGTCGCCGAGAGCGCCTTGACCGGCATCTTGAGGTCTTCGAGCAGCTTGAGGTCGTCCGTGGCGGGTCGACCCAGGGTGGTCAGGTAGTTGCCGACGATCACCGCGTTGATGCCACCGAGCAGCCCGTCGCGGGTACCCAGATCACCCAGGGTGATCTCCCGGCCGCCGGCGTACCGCAGGATGGTGCGCGGCATGGCCAGCCGGAAGGCGGCGATGGCCCGCAGCGCGTCCTTGCCCTCGACCACCGGCCGGTCGCCCAGGGGGGTGCCGGGTCGGGGGTTGAGGAAGTTCAGCGGCACCTCGTGCGGGTCCAGTTCGGCCAGCTGGGCGGCGAACTCGGCCCGCTGCTCCACGGTCTCGCCGAGGCCCAGAATGCCGCCGCAGCAGACCTCCATGCCGGATTCGCGGACCATCCGCAGGGTCTCCCAGCGCTCCTCCCAGGAGTGGGTGGTGACCACGTTCGGGAAGTAGGAGCGGCAGGTCTCCAGGTTGTGGTTGTAGCGGTGCACGCCCATCTCGACGAGTTCGTCGACCTGTTCCTGGGTGAGCATGCCCAGCGAGGCGGCGACCTGGATGTCGACCTCGGCCTTGATCGCCGCCACACCCTCGCGCATCTGCTTCATCAGCCGGGCGTCCGGGCCGCGTACGGCGGCCACGATGCAGAACTCGGTCGCCCCGGTGGCGGCGGTCTGCTTGGCGGCCTTGACCAGGGAGGGAATGTCCAGCCACACCGAGCGCACCGGGGAGGTGAACAGGCCGGACTGGGAGCAGAAGTGGCAGTCCTCCGGGCAGCCGCCGGTCTTCAGCGAGACGATGCCCTCGACCTCCACCTCCGGGCCGCACCAGCGCATCCGCACCTCGTGGGCGAGTTGCAGGGTGGCGGTCAGGTGCTCGTCGGGCAGGTTGAGCACGGCGAGGACACCGGCTTGGTCGAGGCCGACGCCGCCCTCCAACACCTGGGTGCGGGCCTGGTCGAGGATCTCTGACATGCACGTACCCTACAAGGCCACCAGAGCGGCGGTAACGGGCGCGGCGAGCCGGCGGGCCGGCAGCGTCCGGCGCCTTGCGGCGAGCCGTCCTGCGCCACGCCGGGGCGATCCGTACGGATGGTAATTTCGCCGGCGGGGACACGGGGAGGGGCGTGGCGGTGGCGGACTGGCTGGCGGCGCTGAACCGCCGCGCCGAGCTGCGGGCGCGGGCGGGTCTGACCCGCAAGCTGTACCCGCGCCCGGCCGCCGACGCCGTGGTCGACCTGGCCGGCAACGACTACCTGGGGCTGTCCGGGCACCCCGAGGTGATCGCCGCCGCCACCCGGGCGCTGTCCCGGTACGGCCTGGGGGCTACCGGTTCCCGGTTGGTCCGTGGCTCCACCGAGGCCCACCACGCCCTGGAGGACAGCCTCGCCGGTTGGCTCGGCACCGATCGGGCACTCGTCTTCTCCTCGGGATACCTGGCCAACCTCGGTGCCGTCCGGGCCCTGGTGCGCCCCCGTACCCTGCTGATCTCCGACGCCCACAACCACGCCAGCCTGATCGACGGGTGCCGGGTCTCCGGTGCGGAGACCGTGGTCACCCCGCACGCCGACGTGGCCGCCGTCGCGACCGCCCTGGCGGCGGCGCCCGGTCGACCGGCGGTGGTGATCACCGAGTCGATCTTCTCCGTCGACGGTGACCTGGCCCCCCTGGTCGACCTGCACCGGGTCGCCCGCGAACACGGCGCCCTGCTGCTGGTCGACGACGCGCACGCCCTCGGGGTGACCGGGCCCGCCGGGGCCGGTGCGGTGGCCGCCGCCGGGCTGGCCGGCGAACCGGATGTGGTGATCACCGCCACCCTGTCCAAGGCCCTGGCCGGGGCGGGTGGGGTGGTGGCCGGTCCGGCCGAGTTCGTCCGGCATCTGGTGGAGACCGCCCGGACCTTCATCTACGACACCGCCCTGCCCCCGGCCGTCGCCGCCGGGGTGCACGCCGCAGTCGAACTGGCACGCACCGGGGAGGAGCGGCGGGTCCTCCTGGCCGAGCGGGCCGCCCTGGCGGTGGGTCGGCTGCGCGCCGCCGGCCTGGAGGTCTCCACCCCCGACGCGGCCGTCGTCTCGGTCACCGCCCCCGGACCGGAGGCGGCGACGGCCTGGGCCGCCGCCTGCCGCGAGCGGGGTGTGGCGGTCGGCTGTTTCCGTCCCCCCTCCACCCCGGACAGTCGGTCCCGGCTGCGACTGACCATCGGCGCGGGGGTGTCCCAGGCGGACTTCGAGCATGCCCTGGAGGTCATCGTGGAAAGCGCCCCATGACGGAGCAGTGGCGGGGACCGGTGCTGGTCACCGGGACCGACACCGAGGTCGGCAAGACCGTGGTGACCGCGGCCATCACGGCCGCCGCGCAGGCGGCCGGGCTGCGGGTGGCGGTGGTCAAACCCGGCCAGACCGGTACGGCCACCGGCGAGCCCGGGGACATCGAGGCGATCACCCGACTGGCCGCCCCGATGACCGGCCGCACCCTGGCCGCCTTCCCCGACCCCCTGGCCCCGCTGGCCGCCGCCCGGGTGGCTGAGTTGCCGCCCCTGGAGCTGTACAACGCGGTCGACGCGATCCGCGAGGAGGCCGAGAAACACGACCTGGTGCTCGTCGAGGGGGCCGGAGGACTGCTCGTACCGATGGGGGTGCGGCCCTCGGGGGAACCATGGACGGTGGCCGACCTGGCGGTGTCGCTGGGCGCCCCGGCGGTGGTGGTGGCCCGCGCCGGCCTCGGCACCCTCAACCACACCGCCCTGACCCTGGAGGCCCTGGACCGGCGGGCCGTACCGGCCGGGGTGGTGGTCGGCGCCTGGCCGGCCGAACCGGAACTGGTGCACTGGGCCAACCTCAGCGATCTGCTGCCGAACCTGCTCGGTGCCCTGCCCGCCGGGGCCGGGGCGATGGACCCGGGGGTGTTCCGCCGGTCCGCCCCGGGCTGGTTGACCCCGGCGCTGTACGGGGTGCTCGACGACTGGCGGGCCTGGGCCGACGAGATCAGTTGAGCGTCTCGCCGCTCAGCGGCCGACCAGCAGGGTGTCCGGCATTCGGAAGGTCAGGTTGTCCGGGCACCAGGGTGCCCGCAGCACCCGCACCTCGGCCAGCAGCGGGGCCACCTCCGCCACCACGGTAGCGGCCTCCATCCGGGCCAACTGGTCGCCGACACAGCGGTGGGCGCCCGCCCCGAAGGCCAGGTGTCGACGTGACCCGCGCTGACCGGGCAGGAACTGCTCCGGTGCGTCCACCACGGCCGGGTCCCGCCCGGCCCCGGCCAGCCACAACACCACACTGGTGCCCGCCTCCACCGCCGTACCGCCCAGAAAAGTGTCCATGGTGGACACCCGTCGCCAGGTGACGATCGGCGGCTCCAACCGCAGCCCCTCCTCGACCACCTCGGCGACCCCGACGGAGCCGTTTCGCAGCCCGGCCAGCACGGTCGGTTCCCCGATGAGCCGGTGCATCAGCAGGGTGAGGAACTGGGAGGTGGTCTCCTGACCGGCGACCAGCAGGAAGAACAGCGCGCCGACCACCACGTCGGGTGGGTGCCCGGCGGCCCGCAGGGAGGCGGCCAGCCCACCCCCGGTGGCCGCGAACTCCCGCAGCACCAGATGAAAGCGACCCACCTCGGCGGCCAAGTGCTGCTGCCGGTCGGCCTCCAGCGGGGCCCAGAACAGTTCCAGGGCGGCGCGGGCGAAGTCCTTCACGGCCGTCACCGGGGCGTCCGGCAGCTCGATCAGCCGGGCCAGCACCAGCAGCGGCAGGTCGGCGGCGAGCCCGGCGTACAGGTCCACCGGTGCGCCCGCGTCCAGGTCGGCGGTCAGCCGGTTCACCCGCTGCCGCACCAACTCGGTCAGCCAGTCCCGCTGGGCGGCCACCCGGGAGGGGTGCAGGGCATCGGCGACCAGGGCTCGGATGCCGGGGTGGCTGGCCTCGCCGTTGTTGGCCAGGGTCGGTGGCAGCCGGAACCGGTGCCGGGCCAGGATCCGCAGCGCGGCCACCGGGATCGGGGTCACCGCGTCCAGGGCGTTGTCGGGCCGGTAGGTCCGGGGATCGGTCAGTACCTGCCGGACCAGTGCGTGCCGGGTCACCAGCAGGTGTTCGACCCCCAGGTGATCGGCTACCCGGGTCACCCCGTTGCCGGCCCGGGCGTCGTCGTGCGCCGCCGGGGCCGACTCCCAGCTGCGGAACAGCACGGGCGCCACCCTAGTCGCCCGCCGCCGGCCGTCCCGCGCGCAGCTGCCACACGGTGGTGCGCTTCACCCGTACGCTCTCCAACGCCTCGCTGACCGGCACCTCGTAGCTGGCTAGTTCGTCGAAGCGGTCCCGGGGCAGGAAGGCCCGGCCGGGGTCACCGACGAGCACCTGGGCCCCGTTACGCGCGGCGCGCAGCAGGAACCGCAGCACCCGGTTGGTCATGGCCGCGCTGTAGAAGACGTCCCCGGCGAAGATCACCTCGGCGTCTCCGGCGTCGCCGTCGAGGATGTCGGCGAGTTCGGCGTCGACCCGTACCCCGTTGGCCTCGGCGTTGAGGGTGATCGCCGCGACCGCCAGGGGATCCACCTCCACCGCCCGTACGGCGGCGGCCCCGGCCTGGGCGGCCGCGATGGCCACCAGCCCGGAGCCGGAGGCCAGGTCGAGCACCCGACGCCCGGCGGACAGCTGCGGATTGTCGACGACGTACCGGGCCAGGCCCTGCCCACCGGCCCAGGCGAAGGCCCAGAACGGCGGCGGCTGGTCGCTGCGGAACTCGCCCTCGGTCAACTCCCACAGCCCGATCGGTTCGTCGGCCTGATGCAACCGCACCTCCGGTACGAAGGCGACGGGGGCCAGGCGGGCGTGCAGCCGGACGAAGGCGGTGGAGAGCGCGGACATCCGGTGATTGTCCACCGGGGGCCTTCCCGGCGTGTCGCGGGTGTCCGGTGAGCGGTTCAATACCGTCCGTGAAAAGGGGCATCTTGCTTCACCACCGGTGCGAACACACCCGTCTACCCGGTGGCCGCCGGCCCTCCTAGCGTTGCCGATGGAGACGACCAACGGGAGGACAGGATCGTGAAGAGGCTGTGGCGCAGCACGCTACGGATCGGGGTGGTGCTGGCCTGTCTCACCGGGGTGGACGTCGCCATGGCCGCGCCCGCGCACGCGGCGTTCGCCACCGAACTCAGCGGTCTGCCGCGGCAGTTCACCGCGGGCGGGCAGGCGGCGACGGTGTCCGCCGTGGTGTCCCGCGACGACCCCGGCGGCTGCCTGAAGGTCCGCTGGTCGTTGCTGCTGGCGGTGCAGGGAATGCGGCTGGATCAGGTCCGGGTGGACCGGATCGAGGAGACCGGCTCCTTCCCGGTGCAGGTGCGCATCGACGGTGACGTGGCCCGGCTGACCGACCGGCAACTGGACCCGGGCACCCTCTGCCCGGGGCGTACGGTGACCGCCCAGTACCGGATCGGGTTCGCCGCGGACGTCGGGCAGGGCCGGGTCAGCCTGGCCGCCGAGGCGTACGACCGGAACCTGCGGCTGCTGTCGCGGCAGACGGCGACCCGGGAGGTGATCGGCCGGGGTGCGGCGACCCCACCCACCACGGCCGCCCCCACCCCGAGTTCGGTGCCGACGGTGGATCCCACCGAGGAGCCGATCGAGGTGCCGACGATCGATCCGACCGACGAGGAGACCGAGGTCGACGACCAGGGCGATGTAGCGCCACCGGCAGACGATCCGCCGGCCGCCGGGGCCGCCGGCAACCAGGTGTCGCAGTCCGGCACCGGGATCGGTCTGACCGAGGCCGCCTTCCTGCTCGGCGGGCTGCTGCTGTTCCTCGGTGTCGGGCTGCTGATGCGGTTGCGGCAGTTGACCCGCGAGCCGGAGGTGGCCGAGGGTACGACCGTCACGGTCGGCCCGGGGCGGGTAGGCGAATGGGAAGGGCCGCCCGGCGACTGGCAGCGGCCGCCCGACCGTCGGCGATGGCGGACCGTACCCCGCTGAGGGCGCTCGGTCGGGGTCAGGGCGCCCAGTCGGGGTCGCGGCCGAAGGCGGCGATCAGCCGGTCCTGCCGGTCGGCGGTGGGGGAGACCCCCACCTCGGTACCGACCAGCCCGCTGCGCTGGTAGTCGTCGATCTGTCCGGCGAACCACTGGGCGCACTCGGCGACCGCGTCGGGGTCCAGCGCCGGGTCGGTGCCGATCGCCACGGCGAGATCCCAACCGTGGACGAGGTGTTCGGCGATCAGTTGCCGCAGGTACTCCTCCGCAGGGGTGTCGCCGGCCGACAGGTGCACGGTGGCCTCCCGGGCCCCGGGGCGGGTGGCGGCCAACTCGGCCTGCGCTGCCGCGTCGCGGGCGGCCGCTACCGGGTCCGCGCCGAGTTGATCACCGTCGTACCGGTCGCCGACCTCGGCTATGGTCCGCCCGGCGAGCAGGGGCACGCTCCACCGTTCCTCGCCGACCACGTGGTTGACCAGGGTACGGACGTCCCAGTCGGCACACGGGGTGGGCGCCGACCACTGCCCGGGGGCGACCAGTGGCACCCGTTCGATGAACTCGGCCACGCTGCGCCGGTAGGTCTCCAGCAGGTCCATGGCGTCATTCTGACCGGCCGGGGGACAGCCGGTGACCGGTTCCCGGGGACGGGCTCAGTCCAGTTGTGCCGGGTCCAGGCCGAGTTCCCGGGCGGCCACCAGGCGTACCCATTCGGCGAACTGTCGGCGGGAGATGACCCGCTCGTGCACCGCCAGTTGCACCGCCAGGCCGTCCATCACCGCACTGATCCGCCACGCCGCACCGGCCGGGTCCGCGCACTCGAAGACCCCCTCGCGCACCCCGTCGGAGATGACCTCGGCGAGATCCTGCCGCCACCGCAGGTCCAGGCGGCGGGACACCTTCTCCAATTCCGGGGTACGCAGGGACTCCGACCAGCCGTCGATCCAGATGGACCAGGAGGTGGGCCGTCCGGTCGGGGTGTAGAGCCGCAGAATACGCCGCAGTTTGGTCAGCGGTGCGGCATTGGACTGGGTAACCGCGTCCAGCCGGGCCAGATCCTGTTCGACGGCGTAGGCGAAGGCCTGGGCGAGGAGGCGTTCCTTGGTGGCGAAGTGGTAGAAGACCAGGGCCTGGCTGACCCCGGCGGCCTGCGCCACGTCCGCCGTGCGGGTGTTGGCCAACCCGCGCTGCGCGATGACGTCACACGCGGTGCGGAGCAGGGCATCCAGGCGGATTTCGGCCGCACGTCTCGTCACGCCCGTCACCGTAACCCATTCAAATGGATACGGCGTGTCACCGAAGCCCGGGTGATCCGACTTGCGACAGTCGGACACCAGACAGTTGTTCACCGGGCCCTTCCCGCACCCCCTCCGCCTTCCTGCTTCCTTGCCCGATTTCCTGCCCATCCTCCTAGGAAGCTCAGGGATGGGGATTGCTGACGCGCCGCGGCGACCACCCGATTTGGCAACCGTTCCATGGCTCGGCTAAAGTTCTCATCCGTCACCGGAGAACGCGCCGGGGGCACGCGGACGTAGCGCAGCTGGTAGCGCATCACCTTGCCAAGGTGAGGGTCGCGGGTTCGAATCCCGTCGTCCGCTCGGAGCTGCCGCCACGCTTGACGGGGGCAACCTCGGTGGGGTGGCCGAGAGGCGAGGCAACGGCCTGCAAAGCCGTGTACGCGGGTTCAAATCCCGTCCCCACCTCGGACAACAGCAAGGGCGATTGGCGCAGTGGGAGCGCGCTTCCTTGACACGGAAGAGGTCACTGGTTCAAACCCAGTATCGCCCACCGGATTTGAACGACTGACGAAGCCCGTCACCGGAAAACGGTGACGGGCTTCCTCGTTTTCCCAGGAAACCATGGGGGATCGAACATGACAGATGTTCGTACCGCCCTGGTCGTCGGCGGCGCGACGACCTGGCGCGGGCCCTGCGCGAGCGGGCCCAGGCGCAGGGCGTGCCCATCGTGTACGGCAAGCGCCTCGTCGACGCCGAGTCGACCGCGGGCGGGGTGCTGGCCCGGTTCGGCGACGGCTCCACCGCCACCGCCGACCTGCTGATCGGTGCCGACGGCATCCGCTCCCGGGTGCGTACCCTGATCGATCCGCGACCGACCACCTGGGCCGAGGCCCACCAGACCCCGCCGGGCCAGTGGCTGCACCGGCTGCGTGAGGTGTACGCCGACGACGTGCCGGCCCACCAGGCGCTCGCGCACACCGAGCCCGCCGACGTGGTGGCGATCGGGTCGATCGGGACCATGCCGTCGGTGCCGCACTGGTGCCGCGACCGGATGGTCCTGGTCGGCGACGCGGTGCACGCCCCGTCACCCAGTTCCGGCCAGGGCGCCTCCCTGGCCGTGGAGAGCGCCGTGCAGTTGGCGCGCTGCCTGCGCGACCACCCCGACCTGCCGACGGCGTTGAGCGCCTACGAAGGGTTGCGTCGCCCGCGGGTGGAGAAGGTCCTCCGCCCCGGTCAGCGCGGAGTCGGCGCGACGCTGACCGGCGGCGCTGCGGTCCGCGCCCGGACACGACGGTGGCGGCCACCGAAGTCGGTGGCCGCCACTGCCCGTTGACCGCTCAGCTTGCTCGGCCGCTGGTCACAGCGGCGGTGCGACGTCCCGACGCTCCTCGACGCGGCGGTACTCCACCGGCTCCTCGGTCGTGGCGACCACCTCACGCCGGCGTCCCCAGACGAGCATGGTCATGATCAGGCCGACCACACCGGCTGCCATCAGAATCCAGCCGACGACGTCCAGGTCCAGACCGCCGATGCTGGCGTTGAGCGCGAAGGTGAGGATGGCGCCCACCGCGAGCAGAAAGATACTGGTGCCGATACCCATGACAGCCTCCTTTTTCCGGGGATGCGGTGTGCTGTCGAAGGGCTCTGTACCCCGGCGGTGAACGGCGCAATCACCCGCACTGTGGGGTGCCCGCTCGAGCGATCTTGTCATCGGGTACAGTTGGCCCGTCCCCGGCGGTGCCGGGGCAGGCGGACGTAGCGCAGCTGGTAGCGCATCACCTTGCCAAGGTGAGGGTCGCGGGTTCGAATCCCGTCGTCCGCTCGCGATTCGCCCACCCGTCGGGGTGTGGCGGTCACCACGGGCGATTGGCGCAGTGGGAGCGCGCTTCCTTGACACGGAAGAGGTCACTGGTTCAAACCCAGTATCGCCCACCAGCAGGCCCTCTCCGGCGCGAGTGATCCGCGTTCTGCCGGGCGCTAAGCCTGAGCCGAAATGATCGATCGGGCTGCCAGACTTTCCCGCATGGGCACCCCGGCGTTCGTTCGTTCGTCACCCTACTGGCCGGTGGTCCGGCACCGGATCCTGCGGCGGCTGCTGCCGGGCTTCGCGCTGTCGTACCTCGGGGAGGGGATGGCGCTGCTGGCGGTCAGCTGGCTGGCCATCCAGTTGGCACCCCGGGCCAACGCCGGTGTCTGGGTGGCCGCCGCGGTCGCCGCGTACACACTGCCGGGTGCCCTCGGCACCGTGCTGTTCGCCCGGGTGCTCAGTGGCCGCAGCGGGGCTCAGCTGGCCGCCTGGGACGCTGTCGTCCGGGCGGTGATGCTCGGGGCGATCCCCGTCGTCCACCTCGCCGGAGCCCTCGACATCAGGTGGTTCACGCTGCTGCTCGGGTGCTCCGCACTGCTGCGCTCGTGGGGGTCGGCCGGCCGGTTCACCCTCATCGCCGAGCTGCTGCCGGTCGAGCACCGGCTGGCGGGCAACGCGCTCATCGGACTGTTCAGCGAGGCGTCGACCCTGATCGGGCCGGCCCTGGCGGCACTGCTCATCGCGGCCGCCGGGCCGGTGCTCGTCATCGCCGTCGCCGCCGGCACGTACGCCGTCCTCGCGGTCAGCTACCTGGTCGCCGTGCCGAGGACGGCCCGGGCCCCCATCGAGCAGCGGCAGGGATCGAGTCTCGCCGGCTTCGCCGCGATCTGGCGCGATCGCCCGTTGCTCGGACTGTCCACGCTGACCTTCGGGTTCTTCTTCCTCTACGGGCCCGTGCAGGTGGCGTTGCCGATCCACGTCGCCGAGTCGCTCGGCAACTCTGCCGGCACCCTGGCCGCGTTCTGGACGGCGTTCGGCGCCGGGGCGCTGATCGGCGGATTCGCCGCCGGCTACCTGCGCCGTTGGCGGCTGTGGCCGACAATTATCGCCATCGTCGTCGGCTGGGGTGCGGCACTGCTGCCATTGGGACTCGGCGCACCGACCGGCGTGGCCCTGGTCGCCATCGCGATCGGCGGACTGATCTGGGCGCCGTACCCGGCCGCCACGATGGCGTTGCTGCAACGCAGCACCGACGGTGCCGGCAGAGCACCGGTCCTCGCCGCGTACGCCGCGATCGCGACACTGTCCGTACCGCTGGGCACCATCACCGCCGGGCCGTTGATCACCGGCGTCGGTGCCGAGTTCACCATCCTGGCCGCAGCGGTGCTCACGGTGGCCTTCGGCGTCATCGCCGCGGCGATCGCGATCTCGCGGGCGGTCAAGGGCAGCGCCGTGCAGGACCGAGCCGACCTCGCCGTCCGTCAACTGGACCCGGAGCCGCTGCCGTGACCGGCCGGGCCACCAGGATTACCGGTCGTCTCGGCCGGTGACAGCGAGGGCGAGCAGGCCCTGATCCAGACCGACCAGCAAAGTGTCACCGACGGTGCAGCAGGCCAGGGCCGGGTGATAGACCGGGATCGTACGGACCGTCCGGCCGGTCGTCGGATCCCAGATCCGCACCGTACGGTCGCGGCTGGCAGAGGCCAACAGGTCCTGACCATCGACCTGGATCAGGCTCAGCCCGGTGACCGCCGCGCTGTGCCCGGTGAACCAACGGACCGGCTGGCCCCATTCGGCGTCCCACATCCGGATCGAGTGGTCGGCGCTGCCCGACACCAGCATCCGCCGGCCGGCCACGGTGATGCCGCAGAGCGCGGTCACCGCATCCTGGTGACCCTGCTGCACCCAGACCGGGGTGTCGCCACCTCCCCACAACATCACCGTGCCACTCTTGTCCGCCGAGGCGAGCGCCTCGATGCCGGGCCAGCTCACCGTGGCGAGCGCGGTCACCCAGGCATGGGTGACATGCCCGAGCAGCACCATACGTACGGCACCCGTGTGCGGGTGCCACAGTCGGACCGCCTGGTCGTCGCCGGCGGAGGCGATCAGGGTCTCACCGTTGATGACGATCGGGCAGACCGCAGCCACCTCGCCGTAGTGTTCCCGCATCTCCAGCCCTTGCGCGCCGTCGCGGACGTCCCATCCGACGACGGCACAGTCGTCCTGGGCGGTGAACAGCAGCGGCTCCTCCTCGTCGGCGACCGCGCACATGGCGTTGACGGTGCCGCCCGGGGTGTTGAATTCCTGCAGGCGTTCGCCGGTGTGCACGTCCCAGAACCGCACCAGGCCGTCGGTGCCACCGGCGGCGACCAGCGGCCGTTCACCGGGCAGTTGGCAGAGCGCGCTCACCGGAGCGAACCTGTCCTGGTCGGCGATGGTGCCTGGCTGACCGCCGGCCGGATCCCACAACCGTACGGTGCCGTCGTCCCCGGCGGTCGCCAGCATCCGCTGCTCTGCGGTGCGCAGCTCGCACACCGCGCGGATCCAGCTCGCGTGTCCCCGTAGGCTCGGCCGGCTCGTCCAGGTCGGCACCTCCCACAGCCGGATCAGTCCGTCCTCACCGGTGGAGACCAGCAGGCAACCATCGTCGACGTCGATGGTGCACAGGTCGGTGACCGGCCCACCGGTCTCCAGAAGCTTGACGCACCGGCCGGTGAACGGATCCCACAGGCGGACGGTGCCGTCGTAGCCGCCCGAGGCGAGCAGGGTGCCGCCGGGGGTGCGCACCGCGTAGAGGGTCGTCGCCCAGCCGGCATGTCCGGCGATGGTCAGCGTCGGCTCGACATCGGCGGTCGGCTCCCAGATCCGGATCATTCCGTCGAAGCCGGTGGAGGCGAGCAGGTGACGTCCGTCGGCGGGGACGTAGGTCACGGCGGTGGCCCAGCCGATGTGCCCGGTCAGCTTGTACCGCTGGATGCCGTTGGCGGGATCCCAGATTCGTACCGTCCGGTCGTCGCCAGCCGAGGCGAGCAGGTCGCCCCCGGGCAGCGGAATGGTGCAGATGTTGCGTACCCAGTCGTGGTGTCCGCGCAGTTCGTGTCGGCGCTGGCCGGTCCGTGGCTCCCACAGGCCCACCGTGCCGTCATGGCTGGCCGTGGCGAGTAGGGTCTCGCCGGCGCTGGTCCGAACGGCGCAGACGCCGCGGACGGTGTCGTCGTGACAGTTGAAGACCGACTCGGCCTGGTTGGTCAGCGGATCCCAGAGCCGAACGGTGCCGTCGTCACCGACGGAGGCGAGCAGCCGCCGACCGTCGACCTCGATGGCGGCGACGTCGTAGACGGCCTGCGAGTGCCCGTCAAGCACGCTGCGTTCCTGCCGGGGCGGGGTGTGCGCCCACCGGGCCCGGTAGGGCGCGCCGTCGGCGCCGATGCCACTGTCGAGATCGTCGAGGCGGTCGACCACCGAGAAGAGCGCGGCCCGCTCGGCGGGCTCCGCGGCCACCGCCAACGGCGTACGTCGCAGCAACCGCGCCCGGGACTGCGCTCGCGGGGACATCGGGGCCCGGGCGGTGTCGACGACGGTGAGCAGCCGATCCAGATGCGCGTGCAGCAGGTAGTCCCCATCGGCGAGCAGGCGTTCGACGAGTCCGGCCCGAGCGGCGTGCTGGGGCAGCGAACGCAGGAGGTAGTCCGGCGCGGACGCCCAGCCGGTGTCAGCGGCCAGGTCGAGCCAGGCGGACACCAAGCGGCGCTGGTCGTCGCGTCGGACGCCCTGCTGATCCCGGTCGGCCAGCAGCGCATCGTTGAGTGCCTGGTGGAACAGCCGGTACGCGGGCTGTGCGCCGCCGCCTGTCTCGACCAGGAAGTTCGCCGCAGAACCGCGGGCGAACAGGGCGAGCTGCTCAGCCGTGGCCGTACCGCCCAGCGCCGTCACCGCCGCCTGCCACAGCGGCAACGGCAGCCCTGGCGCCTCGGCGTACGCCAGGGCTGTCAGCGCCAGGCGGGCGGAGGCCGAACCGGCCGCCGGAAGCCCGGCGAGGTAGGCGTCCAGCGCGTGGGCCACCGTGGCGGTGAACGACACCGAGGCCGGATCGACCGCCGATGTGTCGCGCAGCGCGTGTGCCCGCGCGACCAGTCCGGCAACGAGGAAATTGCCCTTGGCCAGGGCGGCGATGCGTCGGGCGAGCGGGGCTGCCACGCCCGGATCGGCGTACGGGTTGGCCGCGCGCTCGGCACCGAGCAGTTGCAGGGTCGCCTGGGCGTAGTTCACCAGGTCGGACTCCGCGAAGTATTCGGGCGTGTCCAGGTCGATCAGATCCGTGTTCTCGCCGAAGCAGGCGATCAGGTCGCCTTGGTCGTCGCGGCGTCGGGTGCCGACCACCACCCGGAATCCGTACGGGCCGCAGTCGCGTGCCAGCGGCAGCAGGATCTCGTCGACGATCCGGCGGGCGTGGCCGGGGTCGGCGGCCTCGTCGAGTGCGTCGATGACCAGGGCGAAGCGGCTGCCCCGCCGCATCAGGCGGTCGCGTACCGCCGGGGCCAAATCGGCCGGGGTGTCCGGCAGGTCGACGGCGGCGGCGCGGGCGATCTCCGTCGCGACCTCGATGGCGGTCTTGCCCTTCGCGTGCACGGCGCAGGAGACCGAACCGAGGGTGGCCCGCACGGCGAGGTCGTCCGCCGGCAGGCTCGCCCGGATCTGTCGGTCGGCGGTGGTGACGATCCGTCCCAGAGCGGCGGACTTTCCCACACCGGGAGAGCCGGTGACGAGCAGCGGTCGGGTGATCGGAGCAGGCTGGTCGATCCAGTCGACGATGCGTCGTAGTGCCGTGGTCCGGCCGCGGAACCGGGCGCCGCCCTCGGTGTCGACCGCAACGCCGCGGGCGCGGGGCAACCAGTGCCGCCCCGCCTCGCCGTCGGTGCGCAGCGTCCACCCCCAGGCGGACAGCGCGGCGTCGTCGGCGTCGGCGACCCGCCACGCGGAGAGAGTCGCCAGCTTCATCTCGGGTAGCTGCTCGTCGGCGTGATACAGGGTCACGGCTTGGCCCTTGCCCCGGCCGTCGGCGGAGACGACGACACCGACCACGGCCTGATACTCCGGCGACCACACCGCGCCGCCACTGAACCCCTTGCTCAGTGCGCCGCTCGAACCGCTGTCGATCATGATGTGTCCCCAGCCGCCGATCTCGGTGACGGTACCGACGGCCGGGGTACCGCCGGCTATGGCGGCGGGAAATCCGTACGCCCAGAAGGGACGTTCGACCAGTGGTTTGGGGTCAAGGCAGCGCAGCCGTGCGGGTGCGACGGTGGGCGGGACCGGCTCGACCAGCTCCAGCACGGCCAAGTCGACGTGTGCGGCCTGACGGCCGTCGTGCAGGCACTGGCCAACCTTGCGACGGTCGTAGTAGCCGACCCTCGGGGCGAGCGGGAAGGCGACCCAGAGATCGTGGAGGGTACCGTCGTCAGCGAATGCCACGTGGTGGCAGGTGAGGACGAGGTTGCTGTCGATGACGATGCCGGTGCCGACCGGTGTGTGAGGGTTGCCTTCCCGGTATAGGGCTACCGCCCATGGGCTGCCATCAGGGGCTGTGGTCACGGGCCACCGGATCCGTCCGTCAGCGCTGCGGGTCGGTGTTGCGTTCCGGAGCCGTGTCGGCCGACCAGGCGAGGGTGACTTCGAAGTTCGCCTCACCGGTGGCCTTGGCGATCACCCAACTCGCCGTGCCGGTGGCCTTGATTCCGAAACGCACCTCGACGGAGTCCGGGGCGACCGTCTTTACGTGTTCCAGCAGTTCCTTCGCGGCGGCGACCGCCGGGGCTGCGGATTCCCGGACCCAGCCGGCGACATCACCCACACCGGCGGGCTGGAAACCGGCCGGTGGTTCGACCTCGATCAACGCGACGGTGTTGTCATCGACCTGGTAGCGGACCACCTCAGACTGCACCGGTAACCTCCGTGGCGTTTCCCCGAAACGGGCAGGAGAGGGCCTGCTCCCGGCCGGTTTCACCGGCAGCCTCTCGCCGACCAGCCATGCTGCCCCCTGCTCTTGCCGTTTGGCAACGGTCGAGTGCCCGAACGGCCGACGCCCTCCCGAACGGGTGTTTCAGCCATCGCCTCCACGCTGGGCCGTTGAAGATCCACTCAATCGCCCTGTCGGTTATTGGCAGCCAGATTGGTGACCTTGCGCTCGCCAGGGACCGTCGGCAGAATCGGCCCGAACGCGAGGCCGCCTCGTCGCGCAGCCCACCCCCGAGTCTCGATCATCACCGTCAACGTGGTGAAAGCTCGTGCCACAGAGGAGCATCCGCATGCCGGAAAAGGAACTGACGCTCGTTGACCGGTGCATTCTCATCACGCTGATGATCAAAGCGGCTCCGCTGCCGCAGACCTATCTGAAGAATGTCGCCGGCATCAGCGTCACGCCAGCACACCGTCGTCGTCTGGAATCGCTCGACCTGATCGAGGTGACGCCCAAACCGAGGATCATCCTGGAGTTGACCGACAAGGGCTGGGAACGAGCCGCCCAGGAACTGGGGGCGGAGCCGCCGGCCAGGGCCGGTACGACGGGCGGAACCCTCTACGTCGTACTCGACTTCCTGCGCCGGTTGATCGACCATTCGGGGACTCGCGCCGACGACCTGTTCCGGATGCAGATCAAGGCAGACGAGGTCGCCCTCACGCCCCAGCCGGTCGCCGCCGGTTCGGCAGATCCGGTCACCCGGATTCGGCAGGCGTACCACGGGCTGGCCGGGGGACCCGGCGACTACGTCATGCTCGCCGACCTGCGTGCCGCGCTCGGTGACCTGCCCCGTGCCGAGTTCGACGCCGCCCTGATCCAGCTCAACCAGGAGCGCAACGTCCACCTGGTGCCGGAGTCCAACCAGAAGGTGCTCCGGCCGCATGAACGGGCCGCCGCCGTGCACATCGGCAACCAGGACAAGCACCTCATCGCCATCTCGTCATGACCAGCGAGCAGGAACGGCGAGCGCTGGCTGCGCTGCGGTTCAACTGGGCCCCGACCCCTGACGACGTCTGGAAGCCGGCGCCGTTCCATGTGGAGGCGCTGCACCACGACGTGCTCCGGACCGTGCTGGACAGTTTCACCGAGGCGGACCACAGCGCCGACTCCAGCCCGGTGGGGGTCGCGATCCTCGGTCAACGGGGAACCGGCAAGACCCACCTGCTCGGCACGGTGCGGCAGGAGGTGCAGCAGCGCGGGGGGTTCTTCTTCCTGGTCGAGCTGTTGGAGGCTCGGGCGTTCTGGCACAGCACCGCGATGTCGCTCCTGGCAGGTCTGTCCCGGCCGATGCCGGACGGGACGACCCAGCTGCGTACCTTCCTGCGCCGGCTGGCGGACCGTACCGACGCTCCCCGGACCGTGCGCCGAGCGGTCACCGGGGACACCGAACTCAGTCGGTCCGCCCTGGATGCCTTCGTCGACCTTGTCCGTAAGGCGAACCGCCAGGTAGGCACCGAGTGTCAGGACACCCTCCGGGCGTTGGTGCTGTATGCCGCCGAGTCCTCGGACCTGGAGGACATCGGTTACGACTTCCTGTCCTCCAGCGACGAGGAGGAGCCGGGCACCCGGACAGCCTGGGGCCTGCGACGTAACCGGCGGGCACCGCAGGAGGTGGTTCGGGACACGTCGCGGCTGCTGGCCATGGTGGCACCGGCGGTGATCGCGGTCGACCAGATCGACCTGATGGTCGCCCAGTCCGTCAAGGCCACCAACCAGGAGGTCCGAGGAGAGATCGACTGGCAGACGTCGCTGTTGCTGGAACAGGTGGCAAGTGGCCTGATGGCGCTGCGCGAGACCACCAAGCGCTCGCTGTCCGTGGTGTCCTGCCTGCCGCAGACCTGGCGTGACCTCAAGGAGCAGGCCACCGACACCGTCCAGGACCGATTCCGCGAGGCGGCCCCGCTCAAGGAGATCCCCTCCGTGGAGGTGGGGCGGGAACTGGTCGCGAAGCGGTTCGCGGTGCTCTTCGACGAGGTGGGGTTTACACCGCCGCACCCCACCTGGCCGGTTCACCCGGCCGCGTTCGACGAGGTCGTCGGGTTCACGCCGCGTGAGCTGCTGCGCCGTATCGACACGCACGTGCGGGCCTGCCTGACCAGCGGTGAGATCCGCGAACTGTCGCACCTCAAGTACGGCACCGCCGGCCCGGCGACCGCAGTGACCGGGGTACCGCCGGTCGGCGCGCGGCTGGCCGACGAGTTCGCCAAGATCGACGCACGGTACGCGGAGCTGATCGCCGGGGCGGACCCGGAATCCGCCCTGACCCAGCAGACCGAGGACGTGCAGGTGCCGGGGCTGCTCAAGGCCGGGTTGACGGCCTGGATCGCCGCGCAGGGCACCGGTGTCGACAGCTTCAGCCTCGACCCCATTCCCGCCGGAGGGAAACCGGCCCTGCACGCCCGACTGCGGCACAGCCTCGACGACGAGAGCGAGGACGAGGAGCACTGGTCGTTCCGGGCGGTCTGCGCGCCGCACCACATCGCCGCGCTCAACCGGATCCGCAACGCGGTCACCGCCGCCGGGCTCACCGAGGGAGTCGCCAAGCGGAAACTGTTCCTGCTGCGCACGCCGGAATGGTCACGCGGTGCCCGGACCCGTGAGGTGCTGGACGCCTTCACCCGGGCCGGTGGCCGGACGATCTCCTTTCCCGCCGCCGACATCCGCCGCCTGATCGCCCTGGAACAGCTCGTTCAGGACTTCGGGCTCGAGATGTTGCGGCCGTGGTTCGCCGACCGGCGGCCGGCTGCCGAGATCACCTGCCTGCGCGAGGCGCTGGGCAGCGGACCCGAGGTGACCGAGGCGAGGGTGTCCGCGATCGGGCCCGGCGGTGCGACTCCGCCGGCTGTCGCTGTGGCGTCGCCGGGCGGGCCCGTCCATGCGGCGTCGCCGGGCGGTCCCGTCGGCGTGGCGTCGCTGTCATCCGTGTCTGCGGACATGGCGGGACCGCCGGTCGGGGGTGTTGTCCCCGACGCGGTACAAGCGATGCCGGCGCCCGGCCCGGGCATACCGGCAGGCCCACTCGTGGCCGGGATGAATCCGGAGCGGGTGGACATCGGAGTGGTGTCCGGTCGACCAGACCCGGTGCGCGTCGAGCTCGAATCCCTGCGTCGGCACACGGTGATCTTCGCTGGATCCGGCTCCGGCAAGACCGTCCTGATCCGCCGACTGGTCGAGGAGTGCGCGCTTCGTGGCGTGTCCGCCATCGTCCTCGATCCGAACAACGACCTGGCCCGCCTCGGCGAGGCGTGGCCGGCAGCGCCGACCGGCTGGGGGCCGGACGACCCGGACCGGGCCGCGGCCTACCTTGCCGGTACGGACGTGGTGATCTGGACGCCGGGCCGGCAGGCGGGTCGGCCACTGAGCTTCCAGCCGCTGCCCAGGTTCGTCGACGTGCTCGACGACCCGGACGGGTTCACGGCGGCGGTGAACGCCGCAGTGGCGACCCTCGCCCCGCACGCCCGGGTGGACGGCGGCACCGACAAGGCTCGGCTGGGCCGGGCGGTGTTACGGGAAGCGTTGATCAGTTACGCCCGGACCGGAGCCAACAACCTGCCTGAGTTCACCGAGGTGCTCAACGAGCTGCCCGACGGGGTCAGCCAGCTCGACGGTGCACAGAGGCTGGCGGCGGGCATGGCGCAACTGCTCAAGGCCGCGCTGATCAACGACCCGCTCCTCGGCGGCGCCGGCACCCCGGTCGACCCCGGTGAGCTGCTCACACCGCCACCGGGTAGACGTGCCCGGGTGTCGGTGATCAGTTTCGTCGGGTTGCCCGAGGACCACCAACGGCAGAGCTTCGTCAATCAGCTGCAACTCGCCCTGTTCACCTGGATCAAGCGTCATCCGGCCGGTGACCGACCACTGGGCGGACTCTTCGTGATGGACGAGGCCCAGACGTTCGCCCCGTCCGCTGCCAACACGGCGTGTACTCAGAGCACCCTGGCGCTGACCTCGCAGGCCCGCAAGTACGGTCTGGGACTGGTCTTCGCCACGCAGGCACCGAAGGGGCTGCACAACCAGATTCCGGGCAACGCGGCCACCCAGTTCTTCGGCCTACTGACCGTGCCCGTGCAGATCGAGGCGGCCCGGGACGTGGCCAGAGCGAAGGGGGCCGACATCACCGACGTCGGCAGGATGCGTACGGGGCAGTTCTACGCTGCGGTCGAGGGCGGTCGGTTCGTCAAGATGCAGGCTCCGATGTGCCTGAGTCACCATCCGCGTAGTCCGCTGACCACCGAGGAGGTCGTCCACCGCGCGGCCAATCCGACGGCCGTACGGTAATCGGAAACGACGCGCTCGCGAACCGCGTTCGGTGCCGGTCGGCGTCGCAGCCGTTGGTCGGTCACCGGCCGGCGAGGGCTCCGGCCGGTGGGGGTAGGGCGAACTGCCAGCCGTCGGCCCGCAGGGGTGGGATGACGGCGTCGACGGCCTCGACGGTCTGACTGCGGTCGCCGCCGCCGTCGTGCAGCAGCACCACCGCGCCCGGGGTGACACCCTCGGTGAGGCGGCGGGCCAACTCGTCGGTGCCGGGTGGCACCCAGTCGGTGACGGCCAACTGCCAGCCCATTGGCCGCATCCCCAGGGCGGTCGCCACCGTCGGGGTCTGCCCCCAGGCGCCGTACGGGGCCCGGAAGTAGGGCAGTGGGGTCTGCGGTACGGCCCGGCGGATGACCGCGTTGGTCTCCAGCAGGTCCGAGGCGATCCGACCCAGGGTCCAGTCGCTCATGTCGTCGTGGTGCATGCTGTGGTTGCCCAGCGCGTGCCCGGCGGCGATGATCCGGCGGACCAGGTCGGGGTACTTCGCTGCCTGATCGCCCTGGAGGAAGAAGACCGCCGGCACGTCGTGGCCGGCGAGCACCTCGAGCAGGCGGGGGGTGTGCACCGGATGGGGTCCGTCGTCGAAGGTCAGGCAGAGGACCCGGTCGGTACCGATCGTGACTTCGGGACATGCCGCGACGCCCGGCGCGGACCTGGAGTGGGGTGCGGTCGGCGGGGGAGAGGTGCGAGGTGACATGCGCTCAGACCTTTTGGCGGTGGGTGGCGTGGTCGAGGTCGGCGCTGTCGCCGCCGAGGTACTGCACCTGTCGCCCGTCCTCGGCCCGGGTGGGATACAGATGGTGCGGATTCTTGGATGACCGACCATCGTGGACATCCAGGACCGATGGGAAGATGCCGCCCAGGGGCAGAAGGGGCGGGTCCGGGTGGACTCCGGGGAGTACGGCTCTGCGCAGCGACCGGGTGGCCGTCACGTCTGCGTTCTCGGTCGACATGTTCGACTCCTTCAGGCTCCGATCCCGGAGCACTTCCGGAACTTCGCCGTGGGACACGCCTGGATTTCCCACACGCTAGCGGCTTGAGTCTGCTTGCGACACCCCTCTTGACCGCGCATGTCAATGCGTCGTAACGTGCCGGCCATCACCTCGAAAATACCGGCATTGACCTGAAACTTTCGGCATGCCGACTTGGGCCTCTCGCCGTGTGTGGCGGTGCGCGCGCACGTCCCAGGGTTGAAGGGATAAGGCATGACACTGCACGTCTCCCGCAGGTCGCTGCTCGGTCTGGCCGGTGCCGGTGCCGGTGCGGTCCTGCTGGGAGGCTGTGCGGACGACGAGTCCGACGGCCCGGTCGGTCCACAACGGATCAACTGGTGGCACATCCAGAACACCGATCCCATGCTGCCGGTGTGGGCCGAGATGGCGCGGCTGTACGAAACCCGCCACCAGAACGTCACCATCGAGGTGACCCCCCAGGAGAACGAGGTGTTCAAGGCCGAGTTGGCCAAGGTCACCAAGGCCGGCTCGCCACCGGATCTGTTTCAGTCCTGGGGTGGCGGGCTGCTGCGCGAGCAGGCCGAGGCGGGGCTGGTCAAGGACATCACCTCGGAGGTGTCCCCCTGGATCGGGCAGCTGTTACCGGCCGCGCTGCAGCCGTACACCGTCAACGGTCGGATCTACGGCATCCCGTTCGACATCGGCATGATCGGCTTCTGGTACAACCGTGACCTCTTCGCCGAGGCCGGCATCATCTCGCCGCCGAACACCTGGTCCCAGTTGCTGACCACGGTCAAGAAGCTCAAGTCCGCGGGCATCGTGCCCATCGCCCTGGCCGGTAAGGACAAGTGGCCCGGGCACTACTACTGGGCGTACCTGGCGATGCGCATCGGCGGCCTGGGCGCCTTGCGGCGGGCGGCCGAGGACGGCGACTTCAACACCCCGGACTTCGTGGCCGCTGGCGAGCACGTCCGTCAACTGACCGACCTGGAGCCCTTCCAGCGTGGTTGGCGGCGCGCCGAGTACGGCTCCGACGAAGGTCAGGCCGCGGCGATGGGCAACGGTGAGGCCGCCATGGAGCTGATGGGCCAGTGGGCCCCCTCCATTCAGGCCTCCTCGTCCACCAGCAAGCTGGGCATCGGCGGGCAACTCGGCTTCTTCACCTTCCCGATGGTGGAGGGCGGCAAGGGCGAGGCCACGGACGCCTTCGGTGGCGGTAACGGCTTCGCGGTCGGTCGCAACGCGCCCCCCGCCACAGTGGACTTTCTGCGGTCGCTGCTGCGGTCGGAGAACCAGCGTTGGGCGGCGGAGACCGGTGCCGTGCTGCCCACCAACCTGGCCGCCGTCGGCCGGATCAAGGACGCGAACAACCAGGTGGTGGCGGCGCATCTGGCTGTCGCCAGCGGGTTCCAGCTCTATCTCGACCAGGCCTTCCCCCCGGCGGTCGGCGAGCAGATCAACAAGAGTGTCGCCGATCTGATCGTCGGCTCGAAGCGGCCCGACCAGATCGTCAAGGACATCACCAGGGTGGCGCAGAAACAGTAGTGATGTCCGTTGGTCGACCAGTCGGCTGCGGCACGGTGACGTTTGAGCAAAGGGAGGGCCGCGTGGGTGTCAACGACAACCGCACGGTGACCATCGCGGCGATCGCCCGCCTGGCCGGGGTGTCGGTGCCGACGGTGTCGCGGGTGATCAATGGTCGTTCGGATGTGGCTCCGCAGACGCGTCAGCGGGTGGAGGAGTTGCTGTCGCGGCATGGGTATCGGCGTCGGCCGCCGAGTATGCGGGCCAGTTCGGGTCTGGTGGATCTGGTGTTCAACGATCTGGACAGTCCGTGGGCGGTGGAGATCATTCGTGGGGTGGAGGATGTGGCTCACGCCGCCGGGGTGGGCACGGTGGTCTCCGCCATCCACCGGCGTACCTCCTCGGCGAAGCAGTGGCTGGACAACATCCGGACCCGCTCCACCGAGGGGGTCATCTTCGTGACCTCCACCCTTGAGCCCCCGCAGCAGGCCGAGTTGCGTCGGCTCAACATCCCTGTGGTGATCGTCGACCCGGCCGGTGTTCCCTCCCAGGACGCACCGACCATCGGCGCCACGAACTGGGCGGGCAGTCTGCGGGCCACGGAGTACCTGATCGGTCTGGGGCACCGGCGGATCGGGTTCATCGCCGGACTGCCGCAGTTGATGTGCAGTCGGGCCCGGATGGACGGCTACCGGGCCGCCCTGGAGGCCGCCGGACTGCCCATCGACGATCGGCTGATCCAGCCGGGCAACTTCTACCACGAAGCCGGGTTCGCCGGCGGGTCGCGGCTGCTGGCCCTGGCGGATCCGCCGACGGCCATCTTCGCCTCCAGCGACCAGATGGCCCTCGGGGTCTACGAGGCCGTACGGCAGCGCGGGCTGCGGATGCCCGGCGACGTCAGCGTGGTCGGCTTCGACGACCTGCCGGAGGTGCGGTGGTGCTCGCCTCCGTTGACCACGGTCCGTCAGCCGCTGGCCCAGATGGGGATGCTGGCCGCCCGTACGGTGCTGCGGTTGGCCAAGGGGGAGAAGGTGGAGAGCCCTCGGGTGGAGTTGGCCACCGAACTGGTCATCCGGGACAGCGCGGCCGCTCCGAAGGGCTGATCAACACGCTCCCGCACGGCCCCGACAGGTGCTCCGGCGATGACCGCTGGGCGAATGTGAATTGCACCAATTACCGGTAGGCGGCTGGAATTTCTCAGCACTAGGGTAAGGAGGGCAGCCGGCCGCCCGTCCCGGCCGCTCCTCGTCGCCGCGCGGGCTGTCGCCGTACCGGTTGGGAGTGCTGTGGCCGCCAGAGAAACCCGCAAGGTGACCATCTCCGTGATCGCAGACCTGGCCGGGGTGTCGGTGCCGACGGTGTCGCGGGTGATCAATGGTCGTTCGGATGTGGCTCCGCAGACGCGTCAGCGGGTGGAGGAGTTGCTGTCGCGGCATGGGTATCGGCGTCGGCCGCCGAGTATGCGGGCCAGTTCGGGTCTGGTGGATCTGGTGTTCAACGATCTGGACAGTCCGTGGGCGGTGGAGATCATTCGTGGGGTGGAGGATGTGGCCCACGCCGCCGGGGTGGGCACGGTGGTCTCCGCCATCCACCGCCAGAACACCTCCGCCGAACAGTGGCTCGACGGCATGCGGCGGCGCGGCACCGAGGGGGTCATCTTCGTGACCTCCATGGTCGAGCCGCCGCTACAGGCCGAGTTGCGCCGGCTCAACATCCCTGTGGTGATCGTCGACGCGGACGGGCTGCCGGCCCAGGAGGCGCCGACGATCGGTGCCGCCAACTGGGCCGGTGGCCTGCGCGCCACGGAGTATCTGATCGGTCTGGGGCACCGGCGGATCGGGTTCATCGCCGGGCCGCCGCAGTTGATGTGCAGTCGGGCCCGGATGGACGGCTACCGGGCCGCCCTGGAGGCCGCCGGACTCACCTTCGACGAGACCCTCGTCTGCCCGGGCGACTTCTACCACGAGGCCGGGTTCGTCGGCGGCGGGCGACTGCTGGGGTTGGCGGACCCGCCGACCGCGATCTTCGCCTCCAGCGACCAGATGGCTCTGGGGGTCTACGAGGCCGTACGGCAGCGGGGGCTGCGGATTCCGGACGATGTCAGCGTGGTCGGCTTCGACGACCTGCCGGAGGTGCGGTGGTGCTCGCCTCCGTTGACCACGGTGCGTCAGCCGTTGAGCGAGATGGGGATGCTGGCCGCCCGTACGGTGCTGCGGTTGGCCAAGGGGGAGCGGGTGGAGAGCCCTCGGGTGGAGTTGGCCACGGAACTCGTCATCCGGGACAGTGCCGCCCCGGTGGCATAGGAGTTTACCGATAATTTTCCGGAAGCTGTTGACCGGAGTATCGGTCACCGCCCACGATGGAACTGGTCACCCGTTCTGCGAACGAAGTGATCAGGTGGTCGCCCGCCGTGCCCGCGGCACCGCCGAACCTGGCCCGCGTCGACCGGACAACTGATCGTCCGGCCGGCGCGGGCACCTTCGTTCTGCTGTCGGCAGATCTGCTGACGGTGAACCGGGCTCCCGTGGCTCCTCGACCAGGGGCAGGGTGAGGCGTATGCGACTGCTGATGCTGGGTGGAACGGGATTCGTGGGCGGGGCGACGGTCTCCGAGGCCCTCGATCGTGGCTGGTCGGTCACGGTGTTCAACCGGGGGCGGCACGGGGCTCCTCCGGCCGGCGTACGACGTCTCGTGGGTGACCGCCTGACCCCGGACGGCCTGGGCGCGCTCGCCGACGGCGAGTGGGATGTGGTCGTCGACACCTGGGATGGTGCGCCCAGGGCCGCAGGGCAGGTGGCGCGGCTGCTGGCCGGTCGGATCGGCCACTACGTCTACGTCTCCAGCGGCTCCGTCTACGCCCCGCCGGTGCCGGCCGGGGTGACCGAGCGGGATCCGGTGGTCGAGGCCGACCCGGAGGCCACCGAAGGTGACTACCCCCAGCTGAAGGCCGGTGCCGAGCGGGCCCTGCGGGAGGTGTTGGGCGACCGGGTGTTGCTGGCCCGGGCCGGGCTGATCCTGGGCCCCGGCGAGGACATCGGTCGGCTGCCGTGGTGGCTTGGCCGCATCGCCCGCGGCGGCGAGGTGCTGGCACCCGGTCCCGCCGACCTGCCGGTGCAGTACATCGACGTCCGGGACCTGGCGGCCTACCTGCTGGACTCCGGGGCGGCCCGGCGCGGCGGCCCCGTCAACGTGGTCGGTCGGCCCGGGTCGGCCACCTTCGGTGAACTGCTGGCCGCCTGTCTCGACGCCACCGGTGCGGACGCCCGGCTGCGCTGGGTCGACCCGGAACGGATCCTCGCCGCCGGGGTCGTGCCCTGGAACGACCTGCCGATCTGGATTCCACCTGACCACGAGTGGCGGTGGCTTCAGCAGAAGGACGTCACCCGCGCGTACGCCGACGGGCTGCGCTGCCGACCCCTGACCGAGACGGTGGCCGACACCTGGTCCTGGCTGCGCCGGGTCGGCCAGGTGCCGTCCCGGGCCGGTCGGCCGCCCCGGCCACCGGTCGGTCTGGACCCGCACCGGGAGGCCGCACTGCTCGCCACCCTGCCCGGCTAGGCGTGGTGGTGTACCGGCAGGTCCAGCACCTCGTCGACCTCCCGGCGAGGGGTGGGCCAGCCGGGCTGGCCGTACCCGACCCGCATCACCATCTGGGGGGCGCCGAAGCGTCCCAGCGACACCCGTAGCTGCTCGCGGGCCGAGGGCACCTCGACCGGCTGGGACAGCATGGACACCGACAGGCCGGCGTCGGTGGCGGTGAGCAGCACCCGCTGCATCGCCTGACCGGCGATGACCTGGTCGACCGCGGTGTTGCCGGGGGAGCCGAGCACCGCTACCAGGGGCTCGGGTTCGAAGTCGCGGCCGGGGGGTCGGTGTCGGTCGCCGAAGTCCCGGGCCGGCAGCAGGTCCTGCGGCTCGGCCAGCGGGCCGCCGGCGGTGACCGGTACCCCGTCGGGGGCGTGCTCGCGGCGAATCCAGGCCTGCCGTTCCGCCCGGTAGGCCGGGTCGCGTTCGAGGACCCGGTTGGCGCTGTGCGCGATCTCGGCGAAGGCGTTGACCGCACTGACCCCGATCAGCAACTCCAGCCAGCAGTGCTCGGCACGGGCCGCGTCACCGAGCCGCCAACGGGCGTCGGCCGGTACGGGGTCGGGCCAGAACGGGGCCCGGTTGCTGAACCGGCGGGGGATGGCGGCGTGCAGGTTCTGCTCGGCGGGGGTGGGTCGGCGGGGCACATCCGGCACCAGTCGGGCCACGACGTCCGGCTCCGAGGGGTACGGCCGCAGCCGTACCGTCGCCGGGGTACCGGCCACCGCCAGGGCCAGTCGCAGGTTGAACAGGGCCGCTCCGGCGGCTAGGCGGGCACCCCAGCCGCTGGGGTCGGTGGCGGGCAGCCGGCGGGCCGGGTCGATCAGGACCTCGATGGCACCATCACGGAGCCGGAACCGCCACGGCTGGACGTTGTGCAGGGACGGCGCGCGGATCGCGTCGATGGCGGCGGTCCGCAACTGTTCGACCGTGTAGCCGTTTTCCATGGTCGTACCCCCTCACACTCACCCGTTACATCCACGGTGCGCCCTCACCACCCCTCCAGAGCAGGGCCACACGTCCCGAACCCCCAGGACCCCCGCCCACCCTTGCCCGCATCTCCCATGGCCCCCGGCCCTCGGCGTTGATCAAGAGGTTTCGGTCTGGATCCGGGCGTACGCGGACGTAAACCTCTTGATCAACAGGGTTGAGGGGGAGGGTTGGGACCTTTGGCCCGTGCGGGGGGTGGGGTGGGCGGGGTAGAAACGGGGGATGATCCGGGTGTTCTTGCTCGACGACCACGAGGTCGTCCGTCGTGGCCTCGCCGACCTGCTGCAGGCAAGTGGCGACATTGAGGTGGTTGGTGAGTCCGGTTCCGCGCAGGAGGCGGCCCGCCGGATTCCCGCGCTGCGGCCGGACGTGGCGATCCTCGACGCCCGGCTGCCCGACGGCAACGGCATCGACGTGTGCCGGGACATCCGGGCGGTGGACTCCTCGATCAAGGGGCTGATCCTGACCTCGTACGAGGACGACGAGGCCCTGTTCGCCGCGATCATGGCCGGGGCCTCCGGCTACGTGCTCAAGCAGATCCGCGGCACCGACCTGGTAGACGCGGTACGCCGGGTGGCGGCCGGTCAGTCGCTGCTCGACCCGGCGATCACCACCCGGGTGCTGGACCGCATCCGCAGCGGGGTGGAACAACCCCGCGAGTTGCAGGCCCTCACCGAGCAGGAGCGGCGGATCCTGGAGTACGTGGCCGAGGGGCTGACCAACCGGGAGATCGCCGGCAAGATGTTCCTGGCCGAGAAGACGGTCAAGAACTACGTCTCCAGCGTGCTGGCCAAGCTGGGCCTGGAGCGGCGCACCCAGGCCGCCGTCCTGGCCACCCGCCTGCTCGGCAAGAGCACCTAGCCCGGCCCCGGCAGGGTGAGCTGCGCTGGTCAGTCCCGCAGGGGGATCGACCAGTACAGCTCGGTGCCCTGCGGCTCGGCCGGGCGTACCTCGAAGGTCCCGCCGTGGCGTTCGGCGCGTTCACGCAGGTTGACCAGGCCGCCCCGGGCGGCCGCCGGGTCGCACCCGACCCCGTTGTCGGCGACGCTGACAGTGACCCGGGTGGCGTCCACACTCACGGTCACCGACACGGCCGAGGCCTGGGCGTGGCGTACGGCGTTGGAGAGGGCCTCCCGCAGCACGGCGGTGAGTTCGGGACGGACCGGGTCGGGCACGGCGCTGTCGATCGGCCCGACCAGCTCCAGCCGAGGGCGGAAGCCCAGGGATTCGGCGGCCACCTCGACGGCCTCACGGATCTCGGTACGCAGCGCCGCACTCACCGGGCTGCGCAGCTCGAAGATGGTGCGCCGGATGTCCTTGATGGTGGCGTCCAGGTCGTCGACCGCCGCGTTGATCCGCTTGGCCAGCTCCGGACGGCCGGCCAACGGCACCGCGCTCTGCAACTGGAGGCCGGTGGCGAACAACCGCTGGATGACCACGTCGTGCAGGTCCCGGGCGATGCGCTCGCGGTCCTCCAGGACCACAAGCTGTTCCCGTTCCTCCTGCCCCCGGGCCCGTTCCATGGCCAGGGCGGCCTGCCCGGCGAAGCTGCCCAGCAGCACCACGTCGTCGTCGGTGGCCCCGTCGTGGTCGACGCTGTGCGCGATCACCAGCACCCCGTGCAGGGTGTCGGCGGTGGCCAGCGGCGAGATCACCGCCGGGCCGGTGTGCAGCACCGCCGGCCAGGGCGCGGCGTGGGCCAGGTCCTCCACGGAGGTGTGCCGGCCCTCGGTGACCGGGCCGGCGAAGCTGGTGTCCTCGGCCGGCAGCACCGTGCCGACCAGCGCGCGGGCCTGGTCGCCGGCACCGTCGACGACCTCCACGGTGAAGTGCTCGGCCATGTCGTCGTAGAGCAGCACCAGGGCCAGCTCGGCCTCGGCGACCTCCCGGGCCCGGCGGGCCACCAGGGTCAGGGCGTCGGTACGGCGTACCTCACCGAGCAGCAGGGAGGTGATCTCGGCGGTGGCGGACAGCCAGCGTTCCCGCCGGTTGGCCAGGGCGTACAGCCGGGCGTTCTCGATCGCCACCCCGGCCGCCGCGGCCAGCGCCACGACGATCTCCTCGTCGTCCTCGGTGAACTGGGCGCCGCCCTGCTTCTCGGCCAGGTAGAGGTTGCCGAAGACCTGGTCCCGGATGCGGATCGGCACCCCCAGGAAGGTGTGCATCGGGGGATGGTGCGGCGGGAAGCCGTACGAGTGGGGGTGCTGGGTGATGTCCGGCATCCGCAGCGGCTTCGGATCGTCGATCAGCAGGCCGAGCACCCCCCGGCCGTGCGGCAGGTCACCGATCTTGGCGTGCAGTTCCGGGGAGATGCCGTGGGTGATGAAGTCGTGCAGGGTCCGGTCCGCCCCGATCACCCCGAGGGCCCCGTACCGGGCGCCGGCCAGCTCACAGGCCGACTGCACGATCCGTAGCAGGGTGCTGTGCAGATCCAGGTCGGTGCCGATGCCGACCACCGCGTCCAGCAGGGCGCGCAGCCGTTCCCGGCTGGTCACCACCTCGCCGACCCGGTCCAGCATCTCCTGGAGCAGTTCGTCGAGGTGGACCCGGGACAGCGGACTTAGCCCGAGGGAGGGGGGCTCGTGGCGGGGGTTCGGGGCACCGAGAGTCACCAGGCGATGCTATCCGGCGCACCGCCGGGACAGAACGCCCGTGTTGATCACCCTTCCAGAGCGGAGGTGTCCACCACCTGTTCCCGGGGCAGCCGGGGGGTGTGCGGGGGGCCGGCGTGTTCCGGGTCGGCCACCCCCAGCCGCAGGGCGAGGTACGGGTGACCGAAACCGGCCAGCACCTGTCGCAGGATCTGTCGGGTGCCGCCGACCTCCACCACCCCGCTCAACGGCACCACGGACACCCCCAGCCGGGTGGCGTGCAACCAGGCCGCGGAGAGCGCCTCCCCGGCGCGCAGCCAACTGAGGGGATTGTCCTCGTCTCCGTACAGCACCCCGTAGGAGGCCGCCCGGTCGTGACCCGGACCGCCCGGCAGGGCGCCGGGGCGGCCGAAGTCCCTGCCCGGCACGGTGGTCTGGGCGGGCTGCTCCAGCAGCACCTCCGGGGGAAGTCCGCTGCCACCGGCGCGGCTGGTCCAGTAGTCCAGTTCCTCCCGCAGCGCGGAGTCCTCCGACTCGACCGCGGCGGCGTGCGAGGCCGCGGCGGCCAGTTGCAGCACCTGGTCCCGGTCGAGGATCTCCAGGTGGACCCCCTCGGCGGCGGCCGCCGAGGCGATCGCGGACAGGGCCTGCTCGCTCACCGGCTCCTCGCTGACCGGCCGCCGGTCGGTGTGCCGCACCTGCATGCACTGCACCATGTGCATGGCTTCCGGGTCGGCTCCGGAGGGCTGCGGCGTGGTCAGCCGGGCCAGCAGGTCCGGCTCCTCCGGATCGGGCAGCCGGTACACCTGGGCGGTCCAACCCTCGGCGGCCAACGCCAGCCGCGCGTGGTGCAGGGCGGCACCGCAGCTGAGGGTGACCAACTGGCCGGTGGGGTCGGTGGCGGTCGGCTGGCGGTCGCGGACCACCCGCAGCTCCAACGCCTCCGGCAGTACCCGCCACCGCCAGGGTTGGGTGTTGTGCACCGACGGCGCGTGGCCGGCCATCGCGGCGGCCTCCACCAGGGCGGTGGTCAACGGGCGGGTAGCCGGGGTCTGCTGGCTCATCGTCACGACCTTTCCGTATGTCCCCATCGTGCCGCACCCGGGTACGGCTGTGGGGCGGGTCTCGTTCATCCTGGGCCACACCTCGGTCGTCCGCACGGCCGGATGGGCCCCTCGGCAGGGGCACTCCGGCCCCGATTCTGCCCGGCCTCGGCGGCCCGTCGACGGTGGCGGCAGCCGACTTTGGGTGCCCCGCGGGGCGGAAGTGGCCGACATCGGGGTCCCCGGGTTGGGACGATCCGCTGGTGGGAGTGCAGTCGCAGGCCGGCGAGCCGGAGCGCGGTCCAGGGGAATGCCTGCCGGAGCACCCGGCCGGACCGGGTCGCTCCGGTCGGCACGGCCTGCGCTGGGGGTTGTGGGCACCGCTGACCGGTCTGACCGCGCTGGTGCTGGTCGGGGTCGGGTTGCGGTTGGCCGGGCGTACCGGTGCCGCCGACCTGGTGTGGGCGGGAGTCACCCTGGTCGCCCTGCTGCCCGCCGCCGTCTCCGTACTGCGTGACCTGTGGCGGCGCCGGTTCGGGGTGGACGTGATCGCGGTCCTGGCGCTGGGAGGCGCCCTGGGGGTGGGGGAGTACCTGGCCGGTGCGGTGATCGCGGTGATGCTGGCCACCGGGCGGACCCTGGAGGCGTACGCACAGCGGCGGGCCACCCGGGACCTGCGGGCCCTGCTGGAACGGGCCCCCCGCACCGCCCGACGGCGCACCCCCGAGGGGAATATCGAGGTGGTGCCGGTGGACCGGGTGGCGGTGGGGGACCGGCTGCTGGTCGGCCCCGGGGACGTGGTCGCCGTCGACGGGGTGACGGAGGAACCCGCGACCCTGGACGAGTCCGTCGTCACCGGGGAGTCCCGGCTCGTCGAGAAGGGGATCGGGGCGGCGGTGGCCAGTGGGGTCGTCAACGCCGGTGCCGCCTTCGGACTGCGGGCCACCGAGAGTGCCGCCCGCAGCACCTACGCCGGCATCGTCCGGCTGGCCGAGGAGGCCACCGCCCGCAAGGCGCCGACCGTACGCCTGGCCGACCGGTACGCCGCGGCCTTCGTACCCTTCACCCTCCTGCTGGCCGGCCTGGGCTGGGTGGTGTCCGGTGATGTCGTCCGGGCGGTGGCCGTGCTGGTGGTGGCGACCCCCTGCCCGCTGCTGCTGGCCACCCCGATCGCCATCGTCTCCGGGCTGTCCCGGGTGGCCCGCCGGGGGGTGCTGGTCCGCGACGGGGGGTCCCTGGAGTTGCTGGGCCGGGCGCGGACCCTGCTGGTGGACAAGACCGGCACTCTGACCGGCGGTCGTCCCCGGGTGGCCGAGACCCTGGTGGCCCCCGGCGGGGACCCCGAGGAGGTGTTGCGACTGGCCGCCTCGGTGGAGCAGTTGTCCCCCCACGTACTGGCCGCGGCCCTGGTGGACCAGGCCCGTGACCGGGGACTGCGGCTGACCATGCCGACCGAGGTGACCGAGGAGGCGGGCAGGGGGGTGCAGGGCCGGGTCGACGGGCGGCGCATCCGGGTAGGGCAACTGGCCGGGGACCCCCCACCCTGGGCCCGGGCCCGGCTAACGGAACCGGGACAGTCCGCGGTCTGGGTCACCGACGAGACCGGGCCGATCGGCGCGATCCTGCTGGCCGACCCGGTCCGCCCGGACGCCCGCCGGGTGGTGGACCGGCTGCGCACCGCCGGCCTGACCCGGATCGTGATGGTCACCGGCGACCGGCCGGACGCCGCCCGGCGGGTGGCCGAGGAGGTGGGGGTCGACGACGTGGTGGCCCACTGCACCCCGCAGGAGAAGGTCGCCCGGGTGCAGGCCGAGGCCGATCGGGCGGTGACCGTGATGGTCGGCGACGGGGTCAACGACGCACCGGCGTTGGCACAGGCCCATGTCGGGGTGGCCATGGGGGCCACCGGGGCCAGCGCCTCCGCGGACGTGGCCGACGCCGTGCTCACGGTCGACCGGCTGGATCCCCTGGCCGACGCGGTGGAGATCGCCCGGTACGCCCGCCGGATCGCCGTGCAGAGCGCCACGGTCGGCATGGGCCTGGCGGTGTGCGCGATGGCGGTCGCGGCGGTCGGCTACCTGCCCCCGGTGGCCGGTGCCTTCCTTCAGGAGGGCATCGACGTGCTGGTGATCCTCAACGCCCTGCGGGCCCTGCACGGGGGTCTGCGCGCCTCCGCCTCCCCGTCGGCCTGAGTGCCGGCGGGGAGGCGAAGGAATCGCTCAGCGTTCCCGGACCACCGCTACCGGGCAGTGGGCGTGTTGGATGAGCTGCTGACTGACCGAGCCGAGCAGCATGCCGCGTAGCCCGCCCCGGCCCCGGCAACCGACCACCATGAGCTGCGCGTTGCGGCTGGCCTCGATCAGCAGCCCGGCGGGTGCGGCGGCCACCGCCTCCACGGTCACCTCGACGTTCGGGAAGGCCGCCTGCCAGCGGGCCAGGGGCTCGTCCAGATCGGCGCGATGCGCGGCCAGCGCCGCCTCGCGGGCCTGCTCGCCGCGCAGGTGCCACTGCTCCCGTCCGGGCTGCCAGGCCCGCACGACGTGCAGCGGCACCTGGCGCAGGGCCGCCTGCTCGACGGCGAACCCCAGGGCCAGCAGGGACTGCTCCGAGCCGTCCACCCCGACCGCGACATGTCCCTCCCGGCCCGCACCGGCGGTCTCCTGACGGACCACCACCACCGGGCAGTGGGCGTGGGCGGTGACACTGACGGCGGTGGAGCCGGCCAGCAGGCCGGTGAAGCCGCCGTGCCCCCGGCTACCCAGCACGACCAGGCCGGCCTCTTTGGAGCACTCCTCCAGCACCAGGGCGGGTGGCCCGTCGAGCACCTCACCGCTGATCGTCAGGTCGGGGTGCGCGGCGGCGGCCTCGGCAGCCGCCTTGCGTACCAACTCCTCGACCTCCTGGCGGGCCTGCTCGTCCGGCCACATCCCCGGGGTCATGCCGGGCCCGATCCAACCGGCCACGGTCAACCATTCGAAGACGTACGCCAGCCGTATCGGCCGGCCGTCCCGGTGGGCCTGTCCCAGCGCCCACTCGAGGGCCACCGCCGCGTCCGGTGAGCCGTCGTAGCCCACCACGATCTGCTCGTCGCTCACGATGATCACTCCCTACCGGTTGGTCGGGTCGGTCTCGCGGACCCAGCGCCACTCGGCGACCCGGGGGTCGTCCTCGCCGTACTGCCGGGTGTAGTCGCGGCAGGATTGCCGGGCGTCGGTCATCTTCTGGCGCAGGTGGGCGGCGCGGGAGGCCAACCCGGGCACCCGGTCGATCACGTCGATCACCAGGTGGAAGCGGTCCAGGTCGTTGAGCATCACCATGTCGAACGGAGTGGTGGTGGTGCCCTCCTCCTTGTACCCGCGCACGTGCAGGTTGCGGTGGTTGGTGCGCCGGTAGCTGAGCCGGTGGATCAGCCACGGGTAGCCGTGGTAGGCGAAGATGATCGGCTTGTCGCGGGTGAACAGGGTGTCGAACTCCGGGTCCGGCAACCCGTGCGGGTGCTCCGAGGGTGGCTGCAACCGCATCAGGTCCACCACGTTGATCACCCGGACCTTCAGCTCCGGCAGGTGCTGGCGCAGCAGGTCGGCCGCGGCCAGGGTCTCCAGGGTCGGCACATCACCGGCGCAGGCGAGCACGACGTCCGGTTCGCTGTCGTCGTCCGTGCTGGCCCAGTCCCAGATGCCCAGGCCCCGGCGGCAGTGCTGGATGGCCTCGGTCATGCTCAGCCAGTTGGGTGCGGGCTGCTTGCCGGCCACCACCACGTTGATGTAGTGCCGGCTGCGCAGGCAGTGGTCCATCGTGGACAGCAGGGTGTTGGCGTCCGGCGGCAGGTAGACCCGGACCACCTCGGCCTTCTTGTTCACCACATGGTCGATGAAGCCCGGATCCTGGTGGGAGAAGCCGTTGTGGTCCTGCCGCCAGACGTGGCTGGACAGCAGGTAGTTCAGCGACGCCACCGGCATCCGCCAGGGGATGTCCCGGGTGACCTTCAGCCACTTGGCGTGCTGGTTGACCATCGAGTCGACGATGTGGATAAAGGCCTCGTAGCTGGTGAAGATGCCGTGTCGGCCGGTCAGCAGGTAGCCCTCCAGCCAGCCCTGGCACAGGTGCTCGGAGAGGACCTCCATCACCCGCCCGTCCGGGGAGAGGTGGTCGTCGCCGGGGACGGTGCCGGCCATCCAGGCCCGGTCGGTGACCTCGAAGGCCGCCTGGAGCCGGTTGGAGGCCACCTCGTCCGGGCCGAACAGGCGGAAGTTCTGCGGGTTGGCGACGAGCACGTCGCGGATCCACTTGCCCAGCTCGCCGGTGGCCCCGCTGGCCGTAGCGCCCGGTCGGGGCACCTCGACGGCGTAGTCGCGGAAGTCCGGCAGCTTCAGGTCACGCAGCACCTGTCCGCCGTTGGTGACCGGGTTGGCGCTCATCCGGCGGTCACCCGAGGGGGGCAGCGTGGTCAGATCCCGAACCGGGGAGCCGGTGGCGTCGAACAACTCCTCCGGCCGGTAGCTGCGCAGCCAGCGCTCCAGCTCGGCCAGCTGTCCCGGGTTCGTCCGCACCTGCGACAGCGGGACCTGGTGGGCGCGGAAAGTGCCCTCGACCTGCTTGCCGTCGACCTCACTCGGGCCGGTCCAGCCCTTCGGGGTACGCAGCACGATCATCGGCCAGCGGGGACGCTGCACGGTAGCGCCGGAGCGGGCCTGGTGCTGGATCTCCGCGATCTCGTCGAGGACCCGGTCGAAGGTGGCGGCCAGCAACTCGTGCACCGCCGCGGGCTCGTCACCGGCCACCACGTACGGCTTGTAGCCGAAGCCGCGCATCATGTCCAGCAGGTCGGACCCGGGAATCCGGTCCAGCACGGTCGGGTTGGCGATCTTGTATCCGTTGAGGTGCAGGATGGGCAGCACCGCTCCGTCGCGGGCCGGGTTCAGGAACACGTTGGACAGCCAACTGCCGGACAGCGGGCCGGTCTCGGCCTCCCCGTCGCCGATCACGCAGGCGACCAGCAGATCCGGGTTGTCGAAGGCCGCGCCGTAGGCGTGGCTCAGGGCGTACCCCAGCTCGCCGCCCTCGTGGATCGAACCCGGCACCTCCGCGGCCACATGGCTGGGGATGCCGCCGGGGAAGGAGAACTGGCGGAACAGCCGGGCCATGCCGACCTCGTCGCGGTCGATGCCGTGATACCGCTCGCTCCAGGTGCCTTCCAGCCAGCTGTTCGCTACCAGGGCCGGACCGCCGTGTCCGGGGCCGGTGATGTAGATCGCGGACAGGTCCCGAGCCACGATCACCCGGTTCAGGTGGGCGTAGATCAGGTTCAGGCCGGGGGAGGTGCCCCAGTGGCCGAGCAGCCGGGGCTTGACGTGTTCGGGGGCCAGCGGCTCGCGCAGCAGCGGATTGTCGAGCAGGTAGATCTGGCCCACCGTCAGGTAGTTGGCCGCCCGCCAGTAGGCGTCCAGCCGGCGCAACTCCTCATCGGTCAGGGTGCTCTCTAGGTTCAGGGCCGTGTCCATAATGGTTGAGCCTCTCCCTGCTCGGCGGATTCTGCATCCGCAACGGGCGTTACTCCTTGAGTCTGTCGATATCGGCGGGGGTGGATCAGGGCCAATGGTCCCGGCGGCCCGGGTGTCATGGCCCACCGATGACCGGTGCACGGGTCAGCCCCCGCACCACGATCACCGGCGAGGGGGCGTGGTAGAGCACCGCCTGGCTGACCGCGCCGAGCATGCCGCGCCAGGGCTGGTCGCCGCGCGCGGAGACCACCGTCAGCTGCGCCGAGCGGGACTGGTCGATCAGGACGGAGCCGGGATCCCCGCAGACGACATGACATTCGGCCGGGGTCTGCGGACGGCCGGCGCCCACCCGGCCCACCAGTTCGCGCAGCAGGCTGGTGGTCGCCTCGATCTCGGACTGCCGCTCGACCACCCGGATGGACAGCAGTCGGGCCCCCAGATCCGCGGCGGCGGTGAAGGCCCAGGCCAGCGCGATCTCGGCGGCGGGCGACCCGTCCACCCCGACCAGCACCGGGCCCTTCGGTGGCGGTTCGCGTCGGACGACCAGCACCGGGCAGTCTGCCCGGGCGGCCACCTGCACGGCCGGGCTGTCCGCCGGGATGCAGCGGGCGCAGTGGGCCATCCCCCCGTCGCCCACGGCCACCAGGAACGCCGACTCGGACCTGCGGACCAGATTCGCCACCGCCGAGCCCTCGACGATCTCGGTGGTGAGGGCCACGTCGGGCTCGCTGAGCCGGATCGCCTCGGTGGCCTCGGAGATCAGCCGCTCCGCGTCGGCCCGGGAACCGGAGACCGCCGGCCCCTCCATCGCGGCC
The DNA here is from genome assembly GCF_035920385.1 of Micromonospora sp. NBC_01739. Lineage (GTDB taxonomy): Bacteria > Actinomycetota > Actinomycetes > Mycobacteriales > Micromonosporaceae > Micromonospora. The sequence goes on along the minus strand of NZ_CP109151.1, from coordinate 3,161,724 downwards.
CAGTTGAAGGCGTGCAGCAGATGTACGTCCCGACGCTGGGCGGCGGCCACTTTGGCGGCCACCCGGGCCACCGGCAGGGCGTCCTGCGGGCCGATGCCGGCCAGCACGGGTGCGTCGCCGGCTCGGTTGTCGGCCGGCATCGGTGCCTCGCTGGCTGAGGCCATCGGACCTCACCCCCTGTCGTGCTGACCTGCGTCTGAGGCTAGTCGTGGTGATGCCGTCAGGGAGGGTGATCGGAATACTGGCCGGCGGGTTCGGTCGACACCGGCGCATCGCCGCCCGATCGGTTCGCACGATCTGAAACCCTCCACCACGGGTGAATCTGCCCACGCGGCGTCGGGTCGCCGAACCTCGTACCATGCCGCACACTGGCGCCGTGGAAGCTGGAGAGCAGGCGCGGTCGCCGCGCAGCGCGGTGGTGGTCAACCCGGTGAAGGTGGAAGACCTCGACGCGCTGCGCCACACCGTCGAGGACACTCTCGCCGCCGCCGGATGGCCCGCGCCGCTGTGGTACGAGACCACCGTCGAGGACCCCGGCCGGGGACAGACCGAACAGGCCCTCGCCGCCGGTGCCGAGGTGGTCTTCGCCTGCGGCGGGGACGGCACCGTACGCGCCTGCGTCAGTGCCCTGGTCGGCACCGAGGTGGCGCTGGCCGTACTGCCCCAGGGCACCGGCAACCTGCTCGCGGCCAACCTGGGCCTCTCCACCGACCTGGCCGCCGGGCTGGCGGTGGCCGTGGAACGCGGACGGCGACTGCTCGACGTCGGAGAGGTGGACGGGCAGCACTTCGCGGTGATGGCCGGCATGGGCTTCGATGCGCAGATGCTCGCCGCCACCAGCGAGACCACCAAACGGCGGATCGGCTGGCCGGCGTACGTGGTGGGGGCGATGCGGCACCTGCGGGACCGGCCGATGCGGGTGTCCATCCGGTTGGACGACCAGCCCCCGATCACCCGCCGGGTCCGCTCGGTGCTGGTAGCCAACGTGGGTCGGCTCCAGGGCGGGGTCACCCTGCTCACCGACGCCGCACCGGACGACGGCTACTTCGACATCGCCGTGCTCAGCCCGCGTAACCTGCGGCACTGGCTGGCCCTCGGCTGGGGGGTGCTGCGCCGCCGGGACCGGGTGCCCCGGATGGAGGAGTTCCGGGCCCGACGGGTCGAGATCACCAGCAACCGGGCCCAGCCCCGGGAGCTGGACGGCGACCTGATCGAGCCGGGGAGCACCCTGCGGGCCCAGATCCACCGGCGGGCGCTGTGGTTGTGCGTACCCCGGCCGGAGCAGGCGCCGGACCTCACCGAGGACGCCTCCGCCGCCGCCGAGCGAGGTGAACGACTCGTCGAAAAGGGCCACCGGTGAGCGCGAGGAGTGAGCCTGCGAGCCCCGTGGTCGCGAGTGAGAGTCGCCTGCGGTGAGTAGCACCAAGTTGGTGCCGGAGACCCGGCTGATGTCCGACGAGCAGCTCTGCGCCGACCACGCCTGGCAGACCCTGCGTCGGGAGGGCGGCTGGCACCTGCTGCGCGACGCCTTCACCCGGTTCCGGTACGGGGACGGGTTCAGCCACTCCCGGGCCTTCGCCTTCCAGCTCTGCCTGGCTGTGGTGCCGTTCCTGATCGCCTTGACCGGGCTGATCGCCGAGCTGGGTGCGGCCGTGGGCGGTGAGGTGGTCGCCGACACCGTGCTGGCGTTGACCCCCGGGGCCAGCGAGCAGGTGGTCGCCGAGCTGCTCGGCGACGGCAGCGGTGCCGGCGCCGAACGGGCCGAGGACATCGGCGAGGTGGCGCTCACCCTGGGTCTGATGACCGGCCTGGTGGCGTTGACCAGCACGATGGCGCAGATAGAGCGCGGCGCCAACCGGATCTACGGTGTGGAACGGGACCGCCCGGCGCTCCGCAAGTACCTGCGCGCGGCCGTCCTCGCCGTCACCGCCGGTCTGCCGGCCCTGGTCGGGTTCCTGATCCTGGTCGGCGGTGGGCCGATGGGGGACTCGGTGCAGCGGCACTACGCCTGGGGAAAGGTGGCCGGCGCCGGCTGGGATGTGGTCCGCTATCCGCTCAGCCTGGGGCTGACCGTGCTCGCCGTGGCGGTGCTGTTCCGACACGCCCCCCGCCGCCACCAACCGGGCCTGTCCTGGTTGTTCTTCGGCGCCGGTACCGCCACCGTGCTGTGGTGGCTGGCCAGTCTGCTGCTCGCCGGGTACGTCCGGTTCAGCGCGGACTTCGGACAGACCTACGGGGCGCTGACCGGGATCATGGCGCTGCTGCTGTGGGCCAACCTCACCGGCATGGCGCTGTTCGGAGGGCTGGCCTTCGCCGCCCAGTTGGAGGCGGTACGCATCGGGGTGCCGGAACCCGCCCAGCCGGACCTGTGGCAGCCGGAGGCCCAGGGTGGCGAGCTGTCCGACCCGGGGGAGTTGAGCACCCTGCGGCCCGACGCGCCGACCCAGGGGTGTACCTGACAGATCGACCGGGTACTGCGGCACGCCAGAGGACGAAGGAGGCTGGGCGTGGGCGCGGTCAGGGACGTGGTGCGTCGGCCCTTGGGGCACTTCACCGAACGTACGCTCGCCGGCTTGGCGCTCGTACTCGGTGCCGGGGTCGGTTTCGGGTTGATGCTGGTGCTGGTCCGCGTGCGGTGGTCTCCGCTGTACGACGTCGACCACGGGGTGGCGCAGTGGCTCAACGACCAGGTGTCGCCGATCGGCCCCCTGGTCACGGTGCTCAACGCGATCACCGACCTCGGGGGTAGACCGGTCATCATCTGGCTGGTCACCGTCGCGGTGGTGGGGTTGCTGATCCGGCGACAGGGTCGGCTGGCGGTCTTCGTGATCGTCACCGGTGCCGGTGCCCTGATCCTCGACCCGACCCTCAAGACCCTGGTGGACCGGTTGCGCCCCGAGGTGGACACCCCGATCGGGTCGTACGCCGGACAGAGCTTTCCCAGCGGCCACGCCCTGGGGTCGATGGTCGCCTACGGTGCCCTGCTGCTGGTCTTCCTGCCCGCGGTGGCCCCGCGCTGGCGTCGGGCGGTGGTGGCCCTGGTCGGCCTGGTGGTCTTCCTGATCGGCTTCACCCGGGTCGCGCTCGGTGTGCACTTCCTCTCCGATGTGATCGGTGCCTGGCTACTCGGCGCGGCCTGGCTGGGCGTCACCGCGTACGCCTTCCGGCTGTGGCGGCTGGAACGGGGACGGCCGGTGGCCCCGCTGACCGAAGGGCTGGAACCGGAGGCGGCGCACGAGGTGGCGCCCGCCCCGGACGAGGAGAAGCTGCTGCCGCACGCCCGCGCCGGCATCGCCGAGATCATCGTCGGCTGGGTGCTGATCTTCGGTGCCCTGTACGCCTTCGGCATGTTCGTCAGCTACCACGCCAAGGACACCTTCCTCGGCACCTGGGACGAGGTGGTGCCGACCTGGTTCGCGCAGCGGCACACCCCGACCCTCAACGACCTGAGCTGGTGGTGGAGCAAGGTCGGGGACACCCACGCCATCCTGCTGGTCTCGATGGTCTTCTGTCCCCTGGTGCTGGCCATCTGGCGGCGCTGGCGACCGGTGCTGTTCGTGGCGTTGGTGATGTTCGGCGAACTGACCCTCTTCCTGGCCACCGCCGCCGCGGTGGACCGTCCGCGCCCGCCGGTGGAGAACCTGGACGGGCCGATGCCCACCTCCTCCTTCCCCTCCGGCCACATCGCGGCCACGCTGTGCCTGTGGGTGGCCATCGCGGTCATCGTCTACCCGCGTACCGACCGGTGGTGGCGGTGGATCTTCGTGGCGCTGGCGGTGGTGATGCCGGTCGGGGTGGCCATCTCCCGGATGTACCGGGGCATGCACCATCCGACCGACTTCATGGGGGCGATCCTGCTCACCGCCACCTGGATCGGGCTGCTCTACTGGGTGCTGCGCCCCAACGAGGACGTCCACGAAGGCAACCAGCCGACGATCGAGTCGGAGGAGGTCGACACCCTCGACGACGAGTTGGCCAAGGCCGGTCGGGCGGACTGAGCCGCCGTGCTGCGCGTGGTCACCTGGAACATCCGCAACGGGGGTCGGGACTCCGGTGGCCCGGATCGGCGCGAGGCCCTGCTGCGGGTGATCGCCGAAGCCCGCCCGGACGTGCTGGCCCTGCAGGAGCTGCGCGGACTGGACCTGCCGGCCTTCGCCAACCGGGTGGGTCTGCGGGCGTACCGGGCCGGCACCTGGTTCGGGCAACCGGTCGGGGTGCTGGTCCGGCCGGCCTGGCCGGTGCTGGCCGTGGCACCGGTACGCCGCCCGTTCCACCACGCCGCGCAGCGGGTCACGATCGGCACGGACGCCGGCCCGTTGACCGTGCTCGGCACCCACCTGCACCCGTACTCCGGTCGACGTCGGCTGGTCGAGGCCGGGTGGCTGGCCGCCGCCCTGCGCCGGGCCCGCGACGGCCTGGCGCTGCTCGCCGGTGACCTGAACACCCTGGACCCGTACGCCGAGCACGTCGAGCGGATCGCCCGGCTGCCGCAGGCGTACCGTCGCCGGCACCTGCGCTCCGACGGTCGGACCCCGGACACCCGGGCGGTGGCCCGGCTGCTCGCCGCTGGCCTGGTCGACCTGGGCGCGAACGCCGGCCCCACCGTGCCCACCGGCTACGGCGGCGCCGAGTTCTCCGACATGCGCCTGGACTACCTGCTGGCCACCCCCGCCCTGGCCACCCGCCTGCACACGGTCGAGGTCCTCCGCACCCCGGAAACCCACCAGGCCTCCGACCACCACCCCCTCCTGGCCACCCTCTCCCTGACCGCCGGGCTCTGAACCCCGTTGATCAAGAGGTCTTGGTCTGCCGGCTCGGCGTGTCGTGACCAAACTTCTTGATCAACCCGGGCTTGGGTGTTGGAGGGATGGTGGGGGTTGGAGGCGGGGGTTAGGGTGGCCGGCTGTGATCGATTCCTCGTCGCCGATGCGGCGCAACGATGGCCCCTCCGTGCTGGGGGTCCTCGTGCGGGGCGTAGCGCTGGTGGTGGTGCTGCCGTTCCGGTTGGCCTGGGAGCTGCTGACGGCCGTCGGCAGAGGACTGTACCGCTGGGTGCTGGCCCCGATCGGCCGGTTCCTGGACCAGTGGGTGCTGCGTCCACTCGGGTGGTTGTTGCAGCGTCTGATCTGGATTCCGCTGCAATGGCTGGGCCGTGCCGCACTGTGGCTGTGGCAGACCCTGATCTGGTTGCCGCTGGTCTGGTTGTGGCACAACGCCCTGTGGCCCCCGCTGCGCTGGTGTGGGCGCGGACTGGTCTGGCTGTTCCACACCCTGCTCGTGGTGCCGTTGTACTACCTGGTGTGGGTGCCGGTGACCTGGCTGGTCCGGGTACTCACCCCGGCCCTGCGGCAGGTGGGCCGGTGGCTGGTGGTCCTGGGCGGGTACCTGGGCGCCGGGCTGTCCTGGGCCTGGTGGGCCTCCGGCCGGATCCTGTGGTGGTGCTGGGCGGTGACCCTGCGTCCACTCTGGCTGGGGGCCCGCTGGCTGTGGCGGCACCTCGTGGTGCCGGTGGGCCGGGCGATCCGCGCCGTCTGGCGATTCACCGTGGTGGCGCCGGCCCGCTGGCTGCGGACCAGAGTCCTGGAGCCGGTCGGGCGGGAGATCCGCGAGACCCTGTACGCCCTCGGCCTGCTGCGCTGAGCGGCGCTCAGAGGACCAGATTGAGCAGTACGGTCAGCACGATCGAGGCGACGACCGAAACGAGGATCATCAGAAGGCAGCCGAGGCCGCCGCCGGCGGGTCGGATCTCCGTGTTGCCGATACGCATGGGGTTCACCCGTTCTTCAGGGGGGCGAGTCGGTCATGATCGCGCTCGTCGAGCAGGGCCCGAACGACGTCGGCGACCTGGTGGGGGGCGGTGCTGGCGACGTTGTGTGCCGCGCCCGGCACCGAAACGGTACGGACCTGGGGCACCAGGGCAGCCGCCCGGTCCCGCCAGGCCCTGCCGACTCGACCGCCGCTCCACCGGTTCCTGCCGGGTCGACCGCTGCGCTGGGTCCTGCCGGGTCGACGGCTGATCCGGCGGGCTCACAGGTCGCGCAGGCGGGGGAGGAGTTCGTCCTGCGCCCACTCCAGGAACATCGGCTGGCTGTCCCCGCCGACCTGGACCAGTGCCACATGGGTGAACCCGGCGTCGACGAACTTCCGGAACGCCTCCACATGCTTGTCCACGTCCGGCCCGCAGGAGATGCCGGCCGCCACGTCCTCCTCGCGGACGCTGCGGGTGGCCGCCTCGAAGGCGTCGTTGTCCGGCAGGTCGGTGTTGACCTTCCAGCCCAGCCCGAACCAGCGGAACTGGTCGTGGGCGATCTTGCGGCACTCCGCCTCGTCCGGGCCGTAGCAGATGGCCACCTGCCCGTAGCGGGGTCGTCCGGCACCCCCGGCCTGCTCGTACATCTCCACCAGGCGGGCCTCGGGGTCGGTGGCGACCATGGCGTCGCCGTACTCGGCGGCCAGGGTGGCGGACTGTCGACCGGAGGCGGCCACCGCCATCGGCACCGGAACCTCCGGCCGGTCCCAGACGTAGGCGTCCGGCACGTCGTAGTGGTTGCCGGAGAAGGTCAGGGTCTCCCCACACAGCAGGGGCCGGATGATCTGCAACGCCTCCTCGAACATCTCGTGCCGCTGCTGCACGTGCGGCCAGGCGCCGACAACATGCTCGTTGAGGTTCTCCCCGGCACCCAGCCCCAGGGTGAAGCGTCCGTCCGAGAGCACCCCGATCGTCGAGGCCTTCTGCGCCACCACCGCAGGGTGGTAGCGGCGGATCGGGCAGGTCACGAAGGACATCAGTTCCGCGCGGGAGGTGGCGTGGGCGACGGCCCCGAGCACCGACCAGGCGTACGGGGAGTGTCCCTGTGACTCCAGCCAGGGGTAGTAGTGGTCGGACATGACGAGGTGGTCGAAACCGGCCGCCTCGGCCCGTACCGCGTAGTCGACCAGTTCCTTCGGGCCTGCCTGTTCACACATCAGGGTGTAACCGATGTTGACCATGGTGTCTCCTTCCGGGCCGGGTGGCCCGTTCCGGATACCCCGGTCCGGAACTGCCAACCCTCGCCGATGCTTGACGCTTGCCGGCCCCCTGCCTACCGTTGACCTGAACCGGTTCAGGCGCTGATCTACCGCGCACCCTGTGGTGGGGGTGCCCGCCCCCGTGACGGCTCGGTCCCGTACGCGGTCACGGGGGCGGTGCGGTTCGCGATGCGCACTGAACCGGTTGCTTTAACCCATCCATCGTCCTACGCTGATGTCTGCCTCGCCGGGCCCTGCTACGCGGCTGCCGGGCTACAGCCGCCACCCGCTACCCATTCACCCCCTGGGCACGGGGGAGAGAACTCATGCGAGGAAGACCATGAGAAAACTGTTCGCGGGCGTCGGTGCCATCCTGTTGGCCACCGTCGCCGCCGTGTTCGCCTTCGGCCCGTCAGCGCAGGCCGCCTCCGGCTTCACGGTCAGCGGCGGCAAGCTCTACGACGCCAACGGTCAAGAGTTCATCATGCGCGGGGTCAACCACGCGCACACCTGGTACACCCACCAGACCAGGTCCTTCGCCGACATCAAGGCCCTCGGCGCGAACACCGTCCGAGTGGTGCTCTCCAGCGGCGACCGGTGGACCCGCAACAGCGCCGAGGACGTGACCAACGTGATCGGGCTCTGCAAGGCCCACCGGCTGATCTGTGTGCTGGAGGTGCACGACACCACCGGCTACGGCGAGCAGAGCGGGGCGGTCAGCCTCGACCGCGCGGTCGACTACTGGCTCAGCATCGCCAGCGCCCTCAACGGCCAGGAACGGTTCGTGATCGTCAACATCGGCAACGAGCCGTACGGCAACCAGAACTACTCCTCCTGGGCCACCGACACGAGCAACGCGATCCGACGGCTGCGCGACGGGGGCCTGACCCACACCATCATGGTGGACGGCCCGAACTGGGGTCAGGACTGGTCCTTCACCATGCGGGACGCCGCCCCGACGGTGTTCAACGCCGACCCGGCCCGCAACATCGTCTTCTCCATCCACATGTACGGGGTCTTCGACACCGCCGCCGAGATCAGCGACTACCTGGGGCGGTTCCGCAGTCGACAGCTGCCGATCGTGGTCGGCGAGTTCGGCCACTACCACTCCGACGGCGACCCCGACGAGGACGCCATCCTGTCGTACACCCAGGCCAACGGGATCGGTTGGCTGGGCTGGTCGTGGAGCGGCAACGGTGGTGGGGTCGAGTACCTGGACATGGCCACGAACTTCAACCCGAACCAGCTGACCACCTGGGGCGAGCGGTTGTTCAACGGCACCAACGGCATCCGGCAGACCTCCCGGCAGGCCAGCGTCTACGACTCGCTTCCGCCGCCCACCTCGCCCCCGCCCACGACCACTCCGCCGCCCACCTCGCCGCCACCCACCTCGCCCCCGCCGAGCACCCCGCCGCCGTCGCCGGGCTCCGGCTGCACCGCCACGTACACGATCACCAACCAGTGGCAGGGCGGCTTCCAGGGTGACGTACGGGTGACCGCCGGGCCCAACGCCATCAACGGCTGGACGGTGCGGTGGATCTACACCAACGGCCAGTCCGTGACCCAGTCGTGGAACGCCACCGTCAGCACCAGCGGCTCGACGGTGACCGCCCGCAACGTCGACTACAACGGCCGGCTCGGTGCCGGCGCCAGCACCAGCTTCGGCTTCATCGGCGGCTGGGCCGGCACCAACTCCGTACCCACGGTGACCTGCACCGCCAGCTGACGACCTGGTGGCCGGGTCCGCTCGGACCCGGCCACCGGCGGCTCGTGGTCGCCCCCGGGTTGCCCTCCACACGGCAACAGGCATCCGGTGAGGGCTATAACGACATGATGGGCGCAACCCCTACCCTCGTCGTCGTCAGCGGGCCGCCTGCGGCCGGCAAGACGACACTGGCTCACCTGCTCGCCCGGCGGATCGGCTGCCCCGCGATCTGCCGGGACGAGATCAAGGAAGGCATGGTCCACGCCACCGGCGACTTCACGGCGACACTGGTCGACGACCTGAGCCTGCGGACCCTGCCCACCTTCTTCACGGTGCTTGAGGTGCTGCTGACCGCAGGGGTCACCACGGTCGCCGAGGCGGCCTTCCAGGACCGCCTCTGGCGCCCCCACCTGGAGCCGTTGAGCAGGATCGCCGACATCCGGGTGGTGCACTGCCGGGTCGCCGCGCAGACGGCCTTCGACCGCCTCCGGCGACGGCAGGCCGAGAATCCGATCCGGCGCGCCCACGCCGACGCCACCCTCGGTGACGATGAGTCCACCTACGCCGTCGGTCACCACGGCTTCCAGCCCGTCCGGCTCGAGGTACCCCGGATCGAGGTGGACACCAGCGACGGCTACCGTCCCGGACTCGACGAGATCGTCGCCTTCGTCAACGCCGGACGCTGAACACGGCGTGCGCTTTGCTGTGTTTTCAGCGACCTCACAGCGGCATTCGATAGGGTGCCCGCGTCAGCGTCCGCTCCTGAAAAGGGAGACCGGGCACCAGACCCCAGCGGGAGTACCGATGGTCTTCAAGAAGATGTTGAGCGCGCTCGGGGTGGGCGGTCCCAGTGTGGACACCGTCCTGGCCAATCCGCATACCCGGCCAGGGCAGCCCCTCGACGGCCAGGTCAACCTGATCGGCGGGGATGCCCCGGCGAACATCGAGCACCTCGCCGTGGGGCTGGTCACCCGGGTCGAGATCGAGAGCGGCGACAGTGAGTACGCCGGGGTCATGGAGTTCCACCGGCACCCGATCAGCGGCTCCTTCCAACTGGCCCCCAAGCAGCAGCTGTCCATCCCCTTCCAGCTGGTGGTGCCCTGGGAGACCCCCATCACGGACGTGTACGGCCAGCGGCTGCGCGGCATGACGATGGGGCTGCGTACCGAACTGTCCATCGCGCGGGCGGTCGACAAGGGCGACCTCGACCAGGTAAGCGTGCACCCCCTGCCGGTGCACGAGCGCATCCTGGAGGCCTTCCTCCAGCTCGGTTTCCGGTTCAAGTCCGCCGACCTGGAGCGGGGTCGCATCCACGGCGTACAGCAGACCCTGCCGTTCTACCAGGAGATCGAGTTCTTCGCCGCTCCGCAGTACGCGCAGACCATCAACGAGCTTGAGCTGACCTTCGTGACCAACCCGCACGGTGTCGACGTGGTGTTGGAGTGCGACAAGCGCGGCGGTTTCCTCAACCCCGGCCACGACGTCTTCGGGCGCTACCAGGTCTCGCACGCCGAGGCCGAGCGCTCGGACTGGGTGCAGGTGGTCGACGGCTGGCTGGGCGAGACGGTCGGCCGGTACGGCAGCATGCGGGCTCAGAACTTCGGCCCCCCCGGGTACGGCGCCCCGCAGGGTTACGGTCAGCAGCCGGGCTACGGCGGCGCGCCCGGATACCCGCCGGGCTACCCCCCGCAGGGAGTGCCGCCGCAGGGGTACCCGCCGCAGGGCTACCCGGCCCCGCACGCCGCCCAGGGCTACCCCCAGCAGGGGTACGGCGCCCCGCAGGGCTACGGTGCTCCCCCCGGATACGGCCCGCCCAACAAGTACGGCCACCCGCAGCAGCACCGCAGTGGCCCCGGCATGGGCGGCATCGTGGCCGGCGCGGCCCTCGGCGCCATGGGTGGCATGGTGGCCGGTCACATGATCGGCAACGCCCTCGAGGGTGGCGAGGAGGAAATCGCCGAGGCCGCCGGTGACTTCGGTGGCGACGACTTCGGCGGCTTCGAAGAGTTCTAGGAGCCGATGCTCCGTGACAACAGACGGTGGCCCTCCGGGAAGATCCCGGAGGGCCACCGCTTCTAGGGTCGACGTGCTGTGCGGGCATGTCGCCCGTCAACGGCCTCGGCTCCGTTCCTTGGCCGAACGCTTCTGACTACCGGCCTTGGCCAGACCACGGCTACCCAGGTAGCCCAGGGTCAGCAGGGTGATGAAGAACCACGCCTGGCTGGGGTTGTTCAGGTTCAGGCCGTTGGCGGTCGTGCCGCGCCAGAAGGCGGAGATCACGACAAGGGTCACCGCCGCCGCGTAGATCCAGAATTCCGTCGTCAGGAACGCCTGCTTGGTCTCCGTACCCGGCGACGGCTGCGGCTCCCGATGGCCGTCGTACGCCGGCATCGGCCGGGTGGGTGCCTCGTGCATGGCCTGACGGCTCTGTACGTCCTGCGCCGGACGGTTCATCGGCCTGGTGGATGCAGCCTGCGTGCTCATCTGTCCTCCTCAGGATGCGATGAGTCCTGCGATCCCTCGCCCCGCTACCGCGTGTCGGCCACGGCACGGTTCGCGTACTGGCGGGGGCACCAGGGGTCTACCCGGCCCCTCACCGGCAGTAACCCCGGATCCTCCAGCCGGACCCGGCCCAGCGTGCCCCGCAACCCCTACCGCTCCACTTTGGTGAAATGTCCGAGTTCTTTGACGGTGCGGCCGTCCCTGCCGCCCGATTCGTCCGTACCCCGGCCGAACTTGTCCTGCACCCCTGGGCGGGGTTAGTCCAGCACCCCTGCCGAGTCAGCGGGCGGGACGGGGTTTGTCCGCCCGGCCATCGGGCACCCAGCGAGTTCGACGCGTTAGCGAGGTGATGAATCATGCGTGAGGACGACCTGCGACAGGACGCCGCCCGCCGGGCCGAGGAGCGACTCACCGCCGATGTGTACGGCGAGGGTGCCCTGGACGAGGTGACGGTGCCGCCTACCGATGTGAACAGCGCCATCCAGCGCGACGACCCGGACGACCCGGCGAAGGTACCGGTCGACCCGAACGTGCTGCGCGACGGTGGCCCCACCCGCGGACAGGGCGCGATCACCACCACCGGAGGCACCGCCGGCCCGGCCAGCGCGCGCCGGGTGGCCCGCCAACCGGAGCGGCACCGCGGCAAGGTGGCCCCAACCACGACAGGTGACGCCACCACCGGCGGCCTGAGCACCCCAAACGGCGGCCCCACCAGCGACCAGTCCACCCCCTCCACCCAAACCACCAACCTCACCTAACCACCCACCCACCCACCCACCCCCACCGGGTCCCACCGGGTCCCCACCCACCCGCCTATAGGCGTTGATCATGAGGTTGGCGGCACCCTGGAGATCGACTACTGCCGTCAACCTCATGATCAACGGGGCGAAACTCAGGGGGTGGGGGTGAGGGTGGTTAGGTGTTGGGTGGCTCGGGTCAGGGCTACGTAGAGGTCGCTGGGGCCTCTTGGGGATTCGGCGACGATCTGGTCGGGGTCGACCACGATGACGGAGTCGAACTCCAGGCCCTTGGCCTCGGCGACGGTCAGGATGACCACCCGGGACTCCAGGTCGGGTTGTTCGCCGATGGCGGCCTCGGGGAGGGCGGCGGTCACCACGGTGCCGAGTTCCTCGACCCGGGTGGCCGGCACGATCACTCCCAGTCGACCATCCGTGAGGGCGGCGGCCTCGGCCGTGACCACCTCGACCAACTCCGCCGCCAGCCGGTCCGCCGGGGTCCGGCGGGACACCGGGGTACGACCGCTGGAGCGGACCGCGCGGGGTGGTCGCAGCGCCGGATCGATCTGGGCCAGCACGTTTGCGGCGACCGCCATGATCTCGGCCGGGGTGCGGTAGCTGACGGTCAACTCCGTCAGCCGCCACCGGTCGGCCACGTAGGGTTCCAGCGCCTGCGCCCAGGAGGGGGTACCGGCCAGGGCGCCGGTCTGCGCCACGTCACCGACGATGGTCATCGACCGGCTGGGGCAACGGCGCATCAGCAGCCGCCAGGCCATCGGCGAGAGTTCCTGCGCCTCATCGACGATCACATGACCGAAGGCCCAGGAGCGATCGGCCGCCGCCCGTTGGGCGGTGGTCAGCCGGTCGGCCTCCTCCTGACGTTCCAGCAACTGGTCGGCGTCGAGCAGGTCGGTGACGCCGAGGATCTCGCCGCCTTCGGCCTCGTCCTCCACGTCGATCGAGCGGGAACCCCGGGCGATCTCCAGAACCCCCTCGGCGTACTCGCGTTGCAGGGCGCGCAGCCGCTCCCGGCGGGCGCTGGCGGCCCGGTCGTCCTCGCCGAGCAGCTCCGCGGCCTCGTCCAGCAGCGGCACATCGGCCGGGGTCCACCCGCCCGGTTCCCGGTGCAGGGCGGCCCGCTCGTCCGCAGTGAGCATCGGCGCGGCGGTGGCGATCCGGTCGGGGTCGGCGTACAGGTCGGCGAGCAGACGCTGCGGGGTGAGCACCGGCCACAACTCGTCCAGGGTGGCCCGTACCTCGGGCTCCTCGCGCAACTCCCGACGGAGCTCGGCGAGATCCGCCTCCTCCAGCAGGTTCTCCCCGCCGAGGGGGTCGGCGCCGATGCGCTCGGCGACCTGGTCGGCAAGCGCGTGGATGATCTCGATGTCGAACACCGCGCGGGCCAGATTGTGCGGCCGACCACTGCGGCGGGCCCGATCCCGGGCCTCCCGCACGGTCGCCGGGTCCAGCACCAGGATCTCCCGCTGCGGCAGCTCGATCTCCAGCGGCTCCTCGGGCACCCGCTGCCGGTCGCGTACCGCGTTGGTCAGGACCTCGACCATCACCGGCCGGCCCTTCACCGCGGCCGTGGTGGGCGGCTCCACCCGCCGCGCGTACACCCCGGGAAAAAGATCAGCCTGGGTACGCAGCAGCACCCCGGTCTCGGCCAGGGCGGGCAGCACCTGGGAGATGTAGCGCAGGAAGGTGAGGTTCGGCCCGACCAGCAGGACGCCCCGGGTCGACAGCTCCCGCCGGTGGGTGTAGAGCAGGTACGCCGCCCGGTGCAGGGCCACCGCGGTCTTGCCGGTGCCGGGGCCACCCTGCACCACCATCACCCCGGGCAGGTCGGCACGGATGATCCGGTCCTGCTCGGCCTGGATGGTCTCGACGATGTCGCGCATCCGCCCGGTGCGGCCCGCGTTCAACGCCGCCAGCAGGGAGGCCTCGCCGGTCAACTCCTCGTGGGCGGTGGGGGAGGCGGTGTTCAGGTCGAGCACCTCGTCGTTGAGGCCGATCACCTTGCGCTGCCGGGTACGCAGATGCCGGCGGCGCCGGATGCCCTGCGGGTTGGCGGCGGTGGCCAGGTAGAAGGCGCGGGCCGCCGGGGCGCGCCAGTCCATCAGCAGCGGATCGTAATCACCCTCGGTGTCGAAGATGCCGATCCGCCCGATGTAATGGCGCTCACCCTCGTCGGTGTCCAGCCGACCGAAACACAGACCGTTCTCCACGGCCGAGAACTGCTCGACCTGATCGGCGTACATGCGCACCGCGCTGTCGCGTTGAGAACGGGCCTGCAAGGTGCCGCCGGTCACCCGCAGTTCCTCGGTCAGCCGCTGCGACGCCTGCTCCCGCAGGTCGTCCAGGCGCTGGTAGAGCATCGAGACGTACTCCTGCTCGCGGCCGATCTCGTCGTCGGACGGCGAACCGTCGGAGTGCCTTGACAATCCGTCTCCCAATTGATTAGTCTCCGAGGTAAGAACGGCTTTTTCGGCCGTTCTTTTTTGTTGCCCCAACGGGTAAAGATACCTCCCCGCAGGCCGCCGGAACCAGCCGCCGGCCCGCCGCCGCATGGGCCTACCGGGGCTGGCTGGTGACTGTCAGCCACGCTTCGTGCAGACCTGTTCCGAGCGGGCCACCACCTCGGTGGACCAGACCACAGCGACGGTGAAGCAGTAGTCCAGGCTGCGGTTCAGCCCGTAGACGACGAAGCTGTCCGTGCCGGCGGGCAGATCGGCGAAGGGGCTGGGCGGCTGCCCGGCCCGGCCCCCGGAGACGATCACCGGCCCCTCGCTGCCGGCCGGGTACTCCCAGCTCAAGGTCACGTTGTCCCGGTTGTCGCGCAGGGTTAGCCCGGTGGGCGGGGCCCCGGGGGAAGCGGAGGCCTCCGGCGGTGTCGGCGTGGTGGCCGGCGCACTGCCGACCGTGCCGCTCGGGGCCGGCGCACCGGGTTCGCCGCCGCCGACCTGGGACACCCCGGCGATGACGGCGGCCGCGCCGAGCAGCACCACGACCACCCCGGCCGCGACGATCGGCACCATCCGGCGGGACCGATCGGGGGCGGGGGTGGGGGCGCTCCGGGGCACCGGCACCGGGAGCAACCGCGAGGGCGGCCCGGACCGTGGCGGCTCGTCCACCCGGCGAAGCCGATAGACCCCGGGGGCCTGCGGCGCCGGCCCGGTAAGGCCCACCACACTCGGCGGCACCGAGGTGGTCCGCTCGGGATACGGCTCCGGAGATGTGGCCCGGTGGGGATCCGAGGATTCAGCCTCATAGGGATCCGTGGGCACGGCCCGGTAGGGGTCCGGGGATGCAGCCTGATAGGGATCCGGGGACGCGGCCTGGTAGGGGTCCGGGTTGGTCGGGGGGCCCGGGTAGGGATCCGGTTCGGGTTGCTCGGGGGGCGCTGTCCACCAGTCGTGCGGGGGGCCGGCCGGGCCGTCGGCGGGCCGGCGGGGGGTGGGGACCGGGGAGGCTGCCCCGGGCGGGTGGTAGCCGTGACTGGGGTGGTACCCCTCGGCGGGGTGCTGCTCCTCGCCCTGGTGTGGGCTGAGCGGATCAGAGGCCGCCGACCATCCGGACTCACCGGTGGCCGGGTCCTCGGTCGGCCAGGTGGGGGTCGGGTCGGTGCTGCCCGGCGAATCACCCCATGGTGCCGGTGGGGCGTCGCCCGGGGGTGGGACCCGGGCGGCCGGTACGACCGGGTCCTGAGTGCTCACCGGCGGGTTGTCGGCGCAGACGTGATCCGGGTTGGCGGCGGCTCGGGCCAGGGCCGCCACCTGGGCGGTCAGCGGGTCGTCCGGGGCCAGGTGCCGGCGGCTGAATTCGCGGGCCAGGGCGAGGTTGTCGTGGGCCTCCGTGAACTGCCCACAGTCGCGTTGCATCGCACCGAGCCGGGCCAGCATCTTGATGCCGCTGGGGTGGCCGTCGCCGTACACCTCGCGGTGCAGTTCCCAGGCGTCCTGGAGGCGGTCGCGGGCGACCTGGCACTGGCCTCGGGCGTACTCCACCGTGGCCAGGTCGGCGTGGGCGGCCAGCACCCGCAGTGACTCGGGACCGTCCGCCGCGGTCAGTTCGATGATGACGTCCTGGTACAGCCGGGCGGCCCGGGACCAGCTGCCGACCCGGTGCAGCACCGCCGCCAGGGTCGCGGCGGCAGCCACCGTACGCGGGTCGGAACGGCCGTGCAGAGCGGTGCTGGCGGCGTACGCGAAGGCTGCCCAGCCCCGCGCCGAGTGCGGCTCGCCGAGGGCGACCAGGACCCGGGCGTGCAGGCCGGCCGCCTCGGCCAGCTCGGGTGTCGCGTTGGCCGGGCGCGGGTCGGCGCCGGACAACGCGTCGGCGAGCAGCCGTTGGGCACCGACGAGATCGCCGGCGGAAACCAGGTCATGAGCCTGATCAGTCAGTTCACCGAAGCCGGAAGGCACGCCCCATCGTGCTCATTCGACGACGTTATGTACAAGTCCCGCGCCTTGGCGGTTCGGTCAGGATCCGGTCACGCCCCGACTCAGGTGATCGTTGAGCGCCTCGCTGATCCGGCGTAGTTGATCCACCTGAGCTGGGCTGAGGGCGTCGAACAGGTGTCGGCGTACCCCTTCGACGTGGCCGGGGGCGGCGGCGGCCAGGGTGGCGAAACCCTCGTCGGTGAGCCGGGCGATCTGTCCCCGTCGGTCGGTCGGGCAGTCCTCCCGGCGGACCCATCCGGCGGCTTCCAGCCGGGTCACGGCGTGGGACAGCCGGCTGCGGGAGGAGCCGGTGGCGTCGGCCAGTTCGCTCATCCGCAGTCGACGCTCGGGGGCCTCGGAGAGACGGACCAGGATCTCGTAGTAGGCGTGGGGGATCCCGGCGTCGCGTTGCAGTTCGCGGTCGAGGGTGTCCATCAGGGCCCGGGAGGCGGCCAGGAACCCCCGCCAGGTGCGCTGCTCGTCCGGATTCAGCCAGCGGGTCATGACGACCATCATACTCCCGGGTAGTTGAACGTTCAACCAAAACGGGCTAGCGTCGGTGACATGGGAATTCACCGTCTCAACCACGCCGTGCTCTACGTCAGCGACCTTGACCGCAGCGTCACCTTCTACCGGGAGGTGCTGGGCTTCCGGCTGGTCCCGATGACCCCGAAGGGCTTCAGCGGTGCCGCCTTCCTCCAGGCGCCCGGCTCCACCAACGACCACGACCTGGGCCTGTTCGCCATCGGCGCCCGGGCCGGGGCCTCGACCGCTGGGCGCGCCACCGTCGGGCTCTACCACCTGGCCTGGGAGGTGGACACCCTCGACGAACTGGCCGACACCGCCCGGCGACTGAGCGCGGCGGACGCCCTGGTCGGCACCTCCGACCATGGCACCACCAAGAGCCTGTACGGCCGCGACCCGGACGGACTGGAGTTCGAGGTGGTCTGGCTGGTGCCGGCCGACCGGCTGGACGCCGCCGCCCTGGCCGCCCGGACCCGCATCGGTCGGCTGGACCTGTCGGCCGAGATCGCCCGCTACGGCGGCGGCACCCGGGGCGGGGTCGGGATCTCCATCCCCGCCTGAGGTGTTGCTCCCGCCCTGGCCACCGAGCTTCCAGGGCGGTGGGGTAGAACGGGAGGGTGGTGGGTCTGCGGGTCTGGGAGCGGTATCTGGGTGGGTGGCTGACCGGGGCCCTGGGGCGGGCCCGGCGGGCCACCATCGCGATCGGGTACGCCGGTGACGATGCCGGGCCGGCCGAGACCGCCCTGCGGGTGCTCGGCGAGCACGCCCACCGGCTGGGCGGTTGCCGGCTCTCCGTGCTGGTGCTGGCCGACGGCACCGAGGACCTGCCGGCCCGCCTGGGTGCCGTCGAGGCCAAGCTGCCGCCGCAGGTGGCGGTGCACCTGATGCCCGGTGCGCCCAGCCAGTTGCCGGTGGCGCTGCGGGCGGCCGGTGCCGCCGGTGCCCCGGTGCTGTCCTACCTGGCCGCACCGGGTCCGGTGGACCCGGTGGCGCTCACCGCCTCGGCCGGTGGGCGGCCCGCCGAGGTGCTGGTGCTCTCCGGTGCGGACACTCCCGTGCGGCCGGCCCTGGCCGATGCCGGGTTTCCGCTGGCGAGCGAGGTGGAGTGGGCCGAGGGCGGCGGGCGGATCGCGTTCGGCACCGGCTCGGACCGCAACCTGGAGACCTTCAAGGAGGCCCTGTGGGCCGTCGGTGCCGCTCTCCGGGACCCGCAGGGCCTGCCCCTGCGGACCGACCAACCGGTGGAGACCGCGCCGCTGGGCGGTGCACTGCTGGCCGAGTTGACCCGGCACGGTCCGCGTACGGTCACCGAACTGCGCCGGTACGCCGTCACCGCCACGGCCTACCGGGCGGTGGACGCGGTCCGGGCGCTGACCGGGCTGCTCGACTCGGGGCAGGTGAGCCGGGACCCGCAGCAGGGCCGCCTCGGTGGTGACGTACTGATCACCGCAGGCTGACCAACCGGCGGGCCGATCGGCTCCGCTGGACACGCGAGTGGGGCGCCGGTGAACTCCGGCGCCCCACTTTCGACTGCGAGAACTCTCACGCCCGGGACTTGTCCTGTTTCCACGACAGCGGGCCGGGTAGGTCAACCCTGTGCGCCTTGGCCCGCGAGTTCCACGACCAGCGTCCGAGCTTGATGCTCCAGGACGAGAATCCGTTCTGGGTGAAGTTCAGGATCAGCGGCCCGAACTTCTTGCGCTTGCGGAACATCAGACCCATGACGGGCCTCCCTTCGTCACGTCCCCTGCGCGCTCGAAGATGCCCGTAACGCCGACTCGGCAAACGCCGCTGATCTCCATTGGAGGCCGTCGCCTCACCACAACCCGAATATCCCATTTATCAGATGGGTTATGCGGATCAGTAGATACTGGTTGGATCGGTGTTGTGCGGAGCCAGCGGCATCTGTCTCACATTTTGAAGGTGCCGGGGGTTCGCTCGACCCCGCGCACCGGAGAGGACTTGCCATGCAGCACCCCGTACCTCTGCGCGAAAGCCACCCCACCCTGCCGATCCGCGACCTGGACGGCGGTGTGACCACCGTCGGGCGGGACCGGGTGGACCAGCTGCGACCGGTGGACCAGGAGCTGTTCGACACCCTGCGGCACCGGCAGGCCGCCATGGTCACCGTGGTCACCGCAGTGGCCCGCAACACCCGGTCGGCCGGCCTGCGGGAGCCGCTGCGCGCCGGATTCACCGCGACCAGCTTCACCACCGTGTCCGTACGCCCACCGCGGGTGTCGTTCTGCTACGACACCACCACCCCGGTCGCCGCCGTGCTGGACCGGGCCGAGCACGTGGGGGTGCACCTGCTGGCCGCCAACCAGACCGAAGCCGCGACCGTCTTCGGCACCGGCGGGGTCGACCCCTTCGCCGCGTACCCCTATTGGGAGTCCGGCCCCTTCGGGCTGCCGCTGCTGACCGGGGTACCGGGCCGGATGCTCTGTCGGGTGGAGCACCGGATCCCCACCGGCGACCAGACGCTGGTCATCGCCGAGCCGCTGGCGCTCTCCGTCGGCGTCGACGGTGACCCCCTGCTGCACCATCGCGGCAGCCCCGCCACGGCGACACCCCTCTGACCGGCGGCCGCCGGGGCGTGGATCAGCGCGGCTCCCAGGCGTCCGGTTGGGTGGTCAGCCGCCGCACATGAGCCGGCAGCCGCCCGCTGATCACATCCGCCAGACTGACCTCGTCGACCACCCGCCGCAGCGCGGCCCGTACCGCCACCCAGAAGCCCGGCAGGTGCTGCGCCACCCCCTCGTAGCTGGTCTCCTCCGGACGCATACCCCGGACACCGGCCAGCGGGCCCTCCACCGCCCGCAGCACCGCGCCGACGGTCACCTCCCGGGGTGGCCGGGCCAGGGCGTAGCCGCCCTCCGCCCCCCGCTGGGCCCGGACGATGCCGGACCGACGCAGGTCCGCCAGCACCGCCTCCAGGAACTTTCGCGGCATGTCCTGCTCCGCGGAGATGGTCTGAGTGGACAGCAGGGCCGGGTACGCGGCCGCCAGGCTCAGCGCCGCCCGTACCGCGTAGTCGCCACGCGCGGAGATCTGCACCCTGCCATCATGCCCAATCCACGCCGACCGCAGGGCCGTCGGGCCCAGTCGATCCTGGCTGTCACCCCTGGTGGATGTCGGTCTGGGTGTCGACCGGGGAACGGGGACGGATCACCGGGCCCGGCCCGGGACGGTCGCGGGCGGCCCGGAAGGAACCGGGGCTGACCCCTACCTCGCGGGTGAAGAACCGGCCGAAGTTGGTCGCCTCGCTGAAACCGAGTTGCCGACCGATCTGGGCGATCGGTTCGTCCGTGGCGGCCAGCAACCGGCTGGCCTGGAGGGCCACCCGCTCGTCGACGACCTGTTTCGCGCTGCGGCCGGTCACCGCCAGACAGGCCCGGGTCAGCGTACGCACCGAGCAGCCGAGCCGGTCGGCGTAGTCCTCGACCCGGCGACTGTGCTGGAAGCCCAGCTCGACCTCCCGGCAGAACCGACGGAAGGTGACCTCCTCCGGACGCGACTCCGGCCGGCGACCGTCCGAGGGCAGCATGGTCAACCGCAGCAGCAGCACGGTCAGTTGGTGACGCAGCAGACTGCGGCCGGCCGGAGTGTCCCGGTGCCGTCGAGAGTCCACCGTCAACTGAGTCACCTCGTTGATGACGGCGTCCTCGTCCTCACCGGCCAACTGGAACCAGGCCGGCCCCTCGTCCAGGGCCACCTCCAGCCCGCGCAACGCCTCCGGATGCCAGCGCACCACGGTGGCGTCCAACTCGGGCAGCGCACACCGCAGCACCTGCCCGGGGCGTACCCGCAGCAGGGTGCCGGGCCGGCAGGGCAGGGGGCGGAAATCGACCTCGGTGTACCCGTGGCCGCTGGTGGTCAGCACGATCAGCTCCCGGTCGAGCAGGATCGGTCGCCGCCACCGTGGGTCGGGCGCCAGACTGCCCAGGGTGATCGTTTCGATCTCGCCGGTGGGGTCGAACGGGGCGGGGGAGAGGTGATCGGAAGGGACCATCACCAGCGACGTTAGCCCGCGCGTCGGCGGTATGCATCTTCTCCGGCCGGTGCGTCCGCATTCTCCTGCGGGTTGTCGGGGCCGGGCCGGGCGGCTAAGTTTCCGATCGGTAGCGATCCGACCGTGTTGATGTCCGCGCGGTCCGGGTCGCCAGGCCGACTCGCGAGAGGATTCCCATGACCGCGCTGTTCTCGGTTGACGGCAAGACGGTCCTGGTCACCGGCGGATCGCGGGGGATCGGGCTGATGATCGCCCGAGGCTTCGTCGAGGCCGGGGCGGAGGTCATCATCTCCTCCCGCAAGGCGGAGGTGTGCCGGGCGGTGGCCGAGGAGCTGTCCGCCCACGGCAGGTGTACGGCGATCCCCGCCGACCTGAGCAACGACGAGGGAGCGCAGGCCCTGGCCGAGGCGGTACGCCAGCGGGTCGACCGACTCGACGTGCTGGTCAACAACGCCGGAGCGACCTGGGGCGCACCACTGGAGGAGTACCCGCAGAGCGCCTTCGACAAGCTCTGGGCGGTCAACGTCAAGGCCGTTTTCCGGCTGACCACCGCACTGCTGCCGGCCCTGCGGGCCGCCGCCACGGACGACGACCCGGCCCGTGTGATCAACATCGGCTCGATCGACGGTCTGCGGGTGCCCTCGATGGAGGTGTACGCCTACTCGGCCACCAAAGCCGCGGTCCACATGTTGACCCGCAGCCTGGCCCACCAGTTGGCCGAGGAACGGATCACCGTCAACGCGATCGCCCCCGGCCCCTTCGAGAGCAAGATGATGGCCTTCGCCCTGGAGGACCCGGGATCGCGGGCCGCCATCGAGGCGCAGGTGCCACTGGGACGAATCGGTCGACCGGAGGACATGGCGGGCACCGCGATCTACCTGGCCTCCCGGGCCGGCGCCTACCTGACCGGTGCGGTGATCCCGGTCGACGGGGGTATCACCAGCCACGGCTGAGGGGCTACCCGGGTCGCGTGGGTGAAGGCGGGAGGCTGTCCGCGTACCGCCGGACATGCCAGGGCCGCGCGGACCCGGAAGGTCAGCGCGGCCCTTGCGGTGATCGTGGTCAGCGTCCGGCGAGCAGCCGGTTGACCGCCGTGTCGACATCCAGGTGCTCGGCCTCCCGGCCGCGCGGAACGACGACATAGGTACGCCGCAGGAACCGCACCAGTACGCTGCGCGGCACCTCGAACAGGGCGTTGCCGTCCGGCGACGACAGCGCCAGCGCGACGAAGTCGCCGCGCGGGGTGGCCCAGGGCCAGACCCGGACATCCCCGATGCCGGCCGGTTCGTCCAGGCCGGTGACCAGCAACTCGCGGGCGAACGACCAACTCACCGCCTCGCCACCGGCCGATTCGGCATGGAACAGGACATGGACCGCATACGGGTCAGCAGGGTCGTAGCGCAGACTGGCACGCACCGGCAAGGCGGTGGCGTCAGGCGCGACTAGCCTTAGCGACGTCTCGACCTCAACGGTCGTCGGTCGGATGACACTCATGGACGTTCTCCCCCCGGCACCGCGTGCGGAACGCGCGTGTCCCGCTTTTCCCATACTCAGCCGCTACTCCTGGCTACGCTCCGCCATACGCTGACTTCACCCAGTGGTGGGAAGGGGGTCGGAAAGGCCACGAGAATGTGAAAATTCATCTAGGATTTCCGGTTCTGCCCAGTGCGTAGATCCCGCCCGGCATCGGGTGGTTCAGTCGTCGACTTACTCCGGTAACGTCCAGTCGGCCGTTGCAGTGACGGGCCCGCGCGACACTGGGGTGAGGAAATGGTCGTTGAGCGATCCTCAGTGGATCCCTCGGCGCGGCGGATCCGTCGAACGTCGCGGTCCGCGAGACGAACAGCGGGGGTACGGGGTGCCGAAAATGCAGGGGGGCCAGCGCGGCCGGCCGACAGCCGAGCGTGAGCCGACAGCCAATGATCGGACCGGTCGTAACGCGGGGCGCTACGCCAACGGGCCTGGTCCCGCCCGGCGGGGTGACTCTGACCTCAGGCAGGATGACCGGGGGCCGGCGGGCCGGGCCGCGAGCAGTGAGGGGAGGGGCGTCACCGTGTCGGAACGACGTGACCCACCCCGCTGGCGGCGCCGGGTCTCCACCACCCTCGCGCTGATCCGAGCCAACCCCACCGGCCGACTGGCCCTGCGGATCATCGTCGCGGTCCTCGGCGCCCTCGTCGTCGCCGTCGGAGTCATGCTCATCCCGCTACCCGGCCCCGGCTGGCTGATCGTGATCGCCGGCCTCGGCATCTGGGCCGTCGAGTTCCACTGGGCCAAACGACTGCTCGCCTTCACCCGCCGCCACGTCCACGGCTGGGCCAACTGGGTGAAACGCCAGTCACTGCCCGTACGCGCCGCCCTCGGTGCGGTCGGCCTGCTCTTCGTCGCCGGGGTGGCCCTGATCTCGATCAAGCTGAGCCTGGACATCGACGTGATCGCCCAGGTCCTGCACTACTTCGCGACCCACTGACCCCGGGTTCGCGGTCCGGTCGCGCGATCGGGTAGAGTCATGCGCGCTGAGGGCGATTAGCTCAGCGGGAGAGCGCTTCGTTCACACCGAAGAGGTCACTGGTTCGATCCCAGTATCGCCCACGCAAAAAGAGGCCCCGATCACATTGTTGATCGGGGCCTCTTGTCATTCTTGATAGGTGCGGCTGGGCGCGGGCCGGCCGTCAACCTGTCGGCGGGCGTACCGGCCCAGGGGTGTGAGGAGCCGAGTCGTGGTGCGGAGGTACGAACCGCTGACGGTGGCGCGGTTGGGTGCTCTGCTCGCCGACGCTGATGAGACGCGACGCTGGCGGCTGGTGGCAGAGTTCCTTGAGGAGTACCGCTGGGAGCCATCGGAGAGCCGTGCCGCCCTGTTGCAGCAGGAGCCATTGACCACTGGCGACGAACACTGGGACGTGTTCTTGGCGGCGTTGACGGAACACCTGGCGGCCAAGGACGGGCGTGGGGCACCGGCATGGGTCGAGACACGCTCACTGCGGCGATTCTGGTTTCCTTTCAACACTCGTGCTGCTCGGGTTGACGCGGTGGTCCATGCCCCGGCGGCGTTCCGTCGTCGTGGCGTGTTCGTGTCAGCGCAGGAGCTCAACGTCGCATGAGCGCCGAGGACCCACTGCTGGACCGCGCGGCGATCGAGGCTGCCTTCCGTCGACTCGGAGAACGGTTGCACCGACGTGGCGTGGTGGCTGATCTCTACATCTTCGGCGGAGCAGCCATGGCCTTGGCCTACGACGCACCCGGAGGCGTTTGGCCTCCTGGATGAGGACGACTGATCCGAGCGCCGCTGCCCAGCTGTCGACAGCAACAGGCGCGGACCCAGCGACCCAGTAAGGACCGACGCCGGACAGTGACCCGAGGCCAGGGACGCCGCCGGGCGCTGCCGGACCGAGCGCCCAGAACTTACAGCAAGGGGTCGATGTGGTCCTTGGCCCGGGGTGTGCCGAAGGTCGGAAGCGCTCGCCTGGCGGTTGCGGCATCAGCCGTCGTGGTGGGGGCGCGTCGGTGCGGTGGGCGGGGGTACCGTCGACAGTGGTGGTCCGCTGCCCAGACCGCTACCTGGGAGACGATGATGAGCGATTCCTCGACCTTCGGTGCGCGCCTGCGGATGTATCGCGAGCGTGCGGGGAAGACTCGGCCCGTTCTCGGCGGGCTGGTCGGGCGTAGCGCGGAGTGGGTCAAGGCGTTGGAGAATGGCCGGCTACTGCCGCCCCGTCTGCCCATGTTGCTGCGGCTGGCCGAGGTGCTCGACATCTCGGATCTTGCGGATCTGACTGGCGATCAGTCGTTGCCGGTGGCGTCGGTGACCCGGGCGGGGCATTCCGAGATCGGCAAGGTGGCTGCGGTGATGCAGCGGGCATCGGTGCCGGTGGGCGCGGTGACGCCGGTTGTCGTGATGCGTGATCTGGTGGATCAGGCGTGGGCCTTGTGGCATCGGTCGACGACCGAGCGTACGGCGGTGGCAGCGGTGCTTCCCGGGTTGCTGACGGATGCGCAGCGGAGTGCCCGGATGCTCGATGGCGGGGATCGTCGACTGGCGTTGGTGGAGTTGGCGCGGGTGTATCACCTGGTGCAGTTGTACCTGGCGCACCAGCCGCTGCCGGAGTTGGTGTGGCTGGCTGCCGACCGGGCGATGTCGGCTGCCCAGGACGCCGACGACCCGGCGGCGATGGCGGTGGCGGCCTGGTACTACGCGCACGTCTATCGGGGTGTGAACCAGGTCGACGCCGCCGAGCAGGTGCTGGTCGAGGCTGCGGGTCTGGTTGACCCGGCGGCGGGTGGTGAGCAGTTGGCGCGATGGGGTCAGGTGCAACTCGGTATCGCGCTGGGGCACAGCAAGGCCGGCCGGGCCGGTCGGGCCTGGCGTGCGTGGGATGGTGCCGACTCGGCCGCGAGACGACTCGGCGGTGGGTACGCCCATCCATGGCTGATGTTCGGACCGGCGGCGTGTGCGGCGTACGCGGTCACCATCGAGACGGACCTGTGCCGCACGGGTGAGGCGGTGCGGCGGGCCGACGCCACCGACTTTCGGGCGTTGCCCTCGCAGACCCGCCGGGCTGCCGCGCTGATCGATGCCGCTCGGGCGCACATGCTGGACCGTGGGGAGGTCGCGGCGGTGCACCTGCTCGGCCGGGCACTGCGGGAGAGCGTCGACACGGTGCGACACAACCCGTACGCCCGCACTGTCGCCCTGGAACTGTCGAACCGGCCGGGCACGGTCGGTGAGGATGCCCGAGAGTTGGCCCTCGCCATCGGCATGATCGGGTAACTCTCCCTGAGGTACAAACTCTCCCTGCCACAGCCAGTGACCACTCGTAGCGTTCCCGTCACTGGCGGCGGCGAGCATGTGCCTGCTTGATACCCGATAGAGCCGGACTGAACTTCGTCGCCGCCTCCTGTTGCTCGATCGAGGGGGCGAGTCTGTGGCGACCTGGTCTGAACTGTGCGCGTTGATGCGGTGGCTGTTCTGGCGGCCTCAGCCGCCGCCACCGCCCGGGACTGGGCAGCGGTACCAGGACGTTGAGCAGGCGGCGGCGCAACGGCGGCTGCTCGACCACGC
The DNA here is from genome assembly GCF_035920385.1 of Micromonospora sp. NBC_01739. GTDB lineage: Bacteria > Actinomycetota > Actinomycetes > Mycobacteriales > Micromonosporaceae > Micromonospora. The sequence goes on along the minus strand of NZ_CP109151.1, from coordinate 3,135,731 downwards.
GCGGCAACTACGGCGGTGCCAGGGCCACCACGAATCGGCAGCTCAGCTCAGCCCACGCCGATCGGAGGGCCTCCGGTGACCCGACGCGTGGCCAACTCGTCCGGGCGGTCATCTCTGAGCGGCCGGCGCGTCTCCTACGACGAGTACCTGTCGGCTACCGCGTTGACCTTTGCCCGTCGGCATCGGCCAGTCTGGTGTTGGCGGCGGTGGCGGTGGACCTGTCGATGTGGGTCCGAACTGCCCTGCCGTGCCCGGCACCGGATTCCGATCAATCGCGGGCACTGGCCTGGGGAGGGTGAGCAGTGACCGGCGGGCCGGAACGGACGATCCTCGCCGTACACGTTCGTGGGCTCGACGGCATGTGTGCTGGTTGCCGGGTGTGGTGGTCGCGGCTGGTGCCGTACCCGTGTTGGCAGGTGGAATGGGCGACCAGTCGGCAGGCTCGCGCGAGCGTGGCCCGGTTTCTGGGTGGTCTGCGGTGACCAGCCACGGCCCGGTCCTGCCGATCTGGAGCTGCGGTGGCTGCGACCTGCCCTGGCCATGCCCGACCCGGCGGCGGGAACTACGCGCGGAGTACGCGGGCGCTCCGGTGTCGCTGGCCCTCTATCTCGGCGTCTGTCTCGTCCAAGCCGCCGAGGACATGCCCTGGGCACCGGCCGGCGTGCTGCACCGTCGCTTCGTCGGCTGGGCCAGGCAGCCGCCGGAAGTACAGCAGCGAAGTACAGCAACCGTGCCGGTCGAACCAGGCCGGAAGGGGCGTCACCAGGCCGGATGACCTCGCATCAAGCCCGATCCGACCGGTCTGCGAGAGTTCACACCGAAGAGGTCACTGGTTCGATCCCAGGATCGCCGACAATCAAAATGTCCGGTGGCTGGTGGTGTGCCGAGCGGGCGGGCTCGACGTGAGGTCGAGCCCGCCCGGGTTCGGTCCGGTTCTCCTGTGTTGGGCCTAGCCCGCCAGCCTGTCGTCCTGGCTGCCGGCGAACAGTGGATCAGCGATGGTCATCGTGCGACGAGGTTGAATCGCTGGTTGGTGCCGCCGTGGCAGTCGTAGAGCTGAACCTGTGCTCCGTTGGCGGTGCTCCAGGCGTCCAGGCAGCGTCCGGACTGGACGTTGCTGATGGTGCCGTTGGAGTTGACGTTCCATTGCTGGTTGCCTTGGCCGTGGCAGGCGTAGATCTGGACGGCGGCGCCGTTGCCGGAGCCTGCTGCGTCGAGGCACATGGTGCCGTACACCCGTAGTTGTTTGTCTGAGGTGTAGGTCCAGGCCTGGTTGGTCTGTCCGTGGCAGTCGTAGAGCTGTACCCGGGTGCCGTTGTTCTGGGAGGCGTTGGGTACGTCGATGCATCGACCCGACTGGGTGCCGACGATCTGGCTGGCGGAGCCGGAGGGCGGAGGTGTGGTCGGCGGCGGGCTGGTCGGCGGCGGAGTGGTCGGCGGGGGAGTGGTCGGCGGCGGAGTGTCGTCCGGCGCCACCGCCCGGCCGGTGCTCGGTGAGATCATGCCCGTACAGAGGTTGCGGCTGCTCAGGTTTGCCATGATCTGCGGAATCGCGTTGCGGGTGTTCTGAATGCCGTCGTGCATCAGGATCACCTGGCCGTCCTGGAGACGGCTGGCGGCGGAGACGATCTGGCTGACGCTGGCACCGTTCCAGTCCTGGGAGTCGACGTCCCAGATCACCTGGCGCAGGCCGAGCGACGCGGCGACCGACTGGAGGGTCGAGTTGGTCTGCCCGTACGGCGGGCGGAACAACTGCGGCCGGACGCCGGTCGCTGACTGGATCGCTGCGTTGGTCTGGGAGAGGTCCGACTGCATCTGGCTCTGGTTCATCGAGGTCATGTACGAGTGGTTCCAACTGTGGTTGGCCACCCACATGCCCGCGTCGACCTGGGCCCGCGCGGCGGACGGGTTGCTCTGCACGGTCTGTCCGACATTGAACATGGTCGCCCGTGCGCCGTTCGCGCGAAGCACGGACAGCAGTGCGCTGGTACTGCTGTTCGGCCCGTCATCGAAGGTGAGGGCGACGTACCCGTTGCAGACGGCGGCGCTGGACGGGGTGGCGGCGACCGCGAGACCGGTGGCACTCAGCGCCACGGTGGAGGCGAGCGCGGCCAACCGGAAGGTGAGACGCGATTTTCGGGGGGCGGACGGGCGGCGGGAGCCGCCGATACTTTCGTACATGCGCAGGTCCTCCTTGGGGCGGATGGCACCTGACGACGCATGGTTTTAATCGACAGGAGCTGATGCCATCGCGTTCGGAAGTATTGCAACGGCGTTTCGAACACGTCAATAGCTTCCGGAAGTTCTCCGGAACTTCCGGAAAGGTCGGCTGATCGGCCGCGACCGCCCAGTGCTGGCACGCGTACGGCGGCGTCGGCGCGGCCCTGCACGTGGGGCTGGCTGAGCACGGTCTCTACGAGATCCGGGGCGGGCTCACAGCGTCGCGTCAGGGGTGTGTCGTTTTCCGAGCCGGTAAGTCATAGCCGCCGCAGGGTGGCTCCGTCCTGCCAGCGGTAGAGGTCGCGCAGCAGGGAGATCTCGGCACCGTGATGGATCAGCTCCCTGTTGACGTGCAGGATTCGGTTCGCCATGGGGAACCGCTCGGGACCCACCGTGGGTGGATTGTCCAGGTCGGCGTCCGAGAGGACGCGGACTCCCGCGTTCCATCTTTCGTACATCTCATCGAGTTGTTTCAGCGCCTCGTCGGCGGTCCCCGCGTAGGCGAATGTCTCGGAGTCGACGTCCTGGCCGCCGAAGTACCATCCGACCCGATAGCCCAGACACGAGACGATGATGTGCGCCAGCCGCCAGGCGATCGTGGTCACTGGCGCCGGCACCGGGCCAGGGAACACGTAATCCATCGTCCATTCCCCCGCACCTTCGGACAACGGTGCGGCCGAGGTATCCCGTGGGCGGATACTCCAGCAGCCGGGCACCGGCTCCCAGAAGTACTCTGTCAAGCCCCGGGTTTGATGGACAGTTGGTTAGCTGGTTTTCAGGGGTGCGGTGACCGGGTGGGTCATCGCGTGTAGGGCCTCGTGTTCGGCGGGTGGGACGTGTCCGAGTTCGCCGTGCAGCCGGCGGTTGTTGTACCAGTCGATGTACTCGACGGTGGCCATCTCCAGGTCGTCGAGTCCACGCCACGGACCTCGGTTGCGGACGAGTTCGGCCTTGTAGAGCGAGTTGAATGCCTCGGCCATCGCGTTGTCGTACGAGTCGCCCCGGGAGCCGACCGAGGCGACAGCGCCGGCCTCGGCGAGGCGCTGGCTGTAGCGGATCGCTCGATATTGGACTCCGCGGTCCGAGTGATGCACGAGTCCGCCCAGGTCAGCGCCCTGATGTTCGCGGCGCCAGATCGCCATCTTCAACGCGTCGAGGGCCAGGTCGGTGTAGAGGTTCGTCGACACCTGCCAGCCGACGATCATGCGGGAGTACACGTCGAGGACGAACGCGGCGTACACCCAGCCGACGCTGGTGCGCACGTAGGTCAGGTCGGCGACCCACAGCTGGTTCGGCCGCAGTGCGGTGAAGTCTCGTTTGACCAGGTCAGAGGGTCGGCTGGTCTCGGCTGCGGGCCGGGTCGTACGCGGCGCTTTGTCGCGCAGCAGCCCGCGCAGCCCGGACTCGCGCATCAGCCGCTCGACGGTGCAGCGGGCCACTCGCACACCGCGCCGACGCAGCTCGTGCCAGATCTTGCGAGCGCCGTAGACGCCGTAGTTCTCCGCGTGGACCTGCTCGATCACCGCGGTCAACTCCTCGTCGCGCCTTGACCGGGCCGAGGCAGGGCGGGTCTTAGCGGCGTAGTAGGTCGACGGTGCGATCTGTGCCGGCGTGTCTTCGAGCGCCTGCAGGACCGGCTGGACACCGTATTCGGCCTTCTGGGAGTCGACGAAGTCGACCTTCATCGCGACGGACGGTCCAGCTCCGCCGCGAAGAAACTCGCCGCGGACTTCAGGATCTGGTTGGCCCGCCGCAGCTCACGCACCTCCCGTTCCAAAGCAGCGAGGCGTTCCGCGTCGCTGCTGGTGGTGCCCGGACGGTCACCGGCGTCAGTCTCGGCCTTCTTCACCCACGTCCGCAACGCCTCCGGATGAATCCCGAGCTGACCGGCGATCCGCCGGATCGCCCCTATCGCGCTGGCCGGGTCCCGGCGAGCCTCGACCGCCAACCGCGTCGCACGCTCACGCAGCTCATCGTTGTACTTCTTCGGTGCGGGCATCGCTGATGTTCCTCCCAGATTTCGATGTCTCCATCAAACCCGGTGCGGGACACTCCTCGTCGGTAAGACCCTCCAGCCGTGGCCGCAGGTTCTTGCGCCAGTACCAGTCCAACTGCTCCGAGAGCTGCTCGCTTCTTTTCACTTCCGCACCCTACGTACAACGGAGACCTGGCTAGGACCCGCGCGGACGCCGGGCATTGCCTGCCGTGTGCCCGCCCCGTGCTGGTTCCGCTAGAACGTCTCAGTCCGTAGCAAGGTAGGCGGCGCGGAGGCTGTTGAGTCCTAGGCCGGTCCAATGCCTTCATCATCGGCTCGACACCTCGCTGCAGACCTTGCCGCCGCGACCCGGGCCGCCGCCTTGCGCAGAACGCCGGGTACGAGCTGGCGATGCAGGACCGACAGCGGAGGCCAGACCAGGTGCGCCAGCCAGCGGTCGTAGCGGAGGAATGTTCCCAGAGCCACGCTGTCACCGGTCGCTTGGACGACCAGGTTGGCGGTCAGGAACCAAGAGGTGGCTTCGAGTCGGATCCATTCGTCATCCTGCTCGCCGATCTGCCAGCCGGCTACGGTGTCCGCCGACACGGTCCGGCTGAGCCGTAAGCCCATCAGGCCCCGCCACAGAAACAGCTCGATGGCGTCGGGCGTGTCACCGAACATCACCCGGGCCCACCGTTCGACCGGTGCGGCGGCGCCGGTCGGCAGCACGAAGTGGTCGGCGTAGTCGATCCGAGACAGGGAGCTGAGGGTACGCACCGACGCGGGCAGACGTTCGACCCCGACGGTGCTGACGGCGGCTCTTGCACTCATGGGGCAGCTCCATTCGCAATATACGGTGCCGTATATTGCGACTGTAGCCGGCTTGCACGGTGGTGTACACAACAGAACGAGGTGAGACGCAGTGGCTGCCATCCGCACGCCCCGCGACAGGTGGATCGAGGAGGGTCTGCTGGTCTTGGCCGAGGGCGGCCCGGACGCCGTCCGGGTCGAGGTGCTCGCGAAGCGGCTCGGCGTCACCAAGGGCGGTTTCTACGGCTTCTTCGACGACCGTGATGCGCTGCTGCGCGCGATGCTCGACGTGTGGGAGCGCGAGAGCACGGAGGAGGTGATCGCGCGCGTCCAGCGTGAGGGTGGCGATCCGCGCAGCCAGATCCAGCGGGCCGGTGTGCTCACGTTCTCGAGTAGCCGGTTGCTGCCGATCGACCTCGCGATCCGCACCTGGGCGCGGCGCGATGAGGCGGTCGCCGAGCGGCTGCGCGCGGTGGACAACCGGCGGATGGCGCTGCTGCGCCAGATGATCGGCGCCTTCTATGCGGACCCGGAGGAGATCGAGGCCCGCGCCCTACTCGCCTTCTGCATGGCGATTGGCGTGCACTTCCTGGCCGCCGATCACGAGCAGCGCACCCGGGGGGAGGTTGCGCAGCGTGCGGTCGACCTGTTGCTCGATCGCGCACCCCGCTCCGCAGGTTGATCGTCGCCTTGGGGGCAAGGAGTCTGCCGGTGAGGCACACACGGGGCACAAGACACTGTGATCGAAGGCGCCATCGACTGAGACCCGCCCCCACCCGCAGTCCTTGACGGCCGGTCATGCCGCCGATCGGGTGTGCAGTCGACTACGTGGCGTTGGCCCGCACGGCAGCGATCAAAGGCATCCGCTCACGCCGCCCGTCGTGTGCGCTGACGGGGCCGGTACAAGTCACGGCGAGTCGCGTCGCAAGAGCAGAGACAGGAGATGACGACCGGATGAGCCCGGGGTCGTAGAGTGCTGTGATGGTCGACAGTTGGGCTGCTCCGCAGCGGGGAAACTGTACCTGCACGGTTCATCTCGAGCACCTCCTCGATGTGGTGCTGCCGCCGGCCCGTCCGGATTTGGAACCCGTGACCGTCGCCGAGCTGCTTGACACCGGCGACCTGAAAGCCGACCCGCTCACGGAGGCGGAACGAAGGCGGGGCGGCGCCGGATACCACTGGTCTCTCTGGGTCGGTGACGCCGCCCGCGGATACTACGACGACCACGCGTCGCTGCAGCTCGACGTGGGCATCCTGGCCACGCCGGGCGTCGAGCGCGTGGAGTGGCTCGATCGGGAGGAGTTTGTGGTCGGCGCGCCGACGCTGTGCGTCGACGGGATGACGGCCGTGGTCGCCAACGTGCTGGCCGACCCCCGCGTGCGGGTGTAGAAGACTGCATCGGCACGAGACACAGCAAATTGCGCAGGTAGTGGGTCCTGCACCGCGGCCACGACGCCCTGGGCAGAGCCGCGGCCGTCAATCTTGGACACTTTTCGATAGCTGATGACGACAAGTGTCCAAGATTGCGAGCGTTCGTCGCTCGCCGGTCCTGCCGCTCGGCGGTCGGTTCGTTCTGTCGGGTACCGGGGTATATCGGAGAACGTGGATCGTGAGGACTGGCGGCTGCTCGCCGCGCGGCATGGTCAGGACGGCGAGGAGCCTCGTCGTTGCCGGGATTGCCACGCCTACTGGCCGTGCGACTTCCGGCTGCGTGCCGAGGTGGAGTTGGCTGCGCACCTGCGGCCGTACCCCATCTCCTCGGCGACGTGAGGTCGTGACCTGGCGCTGATCTCCGCACCCGGCCTACGGGTCCCAATGGCGGGGTGAGGATGCGGCGAGGCCCGCGATGGTACGGCGACTGTTCCGTCTGCGGTCATGACTGGCGCGAACACCTCCCGCCGGAGCCGTGCAGCGAGTGCCGGTACGAGATCGAGCATGAGCAGCCGGAAGCTCCGTCAAGCCCGTGCCCGGCTACCGCTGCACCGCCTCCTGCTCGTCGCTGATCGGAGCCGGTGCGGGTTCTGCCAGCCGTCGGGCGATCCGTTCGACGGCGGTGAGGTCTTGCGGGGTCAGCCGGTCGATGAAGTGGCGTCGGACCGACTCGACATGGGTCGGTGCGGCCTCTTCCAGCGCGGTCAGACCCTGGGCGGTGAGGGTGAGGAGGCAGCCTCGGCCGTCGCTAGGGTCGGGGGTGCGCCGCAGCAGGCCGCGTGCCTCCATCCGGGTGGCGTGGCGGGACAGTCGGCTGCGTGACCAGCCCATCTTGTCGGCCTGTTCGCCCAGGCCGCTGGTGTGGTCGGGTCGTTCCGAGAGGGTGCTCAACACCTCGTAGTCGGGTTCGGAGAGCCCGATCGCCGCGAGATCGCGGGCCGTGCCGGTCGACACGGCGACCATCACCCGCCGGTACGCCCGCCACGCCCGCTCCTCATCCGGATTCAACCAGCGTACGGGCTCCGCTGCCGGGTTCGTTGACATGTAATCAATCTAGCACCTACGATTCGTTTCCATGTCAACGAGACCGATTCGTGTTCTTGCCCTGGTGTGCAGCACCCGTCCCGGTGCCCTGGGCCCGGTGGTCGGGCAGTGGCTGATCGAGACGCTCACCCCGCGGGCCGCGGAGCTCGGGGTCGAGCTCGTACCGGTCGCCGTCAGCGACCTGAACCTGCCGTTTCTGGACGAGGAGGAGCATCCCTCGTCCGGCGAGTACCGGCATGAGCACACCCGCCGCTGGAGCGAGACCGTCGACGCGGCGGACGCCTTCATCGCGATCACCCCGGAGTACAACTACGGGATGCCGGCGACCCTGAAGAACGCGCTGGACTACCTCAGCCGGGAATGGGCGTGGAAGCCGATCGGGTTCGTCAGCTACGGCCACACCTCGGCCGGCACCCGGGCGGTCCAGCACGCCAAGCAGGTGGTCACCACGTTGCGCCTGGTCCCCCTGGGCGCCACCGTGGCGATCCGGATCGGTGAGGCCGTGCAGGACGGGCGACTGCGGCCCGACCCCGCCCGACAGGCAGCGGGTGTCGGGCTCCTGGACGAACTGGTCCGGGTCGCCCACGCGCTGCGGCCGATGCGGGAACGCGCACAGGCAGGGACCTGCGCCGGTCCGCTGCTCGGTTCGTACGCCAGACGACTGACAGCCGACGACGCGGGCCAGGTGACGGTGCTCCAGCGGTGCTGCTGGGTGGACGAGGCCCTGGCCAACGACAGCATGGCCATACCGGCCCTGCACGAGTCGCCGGAACAGGTACGCGACTGGCTGACCGCCTGGCACACCACCGGCCTCTGGTTGGACGGCCGACTACTGGGCATGGTGCGGACCCGCCGCGTCGACACCGACTGGCACCTGGGTCGGCTCGCCGTCGTCCCCGACCTGCGCGGGCAAGGACTGGGCCGGTGGCTGATGCGGACCGCCGAAGCCGCCGCCGACCTCGCCTGCGACCGCATCGTGCTGTTCACCGGCGCCAGGAGTCAGCGCAACATCGACCTCTATCACCGTGAGGGGTACCGGACGGTGTCACCCGCCAATCCGGACGGCACCACCAGCCTGGCCAAGCCGGTGGCCTGACGGATCGTCGCGGCCGTGGGTGAGCGACCGAACCGCGTTCGGTCCGGTGGCGTCGGGCAGAGCGCTTCTGTGCATGAGGCGCGATGACCGACTTTGATACATGCCGGAGGTGATTGTTTCACGACACCGAAACATCGGCGCCGCTGATTGTGACGAAGTCATTACCGCTCACAGACTCCTGTGCGTCATGTTCCGGTGGAATGGAGGAACACATGCGTCTCCGATCATTCGTCAGCACAGCGCTGGCCGCTGTCCTGGCCGCCGCCGTACTCGTGCCGGCGGCACCTGCCGCAGCGGCCACCGCTGACCGTTGGGGGTTCGCCTACGTCAAGGACCCCAGCGTGTCGGTCTGGACCGTGCTCGACACCACCCGGCAGTGGGGTAGCTGGAAGACGGCGTTCCCGACCGCCTGGGCCGACGGCATCAAGGTCGGACCGGGCCGGTTCCAGGTTCGCTTCCCGCAGGTGGGCGCGGGCCAGCGGGGCGTACCCCATGTGACCCCGGTCAACCGGAGCGGGCACTACTGCGAGGTGGTTCGCTGGGGCCAGTCCGGCGCCGACCAGATCGTCGACGTGCAGTGCCACCGGCCCGGCGGCGCGCGCGAGGACACCCCGTTCACCGTGCTCTGGACGACCAGCTCGGGCGTGTTGCCGGCCGGCAACTCCTATGCGTACGTGCAGTGGGCCGGCGGCGGGTTGACGCAGTCGTACAACTCCACGGGCGTGGGGAACGCGGCCGGGGCGTTCGGTGTCGGGCAGTACGCGGTGCGGCTGCCTGGGGTGGGGCTGCCCGACTTGATCGCCGGCAACGTGCAGGTCACCGCCGTGCAACCGAACGCCCTTCCCCGCCGATGCAAGGTGAACTCCTGGGGCGCGGTCAGCACCGTGGTGCATGCGGAGGTCTTCTGCTACGACCAGGCCGGCGCGTACGCCAACAGCGACTTCGTCCTCTCGTACCACCGCCGGCGGTCGGTGGTCGGCTCCTTCGGCCCGCCCAATCACATCGGATACCTGGGTACCGCCGTCGGCGGGCAGACCAACGACAACTCGATGGTCGGTCTCAATGCCAACACGGTGGTGCCGCTGGCTCCCACCGGCCGCTTCCTGGCGACCTTTCCGCAGATCGGCGTCAGGGAGACGCATGTCCAGGTCGTGGCGCAGGGCCCCGGCAGCAACTACTGCCACCTCACCCAACCCTGGTCGTACACCACTGACGCCGAGGTCGACGTGCTCTGCTTCGACAACGCCGGCGTGATCACCCCGCACCGTTTCCTGGCCACCTTCACCTCCCGGGTCTGACGCCGGGCAGCGTCGGCGGCGGCCCTCCCAGGGCCACCGCCGACGCTGCGCCGTCTTCACCTCTGGTGCAGCAGGGTGACCAGGCCGTGGCCGTCCTCGATTCGGGCGTCCGGTCGTAGCTGCGGGTGGGGTGGTTCGCGGTCGGTGCGGGGCGAGCGCATGAGGATCGCGGCGGCGGTCCCGGCTCGTCGGGCGCAGGCGACGTCGCGGTGCACGGTGTCGCCGATGAACCAGCATTCCCCGATCGGTACGCCGATGGCCTCGGCGGCCAGCCAGGCCAGCCGGGGATTGGGCTTCCGGAGTCCGGCTTCGTCGCTGTAGAACTCGGCGGCGAACAGGTCGGACAATCCGGCGGTGGCGAGGAAGTCGCGATGCGCGGCCCCGCAGAGCGCGTTGCTGACCACGGCCATGGGCAGACCCGCATCCGCCGCCGCGCGCAAGGCCTCCGGGATCCCGGGGCGGATCTGCCAGTCCGGCCGCCAGGCCCAGGCGTACGCCAGGGAGGTCGCCGCCTCCTCGACCGCCGCCCGGGCCGGCTCGGGCCAGGAGTGGGTCACGAAGTCCGCCCACACCTGAGGGTGGGTCAGCTCGATCGGCTCGCCGGTGTGTGCGCTGTCGTCCCGCCATCGGCCGTAGGCTCTGCCGCCCTCGGTCAGGTCGGTGGTGATCTGCTCGCCCGACACGGTGCCGCCGACCAGGTCGGACAACCGCCGGACCAGGTCCGGTGGCGCCGGTGACTGTCGCGGAGCGTCGGCCAGGACGCCACCGAAGTCCAGCAGAAGCGCACGAGGCGATCGCAGCATGCCCCCATCCTTGCGCAAGCGGCAGAGTCCGTCCCTTCGCCTTCGGCCGCCGTGGTGAACGGTCGGGACGGTGCCGGGACGCTGGTCAGTCCGGCTGGCGGCGGGAAGCACCAGGCTGAGGTCGTCGGGCAGCGTCCAGCGGGCGAGCCCGCTCTGGTCCGATTCCAGCACTGCCGCGGCGGCGGCTCGGTGTGCCTGCTCGGCCACGTGCCGGAAGGCCGTGGTGTCGGCCGGGTCGAGCAGGAGGTCGTGCAGGGCGGTACGCAGCAGCCGGGTCGCCACCAGCAAGGCGGTCGAAGTCGCGCAGCCACTCCCGTTCCGGGCTCGGTGGTTCCGTCCAGCCGGCCCAGGTGTTGCAGAGCTCCAGGGCGGGATGCCCGCCGACCAGGATCGGCATCGGATAGCCGTCGACGTGGACCCAGTGCATGCCCACAGTGTGCCTTGACGCGTCAGGGCACGGTCAGTTTGGTCCTCGCCGTAGCGACTGGTGTGCGGCAGGTCCTGCAAGGTCTCCTCGATGCCGCTATGGGCGGTGACGGCGGTGTCGATCACCGTTTCGTAGCGCTTATAGATCAACTCGCGATAGCTTCGTTGGTCAACAAGTGTCCAGTTCGGACTATAACGCGACGGTATTGACGGGGGCGACCATTCAGTGCATTACCTGATGTTCTGTGGTCGGTTGTTGCGCATGAGGAAGTGATGTGTGCTTGACAGACTGAGAAAGAACGTCAGCCGGGAGTATCGATCGCGACGCCATTCGCGTACGCTGATTCCACATCATGGTCCTTAATTCGAGGAGGTGTCACGATGGTGCGTGGTGATGTTCGCGGAGTTGCCAACGCTGTTCGCGGTGTGGCCGACGCTGTTCGCGGTGTGGCCAACGCCGTGCGCGGTGTGGCCAACGCCGTCTGACGTTCAGTGGTCTAGTGCCAGTGACTGGGCTCGCCTCTGTCACTGGCTCAACGAGTGCGCCTAGCCGGCACTCTGGCCGCCTTTGAGCTGCCAGCATTCAGTGTCGGCTAGGCGCCCCACTGCGTCCGGAGATCGATATGCGGTCCCTGTGAAATCGAAAATAATACGGTGGCTGTGCGATCTATCCAGCCCGCCACCGAAACGCGCTTAATAGCTTTGTGGGTGGCTGCATCCGGATGGTATCGGTCACCGCTCCGACGCCGCTACCAGGGCAAGATGGTGCGCTCGGCCGACCGGAAATGTGAAGTCGGGAACGACCTGTTCAGTCCCCACCGCTCACCTGGGAGTGGCTTCCTGATCGTCGCGGGTTGCGGGGGTTCTTCCAGTCGCTGGGCGATCCGTTCGGTGGCGATGAGGTCCTCCGGAGCGAGGCCGGTCGGCCAACCTGAATGGCCTGTTCGTGTTTGCCCTGTACTGCTACGTCACGTCACGAGGTGCGCAGCGCGGCACCGACGGCTGGTAGACCCAAGCGGTACAACGATGTCTTCATGGCCCCGCGGCTCAACGCGGTGGCCGCCGACCGGTGCCGACGGTGACCATCGGTGCCACCGGTGCGCTGGGCGACGCCCCTGGCATCCCCTCCCGTACGGAGTTGGCGGCGGGACTGGCCGGCGCGTACCGGCACACCGCCCGCGACGCCGAGGAGCTTCCCATCACCGGCGGGCCGGACGAGGCCGCCGAACGCCTCGCGGAGTACGCCGCGCACGGCGCGAACCATGTGGTCATCGGACTGTCCGGCCCGGACTGGCGAACACAGGTCGATCTCCTCGCCGAGGTTCGCCGCCGGCTACCAGGAGAGGGTGGCGAGTGATTCGCGAGTTCTGTCCACGGGCTTAGGATCGGGTGGGTGAGTTCCGACCTGGACACCCTGCCGAAGATCAGTGCGCCGGCGACGCGGGCGTTGAACAACGCCGGCTACTCGACGCTGCGCGACCTTGTCGGGGTGTCGCGCGCGGAGTTGGCCAAGCTGCACGGCATGGGACCGAAGGCACTCGGGATCATCCAGAGTGCGCTGGAGCAGCACAACCTGACGTTGGGTAGCTGAGGCGCCGGCAGTCGCGTCTTCAGGACGCCTGACGGATCGGCATGTCGGCCAACCAGACGTCGGCCAGGTCGTCCAGTGGAACGTCGAGGGCCTGGCTGAGGCAGACCACCGTGCCGAAGGCCGGTGCGGGCAGCCGCCCTGCCTCGATCTTGCGTAGCGTCTCGGGGGAGATGCCGGCTGCCAGGGCCACCTCGACCAGGCTGCGGCCGGCCCGCGCGGCCCGCAGCGCCACCCCGAGGCGCTGGCCTGCGGCGATCTGTTCGGCGGTGAGTGGTTGGCGAACCATGCCAGCAGGATATCCCTCGGCACCCCCGACCCGTCGTGGTATAAAAATACCGCTTCGCGGAAGGGGGCTGTCGTGATCGAGCTCAAGTCGTCCGACGAGATCGGCCGGATGGCGGTGACCGGCCAGTTCGTCGGTGAACTGCTCGCCGAGTTGCGCGATCTCGCGGCGGTCGGGGTCAACCTGCTGGACCTCGAACACCACGCCCGTCGGCGGATCGCCGAACGCGGCGCCGAGTCCTGCTACTGGGACTACGCGCCCTCGTTCGGCCGGGGTCCCTTCCGCAACGTGCTGTGTCTGTCGGTGAACGACGCCGTGCTGCACGGCCTGCCCCACGACTACCTGCTGCGCGACGGGGACCTGCTCAGCATCGACATGGCGGTCTGCATCGACGGGTGGGTGGCCGATTCCGCGCTCTCCTTCGTCGTCGGCACCCCCGACCCGGCCGATCTGCGGCTGATCGAGGCCACCGAGGTGGCCCTGGAGGCCGCCATCGCCGCCGCCCAGCCCGGGGGTCGCCTGGGCGACATCTCCGCCGCGATCGGCGAGGTCGCCAAGGCGTACGGCTACGGGGTCAACGCCGAGTTCGGCGGACACGGCATCGGCCGCACCATGCACGAGGCCCCGCATGTGGCCAACAACGGCCGCCCCCGCCGTGGGGTGAAACTCGACCCCGGTCTCACCCTCGCCATCGAGCCCTGGTTCTGCCGCAGCACCGACAAGATCAGGTACGACGGCGACGGGTGGACCATCCGCTCCGCGGACGGCTCCCGTACCGCCCACTCCGAACACACCGTGGCCATCACCGCCGCCGGCCCCCAGGTGCTCACCCGGCGCCCCGTCCTCGCCCGCTGAGGGGCGACTTTCCCGTCCAGATCCGTAAACCTCTCATTCTTGCTACAAAGGGCATGAGGTCGGTGATTCTGGGCGGGGGAAGGCACCATGGCAACGGGTGACGGCACGGCCGGTGGCTCCAGGCCCCCCAGACGCAACCTGGTGGCGATCATCTCGATCGTCGTACTCTCCGGTGCCTTCTTCGGCTACAACCAGGGCGTCGTCAGCGGCACCCTGCAGGACATCCGCCGGGCCTTCGACGCGGACACCCTAGCGGTCGAGGCGGCGACCAGTTGGGTGACGATCGGTGCCCTGATCGGCGCCCTCGTCGGTGGTCATCTGGCCGACCTCCAGAACATGTGGCTGGCCGGGAACCGGGCCCGGGGTCACCGGAAGCCTTAAAGCCTGCCTATCCCCGCAAACTGCCCTAAAGCTCTCGAAACACTCCTAGAGTCGAACCTGGCATTCGGTAGGTCGATGAGCGGGAACGCCAGACCGGCAGCGGGACGGTTCGGCGCGAACCCGTACCCCGGTGGGTCCGCCCAACCGGCCGGCGACGCCATCCGGCGACTGCTGAGAAGGATCAGGAAATGCATCTCACACCGAGAGAGTTCGACAAGCTCACCATCCTCTCGTTGGCGATGGTGGCCAATGCCCGAAGGGCTAAGGGCCTGAAGCTCAACCATCCCGAGGCGGTGGCGGTCATCTGCGCCGCGGCCCTGGAGGGTGCTCGCGAGGGCAAGACCGTCGAAGAGGTCATGAACGACGCGCGCAGCGTGCTCAAGGCCGACGACGTGATGCCCGGGGTGGGGGACATGGTCCCGATGCTCCAGGTCGAGGCGGTGTTCACCGACGGATCCCGGCTGGTCACCATCCACTCTCCCATTCAATGAGGCGCTCCCTTTTCGACAGAGCGAGGCAGACATGGCCAAACAGCATCCGGGACCGAACTCCAAGCATCTGCGTCCGATCGGCGGATACAAGCTCAGTGATCAGCCGCTGGAGCTCAACGCCGGCCGTCCGGTGATCGAGGTCGTCGTGCACAACACCGGTGACCGGCCCATTCAGGTCGGTTCCCACTTCCACTTCTTCGAGGCGAACCGGTTCCTGGAATTCGACCGGCCGGCGGCCTTCGGTAAACGACTCAACATCCCGGCCACCACCTCGATCCGGTTCGAGCCGGGTGACCGTAAGACCGTGCAGCTGGTCTCGTACGGCGGTCTCCAGCGGGTGTACGGGTTCAACGGCCTGGTCCAGGGCTGGACCGGCGACGACCCCACCCCGCCGGACTATCGACCGGACCGCGCCGAGTCGCTGCACAACGCCAGGACACGCGGCTTCAAGTTCAGCGCGCAGGACCAGGGCGACAACAAGAAGCAGTAGGCATCGACGAGCGCGTACGGAACCTGGAGCGATAGATGAGTCAGATCTCGCGGCAAGAGTATGCCGGGATGTACGGCCCCACCACGGGCGACCAGATCCGGTTGGCCGACACCGACCTCTACATCGAGATCGAGAAGGACCTGCGGGTCCTCGGCGACGAGGTGATGTACGGCGGCGGCAAGACCCTGCGTGACGGCATGGGCAGCAGCAGTCAGGCCACCACCGCCGAGGGGGTGGTGGACCTGGTCATCACCAACGTCACCGTGCTGGACGCCCTGCTCGGTGTGGTCAAGGCGGATGTCGGCATCAAGGACGGCCGGATCGCCGGCATCGGCAAGGCCGGCAACCCGAACATCATGGACGGGGTGACCCCCGGACTGGTGACCGGGCCGGGGACGGACGCCATCTCCGGGGAGCACCTGATCCTGACCGCCGGGGGCATCGACGCCCACGTCCACCTGGTCACCCCCTTCCAGGTGCAGACCGCCCTCAGCAACGGGGTGACCACCCTGTGGGGTGGCGGCACCGGCCCCACCGACAGCACCAACGGGGTGACCATCACCCCGGGCCCGTGGAACATCCACAACATGATGCGGGCCTTCGAGAACCTGCCGATCAACATCGGCCTGCTGGGCAAGGGCAACAGCAGCGGCCGGGCGCCCCTGGTGGAACAGATCATGGCCGGGGTGCCGAGCTTCAAGATCCACGAGGACTGGGGTGCCCCGCCTGCGGTGATCCGGTCCTGCCTGGCCGTCGCGGACGAGTTCGACGTGCAGGTCAGCATCCACACCGACACCCTCAACGAGAGCGGCTACATCGAGGACTCGATCGCCGCCTTCGAGGGCCGGACCATCCACACCTTCCACACCGAGGGCGCCGGGGGCGGCCACGCGCCGGACATCATCAAGGTCGCGGCCCAAATGAACGTGCTGCCCGGATCGACCACCCCCACCGTGCCGTACGGCATCAACAGCCAGTCCGAGCTGTACGACATGATCATGGTCTGTCACAACTTCAACCCGAAGGTCCCCTCCGACGTGGCCTTCGTGGAGAGCCGCATCCGCACCGAGACCATCGCCGCCGAGGACGTGCTGCTCGACGAGGGCGTCATCTCGATGATGCAGAGCGACTCGCAGGCCATGGGCCGGGTGGGGGAGACCTGGCTACGCACCATCCAACTGGCCGGCCAGATGAAGAACGTCCGGGGCAAGCTCGCCGAGGACTCCTCGAACAACGACAACTTCCGGGTGCTGCGGTACGTCGCCAAGATGACCATCAACCCGGCCATCACCCAGGGGGTCTCCCACGTCATCGGGTCGGTGACCCCGGGCAAGCTGGCCGACCTCGTACTCTGGGAACCCGCCTTCTTCGGGGTGAAGCCCAAGCTGGTACTCAAGGGCGGCATGATCGCCTGGTCGATCATGGGCGACCCGAACGCCTCCCTGCCCACCCCGCAGCCGGTCTACTACCGGCCCTCGTTCGGGGCCACCGGGACCCAGGTCGCCAAGAACTGCGTCACCTTCGTCTCCAAGGCCGCCCACGAGAGCGGCATCGCCGAACAACTGGGCCTGCAACGGCAGGTCATGCCGGTCTACCGGTGCCGCAACCTGACCAAGCGGGACATGGTGCGCAACGACCGTACGCCGAGGTTGGAGGTCGACCCGGAGACCTTCGCGGTGAAGATGGACGGCGTCCACGCGACCGTGCCGGCGGCCAGGAACCTCCCCATGAGCCAGCTCTACTTCTTCAGCTGACCCGTACCCGGATCGCGGAAAAGGACGACACATGATCGTGGAATCGGTGCTCGGCAACGTGGCCGAGCCGGACTGGACCGAGCGGCTGAGCACGGCCAAGGTCGACGACCTGGTCCTGGACCAGTGGGAGGCCCAGAAGAGTCGGCTGCGCAAGGCGACAAGCCTCGGCACCGAACTCGCCCTCTCCCTGTCCCGGGGGGTACGGCTGCGCGACGGCGACATCCTGGCCTGGGACGAACTCACCGGGACTGCGGTGGTGGCCCGGATCGCCCTCGGCGAGGTGATGGTCGTACACCTGGACAAGCTGCACGGGGAATCCCTGGACATGGTGATCCGCTCGGCCGTGGAGCTAGGGCACGCCATCGGCAACCAGCACTGGCCGGCCGTGGTCAAGGGCACCAAGATGTACGTGCCGCTGACCGTGGACCGCAAGGTCATGGACTCGGTGATGCGTACCCACTCGTTCACCGGCGTCTCGCACGAGTTCATCGCCGGTACGGAGGTCATCGCCTACCTGGCCCCGCACGAGTCGCGGCGGTTGTTCGGCGGAGCGGACTCCACCCCGCACTCGCACCTGCCCGCCGAGCTGAACTGAAGGATCGTCCTGCCATGCCCACCATGGCCGAGGCGCTGCGGTTGCTCCAGTTCGGCGACTCGGTGTTCCCCGTCGGCGCCTTCTCCTTCTCCAACGGGCTGGAGATGGCCGTCCAGCACGGGACCGTGCACGACCGCAGCAGCCTCCAGGAGTACGTCCGGACCATCACCCGACTGGCCGCCACCGGCGACGGGGTCGGCGTGCTGGCCGGGCATCGGGGGGCGGCGGTCGGGGACCTGGACCAGGTCCGCCGGGCGGACGAGGCCGTCCACCTCCGCAAGATCAACGAAGAGATGCGCACCATGTCGGTACGCATGGGCCGCAAGCTGGCCGAGGCCGCCAACCGCATCATCGGTGAGTCGCTGCTCAAGAAGCGGGCCGGCGAGACCGACGGCCTGGTCCCGGTGACCTATCCGGTGGCCCTGGGGGTGCTCTTCGCCGAACTCGGGGTCGACGAACAGGCCGCCTTCGCGGCCCACCAGTACGGCGCGGCGTCGATGGTGCTGAGCGCGGCGATCCGACTGCTGCGGGTGGACCACCTCGACGCCCAGTCCATCCTGTACGCCGTCAACAAGGCGGTCGACGACGACTACCAGGACGTCCGCGGCGCCACCCTGGACGACATGCAGGGCTTCGCCCCGCACCTGGACGTCCTGGCCGCCGCGCACCAGCACGCGCACGTCCGCATGTTCATGAGCTGAACCTCGCGATTACTTCGAAGAAGGGTCGAGCACAGATGAAGTCAGCAAGCCGTATCGGCGTGGGTGGCCCGGTGGGCAGTGGCAAGACCGCCATCATCGAGACTGTCGTGCCCCGCCTGGTGGAGCAGGGGCTGCGCATCCTGGTCATCACCAACGACGTGGTCACCACGGAGGACGCCAAGCACGTCCGGCGGGCGTTGACCGGGGTGCTGGTCGAGGAGCGCATCGTCGGGGTGGAGACGGGGGCCTGCCCGCACACCGCCGTCCGGGAGGACCCCAGCATGAACCTGGCGGCGGTCGAGGACATGGAGGCCAAGTTCCCGGACAGCGACGTGGTGCTGATCGAGAGCGGCGGGGACAACCTGACCCTGACCTTCAGCCCCGCCCTGGTCGACTACTTCATCTACGTGATCGATGTCGCGGCCGGCGACAAGATCCCGCGCAAGAACGGTCCGGGGATCTCCAAGTCCGACATCCTGGTGATCAACAAGACGGACCTGGCGCCGTATGTCGACGCCGACCTCGAGGTGATGGCCCGCGACGCCGCGATGATGCGTAACGGCAAGCCGTTCGTCTTCACCAACTGCAAGACCGGTGCGGGCATCGACGAGCTGGTCGACCTGGTCCGCCGCGATGTGCTCTTCGATGCCGAAGTGCCGGCATGACGACTTCCCTGGACCTGGTCCGGGAACTGGCGCCGTACCAGGATCAACCGGCCCAGCTACCGGCCGCCGCCAACGGCAAGGTCGGGGTGCTGCGGCTCGGTTTCCACCGGCGCGGTGACCGGACCATCCTGCGTGACCTCTACCGGCAGTCGCCGCTGCTGGTGCAGCGGGCACTGTACTGGGACGAGGAGATGCCCGGCCTGCCCTGCGTGATGATCCTGACCACCTCCGGCGGGGTGCTTCAGGGCGACCGGCTGTCCATGGAGGTCGACCTGGGCCCGGGGGCGCAGGCGCACCTGACCACCCAGGCCGCCACCAAGATCCAGGAGATGGACGCCAACTACGGCACCCAGCAGCAGACCATCACCCTGGCCGAGGACGCCTACCTGGAGTTCCTCCCGGAGCCGGTGATCCCGTTCCGGCGCAGCCGATTCGTCTCCCACACCCGGGTACGGCTGCCGGCCAGCGCCACCCTGCTCTACGCCGAGGTGCTCCAGCCCGGCCGCAAGTACTACCGCGACGGGGAGATCTTCGCCTACGACCTCTTCTCCTCCCAGCTCCGGGCGGAGCGGCCGGACGGGCGGGGGCTGTTCGTCGAGAAGTTCGTGATCTCTCCCGGCGGATTCCCGGTCGACCGGGTCGGGATGATGGACCGCTTCCACGTCTTCGGCAACGTCATGCTGCTGACCGACCCCGCGCGGGCCGCGCGGGTCTACGAACGGACCTCGGAACCCGTCTGGGACGAGCAGACCCCCTTGGCCGGGGCGGTCGGTCGGCTGCCCAACGACGCGGGTCTGGTCTTCAAGGTCCTCGGTCAGGAGACCGAGCCCGTCAAAGCGGCCGTCCGGGCCTTCTGTGCCGCCGCCCGCGAAGAGGTGGTCGGCTGCACCTTCCCGCCGGCCTTCAGTTGGCGCTGAGCTGACATGGCCGCCATCACACAGGGCTGGGACGGACTGGCCGACCGCAATCCGCTCGTCCAGTTCATCGACGCCTGCCTGCGCGGACCGGCGCAGGTGGTGTTCCAGAACAATCCGCTGACCGGCCTGGTCATCCTCATCGCGGTCGCCTGGGGGGCCTTCGACGGCGGGCACCCCCGGGTCTTCGGTGGTGGGGTGCTGGGGCTGGTCGTCGGCACCGCGACCGCCCTGGTGCTCCAGGTCGACCGGGCCTCCTGGCGCAAGGGGCTGTTCGGGTTCAGCCCCTTCCTCACCGGCATCGCCGTGCCGACCTTCCTGGACCAACGTCCCCTGATGTGGCTGTATCTGGTGCTCGGCGCGGCGGGCACCACCGTGGTGACCCTGGCCCTCAACGCCATCTTCAAACGGTGGGGCCTGACCGCCTTCACCTTTCCCTTCGTGCTCACCACCTGGGTGCTGCTGCTGGCCGCGTACCAGTTCGACCGGTTCACCGTGCTGACCCAGTTGACCCCGAAGTTCCCCGGCGAGGGCACCCTGACCGGTGGGCGCTTCGACTGGGACCTGGTGCCGATCTTCCTGCGCGGCATCTCCCAGGTATTCCTGATCAACAGTTGGGTCAGCGGGCTGCTCATCGTCATCGCCCTGTTGATCAACTCTCGCTGGTCGGCGGTCTTCGCGATCGTCGGCACGGTCGGCGCCACCCTGCTGGCCCTCTGGTTCGGTGCCGACGGCACCAGCCTCGACAAGGGACTGCTCGGCTTCAACGCCGTACTGACCGCGATCGCGGTGGGCGCGGTGCTGCACCGGCCGGGCCTGCTGGTGACCGGGTACACCCTGTTCGGCATCGCCCTGACCCTGTTCATCCAGATGGCCATGGCCAGTGTGCTCACCCCGTTGGGCATCCCGGTGCTGACCGGCCCCTTCAACGTCGCCACCTGGTTGTTGCTGCTGCCCGACCGGCACTTCGCGCCGGTGCCCAATCACGAGCGGGTCAAAGAGACCGTCGTGTCGTCCGTCCGACGTTCGGTCTGACCGGCCGTATGCAGAAAGGGGCAGGTCGTGTCCGCTGACATCGCGGCTAACCCGGGGGACACCGCCTGGGTGCTGGTCTGCACCGGGCTGGTGCTGTTCATGACCCCCGGCCTGGCCGTCTTCTACGGCGGGATGGTGCGCAGCCGCAACGTCCTGGCGATGCTGCAGCAGAACATGATCGCCCTGGGGGTGGTCAGCCTGACCTGGGTGTTCGTCGGCTACACCATCGCCTTCGGCGACGACGCCGGCAGCGGCCTGTTGGGCAACCTGGAACTGTTCGGGCTGACCGACCTGAAGGTGCCCCCCGCACCCCATCTGCACGTGGTCGACGGGCGGATCACCATCCCGGCCCTGGCCTTCGTCGCGTACCAGATGATGTTCGCGGTGATCACCCCCGCGCTGGTCACCGGCGCCACCGCCGGCCGGTTGAGGTTCGGCGGCTGGGTGCTGTTCCTGGCCCTCTGGTCCATCGTCGTGTACGCCCCGATCGCCCACTGGCTCTGGCACCCGGGCGGTTGGTTGGCGAAGCTCGGTACCCAGGACTGGGCCGGCGGAATGGTCGTGCACGCCAGTGCCGGGGCGGCCGTGCTCGCCGTACTGCTGGTCGTCGGCCGACGCAGGAACTGGCCGCACGCGGAGGCACCCCCCAACTCGATCCCGCTGACCATCCTCGGTGCCGGGATCCTCTGGTTCGGCTGGTTCGGCTTCAACGGTGGGGACGGGCTCCAGGCCAACGGGGTGGCCGCCCAGGCCGTGCTCAACACCCACCTGGCCGCCGCCGCCGGAATGCTGGTGTGGCTGCTGGTGGAGCGGGTCAAGGACGGCCACAGCACCGTGGTCGGCGGGGTCTCCGGGGCGGTCGCGGGGCTAGCGACCGTGACCCCGACCGCCGGGTACGTCAACACCCTGTCCGCCATCGCGATCGGCGCGATCGCCGGTCTGGTCTGTCATCTGGCGCTGCGGTTGAAGTATCTGCTGCGGCTGGACGACGCCCTGGACGTGCTGGCGGTGCACTTCGTCGGCGGCATGCTCGGCTCCCTGCTGCTGGGCCTGTTCGGCGACAACGGCATCAACCCCCTGGGCCGCGACGGTCTCTTCCTCGGCGGTGGCGCCGGCCTGCTGTGGGACCAGGTGGTCGGGGTGGTCAGCGTGGTGGCCTTCTCCTTCGTACTGACCTGGCTGATCGCGGCCGGGATCCAGGCGGTGCTCGGCCTGCGGGTGCCGGAGAAGGACCAGGACCGGCTGGACCAGGCCCAGCAGGGCACGGACGCCTACCACCTGGGCGGGGTGACCAGCCTGGTCGCCCCGGGCGGACCACAACGCCGATCCCGGCGGACCAGGTCGGGCGGTGCGGGTTCGGTGCCGGCCGGGCAGCAGGTCAAGCTGGTCAGCGCCCTGCTGGACCCCGCCCGGGTGGCCGACAGCGGGAGCCTGCGCGAGGAACTGCTAGGTGCCGGCGCGATCTCCCTGACCGTCTCCGACACCACCGCGGCGACCGAGGGGACCATGCGGCAGGTGCTGCCGCGCGGCTACTGGCAGGAGCAGCCCCTGCTGGCGCGACTACGGCTCGACGTGCTGGTGCCTGAGCAGGCCGAGCAGGCCGTGGTCGACCTGCTGAACCGCTACGAGCCCCGCCTGGTCTGGACCTCCGAGGTGGCACCGATGGTCGTCAAGTAGCTCTCACCCCGAGGCCCTCGGACCGCTCAGGGGCCGAGCCGGTCAGCCGTCGACCCAGCCGTGGGCGCGGCTGAACTCGATGAATCGTTCCCGTACCGCGATGATCTGGGCGCCGGTCAACGACGGCGAGCAGCGCAGCAGCAGTTCCGTCACCGCCCCGGTGAACTCGGCGGGGGACAGCACGTCGCACAACTCCTCGTCGCCCTCGACGCGCGGACGCAGCCGCCGCTCGCCACCGACCGCGGGCGACTCCGGCTCGATGAGCCGCACCGAGGCGGCCTTCAGGCCACGATCGCTGTCCACGGCCTCGAACTCAACCGGCATCCCGACCCGCACCTGGTGACGGTGCTCGCCGAAGTCGTTGGCGTGGACGAAGACGTCCTCCCCGCCGGCGGACGGCGCGATGAAGCCGTAACCGCGAACCTCATCGAACCGGATGATCTTCCCCACTGACGCCACGACAACCCCACCCCGTACTCAACGCACACTCACTGCGACAACCCGGGACACCCTGCTCGCGGTCGCGTCCACGCCCAGCGCTGGTCGAGAACTTAGCCGCGGCAGGTCCCGCCCTCGCAGGCTATCGGGTCCGGATGCGGCGGGGAATCCCACCGGGCCCGCCGGGCCCGGGGGCCTCCGGTCAGAGGGCCTGGCGGCCTCCAGCCAGGGGCCCGGGGTTTCCGGTCAGGGACCGGTCAGGGTGCCTCCGTTTCGCCGAAACGGCGGTATCACGCCGCCGTGGAACCCGCCGTTTCGGCGAAACGGGGCGCCCGGTCCGGCACCCCGCGCACCGTACGCCGGAGATTGACGGACGGCACTAGGCTCGCGGCATGTCAGCTTCGGGGCGTGAGCAGCCGGTGACCACCAACCTGATCTGGGCTCCGGAAGAGGTACGGCTCGACATCAGCAAGGGGGTCCAGCCTCAGCAGGGCCCGCCGAGGCGGGTGCTGGGGGCGGCGATAACGGCCTTCGTCTTCGTCGGGCTGCCTGCCTTCGTCATCTTCACGGTGACCACCCTCCTGGCGCCGTCGGTGACCAACGAGGCAGGCGTCGGCCGGGTGGCCCTCTGGGCCGGGCAGGTGGCCCTGCTGGTGGCGGTCGGCGCGGCGATCGGTGCCTGGCGCACCCGCGAGGACAAGCCGCAGCCACCCACCACCACCTGGTCGATCGTGCGACGCCTGGGGTGGCACCTGCTGTCCACCGGCGCCTGCGCGGCGCTGGTGCTGGCGCTGCACGGGCTCGCCGTCGGCCAGATCCTCACCCTGGCCTTCCTGCTGGCCGGGGTGCTGCATCTGCTGCCGCTGGCGGTGGCCCGGTTGTTGACCAGGTCGGCCGGTCGGGATCGGGCGTCTTGAGCGACCCCGCGATCCCGACCGGCCGGATCCTTCAGCGCGCGGCGGCCAGCAGGGACTGCCAGGCGCCGTACCCGCCGAGCAGGTCGGACACGTCGGCCCGACCGGCGCTCCGCAGCAGGCTGGCCGCCACCGAGGAGCGGTAGCCGCCGGCGCAGTGCACCACGACCGGACGGTCGGTCGGCACCTCGTCGAGGCGGCGGGTCAACTCGGCCAGGGGGATGTGCAGGGAGCCCTCGACCGCGCCCTGCTCCCGCTCGCCGGCGTTGCGCACGTCGAGCACCACCGGCGGCTCGGGCCGCTCCAGGGCCTCCCGCAGGTCGGTCGCGGTGACCCGGCTGGCCCGGGTCATCTGGGCGATCATCTCCAGGAAGGCGGCCTCCGGCTCCCGCAGGTAGCCCAGCACCTGGTCGAACCCGATCCGGGCCAGGCGTACGACGATCTCCTCCTCGCGGTCCTGCGGCGCCACCACCAGGATCCGGTGCTCCGGGGCCAGGACGCTGCCGGCGGTCTCGGCGAACCGGCCGTCGGCGGGGATGTTGATCGCACCCCGGACATGCCCGGTGGCGAACTCCTGCGGGTCCCGGGTGTCGACCACCACGGCGCCCTCGGCGTGGGCCTGGGCGAACTCGGCCGTGGTGAGGGGGCGGGCCCCCCGGGTCGGGTCGAACAGCTCGCGGGCCTTGCGGTTGAGCACGGCGTCGAAGGCGAAGTAGCCGGGGGCGGCCGGTTGCCCGCCGGTGACCAGGGCGACGAACTGCTCCTCGCTCATCGGGGCGCAGGCGTAGTTGGTGCGGCGCTGCTCACCGATGGTGGACTGCCGTTCGGTGGAGAGGTTCTTGCCGCAGGCGGAACCGGCGCCGTGGGCCGGGAAGACCCGAACCTCGTCGGGCAGGCCCATCAGCTTGCGCTGGACGCTGTCGTAGAGCATCCGGCCCAACTCGTCGGCGGTCACCCCGAGGGAGGCGAGCAGGTCGGGGCGGCCGACGTCCCCGATGAACAGGGCGTCGCCGGTCAGCACCCCGTACGGCACCGGGTCCTCGGCACGCTCGTGGACCAGGATGCTGATCGACTCCGGGGTGTGACCCGGGGTCTCCATGATCTCCAGGGTGACCTCGCCCAGGCTGATCCGCTCCCCGTCGCGCAGCTTGCGGATCGGGTATTCCGTCTCGGCGCGATGGCCGTAGCCGATCCAGGCACCGGTCGCCGCCGCCACCTCCAGGTGACCGGCGAGGAAGTCGGCGTGGAAGTGGGTGTTGATCACCCCGTCGATGGTCAGGCCCCGGGCCCGCGCGTCGGCGAGGTACTCGTCGATGTCCCGGCGGGGGTCGACCAGCACGGCACGCTTGGTGCTCTCGTCGGCGATCAGGTACGACGCCTGGGACAGGCAATCCAGGTAGTACTGGGTGAACAGCATTTCTGGCGACTCCTTCGCAGTGATGACGGGCGATGACCGCTTCCCAATATATACCCCTGGGGGTATGCGTCGGGCGGTCGTGACCAACGCAACTCGATGACCGGTGGGGCTGAAAGACGAGGTCAGGGCCCGACAGGCGGCGGGGAGACCTCAGCGACGAGCTCGGGATCCCAGCAGCGTTCCCCGCACTGGTCGGCGTGCACCGCGAGGATGCGGGTGCCGGGCAACCGGCGCGCCAGCCGCGCCACACTCCGGCGGAGCTGGTCGCGGTGCTCGTCGGCGGAGACGGGATTACCGGCGCAGTCGGCGTGCCCGACGATGACCAGGGTGCCGCTGCCGTGGGCCCGCTGGGACACCGCCACCTTCTCCAGGACCGCGGTCAGGTGCGATTCCCCGGTGGCGGTCAACACCGCCGCGGGTCCCGGTTCGGTGATCGTGTCCAGGTAGTCGACATCGAGGTGTTCTCTCGCCCACTCCTCCAACGGACGCTGGATGCGCCCGTCGATGCAGGTGACGATCGTGGCGAAGCGCTGGGATTCGGTCATCGCTCCCGCCCGACCTCGGCACCGCCACCGACCCCCGCCAAGGCCGCCGTGGGGCTCCCGGCCGCCGCCAGGGCGGTGGGGATGTCGGGGTGCACCTGGCCCGCTTCGCTGACCGATCGCCACACCCCGGCGCGGTCCAGCAGGTCGCGCACCGGGCCCCGGACGGTGGCCAGGTGCAGGGCCACCCCGCGGGCGGCAGACCGCTCCCGCAGCTCCGCCAGGGCGGTCGCGCCGTCGGTGTCGACATCGGTGATCGCGCTGGCGTCCAACACCACGGCCACCAGACCCTCCCGCTGTTCGGCCAGGCCGAGCAGTTGGTCGGACAGCCGTTGGGCGTTGGCGAAGTAGAGCGGCCCGTCGACCCGGATGATCGCGTATCGCGGGTCGGTGAGCAGGCCGGTGAACCGCTGCACGTTGCGGTACCGGTCGGTGCCCGGCACCCGGCCGAGTTCGGCGGTGTGCGGCCGGGCGGAGCGCCACAGGAACACCCCCAGGCTGAAGGCCACCCCGGCGGCTAGCCCCGGTTCGACCCCGAGGATCAGGGTGACCAGGAAGGTCAGGCCCAGGGCCAGCCCGTCGGCACGGCGTACCCGCCAGGTGGTGGCCGCGCCCCTGCCGTCGACCAGACCCAGCACGGCGACCACGACGATCGCGGCGAGGACCGCCCGGGGCAGGTGGTGGAAGGCGGGGGTCAGCAGCAGGGCGGTGATCGCCACCATCGCCGCGGTCACCAGGGTCGCCACCGGGGTACGGGCCCCGGCGGAGAAGTTGACCGCGCTGCGGGAGAAGCCACCGGCCACCGGAAAGGCCTGGAACACGCCGGCGGCCACGTTCGCCGCACCCACCGCGACCAGTTCCTGGTCCGGGGCCACCTGCTGGCGGGACTTGGCGGCCAGGGTCTTGGCCACCGCGATGCCCTCCAGGTACGCCACCAGCGCGATGGCGATCGCCGCCGGCAGCAGCGCCTGAAGGTCCTGGCCGGACAGGCTGGGCAGCGCCGGTGCCGGCAGGCCCGCCGGAACGTCCGACAGGATCTTCACCCCCCCGCTCGCCGAGGGAGAACGCCGCGCTGACCGCGGTGATACCGGCCACCACCAGCAGGGCGCCGGGCAGTCGGGGTACGTACCGGCGCAGCAGCACCAGCGCGAGGACACTGACCAGGGACACCCCGATGGTCAGACCGTGGGCGGTGCCGGCGGAGTCCCACAGCGCCGCCACGGTCTGCCCGAAGGTGTCCGCCCGGCCCATGTTCAACCCGAACAGGTCCTTGACCTGGCTGGCGGCGATGACGATCGCCGCCGCCGAGGTGAACCCGGACAGCACCGGATGGGACATGAAGTTGACCAGCACCCCCAGCCGCAGCACTCCCAGCAGCAGTTGGATGGCACCGACCAGCAGGGCCAGCAGCGCGGCCAGGGCCGCGTACCGGGCCGGGTCACCCTCGGCCAGGGGAGCCAGCGCCGCGCCGGTCATCAGGGCGGTGATGGCCACCGGGCCCACGGCCAGGGAGCCGGAGGTACCCAGCAGGGCGTAGACCACCAGCGGCACGATCGAGGCGTACAGGCCGGTGACGGCCGGCATACCGGCCAGGGTGGCGTACGCCATGCTCTGCGGCACCAACATGACGGCCACGGTCAGACCGGCCACCAGGTCGTGCCGGAGGATGTTGCGGTCGTAGTGCCGCAACCAGCCGATCAGTGGCACCACCCGGGCCAGGCCGGTGTGATCCTGCCGGGGGTAGGTCGCACTCATGCCCGCAGCCCGGGCTCGCTGAGCCGGGCGATGGAGGCGTCGATGTCGCAGCCGGCACCCCGGTTGTAGGGCAGCTTCGTCAGCATCATGCCCATGGCGCAGGTGTTGGTCAGGGCGGCGAAGGTCAGACCGGCTCCGATGAAACCGGCCACGAACCGGGCCCCCGGCACCCAGATGCTGATCAGGATCGACAGCAGGACGATGCTGCCGGCCACCAGGCGCACCTGGCGCTCCAGGCCCCACCGCTCCCGACCCCGCTGCACCGGGCCGCCCGCGGTGATCCAGGCGTTCATCCCGCCGGTGACCACGGTGGCCGCAGGCAGTCCGGCGTTCACCAGCTTGGTGCAGGCCTGGCTGGCCCGGGCACCGGACTGGCAGATCAGCAGCATCCGGCCACCGGCGTCGTTGACGATCCGGCCCAGGTGCGCGTCGACCTGGTCGAGCGGCAGGTTGATCGAGCCGGGGACGTGAGCGCTGTCATATTCCCCGGGCGTACGCACGTCGACGATCAACGTGTCCGGGTTCTCGGCGATCAGCGCGCGGGCGGTGGCGACGTCGATGGCGGCTGAGGTGTTGCTGGCGGTCACGTGACTCTCCTCGATCAGTGGACTTGGATACCCCTGGGGGTATGTCGTAACCGAGTATGTCCGACGGAGGGCCGAGCGACAAATGCCTGGTGGTGGGCGGTGAAGCAGTTCGAGGGTATACCCCCGGGTGTACTGTTGGGCCCGCCGATCGAGAGGGGTGGACATGCAGGTCGACGAGAACGCCGTCGGTGACGTGATCAAGAGGCTGCGCCGCGCCGAGGGGCAGATCCGCGGGGTCATCGGGATGCTCGAAGACGGGCGGGACTGCGCCGAGGTGGTGACTCAGCTCGCCGCCGTGTCCCGGGCCCTGGACCGCGCTGGATTCAAGATCATTGCGAGTGGTCTTCAGCAGTGCGTCACCGCCGCCCCCGGCGAGGAACGCAAGGCAGACCTGGATCAGATGGAGAAGCTGTTCCTGTCCCTGGCCTGACAACTGCCGCCCGGGCGGGTCACTGCCGCATCACCCAGATCGGCAGAGGCTCGTCGGGGTGGCGGTCCTGACCTCGGTCGACTGCACAGCGTCGTACTGTGATCGCCCCGCCGCGACCGGTGGGGGCGTCGCACCGCCACGGCGGGGCCGGCTCACCGCCGACCCCGCCGTGTCCGGTCTCACCCCAGGCGGGCCTCGATGGCCTCGATGATGCGGGGACGCAGCTCGGCCGCGCGGATCACCGCGTCGACGGAGCCGACCTGCACCGCCCGGTGGATGTCGTGCACCCGGTCGAACTCCGCGGCCACCTCACCGAGCTTCTCCGCCCGTACCGCCGAGCGCAGCTCGTCGAGCTCCGCGGTCAAGGTGGCGCGTTCGGCACCGGCCGCGGCGGCCACCCGGGCCTGCAACTCCCGCACCCGGGCGTCGGCGGCGGTACGCGCGTCGACGTCGCGGGCGAACACCACCGCGGCGGCCGGCGCCCCACCCAGCACGGAGGCGAACGAGCCCTCCAGGGCCAACACGGTCATGTTGGGGTTCAACGCCTTGGAGAAGACCACGAAGGCGCCACCGTGGTACCGCGAGATCACACAGAACACGATCGGCCCACGGAAGTTCACGATCGCCCGACCGATCTCGGCGCCGTACTCCAGTTGCAGCTTGCGCATCGACTCCGGCGAGCCGTCGAAGCCGGACAGGTTGGCCAGCACCACCAGCGGCCGGTTGCCGCTGGCCGCGTTGATCGCCCGGGCGGCCTTCTTCGACGACCGGGGGAACAGGGTGCCGGCCGTGTAGGTGTCCGGGCCGTCGGTGGGCGGGAACCCGTGCCGGGGCACCGACCGCGACTCGATGCCGAGCAGACACACCGGGATGCCGCCGAGGTGGACGTCCTGCACCACCGCGGTCTCCGCGTCGGCCATCCCCGCCCAGCGTTCCAGCACCGGATGGTCCTGGTCGGACAGGGCCCGCATCACCGTACGGATGTCGAAGGGCTTCTTGCGGTCCGGGTTGGACTCGGCGGAGAAGATCTCGCCGACCGTGCTGAAGTCGCTGCCGGCCACCGAGTGCGGGAAGTCGGAGATGTCCCGGTCCACCGGGTCGGTGGTGTCCGTACGCCGAGGTGCCGACTCGCCCGGCGCGACATAGGTGTGGTCGTAGTGCGCCATCAGCACGTCGCGGGCGGCGGAAAGGTTGGGCGCCCAGTACTGCGCCTGCCCGTTCGGGCCCATCACCCGGTCGTAGCCACCGATGCCGAAGTTGTCCTCCGCGGAGACCCCGCCGGAGAAGTCCAGCGACTGCTTGCCGGTGAGCACCATCGCCGAATCCGGCGTCATCACCAGCACACCCTTGGTGTGCATGAGCATGGTGGCCTCGGCGTTCCAGTACGGCTGGGCGCCCACGTTGATGCCGGCCACCACGATGTTGATCTCGCCGCCGTCCTGGGTGAACTCGACGATCCGCTTGAGGGCCGCCGCCACCCAGTCCATGTTCTCCGTGCCCGAGGTCATCGAGATCCGGGCCCCGGCGGACAGGGCGTACCACTCCAACGGCACCTGCATCCGCTCGGCCAGATCCAGGGCGGCGATCACCCGCCGGCACTCCGGCTCCGACAGCGCGCCCAGGGCCTTGGTGGGGTCCCCGAGCAGGATGACCCGGGTGACGCCCTCGGGGTGCCGGGCGGTCTTCGTGTTGACCACACCGGCGACGATCGCCGCGCTGTTGCGGCCCTTGGGCCGGTCCACCGGCACCAGGGTGTGGGTCTCGTCGAGGTCGTACTCGACGAAGTCCCCGAGCAGCCGGGTCAGCTCGTACGGGTAGACGGTGTTGCGGCTGCTGGCCCGCAGCACCTTCAGCCGGTAGTCGTCCAGCGGCTCGATCGGCTCGACCGGCGGCTCGCCGACGGTCAGTTGCGCCCCACCGGTGGCGTCGAAGGTGATCCGGATCCCGACCTTGGTCAACTTGCCGGTGGCCCGGTCCTGCTGCCGGGCGATGAACAGGATCTCCTCCAACCCGGCGCCCGCGGTCGTCGGGCGTACCCGCCCGGCGATCATCTCCATCTCGGCCCGGGTCAGGCCGCTCGGCGGCCACACGTAGATCACGATGCGGTTGGTGGGGAAGCGGTTCTTCGAGGGCCGCAGGGACCGGGCCCGGCGGATCGAGTCCAGGCAGGCCGCCACCGCGTCCTCCGTGGTCGGCAGCGCGACCAGCCGACCGTCGTGGTCCCGCAGCTCGGTCAGGTCCCGCACCTGAGCGAAGGCCACCAGTCGGTCGTCGGAGGGGTTCTCCCGGGCCACGCACTGGAACAGGTAGACCTCCTCGTCCGCCGAGGGCAGCCGGGTCAGGTCGAACTTGTGCAGCCGCTCCAACTGCATCCGCTGCGCGATGTACGGGTGCAGGCCCCGGATCAATCGCTCCTCGGCCATCCCGCCGTCCGCCGGACGGAAGGTGAAGTGGTGGTGCATGACCGCCCCGCCGCTGCCGGCGACCGTGGTGGTCAGCCGAAGTACCTGCGGGGGCAGGGGCTGCGCGTTGATGACCGCGAGCAGCGCCTGCGCCATCGCATCGAAGTCCTCCGGCTGGTTCTCCCAGGCCAGATAGATGTCGGCGTTGACGGCCTTCTCGTCGACGGCCAGCTCGGCCAGCCCGCGCAGCGCGTCGCCGAAGGCCTCGAAGCCCACCGCGGCGGACACCAGGGAGGAGTCGGCCCGCTCGGCGACCACGAAGGTGCAGCCGGCCGCCGGGCGGGTGCGGACCCCGATGAGCTGCTTGTTGCCGTAGTAACGCCGGGTCAGCACCTCCAGCATCACGGTGTTGTCGAAGCGGTCGCGCAGCAGCCGCTGACCTAGCAGCCGGACCAGGGGTTCGGTGCTGCGTACCATCGCGGCCACCCGCTCGGCCCGGTCCGGGGCGTCCGGCTGGGCATCCAGGTGGCGCAGGTGCTTGCGGACCTCGGCGTAGACCCGGGCCCGGTTGCGGCGCAGCAGCGGCTGGGCGAACCAGGCGAAGACCACCCCCCGGGCCAGGTCGGCGATCACCGGGAAGCGGACCTGGGTGGCGGCCAGCAGCCGCTCCAGGGCCAGGCCCACCGGCTCGCGCAGGGCCTCCTCCGGCGGCGGCTCCGGCAACCAGGCGCGCAGCAGCGCGGTGACGACCGCGGCGTCGGCGGTGGCCCGCTGCTGGGCCAGGAAGATCCGGAAGACTGCGGCCTCGACCTCGGCGCAGCGGTCCAGTTCGGTCACCCCGTAGTGCCCGAGGGCCCGGGCCAGCTTGGCCTGGAAGGTGGCCGGCAGGCCGGCCCGTTCGACATCCAGGCTCTGCAGATAGGTGTGGAAGTACTCCCGGTCGCTGTGCACGTGGGCACTGCCACCGTCCTCACCGGTGGGCCGGTTGCGGCTCAGTTCGGCCAGGTCGGCGAAGACGTTGAGCAGGTCGAGTTCCTCGGCCAGCGGCCGGTGCCCGTCCTCGGTGGCCGCCTGCCGGGCCAGCAGGTAGTCGTCGAGCACCCGCCGGTCGTCGTGCGGGTCCACATCGAAGCCGAGCAGCAGACCCCGCAGGTCCTCCTGGCCGCGTCGGGTGCGCTCCAGCACCGGGACCTGCTCGGGGGCGGCCGGCAGGTCCAACTCGACGGCCGAGGCGGCCGGGTCCTCACCGGCCTCGGCCTCACCGTCGCCGATCGGGTCCAGCCGCAGCAGGGGGGTGCCCGCCTCCACCTGGTTGCCGACCGCTACCGCGCATTCCCGCAGCCGGGCCCGGAACGGCGCCCGCAGCACGGTCTCCATCTTCATGGCTTCCAGCACCAGGACCGGCGCCCCGGCCTCGACCTCCGCGCCGACCGCCAGGGGGGTGGCGACGACCAGGGCGGGCATGGGCGCCCGCAGCACCCCACCCTCGTCGCGGCTGACCCGGTGGGTCACCCCGTCCACCTCGACCAGGTGGATCGGCCCGTGGGTGGCGGTGAGCAGCCGGTGCTGGGCCCCGTTGACGACGATCTGTCCGGTGTGCCGATCGAAACGGTCCAGTTCGACATCCGCGGTACGGACCTCGCCGCCGGTCTCGATCCCCACCCGGAACCGGTGCGCCCCGGTGCGGGCCACCCGCATCCGGTAGCCGACCCCGCGCAGTTTCAGGTCCAGGGGTCGGCCGCCGACATGCTGCACCTGAGGGCGCCCACCGGCCGCGGTGGCCAGCAGCCGGTGCCGCTCGTCGCGCTCCTCTTCCTCGTACGACTCGATGGCGGCGGCGGCCAGGGCGACCGCGGAGTGCCGGTGCCCGACGAGTTCGCCGTCGGCCCGCACCCGGTCGATCCAGCCGGTGTCCGCGCTGGCGTCGATGACCTCGGGCCGGTCGAGCAGGTCGAGCACGAAGCTCTTGTTGGTCGCGCCCCCCTCGATGATCACCGTGGTCTCGGTCATCGCCCGGCGGAGTCGACCCAGGGCCTCGTCGCGGTCCCGACCGTAGGCGATGATCTTCGCGATCATCGAGTCGAAGTCGGCCGGGATGGTGTCACCTTCGCTGATGCCGGTGTCCACCCGGATGCCCGGTCCGGCGGGCAGGTCCAGTCGGGCCACCCGGCCGGGGGAGGGGGCGAAGTCCCGGTCGGGGTCCTCGGCGTTGAGTCGGGCCTCGATGGCGTGCCCCCGCTCGACGGGCGGCTCACCTTCCAGTCGCCGACCCGCGGCCACCCACAGTTGCGCCTTGACCAGGTCGAAACCGGTGGTGGACTCCGTGATCGGGTGCTCCACCTGGAGCCGGGTGTTGACCTCCAGGAAGGCGAACAGCCGGTCGCCGGGGTGGTAGAGGAACTCGACCGTCGCCGCCCCCCGGTAGCCGACGGCCAGCGCCAGTCGCTCGGCCGAGGACTTGAGCTCGGCGGTCTGCTCCGGGCTGAGCACCGGGGAGGCCGACTCCTCGATGATCTTCTGGTTGCGGCGCTGCACCGAACAGTCGCGTACCCCCAGGGCCCAGGCGGTGCCCTGACCGTCCGCGATCACCTGGACCTCGACGTGCCGGGCGCCGGTGACCAGGCGCTCCAGGAACACCACTCCGCTGCCGAAGGCCCGCGCCGCCTCCTGGCTGGTGCGCTCGTACGCCTCGGCCAGCTCGGCCTCGCTGGTGATCACTCGGATGCCGCGCCCGCCACCGCCCGCGGTCGCCTTGAGCATCAGCGGGTAACCGATCTCGGCGGCGGCGGCCCGCGCGGCGTTGAGGTTCTCGACCGCGCCCCGGCTCCACGGGGCCACCGGCACCCCGACCTGCTCGGCGATCAGCTTGGCGCCGATCTTGTCGCCGAGCTGGCGCATCGCCTCCGGGCTGGGCCCGATGAAGGTGACCCCGATCTTCTCGCACAACTCAGCGAAGGCCGGATCCTCGGCGACGAAGCCCCAACCGACCCACGCCGCGTCGGTGCCGGTAGCCAGCAGGGCGCGCTCCAGGGTGGCCAGGTTCAGGTACGGCCGGGCGGAGGCAGGGCCCAGCTCATAGGCCAGGTCCGCTTCCCGTACGAAGGTGGCGGTGCGGTCCACATCCGTGTAGAGGGCGACGGTCTCGATCCGTGTCCCGGTCTGCGCAGCCAGTTCTCGGGCCGCGTGAATGAGCCGCATGGCGGCCTCACCACGGTTGACGATGGCGATACGGCTGAACACCCGATCGACCCCTCCGGTAGATCCTGTGACGAACGAGGCGGCAGGACGGCGGCCCCGGCAGTGAACACTGTTCTGCCTGAGAACGGGTCGCGCCATGCCGTAACCGCCGAACCCTGCGCGGCCGGATTGTAGGAACCACACAAAACCTTTTGGTGTCTTCACCTCACCTGCGCGATACCGTCATCGACCCCCATCTCGACGGTAAAGGCCCGGTGCGGTGTGCCGCACCCGCGTGCTTGCTGGGCAACCACTCGGCATCGTGGCACGATTTCGCGGGTGACCGGCAGAGCCTCGGCCGAGCAGCTGAAGGATCTGGCGCGGCTGCGTCGGGTCCGGGATCGCATCGACCGCGAGTACGCCCAGCCCCTCGACGTCGAGGCGCTGGCCCGTGGGGTGAACATGTCCGCCGGTCACCTCAGCCGCCAGTTCCGCCTGGCCTACGGGGAATCGCCGTACGCCTATCTGATGACCCGGCGCATCGAGCGGGCGATGGCGCTGTTGCGGCGCGGCGATCTGACGGTCACCGAGGTATGTTTCACGGTCGGTTGTGGGTCGTTGGGTACCTTCAGCACCCGGTTCACCGAGCTGGTCGGGGTACCGCCCAGCATCTACCGGCGGCAGGCGCGCACGAGGGCGGCCGAGATGCCCGGGTGCGTGTCGCGGCAGGTGACCCGGCCGATCAGGATTCGAGAAGCGTCGACGGAACGGCCGCGGCTAGCGTGACCGGCGAACGCTCACGGGGATGGAGAAGACGATGACCAGGACCACGAGCGCCGGGACCCCCTCGGCGCACGTCGCCGACAGCCATGACCTGATCCGGGTGCACGGCGCGCGGGAGAACAACCTCAAGGACGTCAGCATCGAGATCCCCAAGCGTCGGCTGACGGTCTTCACCGGGGTCTCCGGGTCGGGCAAGAGTTCCCTGGTCTTCGGCACCATCGCGGCCGAGTCGCAGCGGCTGATCAACGAGACCTACAGCGCCTTCGTGCAGGGCTTCATGCCGACCCAGGCGCGGCCCGAGGTCGACGTGCTCGACGGGCTGACCACCGCGATCATCGTCGACCAGGAACGGATGGGTGCCAACTCCCGCTCGACGGTCGGCACGGTCACCGATGTCAACGCCATGCTGCGGATCCTGTTCAGCCGACTGGGTCAGCCGCACATCGGCTCGCCGCAGGCCTTCTCCTTCAATGTCGCCTCGGTCAGCGGGGCGGGTGCGATCACCCTGGAACGCGGCGGCACCACGACGAAGGAACGCCGCAGCTTCAGCGTCACCGGCGGCATGTGCCCACGGTGCGAGGGGATGGGCCGGGTCAGCGACTTCGACCTGTCCGCGCTCTACGACGACAGCAGATCCCTCAACGAGGGCGCCCTGACCATTCCCGGCTACAGCGCGGACGGCTGGTACGTCCGCATCTTCAGCGGCAGCGGCTTCTTCGACCCGGACAAGCCGATCCGCGCCTTCACCAAGCGCGAGCTCAACGACCTCCTCTACAAAGAACCGACCAAGATCAAGGTCGACAGCATCAATGTGACCTACGAGGGGTTGATCCCCCGGATCCAGAAGTCCTTCCTGTCCAAGGACCGGGAGGCGATGCAGCCGCACATCCGCGCCTTCGTCGACCGGGCGATCACCTTCGCCACCTGCCCGGACTGCGGTGGCACCCGGCTCAGCGAACTGGCCCGTTCCTCGAAGATCGACGGGCGCAACATCGCGGACCTCTGCGCGATGCAGATCAGCGACCTGGCCGAGTGGGTGCGGTCGTGCAACGATCCGAGCGTGGCGCCGCTGCTGGCCTCGCTGCGGCACACCCTCGACTCCTTCGTGGAGATCGGGCTCGGCTACCTCTCCCTGGACCGCCCCTCGGGCACCCTCTCCGGCGGCGAGGCCCAACGCACCAAGATGATCCGGCACCTGGGCTCCTCGCTGACCGATGTCACCTACGTCTTCGACGAGCCGACCGTCGGGCTGCACCCGCACGACATCGCCCGGATGAACGACCTGCTGCTGCGGCTGCGGGACAAGGGCAACACCGTACTGGTGGTGGAGCACAAGCCGGAGATGATCGCGATCGCCGACCATGTGGTCGACCTGGGCCCCGGGGCGGGTACGGCCGGCGGCTCGGTCTGTTTCGAGGGCACCGTCGAGGGTCTGCGGGCCAGTGACACCCTGACCGGACGGCACCTCGACGACCGGGCCACCCTCAAGGAGAAGGTGCGTACCCCCACCGGGGCGCTGGAGGTCCGGGACGCGGCCACCCACAACCTGCGCGACGTCGATGTCGACATCCCGCTGGGGGTGCTGGTCGTGGTCACCGGGGTGGCCGGCTCCGGCAAGAGTTCCCTGATCCACGGCTCGGTGGCCGGACGCGACGGGGTGGTGGCGGTGGACCAGACCGCGATCCGTGGCTCCCGGCGAAGCAACCCGGCGACCTACACCGGCCTGCTGGAACCCATCCGCAAGGCCTTCGCCAAGGCCAACGGGGTCAAGCCGGCCCTGTTCAGCGCCAACTCCGAGGGCGCCTGCCCGACCTGCAACGGGGCCGGGGTCATCTACACCGACCTGGCCATGATGGCCGGTGTCGCCACCACCTGCGAGGACTGCGAGGGCAAGCGGTTCCAGCCCGCCGTGCTGGAATACCACCTGGGCGGGCGCAACATCAGCGAGGTGCTGGCCATGTCCGTCACCGAGGCCGAGGCTTTCTTCGGCGAGGGGGCGGCCCGTACCCCGGCGGCGCACGCCATCCTCACCCGGCTGGCGGATGTGGGGCTCGGTTACCTGAGCCTGGGGCAGCCGCTGACCACCCTCTCCGGTGGTGAACGGCAGCGGCTGAAGCTGGCCACCCACATGGCCGACAAGGGTGGCGTCTACGTTCTCGACGAGCCGACCACCGGCCTGCACCTGGCCGACGTCGAGCACCTGCTGGGGCTGCTCGACCGGCTGGTCGACGCCGGCAAGTCGGTGATCGTCATCGAGCACCACCAGGCGGTCATGGCCCACGCCGACTGGATCATCGACCTCGGTCCGGGGGCCGGGCACGACGGCGGCCGGATCGTCTTCGAGGGCACCCCGGCCGACCTGGTCGCCGCCCGATCCACCGTCACCGGTGAGCACCTGGCCGGCTATGTGGGCCGGTGAGGAAGCGGTCAGGATTCGAGAAGCCGCACCGGTCCGGGCGCGATTAGCGTGACCAGCATGAACATCACCATCCATGCCAGCTTCCTGCCGCACACCGACCCGGAGGCGGCACTGGCCTTCTACCGCGACATCCTCGGTTTCGAGGTCCGCCTGGACGTGGGGCACGGCGGGATGCGCTGGCTGACGGTCGGTCCCCCCGGCCAGCCCGACACCTCCATCGTCCTGACCCCGCCGGCGGTCGACCCCGGCATCACCTCGGATGAGCGCGCCACCATCGCCGAGATGATGGCCAAGGGCACCTACGCCGGCCTCCTGCTGGCCACCCCGGAACTGGACGAGACCTTCGACCGGCTCCAGGCCGCCGGGGTGGAGGTGGTCCAGGAACCGACCGACCAGCCGTACGGGTTGCGGGACTGCGCCGTACGCGACCCCTCCGGCAACCTGATCCGCCTCCAACAGCTGCCCTGAACTCCGCCACCACCAGGGGTGGGCACGGGGGGTGGTTAGGCTGCGGGCATGGAGGTCGGCGAGCAGGGGCGGTGGCTGGCGGGGTCGCTGGCGCAGCGGGTCGACCGGCTGGCCTTCACCGACCTGACCACCGACCAGGTCACCGCCCGGCTGGTCGACACCGTGGTCGGCTGGGCACGTGAGCAGGGTTGGCGGGTCTACCGTCGGGCCCCCAGCGTGCTGCCGCTGCCGCCGCCGATGTCGGCCCAGCAGTCCGTGCTCGATGTGGCCTGCGCCCGCCCCGACGGGCCGCCGGTCGTCCTCGAGGTCGACCACGGCACCCGCCGCCGTACCTGGGAGAAGCTGCTGGCCGAGGCGGAGGCCGGGCGGATTCCCCTCTGGCTGCGCTGGGGCACCGGCCGGTTCACCCCACCCCCGCCCTCGATCCAGATGGTGACCTGCGAGGTCACCGTCCGGTCGGAGCCGGCCGGGCGGGGCCGGTTGCACACCCGGCTGCCCCGGGCCGAGAAGCAGCCACCGGCCCACTCCGCCCTACGGCTGGATGGGCCGGCGGCGATCGAACTGCCGCTGCCGACGATCGGGTCGACGGGCGGACCGCCCGCCCGGCCGGGTCATCCCGACTGAGTCGTTGCCGTACCATCGGGCTGATTTCCTACCTGGGCGGTGCGGAGGCCGCATGGACGAGGTGACCCTCGGGGCGCTCCGCCTCCTTGAGGAGGCGCAGGCCGGTGCTGCGGCGCAGGTGCTGACGGCCGCGGAGGCGGCGCTTCGCGAACCGACCGGACAGCTCAGCGACGGTCCGGCGGCGATGCACTTCGCCCGGGTCGTGGCGCTGACCCGGCTGGGTGAACTGCGCGCCGCGATCGACGCCACCGACCTGATGCTGGCCGCGGCCGACCGGGAGGGCAGCGCCGGATGGCGTTCCTGCGCCCTGTCGCTGCGGGCGACCCGACGGCTGCGCCTGGGCGGCCAGAACATCGCCGAGTACGACATCGAGGCGGTGCTGCGGGACCTGGTCAGCGCCCAGACCGCCCTGCTGGCCGACGAACCCAACCCGGTGATCGTGGGCAACGCGCACACCGGAATCGCGATCGGCTACGCCCAGCTTCGCCTGTACGAGTTGGCCGCACCCCAGTTCGAGGCGGCCTACGAGGCGACCCGACGAGAGTCCTATCCGGACAACGGCAACCGGGCGATGTGGCTGTGCAACCTGGCCGAACTCAACCTGATCTGGGCCCTGGAGCTGTACCAGGTCGGTCAGGTGGCCGAGGCGGAACGGCACACCGGCGCGGCGGAGGAGTACGCGATTCGGGCCGCCGCCGAGGCCTCCGGCCCCAAGGCGGAGGTGTGGCGGCTCTCCGCCCTGCTGTACGCGGCCTGCTCCCGTGCCGACCGTCAGGACCCGGCCGGTGCGGCTGCCGACATCCCCCGCTACACCGAGCTGCTGCGCATCCACGGGGTGTCCGAGCAGCATCAGGAGATCCTGCTGTGCCGGCCCTTCCACGCGGTGGCCCTGCGCCGATCGGGGCGACCCGAGCAGGCTCTACGGGTCATCGAGGAGGCCGTCACCCTGCTGTCGGCGGAGACCGACTGGCTGATCTCGGCCGCGGTGCACCGTACCCACGCGGTGCTGCTGGCGGCGACCGGCTCGCCCGGTGCCCGGCCGGGGCTGACCTACGGCGACGCCCTGGCCGAGTTGCTGTGGCGGCAACGGAATCACTGGCTGCACACCGCGATGACGATGCAGGCCTACGATGCGCTGCGCTGGCAGCACGAGCAGGCCGAGCGGGCGGCGCGGACCGACCCCCTGACCGGGGTGGCCAACCGGCGGGGGCTGGACCGGTTCCTGCGTGAGCTGACCGATCCCGACCTGGCCGACCGCCCGGTGGCCGTGCTGGCGGTGGACATCGACCGGTTCAAGCACATAAACGATTCCCTGGGCCACGCCACCGGTGACGAGGTGCTGCGGGCGGTGGCGGACCTGCTCACCGCCAGCGTCCGGCCGGGCGACTTCGTGGCACGGTTGGGCGGCGACGAGTTCGTCGCCATCCTGCCGGGCGCGGATGCCGCACTGGCCCGGCAGGTGGGCCTGCGGACGGTGGCCGCCGTCGGCGGCCTGACCGCCTGGCCGGTACGGGTCAGCGTGGGGGTCGCCCACGGTCCGGCGTACTGCCTGGAGCAGGCCCTCAGCGTCGCCGACCAGGCGATGTACGCCGCCAAGCGCGCGGGTGGCAATCAGGCCAGCTGCCTGGCGGCGGAGTTGCCCGGCTGCGCCCCGGCGGCCGCCGACTGACCGACTCAGAGGTGGTCGCGGACCCAGTCGGCCAGCAGCCGGGCGCACTGGTCCACGGACTCCTGCCAGGTGCTCGCCGCCCCGGCGCCGGCCTCGTCGCTGACCTGCTTGATCAGACGCACCGGTACGCCGAACCGCTGGGCGGTCGAGGCGACCGCGTAGCCCTCCATGTCGACCAGGTGGGCGCGGGTGGCCAGGGCGGCGCGGGCCTGGTCGTCGGCGATGAACTGGTCGCCGGTGGCCAGCACCGGACCCTCGCCCAGGGTCACCGGCGCCCCGACGGTCTGCCCGGTCAACCGGTGGAGGAAGGCGGTGTCCAGGTCGTGTTGCAGCACGCTGCCGACTTCGTGGATGCCGGCCCAGCCGGGGTGCAGGGCGCCCGCGGTGCCGAGGTTGACCACCGCCGAGGGCTGCGGCTCGCGGGCCAGAGTCTCCGCGATCGCGGCGGCAGCATTGATCTTCCCCATGCCGGTGAGCAGCACCGGTAGGCGCCCATCGAGGTGCGCGGCCTCTTCCGCGAGGGCCAGCACAAGCAGCGGGCGATCAGGGCTGATCGTTCCTCGAAGATCCATCGGGCGATGGTAGCCGGGCACCGGGGCGGCCCTCGGTGCAAGGTCCGTTCGGCCGAAGGGCTGCCCCGGTCGGGCCTGGAGCTTGGTCGCGGCGACCGTTGTATCGACGGATGTCGACTGAAAGAATCGACTTCGATCGCGCCCGGGAGCCGCGCGATCTGTTGCAGGGCAAGGGGACGCGCGGGAGAACCCGTGCCGGGCCGTCCTCCTCCAGTCGGTGAACCACGGTCGCCGCCGGACGGCGGCCGACCCCGGGAGGTATGGATGAAACGCATGTTCGGCGTGGTGCTGGCCGCCGCGACCCTTACCCTGGCCGCCGGGCTCGTCACCCCCGCGGTCGCGCAGACCGCACCGGCGGCGACCCCCACCCCCTCGCCGACTCCGGTCTGCCCGCCGGTGCTGCCGATCAACGCCATGGTGACCGGCACGACCGCCACCAGCGTGACCATCACCTACAGCGCGTTCATCGTCCCGCCCTGCGGCTACGACCCGCCGATCACCTTCCACCTCTTCGGCAGCCAGGAGGACGCCACCCAGTGGCAGAACCCGGTGGCCGAGGGCACCTCCGGACCGGAGCGCTCCGGTGCGGTCACCATCGGCGGACTGACCCCGGACACCCAGTACTGGTTCCGGCTCAGCGACGCCCAGGGGGTACGGGACCGGTACGTCATCGGCGGCCCGGCGCGGACCGGATCGACCCCGCCGTGCAGCGCGACCGCCACCATCGACTCCGGATGGGGGACCGGCTTCGTCGTCACGGTCACCGTCCGCAACCCCAGCGAGTCCCAGCTCAACGGCTGGCGGGTGCGGTGGACTACCCCCGGCGGTGAGCGGGTCCAGTCGGTCTGGAACGCGGTGCTGGAGGCGGCCGGGCCCGAGGTGAGGGTGCGGCACGCCGAGTACAACCGGGTCCTGGCCCCGGGCGGATCGACGACCTTCGGCTTCCTGGCGTCGGCCGCCATCGTGCCGCAGGAAATCGTCCTCACCTGCGAGCGGTGGTCCTGACCGGTTCCGGGTATCCAGCCACACGGATGATGGTGAATGCGTTACCGGGTGGTAACGATGTTGTGTCATGGACTCCCCCCTGACCCTGATCGGACTACCCATCGCCCTCGGCGTCATCATGCTCGGTCTGGGTCTCGGCCTGACCGTCGCCGATTTCCGCCGGGTGGCCCACCATCCCAAGGCCGCCGTGATCGCACTGGCCTGCCAGGTGCTGCTGCTACCGGCGCTCTGCTTCGGTCTGGTGCTCGCCTTCGGCCTGCCGCCGGAACTGGCCGTCGGGATGATGCTGCTAGCGGCATCTCCCGGCGGCACCACGGCCAACCTCTACAGTCACCTCTTCGGCGGGCACGTGGCGCTCAACATCACCCTCACCGCCATCAACTCGGTGCTCGCCGTGTTCACCCTGCCGATCGTGGTCAACCTCTCGGCGGCGTACTTCCTCGGTGACGGGCGCAGCATCGGTCTCCAGTTCGACAAGGTGCTCCAGGTCTTCGCCATCGTGCTCGTACCGGTCATCCTCGGCATGCTGGTCCGGGCCTGGGTGCCCCGCCTGGCCGCGAGCCTGAACCGGCCGGTGCGGATCCTGTCGGTGGTCGTACTCGTGGCGGTGATCGCCGGTACCGTGATCGGCGACCGGGAGAACCTGGCCGAGTACTTCGTCTCGGTGGGTCTCGCCGTGCTCGCGTTCAACCTGCTGAGCCTCGCGATCGGGTACGGCGTACCCCGACTGGCCGGGGTGGACCGCGATGCGGCCAAGGCGGCCGGATTCGAGATCGGCATCCACAACAGCACCCTGGCCATCACGATCGCACTCAGCCCGGCCCTGCTGGACAGCAGCCGGATGGCGGTCCCGGCGGCCGTCTACGCCCTTGTCATGTTCTTCACCGCGGCTGCCTTCGGCTACCTGGTCAACCGGCTGGGCCCCCGCACCACCACCGCCCCGGGCGACACCACCCTCCATCCAGGAGGCCGAGTGTCGTGACCCGGATAGCCGGCGGCGGGTCGGACGCCAGGCCCCGGCTGTGCAACGATCGATGAGCGCCATGCCGACCCGCCCGCCCGTCGGCCGGTCGCCATGCCGGCACCACGGCAGGCGTACGGGGTGGGCGGCACCTCGTACCCCCTTGGAGAGCCCATGTCCCTCTCTGCGGCTCAGGTCTTCGCGGCGTTGAACGCGGTGCGGCCCCCCGACGAGCCGTCACCGTTCATCGACAAGGCGGTCGTGCTCGGTGGCAGTGTCGCCGGCCTGCTGGCCGCGCGGGTGCTGGCCGACCATGCGGCCAGCGTCGTCGTCATCGACCGGGACGACCTGCACCTCCCGGGCCCCCGGCCCGGGGTTCCGCAGGGCACCCAACTGCACGCCCTGCTGCCGGGCGGCTTCCTGCACCTGGAACGACTCTTCCCCGGGTTTCGTCGGCTGGCCCTGGCCCAGGGGGCGATCGAGGCACCCCCTGCGGCCCGACGCACCTACCTGGACGGGCGGCTGAAGGTCGTCGTACCGGACGACGCCGACAGCCTGGCCGGCAGCCGCCCCCTGCTGGAGGGGCTGATCCGGCAGCAGGTGCTGCGGCTGCCCAACGTCAAGACGGTCACCGCACGGGCGACCGGTCTGTTGATCGAGGGGGA
Organism: Micromonospora sp. NBC_01739; assembly: GCF_035920385.1. GTDB lineage: Bacteria > Actinomycetota > Actinomycetes > Mycobacteriales > Micromonosporaceae > Micromonospora. The sequence goes on along the minus strand of NZ_CP109151.1, from coordinate 3,092,368 downwards.
CCGCGCCACTGGAGTCGAGTACGAGGTCGGCGGTCGGCTCGGGGTGGAGCAGGCGGATCTGGTGGTGGACGCCATGGGCCGGTCCAGTCGGCTCTCCGACTGGCTGGAGCAGGCCGGGTGGGAGCGGCCCGCGATGCGGCGGATGAACGTGCAGCTCAACTACGCCACCGCCGTGTTCCGGCGTCGACAGGACGATCCGGAGCACACCGTCGTGATGGCCCTGAACAGCTATCGGAGGTCGCCGGAGGTGGCGGGGGCGGCCTTCTTCGCCATCGAGGAGGGCCGGTGGATGGCGATGATGGCCGGCTACGCGGACAACCGTCCGGGCCGTATCCCGGAGGACTTCCTGCGTCGGCTGCGCGAGCAGTTCCCACCGGAGTTCCGCGAGGTCGCCGACAGTGAACTGCTCGGCGAGGTGCAGACCTACCGCCACGGGGACAGCCGACGGCGGGACTTCCACACCCTGCGCCGCTTTCCCGCCGGGCTGGTCCCGGTCGGTGACGCGGTAGCCTCCTTCAACCCGGTGTACGGGCAGGGCATCACGGCCGCGGCCCTGCACGCCGCCTGCCTGTCGACCTACCTGCGGCCCGGGCCGGATCTGCGCCAGCCGGCCCGGGAGTTCCTGGCCCTGCAACAGGTGGTGGTCGACGCCGCCTGGTCGCTGTCCACCTCCGCTGATCTGGCCCTGCCGCATGTCGACGGCCCCTACCCCCGGGGCTACCGGCTCTCCAGTTGGGTCAGCCGGCAGATCGTCAACGCCACCATCACGGACGTCGCCACCGCCCGCCGGTTCAACGAGGTGGTGTCCATGCGTGAGCATCCGGACTCGCTGGCCACCCCCGGGGTCATCCTGGGTGCCCTGCGGGCGAACCTGCGCGCCCGGTGACGAGGGCATCCCTCTGGTGATCGTCTCTTCGAACCGGCAGAGTGACCTGCATCGACTGATCATGAGTGGAACCGAGGTGCATGGTGGCGTACGTCTTCCTGCTGCTGGCTATCGCCGCCGAGGTCACCGGCACGAGCCTGCTCAAGGCCACGGAGGGGTTCACCCGGCTGTGGCCGACCGTGGGGCTGGCCGTGTCCTACCTGACGGCGTTCGCCCTGCTCGCCCAGGCGGTCAAGGGCATCGAGGTCGGGGTCGCGTACGCCCTCTGGTCCGGCCTGGGCACCGCGGCGATCGTGGCCATCGGCGCGACCGTGCTGGGGGAGCCCCTGACGGTCACCAAGGTGGTCGGGGTGGGTCTGATCATCGCCGGGGTGGTGCTGCTCAACCTGCGCGGCGCGCACTGACCTGCGGGCCGGCCCTTTCTGCCGAAACGGCGGTGGGGACGCCGACCGACCGCTAGAGTTGCACTTATTGCAATGCCCGCATATGTTGATCGCCGTCGGCGGGGCGGGAGGGCGCACGATGGGTGCCGGACATGACCACGGCCAGCAGGTGCTGCGCGCGGGGGAGAAGCATCGTGGGCGGTTGTGGGCGGCTTTCGCCCTGCTGGCCGTCTTCATGGTGGTGGAGGCGATCGGGGCCTGGGTGACCGGTTCCCTGGCGCTGCTGTCGGACGCCGGGCACATGTTCACCGACGTGCTCGGCATCGGCATGGCCCTGGCGGCGATCACGGCGGCCAGCCGGGGATCCCGGGACGGCCAACGCACCTTCGGCCTGTACCGGATGGAGGTGCTGGCGGCGCTGGCGAACGCGGTGCTGCTGTTCGGGGTCGCCGTCTACGTCGTGGTGGAGGCGGTACGCCGGTTCGAGGAACCACCGCAGGTGCTGGTCGGCCCCATGCTGACCGTGGCCGTGGCGGGTCTGCTGGCCAACATCGTGGCCTTCCTGCTGCTGCGTTCCGGCTCCAAGGAGAGCCTGAACGTACGCGGGGCCTACCTGGAGGTCCTCGGCGACCTGCTCGCCTCGGTCGGGGTGATCGTCGCCGCCGTGGTGATCGCGCTGACCGACTGGTGGTACGCCGACCCCATCATCGCCGTGGCGGTGGGGGTGTTCATCCTGCCCCGCACCCTCAAGCTGGGGCGGGCCGCCCTGCGGGTGCTCGTGCAGGCCGCCCCGCCGCACCTGGACATCACCGAGGTACGGACCGAACTGCGCGGGGTGGCGGGCGTCGCCGACGTGCACGACCTGCACGTGTGGACCCTGACCTCGGGCATGGAGGTGGCCTCGGCGCACCTGAAACTGACGGCCGGGGCCGACCTGGGCCAGGTGCTCAGCACGGCCCGGCAGGTGCTGCACGACCGCTTCGCGATCGAGCACGCCACCCTCCAGGTGGAGCCCCAGGGCGCCGAGGACGTGTGTCACGGCGCGCACTGGTGAGACCGGGCTCGCGGTGGGTGCGCGGGCTTTCAGCTAGCTGTCAGGAAACCGGGCCAGCATGGGGCGCGTCCCCACACGGAAGGCTGGCAGCGGCATGACGAGGAACACCCGACTGACCCTGGCGATGATCCTGCTGGTCATCCTGGTCATGATCGTTGGGATCGCCGTCAACCGGAACATCGGCCGACCCGCCGCCAGTGGCGCACCGGTCGACAAGGCCGTACTGGTCCGCGAGGACAGCCACCGGCTCAGCACGGCACCCGACGGCAAGGTCACCCTCGTGGAGTTCCTCGACTTCGAGTGCGAGGCGTGCCGGGCGGTCCACCCCTCGATCACCGAGATCCTGGACACCTACCAGGGCCGGATCACCTTCGTGGTGCGGTACTTCCCGATCTCCAGCCACCCCAACGCCGAACTGGCCGCCCGCGCCGCCCAGGCCGCCGCCGAGCAGGGCCGCTTCCCGCAGATGTACGCCGCGTTGTTCGACAACCAGGAGCAGTGGGGGCACCAGAACACCCCGCAGACCGACCGGTTCGTCGGGTACGCCCGCGATCTGGGCCTGGATGTGGACCGCTTCCGGCAGGACCTGGACGCCCCGGCCACCGCCCGACGGGTGGCTGCGGACCGGGCCGACGGTGAGACCGTGGGGGTGCGGGGCACGCCTACCTTCTTCCTCAACGGCCGGGAGTTGACCGGGGTCCGGACCCAGTCGGACATGATCGCCGCCATCGACGCCGCCCTGGCCGGATGAGCGCGACGATGGCCCGCCGGGCGGCGGCTACGGCGCGGCACCGCAATTTCCTGGCCCGGGTCACCGCCTGGGTGCTGACCCTGGGCGGCGGCATCGGCCTGCTGGCCGCCGGCACCCTGACGGTCGAGAAGATCAATCTGCTGGCGGACGCCGACTACGTGCCGACCTGCAGCATCAACCCGATCCTGTCCTGCGGGTCGGTGATGACCACCCCCCAGGCCGCCGCCTTCGGCATCCCCAACCCCCTGCTCGGCATCGCCGGCTTCGCGGTGGTGACCACCCTGGGGGTTCTGCTGCTGGCCCGGGTGCGGCTGCCCGGCTGGTGCTGGCTGGGTCTCCAGGTCGGAGCCACCTTAGGGGTGGTCTTCGTGCACTGGCTGATCTACCAGAGCCTCTACGTCATCTCGGCGCTGTGCCCGTACTGCATGGTGGTCTGGGTCGTCACCATCGCGATCTTCCTCTACACCACCCTGCGCAACCTGGGGGCGGTCGCGCCGGCGTCCCCACTGGCCCGGTTGGCCGGTTACCACAGCCTCATCCTGGTCGTCTGGTACCTGGTGATCATGCTGGTCATCCTGGTCCGGTTCTGGGACTACTGGTCCACCCTCTGGTGAGCCCGCCCGCCGGCACCGGTGTCCGTCGGCCGGGTCCGGGTCAGTGTGCCCTGCGGTGGCGCCGCCAGGAGCCCAGCAGGGCCAGCACCACGATCAAGGCCAGCAGGGTGTACGTGCCGATGCCCAGCTCCCGCTCCAGGTAGCGGTAGGAGGCCGAACCCAGGTAGCCGAGGGTGGACACGGCCGCCGCCCAGAGCAGCCCGCCGGTGAGGTTGGCCCAGCCGAAGGTGCGCCGGGGCATTCCACTGGCACCGCTGACCAGGGGCATCAGCACCCGCAGCACGGCCACCCAACGGCCGGTCACCACCGCGACCGCCCCTCGGCGGGCCACCAGGCGTCGGGCCCGGTCCAGGTCCAGGCGGCGACGGAGCAGGGCCGGCGCGTGGGCCAGCACCCCCGGCCCGTAACGGCGACCCACCAGGTAGCCGACCTGGTCGCCGAGGCAGGCCCCGACCGTCGCGGCGATGATCACCGCCCACAACGGCAGCCCACCCAGGTGGGCCACCACCCCGCCGACCAGGACGACGGCCTCACCGGGCACGAACAACCCCAGCAGGGTCGAGGACTCCAGGGCCGGCAACAGGAACACCAGGGCCAGTACGAGCAGCGGAGGCAGCGCGGCGAGCACGGCCAGGATGCGGTCCATCCGCTGATTCTGGCGGCGGGTACGTCCGGAAATCCCCTGCTCTACGGGGTTGGTAGCACGATCCGGTGGCCGCTGGGCTGCCCGCCGCCGGCCACCGGCCCGGCGTGGTCCACCGGGCCGGTCGCGTGACTCAGGGGGCGGGGACGACCTCCTGGCCCAGCGGCCAGACGGCGGCCGGGACAAGCTTGAAGTTGGCCACCCCGAAGGGGATGCCGATGATGGTCAGGCAGAGGCTGACCCCGGCGACGATGTGGGACAGGGCCAGCCACCAGCCGGCGAGGACCACCCAGATGACGTTGGCGACGCCGGAGGCGACCCCGACTCCGGGCTTGGGGACCAGGGTGCGCCCGAAGGGCCACAGCGAGTACGACGCCAGCCGCAGCGAGGCCACCCCGAAGGGGATGGTGACGACGAGGACGAAACAGATCAGAGCGGCGATGCCGTAGCCGATCGCCAGCACGAGCCCGCCGCCGAAGATGAGCCAGAGCACGTTCAGTACGAATCGGATCATGAACCAATGATGACCGGTGCGCGCCACCGGCCACCGGCGGGGAGGCCGGTGGCCGGTGTGGGCCGGCGAGGGGGAAGGCCGGCCGGTTACGCGCGGTCGGTCAGCCGGTCTGGCCGGTGACGTTGCCGCCGGACTTCGTGACCCGGTAGGTCACCTGGGCACCGCTCCAGAAGTGGAAGGTGAGGGTGACCGGGCTGCCGTCGCGTACCTCACCGAAGAAGGTGTCGGTGAGGGTGATCCGGTTGCCGGTGTAGTCGGGGGCGAAGGTGACGTCGAACTCCTTGAACGACGTCCAGTCGTGCGGGCCGGCGTTGCTGCCGTCGGCGTACCGCGCCTCCATGGTGGCCAACTGGTCGCCCCGGAACTGGGTGGGAATGGCGAAGGCGGCCGTCGTCCCGGTGGCGTTGGACAGCACCGGCGGGTCGTAGCTGATCACGTCGATCCGCCACGGCACGCCGGCCGAGAACCGGGCCTGGAGGGTGGCGTTGACGCCGTACGCCCGGTTGCCGACCAGCCGGGTCACCGCGCTGGCGGTCAGCGTCAACTGGTTGCCGGAGACGGTGTAGTCCGTGCCCCGGACCAGTTCGGTGCTGCCCTGACGCAGACCGGAGAAGGTGGTGCCGTTGAGGTTCAGGGTCAGGGTCTTGGCGGTGATCGAGCCGGTACGCGGCACGTACACCTGGTCGGAGGAGGCGGTGCCGGAGCGGGTCGTCCAGCTCGACTTGATCTGGTTGATCAGCTCGGCGTCCCGCCAGGCGAAGGTGGTCCGGTTGAAGTGCTGACCGTTGTCCCACAGCTGGGTGGTCAGTTGGCGGTGCCGGGCGTAGTACCCGAAGTACTCGAAGAACTTCAGCTTCTCGCCCTGCTGGATGGTGCCGGTGTGCCGGTCGAAGCCGAGCAGCCCGTACTCGCCGATGATCACCGGGATGCCGCGGGCGACGAAGGCGTTGTAGACCCGGTCGAAGGCGTCCACCAGGTCCTGCTGGGTGGTGGCGTCGAAGCGGGTGCCACCGGCGACGTTCACGCTGAACGGCCAGTAGCCGTAGAAGTGCACCGTGGCGATCAGGTTGCGGTCGTTCAGCTGGTTGAGGGTCGTGGTCAGCTCGTTGATCCGGGCCTGCTCGGAGGAGGTGTGCAGGGTCGGCAGGACCAGCATCCGGGTGGCGTTGTTGCCGCCGGAGGCCCGGACGATCCGGTGGAAGTTGACATTCAGCTCGTGCAGCAGTTGCGCGTTCTGGGCGTCACCGGAGCTGTTGGCGAACTGCGGCTCGTTGACGCTCTCGAAGTGCAGCCTGGGTGAGGCGTCCCGGAAGGCCGCCGCGATCTGGGTCCAGAGCGCGTTGTAGCGGTTGAGCACGGTCGTCCGGTTGCTCGGCATCTCGTGGATCCACTGCCAGGAGTCGTGATGCAGGTTGATCATCACGTAGAAGCCGTCGCCCAGGGCCCAGCCGACGACCTCCTTGATCCGGTTCAGCCAGGCCGCGTCGATGGTGTACGAGGGGGCCGGACCGTGGCGGTTGCTCCAGGTGACCGGGATCCGGATGCTGTTGAACCCCTGGGCCCGGATGGCGTCCAACTGGGCCTCGGTGACCCGCGGGTTGCCCCAGGCGGTCTCGTCGGCGCCGACGGAGTCGAAGGTGTTGCCCAGGTTCCAGCCCGGTTGCATCGCGGCCACGTAGGCCATCGGGTCACCGGTCGGCGGCGGGGTCGTGGGGGGAGGGCTGGTCGGCGGCGGGGTGGTGGGGGGTGGGGTGGTCGGGCCCACGCTGCCGGTGCAGGTGACCCCGTTGAGGGCGAACGAGGTGGGGGCCGTGTTGCTGCCGGACCACGAGCCGTTGAAGCCGAAGGACACCGTCTGGTTGGTGCCCAGCGCGGCGTTGTAGCCGACATTGGTGGCGGTGACGTCGTTGCCGCTGGAGGTGACGGTGGCGTTCCACGCCTGGGTCACCCGTTGCCCGGAGGGGAAGGTCCAGGTCAGTCGCCAGCCGTTGAGCGGGTCGCCGAGGTTGGTCAGGTCGACGTTAGCGGTGAAGCCGCCCGGCCACTGGCTCGGCGCGGAGTACACCACTTTGCAGCCGGCCGCCGCCTGGGCGGCACCCGTGCCGACCAGCCCGATCCCGGCCAGCAGGGTGGCGACTCCGACGCCGACCACCCCCAGTCGCCATCGTGTCCTTCGTGGTGTGCGCAGCCCAGCCATGGCGCTCCTCGCGTGGTGATGGTGTCGGGTGGCTGGCCGCCTGTCGCCGGACCGCCGGCAACCTCCGGCCGGCTCGCACAATAAGTTGGGATCATGAACTTTGTCAATCGACACACTACGATGTTAGGGGCTGCTGTGCAGGTGATACCGAGGTCGCCGCCGGGTCGGGGTCAGAGCCGTCCGGCCACCGTCCGCGCCAGCTCGGTCAGCCGCTTGTTGTACTCCTCCGGTTCATCCGTGCGGACCAGCCGGATGGCCACCCAGACTCCGGAGACGTTGACGAAGACGTTCCAGTCCTCCAGGTACGCCTCGTCACCGATGCCGGACAGGGTCTCGAACTCATGATCGAGGTCGCGGTCGATGTCCAGCATCTTCTTGGCCCCGTCCCCGACATGCACCTCCACCTGCGCCACCGGCCCGGAGACCGGCCCGGTGAACCAGCAGCTCTCCCCGCTGGGCAGCGGGTCGTCCAGGGGGGTACCGGCCACCTTCTCGGCATCCTGCTTGGAGACCAGGGCGCAGGCGTCCACCGGGGTGGCCGCGGGCGGCTCGGGTGCCTCGGTGACCTCGGTCGGCGCCACCGGTTCCGAGGGCGGCGCCGGCGCCGGCGGCGCCGCCGCGGGCTCCGCTCCGCCACAGGCGGCCAGGGTGGCCAGGGCGGTGGCCGTCACGGCGAGTCGAGCGACGGTGGTCAGGTGGCGCACGGTGTCTCCTTCGTCGAGGGTTTCAGCGCGGCAGGGCGTCGACCAGCTCGCGCATCACCTGGGCGTATCCGTCCGGCTGGGCGCCGAGACGCGCGAAGCTGCTCAATGTCACGGTGAAACTGCCCGCGCCGTTGATCACCACCGCTTCCGCCTCGATGTCCTTGACCGCCAGGTAGCCCTTGTCCCCGACACCGAGGTCGGTCACCGACCGGTAGGTCTGGTCGGCCTGCTGGCGCTGGTAGTCGTAGGTCATCTCCCCAGCCTCCCGGGAGGCCGTGGTCACGGTGAGCAGCGCGATCCCGTCGCCGAAGCTGCAGTTGCCCTTGTCGTCCAGTTGCTGGCCGACGATCTCGGCGACCTGCTCGGCGGTGAAGGGGCAGACCGGGCGGACGGACCCGCCGCCGTCGACCGGCAGGTCGAGGTCGGCATCCGAGCCGGCGTCCGGACCGGCAGCGGGCGTCGTCGGCTGGCTGTCGCCGCAGCCGGTCAGTGCCAGGGCCGCCGCGAGCACCACCGGCAGGATCAGTCGTCGCACCTGTCTGCTCTCCTTCTCCAGCCCGGCCGGCAGCGCTGGGCACCAGCGCCACTGACGGTCGGGGTGACCTTGACGGTACGGCCGTGACCAGGCGAAGGAATCCGGTGTTTCCCTAGCCTTTGTGGCCCAGCGTCGCCCCGGGGAAGTCGACCCGGGCCAGCGCCGCGTTGAGTTCGGCCCGCCGGGAGATGCCCAGCTTGCGGTAGACCCGGGAGAGGTTCGTCTCCACCGTCTTGGGGCTGACGAACAACTCGTCGGCGATGGCCCGACTGGTCCGTCCCAGGGCGGCCAGCCGGGCCACCCGTTCCTCCGTGGCGGTCAACCCCGAGGGTGCCGGAGGCCGGCCGCCCAACCGGGCCGCCTCCGCCCGCGCCCGGGCGGCGAAGGCCGCCGCACCCAGCGCCTCGAACTCGCCCGCCGCCGCCGCCAGGGCCTCCCGGGCCGGGCGCTTGCGACGCTGTCGCCGGTGCACGATGCCGGCCACCAGCAGGCAGCGGGCCCGGTCCAGCGGCAGGACCTCCGGTGCCACCGCGGCGCGGGCGGCGACCAGGTCGTCCAGGGCGGCCGAGGGGTCCCCACCGGCGGCGCTGTCCAGCAGGACACGACTGCGTGCCAGGCCCAGCAGGGTCCAGGGCCGGGGCAGGCGGCGGTGCCGTTCGGTCAGCCGGTGCAGGGCGGCGCGGGCGGTGGCCAGGTCACCGGCGGCCACACATGCCTCGATCCAGTCCGGTTCGAAGCGCTGCGCCAGGGGCTCGGTAAGGCCCATCCGGTCCACCGTGGCGGCCAGCCGACCGTACCCGGCCGCCGCCTCGGCGACCCGCCCGGCGCAGAGCGCGACGAAGGCAGCCAGTTGCAGGTGGATGCGGCGGCACCAGTCGTCGTCGAGTTCATCGCCCAGCCGCAGGCCCGCCTCGGCCACCCGCCCCGCCGCCTCCAGCCGTCCCCGCAGGGCGTCCAGCAGGCCGGTCAGCCAGATCTCCGCGGTCAACTCGGTGCCGAGCAGCTCACCGAGGTCTCGGGCCGCTGCGATGTGCCGCTCGGCCAGCGCCCACCGCCCGGCCAGCAACTCCGTCTCACCGAGATGCTTGAGCAGTTCGTACTGGGAGGGTTCGTCGCCGCGGGCCGCCGCCCGGTCCAGCAGCCGGGTCAGCCGCTCACGCGCCCGGTCGGGTTCGTCGATCCCCTTCCACCAGATCGCCGGGATCGTACCGGCCAGCCAGGAGGGTTCGGCCCCCTCCATGCCCAGGGCCCGGTCCAGCAGTTCGGTGCGGGGTGGCTCGCCGGCGCGTACCTCGCTGAAGAACAGGTGCAGCAGGGCGGCGGCCAGCAGCTCCCGGTCGCCACCCGGGCCGGTGAGCAGGGCGATGGCCGCCTCCGCGTGAGTCCGCGCCGGGTCCGGCAGGTCGACGAAGAGGGCCAGGTGGGCGTGGATCCGCCCGGCCAGGGGAGAGCCGGGCTGGGTGGCGGCCAGGGCCCGCCCGGCGGCCGCCAGGGCGGTGCCGCCCGGCTCGTCCGCGCTCCAGGCGACCACCGCGCGCAACAGCAGCGCCTCGGCCCGCAGGTGGCCGGTGAACCCGGCGGCCACCTGTTCGGCGGCCATCCGCGCGCCCGGGTGATCGCCGCAGTCGAACCGGCACCGGGCCGCCGCCAGCAGCCGCTGCCCCAGGGTAGGGCGGTCCTCGGCCGGGGTTAGTCGGGCGGCCGCCTCGTAGAGGTTCGCCGCCGCCTCCGGTGCACCCCGGGTGTGTCGGCGTACGGCGGCAGCGGCCAGGGCGTCGGCGACCACCGGATCGGCCGTGGTGGTGCAGGCGGCCAGCTGACGCACCCGTTCGTCGGGGTCCGCCACCGCCTCGGCCAGCCTGCGGTGCAGCCCTCGCCGTACCCCCGGCGGGATGCCGGCCCGTACCGCCGCCGCGTAGACCGGGTGGGCGAACTGCACCCGGGTCGGGGTCACCATCAGCAGTCCGGCCTCCTCGGCGGGATCGAAGGCGCGCGGGCCGACCCCGGCCGCCGTCAGGTCCCGCAGCAGGGGCACCCCGAGCAGCGCCGCCAGCCGTACGGCGTCGCGGCACCGGATCGGCAGCCCGGTCAGCACCTCCGCCAGGAGTTGGTGGATGGAGGAGGCCACCGGCAGCTCCTGGGCCGGCTCCGGTGGCTTCGGCAGCCGCTGCACCGCCCGGGCCACCTCGATGGCCACCAGCGGATTGCCGCTGGACTCCCGGGCGATGCGGGCCAGCAGGGGACGGTCCAGGACGGCACCGACCCGCTCCCGCAGGACGTGGTGCAGCGCGTGCACACCCAACGGGGTCAACGTCAGCCGGGTCAGTGCGGTGGCGCCCGCGTCGAGCCCCAGTGGGGTGGCCGGCACGGTGGGCCCGCTGGCGCTGCGGCTGCTGACCAGTGTGGCCAGTCCTGGGCCTACCCGGCGCAGGGCGAACCGCAGGGCACGCTCACTCGGCCGATCCAGCCAGGGTGCGTCGTCCACGGCCAGCAGCACCGGCCGCCCCGAGGCGAGCGCCGCCTCCAACAGCGACCGGGTGGCCGCCCCGATCACCCGTTCGTCGATCGTCTCGTCGCTGTCGCCGGTGACCAACACCGTCTCGGCCGCTACCCGCTGCGGGCGCGGCAGGTCCGCCGCCAGGCCCGCCAGGGGACGCAGCAGGTCGGCCAGGGCGGCGAAGGGGAGGTCGGCCTCGCATTCGGTCGGCGCGCAGGACAGCACCCACCAACCCGCCTGGGTGGCCTCGGCCACCAGGGCCCGCAGCAGGGCCGTCTTACCGATCCCGGCCGGCCCCTCCAGCAGCACCTGCCCGGCCCCGCCCAGCGAGCGCCAGGCCTGGTCGAACACCTCGTCCCGGCCCACGAGCGCACGCCGCATGGGGCGATTCTGGCACCGCTGGGGGTCCCCGACCATCCTGCGGACGCCTGACGCGCCGAGCACGTTCAGCGCCCCGCGCTCCACAGTGGTGCGCGGGGCGCGATCCCGATCAGGGGGTCGAGGGCTCCGGCTTCCGGTCGGTCGGGGCCTCGTCCTGGCCCTCCGGCTGCCCGGCGAACCAGTTGATGCCGGGCGGCCCGCCGGCCGCCAGCGCCGCCTCGGCCCGCGCCAGGGCGTTCTGCGGAAGCGCCACGGTCGGCCCGAGGTACGACTGATCCTCGGCAGCCGGTTCGCCGCCTGCCGGTGCCTTGGGGCTGACCGTCGGGGCCTCGACGGCGGCGTCACCCTCGGCCGCCTCCGGCTCACCGCGCTCGGCAGTCGTACCCTGGCTCACCGGCTCGACCTCTGCCGCCGGGGTGGGCGGGCGTTGCACGGAGCGGGCCCCGACCATCGGATACTCGGCGGTCTCGCCACCCCCGGCCGCGGCGGCCATCACGGCCGCAGCCGCCAGGTCGGCGACCCGCTTGGCCTCCCGTTGCACCCGGGCCCGGGTCTCCTTGGCGTGCCGCTCGGCCGCCTCGACGGCCCGGCGTACCTCGTCCAGTCGCTGGCTCTCCGCCGTCAGATCCCGGACGGTCTCCTCCAACTGCTGGCGCATCCGGGACAGCTCGGCGTCGGTGACCTCCCGGTCCCGCTGGATCTCCGCCAGCTGCCGCCGGGCGGTCTCCAACTCCTCCTGTACGCCGGCCAGGGCGTCCTGCTGCTCGCCGATCTGCAACTGGACGGCGTGCAGTTGCTCCTCGGCGACGGCGGCCTGCTCGTCGCTGTGTCGGCGTACCTCGGCGGCCTGCTCGTCGGCGCGTTTGCGGATCTCCGCGGAGTACTGCTGGGCGTCCGCGATCATCGAGCTGACCCGCTGCTCGGCGGCGGTGCGCTGGGCGGCCAACTCGCGTTCCGCCGCGGCCCGCTGCTCGGCCAGATCCTCCTCGGCCGTGACCCGCCGCTCGGCCAACTCCTCCTCGACGGCGGTCCGTCGCTGGGCCAGTTCCTGCTGGCTCTTGGACCGGGCCGCCTGGATCTCCTGGTGGATCTGGGTACGCGCGGAGGAGGTCAGCGCCTCCGCCGCCGCCCGGGCCTGCTCGACCTGTTGGCGGCACTGCTCGCCGATGCGCTGGGCCTCCTGCTGGGCCCGCTCGTGGGCGGCCTCACCCTCGGCGCGCAGCCGGTCGGCCCGCTCCCGGGTCTCCGCCAACTCGGCCTCGGCCGTGGCCCGCAGTTCCTCGTACTTCTTGTCGTGCTCGGCGCGGCGGGCGGCCAGTTCCTCCTCGAGGTCGGCCAGCGACTTGGCGGTGCGCTCCCGGGCGTTGGCCAGGGTCTTCTCCGCCTCCGCCTGGAGCTTGTTGGCCCGCTGGGTGTGGGTGTCGATGATCGCCGCGGCCTGCTTCTCCGCCAGGTCCAGGATCTGGCCGACCATCGGGCCGACATCCTGGAAGGTCGCCTTGTCCAGTTGCGCCGGTCGTTGCCGCAGCTCGGCCACCTCGGCCTGGGCGGCCTGGAGCTTGGCGGTCAGCTCCCGGGTCCGGCCCAGGGCCCGGTCCCGTTCGGCCGAGACCGTGCTGAGTTGACCGTCCAACTGCTCCACATAGCGGTCGACCTGCTTTCTCTCGTAACCGCGCAGGGTCACCTCGAAGGTCGGCCGGGAGGCCAGGTCGTCGCGGACTGCGTACGGCTCCTCGCCGATGGACATGCCTCATCCTCCGTACGAACGCGGGTCGGCGCACCGGCGACCCGGCGGCGATGACGCGCAACGCTACCGCCGCTCGCACCGGTCTGTCGTCCCCCACCCCGACACCTTCTCGTGTTCTCCGCGAGCCGGTTCGCGGGTGGGGGTGGCATCGAGGCGGGGGCTGCCCGGTCGGGGGCGGGCGGAGGTGAGGAGGACCCACATCTTGACTCGAAGTTAGGTTAGGTTAACCTAAGCGCATGTCGAGCGTACTGGCGTCGAACGACGCTGAGCAGCGCCTTCGTGGCGTCGACCTCTGCCTGGGTTACCACCGTAAGGCAGTGGTCCACGGCGCCTCGATCGCCCTGCCTGCCGGGAGGGTGACCGCCCTGGTCGGGCCGAACGGCAGTGGCAAATCCACCCTGCTGCGGGCGCTGGCCCGGCTGCACCCGATCGACACCGGGGCGGTGTTCTGCGCCGACGGTGTCGCCGCGGCCAGCCTGCCGGCCAAGGAATTCGCCCGCCGGGTCACCCTGCTGGCGCAGAGTCGACCGGTACCCAACGGGGTCACCGTCCGGGACGTGGTCGGCTACGGCCGCCATCCCTACCGGGGCCGCTGGCGCAACGAGGACCCCGAGGGCCCGGCCGCGATCGCCCGCGCGATGGCGGTCACCGGGGTGGCCGCGATGGCCGACCGGCCCGTGGACGAACTCTCCGGCGGCGAACTCCAGCGGGTCTGGCTGGCCACCTGCCTGGCCCAGGACACCGAGGTACTGCTGCTCGACGAGCCGACCACCTTCCTCGACCTGCGCTATCAGGTCGAGATCCTCGACCTGATGCGCGAGCTGGCCGACGAGCACCACGTCGCGGTCGGGGTGGTGCTGCACGACCTCAACCAGGCCGCCGCGGTGGCCGACGAGGTGGTCCTGCTGCACAACGGCCGCATCCGCGCCGCCGGTACTCCAGAGCAGGTCTTCACCGAGACGGACCTGACCGAGACCTACGGCATCCGCATCGAGGTCAGCACCGATCCACTCACCGGTCTGGTGACCACCCGCCCCGTGGGGCGGCACCTGACCCGTATCCCGGTCTGAACCCGGACCGGTCCGGCAACGAGAAAGAACATCATGTCCCGTACCCGTGTCACCGCCCTGGTCGCCGCCGCCGCTACCGCGCTGCTGCTGACCGCCTGCGGCACCACTGAGAACACCGCCGAGCCCACCCCCTCCGCCTCCGCCGCCGGCGGACCGGTCACCGTGACCGACAGCCGGGGTAAGGAGGTCAAGCTCGACAGCCCCGCCACCAAGGTCGTCGGCCTGGAGTGGGGCGAGGTCGAGATGCTGGTCAGCCTCGGCGTCATGCCGGTCGGGGTCGCCGACCCCAAGGGGTACGCCACCTGGGTGACCGCCGCGAAGCTGGACCCCGAGGTCAAGGATGTCGGCACCCGGGGCGAGCCCAGTGTCGACTCGATCGTCGCCCTCGCCCCCGATCTCGTGGTCGTCTCGGACGGTCGCGGCGCCGCCCTGCTGGACCAGCTGGAGAAGTACGTCCCCGTGCTGGTGACCAAGAGCAGCGACGCCACCGACAACGTGGGCCGGATGCGTGCCGACCTCAACATGATCGCCAAGGCGGTCGGCAAGACCGCCGAGGCGGAGAAGCTGCTCGCCGACTTCGACGCCGCCCTGGCCGACGGCAAGAAGAAGATCGCCGAGGCCGGTGCCGCCGGGAAGCCGTTCGCCATCGCCGACGGCTGGAAGGAAGGCAGCACCGTCAGCATCCGGATGTTCGGCCAGGGTGCCTTCGTCTCCCAGCTCGGCATCCAGCTCGGCCTCACCAACGCCTGGACCGGCAAGGTCGACGAGGTGTGGGGCCTGGGCCAGACCGACGTCGAGGGCCTGACCGGACTCAAGAGCCCGGACCTGCACTTCTTCTACAACGCCTCGGACGGTACGGACGTCTTCGCCGAGGGCCTGGCCGACAACGCCATCTGGAAGTCGCTGCCCTTCGTCCAGCAGGGCAACCTGCACCGGATGCCGGACGGCATCTGGACCTTCGGCGGGCCGCTCTCCGCCAAGCAGTACATCGACCAGTTCGTCAACACCTACGCGGTGTGACCGAGCTGTCCGCGCCCGCGCGTCCGGAGCCGGCCCTCGGGTCGGCTCCGGCCGGACGCACCTCCGCTTCCCGCGTCGTCGGGGCCTTCATCGCGGCCACCGCGCTGACCCTGGTGGTCGCCGTCGTGCACCTCACCCAGGGCACCTCCACCGTGGGCGCCCTGGACCTGCTGCGACTGCTCACCGGTGGCGAGGACGAGACCGTTCGGGTGCTCGTCGCCTCCCGGGTGCCCCGGTTGCTGGCCGGGCTGGCCATCGGTATCGCCCTCGGCTTCGCCGGTGCGGCCCTGCAGTCCATCGCCCGCAACCCGCTGGCCTCGCCGGACACCCTGGCCGTCAACGCCGGTGCCCACCTGGCCATCGTGTCGGTAGCCGCCTTCGGCATCGCCTTGCCCGCCCTGCCGGCCGGTGGACTGGCCTTCTGCGGCGGCCTGGCAGCGGCCGGACTGGTGCTGGCGATGTCCTCCGGCGGACAGGCCGGCACCACCCGGCTGATCCTGGCCGGTTCGGCCACCGGGCTGGCCCTCAGCTCGGTGAGCATGCTGCTGCTCCTGCTCTTCGAACAGGCCACCATCGGCCTGTTCGCCTGGGGCAACGGATCCCTGGTGCAGAGCGACCTGAACGCCCTGACCCAACTCGCCCCGGTCATCGGCCTGTCCATCGTGGCGCTGATGCTGCTCGGTAACCGCCTGGACATCCTGGCCCTCGGCGACGACACCGCCACCGTGCTCGGCCTCGACGTACGGCGTACCCGGCTGATCGTCACCGTGCTGGCCGTCCTGCTCTCCGCCGCGGCGGTCACCCTCACCGGGCCGGTCGGGTTCGTCGGCCTCTGCGCGCCGGTGATCGTCCGGCTGCTCGGACCCCTGGTGCCCGGAGTGCACCGCCACCGGGTGCTGCTGCCCCTCTCCGGCCTGGCCGGGGTGATCATCGTGCTCGGCTCGGACGTGCTGCTCCGGGCGATCATGGGCGCCCAGGCCGGGGTCGACATCCCCACCGGGGTGGTCACCACCCTGCTCGGTGCGGCCGTGCTGATCTGGCTGGCCCGGCGGCACCGCGACGCCGGACCCACCCGCCGACCCCCGGGGGGTCACGCCGCCGTACGCTCGGCCGCCTTCCACCGCACCGTCGTCGGGGTGACGGCCGTCGTGGTCACCGTGGCGGTGCTGGTCGGGATGCTGGCCGGGGACACCTGGGTGCTCCTCGGTGACCTGGTCAACTGGGTCAACGGCAGCACCGGCCCGGCGTACACCTTCGTGCTGGACCAACGATGGCCCCGAGTCGCCGCCGCCCTGCTGGCCGGCGCGGCCCTGGCGGTGGCCGGCACCACCGTGCAGGGGGTCTGCCGCAACCCGCTGGCCGAGCCCGGCATCCTCGGCATCACCGCCGGAGCCGGACTGGGCGCCGTATCGCTGATCACCTTCGTGCCGCTGGCCAGTGTCTGGGCCGTCTCCGGGATGGCCGGGCTCGGCGCGATGCTCGCCTTCGCCCTGGTCTACGGGGTGGCCTGGCGAGGTGGACTCAGCTCCGACCGGCTGGTCCTGATCGGGTTCGGGGCCTGGCAGGGCGGCATGGCGCTGATCACCTTCCTGATCGTCGCCCACGACCCCTGGAACACCGGCAAGGCCCTGACCTGGATGTCCGGCTCCACCTACGGCCGCACCGCCACCCAGGTGCTGCCGGTGGCGATCGCCCTGCTGGTGCTCACCCCGGCCGTGCTGGCCGCCCGCCGCGAACTGGACCTGATGGCCTTGGACGACGACACCCCCCGGGTGCTCGGAGTCCGGCTGGAACGCACCCGGCTGGTGGCCCTGGCCGCGGCGGCGCTGCTCACCTCCACCGCGGTCTCCGCCGTCGGGGTGATCGGCTTCGTCGGTCTGGTCGCCCCGCACGCCGCCCGCGCCCTGGTCGGCGGCCGACACAGCCGGGTACTCCCGGTCGCCGCCCTGCTGGGTGCCGCCCTGGTCAGCCTCGCCGACACCCTGGGTCGCACGGTGATCGCCCCGGCCCAGATCCCGGCCGGGCTGGTCACCGCCCTGATCGGCACCCCGTACTTCGTCTGGTTGCTGTGGCGCTCGCGCGCCTCGGCCGCGCAGTCCCGATGACCCCTCCCGTGGCCCGTACCAAGGAAGGCAGCATGACCAACACCCTGCCCGTCGCGCCGTGGCGGTTGTTCTCCGTCGAGATCCGCGCGGTACGCCGGCTCAGCCCCTCCTTCGTCCGGGTCACCTTCACCGGCCCGGACCTGGACCGCTTCGCCGACAACGGTTACGACCAGCGGATCAAGCTGGCCCTGCCGCTGCCCGGCCAGCGGACGGTCGACCTGCCGCAGGGCCCCGACTGGTACGCCCAGTGGCGGGCCCTGCCGGAGCACCTACGCAACCCGATCCGCACCTACACCGTTCGGGCGGTCCGGCAGCACCTGCACGAACTCGATGTCGACCTGGTGCTGCACGGTGACGGTGGCCCGGCCAGCCGCTGGGCCCAGCAGGTCCGCCCCGGCGATGAGATCGCCATCGCCGGCCCGGACGCCGGCTACGCGGGCGACCACGGTGGACGCGAGTTCCGCCCGCCGTCGACCGGGTGCCTGCTGCTGGCCGGGGACGAGACCGCCGTCCCGGCGATCAGCGGCATCTGCGAGCGGCTGCCCCTGGACGCCCGGGGCCGGGTGCTGCTGGAGGTCCCCCACGCGGCGGACGTCCTGCCGCTGGACACGCCCCCCGGGGTAGAGGTGACCTGGCTGCCCCGCGAGGGCGGCCCCTACGGAGCCCGGCTGATCGGCGCGGTAGCCGAGGCCGCCCGGGACCTGCTGGCCGTCGCGCCGCCCGCCGGCCCCGGCCCTTCGATGGAGGAGACGGAGGTGGAGGCGATCCTCTGGGACATACCCGAGGTCCCGCCGACGGCCCCCTGCTACGCCTGGCTGGCCGGGGAGGCAGGCGTCATCCGCACCCTGCGCCGCCACCTGGTCACCGACTGCGCCCTGGACCGCCGCGCCGTCGCCTTTATGGGCTACTGGCGCCACGGCCACCCCGACCCCACCTCCTGATCCCTTCCGCCCTCCCCACCCCTTCCATCCCCGGCGATCTTGCACTTTTGGTCGCTGATTCGTCCGCTATATGCGGTATGCGGGGGCAGAAAGTGCAAGATCGACGGGGAGGAGGCGGGGGGAGGGGGGAGGGGCGGGGGGAGAGGGCGGGGGATGTTAGGGGAGGGGGTGGGAGATGTTGCGGGCGTGGTCGGTCAGGGCGGCGCTGGTGATGGTGGCTTCCAGGGGGAGGATCTCCAGGCAGCGGCGGATGGCCGGGGTCAACAGGGTGTTCGGTACCCGCATGGACAGGGTGCAGTGCGGGATCCAGTTGCCCGGGCGGTAGTGCTCGGTCAGGGGGATGCCGGCGGCGGTCAGCCGGTCGTGCACCCGCCGATGGTGCTCCAGCAGCTCCACGGTGGGCGCCAGGCCCAGCCAGAGCACCCGGCCGACGAACTGGCCGACGTACTGGAAGGACAGCCGCAGGGGCGCGGCCACGGTCGTACCCTCCAACGCCGCCGCCACCCGCTGCGGGTCGAAACGCGGTGCCACCGCCAGCGACACGTGCGGCCGGTGCCGCTGCTCCAGCAGCGAACGCAGGCTCTGCACGCCCTCGGCCTCCAGAGCGTCCCAGAGGACCCGGATGCGGCGGGTGGCGACGGTGTCCAGATAGAGCTCCAACGCGGCGACCACATGATCACTCTAGGGGCCGCCGCGTCGGTGGTCACGGCACGATCACGGCCCGGCCCTCCAGGGTGCCGTCCTGCATCTGCCGGTACGCGGTCATCGCCTGATCCAGTTTGAAGGTGGTCGTCTTCGGCCGCAGCAGCCCACGGGCACCCAGATCCAGCACCTCGACCAGCTCCGGTCGGCTGCCCCAGTAGGTGGTCTGGATGCTGACCTCGTACGGCACGGAGAAGAAGCTCACCGGCAGGGTCCCGCCGCCGATGCCGACGATGGTCAGGTCCCCCACGGTACGCGCGGCGGCGGCCCCCATCTTCAGGGTGGGGTCCGCGCCGACGAAGTCCAGCACGACGTCCGCACCCCGGCCCCCGGTGGCCGAACGGATCTCCTCGACGGTCCGCTCACCCGAACGCAACGTCAGGTCGGCACCACACTCCTCGGCCAGCCGCAACGCCTCGTCCCGGGTGTCCACCGCGATGATCCGGGCCGCGGTGGTGGCCTTGAGGATCTGCACCCCCACATGCCCCAGCCCACCCACGCCGATCACCACGGCGGTGCTGCCGGGCGGCAGCTTCGACCAGGACCGGCGGATCGCGTGGTACGGGGTGAGCCCCGCGTCGGTCAGCGGTGCCGCCTGCACCGGGTCCAGCCCGTCGGGCAGCGGCACCACCAGCCGGGCGTCCGGCACCAGCTCGTAGTCGGCCATCCCGCCGTCCAGACCGAGACCGCCCCCACCGCCGGGAATCGGCGCGGCGGCCGGATTCTCGCAGTAGTTCTCGGCGCCGAGCCGGCAGCGGGGGCAGACCCCACAACCCCACGGCCCGTACACGGCGACCGGTTGGCCCAACTCCAGTGAGGTCACCCCGGAACCGAGGGCGTGCACCCAACCGGCGTTCTCGTGCCCCAGGGTGAACGGCGGGTTCCAGGGCAGACTGCCCGCCTCGAAGTCGTGCATCAGGTGCAGGTCGGAGTGGCAGGCACCGGCAGCGCCGATCTTCACCACCACCTGACCGGGGCCGGGTGTCGGCTCATCCACCTCGACCAGTTCCGGGTCCGTCTTCCATGCAGGCAGCCGTAGCGCACGCATCCTTGCCTCCTTGTCCGCTGTAGCCAACGCCTCGGCTGCCCGGTGAGGATCGATTCAAACCCAGCGGTTGCCGATCGCACCGGGTAGCGGTGCACTGAATTACATGAGTGTCATCAAGGTGGGCACGTCCTCATGGGCCGATCAGACCCTGGTACGGTCCGGCTGGTACCCACGGGCGGCGAACACCCCGGCCGGTCGGCTCGACTACTACGCCGGCAAGTTCCCCCTGGTCGAGGTGGACACCTCGTACTACGCCGTGCCGACGCCGGAGACCACCCAGGGCTGGGTAGCGGCCACCGGGGACGACTTCACCTTCAACGTCAAGGCGTACCGCCTCTTCACCGGTCATCCGACCCCGGTCGCCACCCTCCCCGCCGACCTGCGCCCCAGCGGCGGCCCGGCCCGGATCCGCCGCCGGGATCTGCCACCGGCGGCGTACGACGAGTTGTGGCGCCGGTTCCGGGCGGCGCTGGAGCCGATCGCGGCGGCCGACCGGCTCGGCGCGGTGCTGTTGCAGTTCCCGCCGTGGCTGGCCCGCAGCGAGGCGGCCCGGCACCGGATCGCCGAACTGGCCGAACGCTGCCGACCCTGGCGGGTGGCCGTCGAGTTGCGACACGGCTCCTGGTTCGACGGCACCGCGGCGCTGGAGACCCTGGCCTTCCTCCGCGAGCACGGGCTGACCAACTGCGCCGTGGACATGCCGCAGGGCCACCCCGAGTCCGTGCCACCGATCCTGATCGCCACCGCCGACCTGGCGATGGTACGGATGCACGGGCACAGCACCGCCTGGGCCGGCGGCGACAAGGAGGAGCGCTTCCGGTACGCCTACGCGGACCGGGAACTGCGCATCTGGTCGGAGTTGCTGACCGAACTCGCCGGGCAGGCCGACGAACTGCATGTGCTGTTCAACAACTGCTGCGCCGGGCAGGCCCAGCGCGACGCCGAGCGGCTGGCCGGTCTGCTCGCCGCGGGGCGGGTAGCAGCCGGAGCCGAACGGTCGTCGCGCTGAGCCGGGTGCCCAGGTGCTCAGCGGCGCCAGGACACCCCCTCCGGTCGCGTACCGGTCGCTTCCTCCAGCGCGTTGTCCGGCAGGTCCTCGCCGACGACCTCGTCGGGAAACGAGCGGCGTGACGGCGCCGGATCGGGGGGCGCCCCCGGCCCGGCGGCCGGCGTCCGGGTCGGCTCCACCGACCCGAACCCGTGCCGGCCGGCGCTCGGCCGTCCACTCGGTGTCTCGCCTGCTCGCCGTTGCCCACGCCGGCCCTCCGGCACAGCGGTCTCCTCGCTGCCCTCGTCCCCCGGCGAGTCCTCGCCGAGACCCCACGGGGGGTCGGCGTCGAAGCCGCCCGTGGTCCCCCAGGGCTCGACCCCCTCGGGCCCCCGGTCCTGCCTGTGCCTGTCCGTCATGACCGGCTCCCTCCCTCGGCCGCGGCGATCCGGGCGCCGCCCTCGGGCCCGGTGGCCCGCACGTCGCCGTTCACCGCCGGGCCGGCGGCCACTCAGTGGCCGTTGTGGCTCATCGCCTTGGACATCTGCATCAGCCCGCCGCCCTTGGCCATCGCCTTCGGCGACTGCATCAGGCCGTTGGCCCGGCCGAGCACCCCGCGCAGGACCTGCCCGGGTTTCTGCTGCTCACCCATGTACGCGGTGACCACGATCAGCGCGCCGGTGAGCGCCGGAATGGTCCACTGGAGCAGCTTGAGCTGCCGCTGACAGGCGGCCACGTTCTGCGGGGTCTGCTGGTTCGGCTCGGTCACCCCGGCCACGCTGGGCCCGCCCGCCCGGGCCAGGCGGTTGCCGAGCATCCGGCTGTACCCGGTCACCGCCAGGGCGCTGAGGGTCAGGGCGGTCTTCAGGGTGCTCACCCGCCCGACACCCCGCTGGGCGGCCATCCGAGGGCTCTCGGTGACCAGTTCACCTACCGCCCCGGCCAGGTGGGCGCCGATGGCGGCGGCGTTGACCGGGGTCCACCGGGACCACCCGGCCGAAGCCACCGGCAGCCGCTGGGTCGAGTCGCCGACCTGGGCCGCAGCGCCGTTGACGCCGAAGGCTCCCATCAGGGAGCCACCGAACCAGGCCGCCAGGCCCAGGTCGTGCATGGATCGAAGAGCGGTGTGTGTGTCCGACATGTTTGTCCCCCTCAAGCCGTTTTCGAGCGCTGCGGCTTACCCGCCCTGGCAGGGCCTAATCACCGGGTGGGGGTGGGAGGGGTCAGCGGGCCGGCAGAGTGGCGGCGAAGTCGGCCACCCGGGCGGCCAAGGGCTCGGCGGCGTGGCGTACCCAGGTGAAGTGGTCCAGCCGGACCCCCTGCGGGTCGGGATACCGCACGCGTGCCACAGCAGCTTCGGGGAGCTTGGCGCAGAGCCGGTCCAGGGTGGCATGCGGGGTGTACTGGTCGTGCGCGAAGCTGACGGCCAGCACCGGGGTACGGATCTGCCGCACGGCCGCCTCGGTGTCCACCCCCTCCAGGTCGGGGAAGCGACCGGTGCGGGCGGTGTAGGCCCAGTCGCGGATCACCCCGCGGGCCTGCCGGCCACCGAACCCCCAGCCCGGCCAGACCCCGAGCAGCCGGGCCGTGGCGGCGATGCCCTGGGTGTACGGCAGCACCCCGTAGCGCCGTGGGCCGGTGAAGTCCCGCCAGTACGGGATCCCCACGGCCGTCAGCACCAACCCGTCGACCTCCTGCTCGCCGTGCAGGGCCAGGTGCAGCACGGCGGCCTGCCCACCGAGGGAGTGCCCCAGCAGCAGGGTGCGCCGACCGTCGAACCGAACCTTGAGGGCGGCGCGTACCGCACCGATGTCGGCGGCCAGCTCCGGGTAGCCGTACCGACAGGCCCGGCTGGCTCTGGGGGTGCTCTCGCCGGTGCCCCGCAGGTCGGCCACGACCACCCGCAGTCCGGCGGCCCGCAGGGCGGTGGCGAAGGGCCGGTAGTACCGGGCCCGCACCCCCATGGCCGGCACGACCAGTACCACCGGTGCCTCCGCCGGGCCGGTGGGCTCCGGATAGACCTGGATGCCCAGGCGGGCGCCGTCGACCTGGACGAATTCCTGCACGTACTCCACGGTCTCGGTCACCCGATCAGGTTACCGGCGAGTCATGACACGCTGATCGTGCCGTTCGAGGCGCGTACGCAGGCCACCGAGCGGGCCATGGTGGTGGCCGCCCCGGCCAGGCACTGGCCGAGCACCTGATGCCCGGCGGCGTTCGGGTGCCACGACTCCTGGCAGGTCTGGAAGTAGGTAGCGCAGGTGTTCGCGATCCGCTGGATGGCGATCTTGTCCTTGCCGGAGAGGCTGGTGACGAAGGTGCCGTTGGGCGGGTTGTCCATCAGCCGGATCGGGGTGGCCAGCGTGCCGGTCGGGCTGTTCGAGGTCTCGCAGAGCCGGGCGCCGTCGAAGGCCCGCTGGACGTTCAGATAGACCAGGTCGGTGCTGGGGAACTCGGCGGCCAGGGTGTCCCGGGTGGAGCGGACGATGGTGCCGAGACCCTGGGAGAACCGGTGGCCGGGGGCCAGGCTGGCCCGGTGGATCGGGCAGCCGGCGGCGTACCGCTCCGCTCCGAGGGCGCGGAACTTGTCCCGGGTGTCGTCCCGGCTGTCCTCGGAGTGGTACGGCGAGGCCAGGTCCAGCGGCAGCGGGTTCGTGTAGTCCTGCAACACCACCCGGTGCTGACCGTCGGCGTCCACCTCGCGCAAGGTGGTCAGGATCTGGCGTACCGCCGCGGTGGTCTCGGCGGTCGCGGCGCTGATCTGCGCGGCGGTGGCCAGGTCCGCGTCCGTGCAGGGCTTCTGCTCCACCGGGCCGCCCAGGTACGCCCAGAACTCCCACCAGCCGGTCCAGGCGTCGGCGATGAACCGGTTGGCGCACTTCTCCGCCACCCCGCCGAAGGTGAACGAGCTGTTGTTGGAGCCCAGACCGATCAGGACCAGGTCGATGTCGTGGGTCCGGGCGACCGTGCGGAGCTGGTCGAGCTGGGCGGCCACCTGTCGACCGCCGGTCCGCGCCGACGAGGCGGCGGCGATGTCGCGCGGCTGGCCTCCGGAGCAGGCCAGATTGAACCGGTCCTGGATGCCGGGCAGTGACGCCTGGTGCAGCGAGGCATTTCCGGACCGGTGGCAGAAGAAGGCGTTGCTGTTCGGCGCGGTCCAGCCCGGGAAGCCGCGGGCGACCCCGGTCGAGTCGACCACCGGCTGGTACCCCCCGGCGCCTTCGCCGCTGATGAAGCTGTCGCCGAGGGCGACCGCGGCGGTGGGTGCCGCCGCGGCCGCAGGGGCGGCGCCGGTGAGAGTCGTGGAGAGGGTTGCCGCGACGACGGCCAGGGCCATCGCGGCGGCGGTACGACGCAACCTGGGCATGGTTTCCCATCCATTCATGGAAATATGAAAGATCCTCTTCTCGTGATGGAATCACGCAGGTGTGACGTGCGTCAACAACGGGAAACGCATGTGACATGTGGGTCAGGGGGGAGTTAACTCCGCCCGTGCCGCATCCGGCCCGGGCATAAGGCCGGGCGACGGGGCGTTGACCGCGGCAGGTGCCACCAGCAGAGGCCGTGTGCGGCGTGCCGCACGGGTGTCCGCGTCAGGTGTCGGGGCGTACGGCTACGCTCGCTGCGGCCGTCCCACGCTGGGCCGACCACCGACGGTGTGGGGCAGCACATCGCCGAGACCGGGGAGTACGACGGAGTTGACCGCAGAGCCTGAGACCCTGTACGGGGCCGATGACCTCACCCATCTTGAGGGGCTGGACGCCGTTCGCAAGCGGCCCGGCATGTACATCGGCTCCACCGACAGTCGTGGCGTGGGTCACCTCGTCAACGAGATCCTGGACAACTCCACCGACGAAGGCGTCGCCGGCCACGCCACGAAGATCGAGGTCACCCTGCACCCCGACGGTTCGGTGCAGGTGGACGACGACGGGCGGGGCATCCCCACGGACGTGCACGCCCGCTCCGGCATCTCCGGGGTGGAGCTGGTGCTCACCCGGCTGCACGCCGGCGGCAAGTTCGGCGGCTCCGGCTACAAGACCTCCGGGGGTCTGCACGGGGTAGGCGCCTCGGCGGTCAACGCCCTGTCCCGCCGCTTCGACGTCACCGTCCGGCGCGGCGGCAAGGTGCACACCATGTCGTTCCGGCACGGGGTGCCCGGCATCTTCGAGGGCGACGGCCCGGAGGCGCCCTTCACCCCCGGCCCCGGCCTCCAGGTCGCCGGGGCGATGAAGCGCGGCCAGCGCACCGGCACCTCGATCCGCTACTGGTACGACCCCCGCTACTTCGAGACCGGCGCCACCCTCGACCACGACGCGGTACGCGCCAAGCTGCGGCACACCGCCTTCCTGGTCCCCGGGGTCAGCTACACCCTGCGCGACCGCACCGCCCAGGAGCCGACCGAGGAGCAGTTCCACTATCCCAACGGGCTCACCGACATGGTGGACTTCCTCGCCCCGGCCGGAGACCGGCCGGTCTCCGGCACCCTGCTGGTCACCGGCGAGGGCACCTACCGGGAGAACGCCGCCGACGCCAACGGCGTGATGCAGTCCAACGTGCAGCGACGCGCCGAGATCGAGGTGGCCTTCCGCTGGGGCACCGGCTACGAGCGCACGGTCGAGTGCTTCACCAACACCATCCGCAACGCGCACGGCGGCACCCACCGCAAGGGCTTCGAACGGGCCCTGGCGCGTACCCTCGCCGACGCCGTACGCAACACCCGTGGCCTGCTCAAGGCCAAGGAGGACGCCCCCACCCTGGACGACGTGCTGGAGGGCATGACCGCGGTGGTGCACGTACGGGTGCCCGAGCCGCAGTTCACCTCCCAGACCAAGGACGAGCTCTCCACCGCCGGGGTCACCAAGGTGGTGCAGGGGCTGGTCGAGCAGCACCTGAAGTCCTGGCTGGAGGACCGCAAGACCAAGACCGAGGCGCGCACCGTCCTGCAGAAGATCGTCGACGCCGCCCGGGTACGCCTGACCCAGAAGCAGCAGAAGGACGCCGCCCGCCGCAAGACCGCCCTGGAAGGCGCGGCCATGCCGGCCAAACTGGTCGACTGCCGCGCGACCGGCGTGGACCGCAGCGAGCTGTTCATCGTCGAGGGAGACAGCGCGCTCGGTTGCTTTACCGGCGACACCATGGTTGCGCTGGCCTCAGGCATCAGCCGCTCGTTCGCGGATCTTGCCGAGGACTGGCAGCGGGGGGTCACCCACTTCGGCTACACCACCAACAAGGCGGGTCGGGTGGTCGTCGCGCCACTGGTCGAACCGCGCCTGACTAAGCGGGCCGCGCCGCTGGTGCGGGTGACCCTCGACAACGGCGAGTCGGTCAGATGCACCCCGGATCACCTTTTCCGCCTACGCGACGGCTCCTACCGCCGTGCCGACGCCCTCACGCCCGGCGATTCCCTCATGCCGCTCTACCGCAGCCTGTCCAGCAAGGCCGCTGGGCAGAAGCTACAGGGATACGAGCGGGTCTGGATGAATGACAGGGATGAGTGGGTCTATACCCACTACCTCGCCGACGCCTGGAATCTCAGGCACGGCCGGGACAGCGCGGCCAACGGCAACGTGCGTCACCATATCGACATCGACAAGCGCAACAACGACCCGCGCAACATTCAGCGCATGACCTGGGCCGACCACTCGGCGCTGCACGCCTCGATGATGGGCGAACATGTCCACGCCGGGTGGCGTGAGTGGTTCGCGAACGGTGGTCGTGAGTTCAAGTCGGCGATGCTGACGGCTCAGTGGCGGGACCCTGATTTCCGTGAAGCATGCCTGGCACGGCTCTTCGCGCTCAACGAGTCACCCGCCTTCCGGGCAAAGTTCGAGCAGGGATTCCAGGATTGGTACGCCGCGCTCAGTGACGACCAACGGCGTGCCTACGCAGACCGGATGCGCCAGCGGCAGGCTGGTTACTGGTCGGATCCGGAGCACCGGGCGACGGCTGCGGAGCGGGTCAGGCGGTACTTCGCCGACCCGGCCCGGCGTGAGCAATGGCGGGAGCGGTCCGTGCGGCAGTGGCAGGACTCCGAACTGCGTGCCTGGCGGTCGCAGAAGACGATCGAGCAGTTCTCGGACCCTGCGGAAAGGACCCGGCAGCGCAACGCGGTTTTGGCTTGGCACGCGGACAATCCGGAGTTCGGCGAGCATCACTCGCGCCGGATGAAGCAGCGGCTGACCGATCCGAACAACGACCACCTCGCCAAGGTGCAGGCTGGACGAGCCCGGTACGTGGCGACCGTGCCGCGTGGCGAACGGGTAGGTCGCCAGCAGGACGGGCGCCGGCTTGCCGCGCTGCGCCGACTCGCGCCGATGCTCGCCTTGGAAGACGGTGACCTCGCGGCGGCGTACGAGGCTGAGCGCCTGCGTTCGGCCCGTACCGGGCTGCGCTTCGACCGGCTCCTCAAGCTCTACGACGGTGACTATGCCCGCCTTCGTGAGGCTGCTGCTCTGGTCAATCACCAGGTGGTGTCCGTCGAACCGCTCGATGAGACGGCGGACGTGTATGACCTGACGGTCGAGGGTTACCACAACTTCGCGTTGGAGGCGGGCGTCTTCGTGCACAACAGCGCTCGGGTCGCCCGTACCGCCGAATATCAGGCGCTTCTGCCGATCCGCGGCAAGATCCTCAACGTGCAGAAGGCCAACCTCCAGCAGGTGCTGGACAATGCCGAGTGCGCCGCCATCGTGCAGGTGCTCGGGGCGGGCTCCGGGCGTACCTTCGATCTGTCCTCGATGCGGTACGGCCGGGTGCTCATCATGGCCGACGCGGACGTCGACGGCGCCCACATCCGGACCCTGCTGATCACCCTGTTCGCCCGGTACATGCGGCCGTTGATCGAGGCGGGTCGGCTCTACGCCGCGATGCCGCCGCTGCACAAGATCACCACCAAGGGGCGTAACCCGGAGACCATCTTCACCTACACCCAGGCGGAGATGGAGGCGACCGTCCGCAAGCTGGAGAAGGCCGGCAAGCAGATCGTCACCCCCATTCCCCGGTTCAAGGGTCTCGGTGAGATGGACGCCGACGAGTTGTGGGACACCACGATGAACCCGGCCACCCGGTCGGTGCGCCGGATCACCCTGGAGGATGTCGACGCCGCCGAGCGGATCCTCGAACTGCTGATGGGGGAGAAGGTCGAGCCGCGCCGCAACTGGCTTATCGACTCCGCCGACCGGGTCGACCGCGACGCCATCGACGCCTGACCAACGGGTTCTTCGGAAGGAAAGCTGAACCATGGCACGCCGCAAGGAAACGAAGGTCGACCACTCCGCGTTCGACCAGGCCGGCGCGCGGGTCTTCGACAACCCGCTGGTCACCGAGGTGTCCGACTCCTACCTGGAGTACGCCTTCTCGGTCATCCACTCCCGGGCCCTGCCGGACGCCCGCGACGGCCTCAAGCCGGTGCACCGGCGCATCCTGTACGCCATGTACGAGTCGGGTTTCCGGCCCGACCGGGCGCACGTCAAGTCGGCCCGGGTGGTCGGTGACGTGATGGGGCGCTACCACCCGCACGGCGACACCGCGATCTACGACGCCATGGTCCGGATGGCCCAGGACTTCTCGCTCAACGTCCCGCTCATCGACGGGCACGGCAACTTCGGCTCTCCTGACGATGGACCGGCCGCCGCGCGTTACACCGAAGCTCGGATGTCGCGGGAGGCGATGCTGCTCGTCGGCGAGTTGGGTGAGGAGACCGTCGACGTCGAACCCAACTACGACGGGTCGCTGACCCAGCCCACCGTGCTGCCGGCCGCCTTCCCGAACCTGCTGGTCAACGGCACCTCCGGGATCGCGGTCGGGATGGCCACCAACATGATCCCGCACAACCTGGGGGAGGTCGTCTCGGCGGCCCGCTGGCTGATCCGGCACCCCGACGCCACCCTGGACAAGCTGATGGAGTTCGTGCTCGGTCCGGACCTGCCCACCGGTGGGCTGCTGCTCGGCCTGGACGAGGTGCGCCGGGCGTACGAGACCGGCCGGGGCGTGGTGCGGATGCGCGGCAAGGTGGAGGTCGGCCCGTTGGAGGGCAGCCGGGGTCGGCAGGCCATCACGGTGGTCGAGTTGCCGTACGGGGTGGGTGCGGAGAAGGTCATCGCGGCCATCACCAACGAGGTCACCAAGACCAAGCGGCTGACCGGGATCGCCGACGTCAAGGACCTCACCGACCGGGAGAACGGCACCCGCCTGGTCATCGAGTGCAAGGTGGGGGTCAACCCCCAGGCCTTGCTGGCCGACCTGTACCGCCTAACCCCCCTGGAGCAGTCCTTCGGGGTGAACAACCTGGTGCTGGTCGACGGGCAGCCGCGCACTCTGGGGTTGAAGGCGCTGCTGGAGGTGTTCCTGGCGCACCGGTACGAGGTGGTGACCCGGCGCAGCGCGTACCGCAGGCGTAAGCGCGAGGAGCGGCTGCACCTCGTCGACGGTCTGCTGATCGCCCTGCTCGACATCGACAAGGTGGTCAAGCTGATCCGGGCCAGCGAGGACGCCCAGGACGCCAAGGACGGCCTGATGCGCCGGTTCAAGCTCTCCGAGATCCAGGCCGGCTACATCCTGGACACCCCGCTGCGTCGGCTGACCAAGTACGACCGGCTGGAGTTGGAGGCCGAGCAGGAGAAGCTGCGCGCCGAGATCGCCGAGCTGTCCACCATCCTGGACGACGAGAAGGTGCTGAAGAAGGTCGTCTCCGACGAGTTGGCCGCAGTGGTCAAGCAGTTCGCCGCCCCGCGTCGTACCACCCTCGTCGACGGTGATCTCAAGGAGGTGCTCGCCGCCTCCGCCCCGGCCGGGCCGCTGGAGGTGGCCGACGACCCCTGCCAGGTGATCCTGTCGGCCACCGGGCTGGTGGCCCGTACCGCGGCCGAGTCGGAGGAGGCCGCCGAGGGGCGGCGCCGGCACGGCCGGGTCAAGCACGACGCGGTACGCGCCATGGTGCACTCCACCGCCCGGGGTCGGGTGCTGCTGGTGACCAGTGCGGGTAGGGCCTTCAAGGTGGATGTGCTGCCCCTGCCGGTGTTGCCGGAGCAGTCCGGCACGGTGTCGCTGCGCGGCGGGATGTCCGCGGCCGAGTTGGTGCCGTTGGAGCCGGGGGAGACCGTGGTGGGTCTGGCGCCCCTGGGCGGCACCGCCGAGGGCTCTCCGGGTCTGGCGTTGGGTACCCGTCAGGGGGTGGTCAAGGTCTGCGCCCCGGACTGGCCGGTCCGTTCCGACGAGTTCGAGGTGATCGGGCTGCGCGACGGCGACGAGGTGGTCGGGGCGACCTGGCTGGTCGACGGTACGGAGTCCCTCGCCTTCCTGACCAGCGCGGCGTCGCTGTTGCGTTTCCCCGCCGGCACGGTTCGTCCGCAGGGGCTCAAGGGTGGCGGCATGGCCGGCATCGCCCTGTCGGCCGGGTCGCAGGTGGTGTACTTCGGTGCGGTGCGTACGGACGATCCGCAGCACGGTGAGCCGATGGTGGTGACCTCCACCGGTGCCACTGTCAAGGTGACGCCGTTCGCGGCGTACCCGGCGAAGGGGCGGGCGACCGGCGGGGTGCGCGCCCAGCGCTTCCTCAAGGGGGAGACCGACGTGGTCGTCGGCTGGATCGGCCCTCGCCCGGTGGGCTCGACGGCCAATGGCGAACCGGTCGAACTTCCGGCCGCCGATCCCCGTCGGGACGGCTCCGGTTTCGCCGTCATGCTCGGCCCCACCGTGATCGGTCATCAGATCGATCGCCAGTAGGCGGAGTTGCCGGTCCGGCCCGGTGCAGTGGGGTGCGTTCGACGGTGGTCACACCCCCGGTCCCGTGGACGGTGGCGGCGACAGCGGCGCCAGGACCTGGACCAAGGGTGAGGTCTGGCGGTTCTTTTCGCAGTTCTGATCAAGGAGATGTCGAAGTCCCCGGTCCCGGCCGGGGACTTCGACACACGGTCCGGCCTAGATGCCGCCGGCCAGCCGAGCGGCGGCGGAGCTGCTCAGAGTTCCGGTTCGGGGCCCTGGCGGGAGGTCGGGGTGGTGTTGCGCAGCCGGGCGATCAGGCGCATGCCGTGGTAGATGATCAGGGCGGCGGCGGAGCCCAGGGCGATGCCGTGGAAGGAGAGGTCGCCGACGGTGAGGGTGTAGTCGGCGGCCCCGATGATCACGGCGACGGCGGCGGTGAGCAGGTTGATCGGGTCCTGGAAGTCGACCCGGTTGTCCAGCCAGATCCGGGCACCGAGGATGGCGATCAGCCCGTAGAGGGCGGTGGTGGCGCCGCCGAGCACCCCGGCCGGCACGGTGAGGATCAACGCGCCGACCTTCGGGCTGAGCCCGAGCAGCACTGCGGCCAGCCCGGCGACCCAGTACGCGGCGGTCGAGTAGACCCGGGTCGCCGCCATCACCCCGATGTTCTCGGCGTACGTGGTGGTGCCGGAGCCGCCGCCGGAGCCGGCGAGCATGGTGGCCACGCCGTCCCCCATGAAGGCCTTGCCCATGTCCCGGTCCATGTTCCGGCCGGTCGTGGCGGCTACGGCCTTGACGTGGCCGGCGTTCTCCGCGATCAGCACCAGGACCACCGGGATGACGAGCACCACGGCGCGCAGGCTGAAGCTGGGCGCGTGGAACTCCGGCAGCCCGACCCAGGCGGCCTCCCGTAGCCCGGTGACCGTGGCCGGGTCCAGTCCGCCGGTCAGCGCGGCGAGCACCCAGCCGACGAGCACCCCGAGCAGGATGGACAGCCGGCCCAGGAAGCCCCGGAACAGCACCGTGAAGATCAGGATCGCGGCCAGGGTGACCACCGCGACCAGGGGTTGGGCCTTGACCCCGCCGTTCCCGCCGCCGTCCCAGGCCACCGGGGCCAGGTTCAACCCGATCAGCATCACGATGGCGCCGGTGACCAGCGGCGGCATCAGCCGGTTGATCCAGCCCGCTCCGGCGAACTGCACCACCATGCCGACCAGGGCGATCGCTGCCCCGACCACGACGATGCCGCCGAGGGCCGGGCCGATGTCGCCGCCGGCCTTGGCCGCCAGCACCGGGGCGATGAAGGCGAACGACGAGCCGAGGTACGACGGCAGCCGGTTGCCGGTGATCAGCAGGAAGAGCAGGGTGCCCAGCCCGGAGAAGAAGAGGGTGGTGGCCGGCGGGAAGCCGGTGATCAGGGGCACCGTGAAGGTGGCCCCGAACATCGCCACCACATGCTGCACCCCGATGCCCAGGGTGCGGGGCCAGGAGAGCCGTTCGTCGGGGTGCACCACGTCCCCGGGGCGTACGGTGCGGCCGTCGCCGTGCAGGGACCAGGGTGACCAGCGGGAACGCGGTTCGGTCGGGGACTGGGTCATGATTGGCCCTTCGCGTCGAAGTGCTGACGGGGGCGAAAACCCTGGACGTTTCTAGCATGGGCGATCGTGCGCGGTTCTGGAGGTCAGAAGGGTGTTCCTGCACCGGCCGGTGCCCTTGCCTGCCTGGTGATCGCGGTGCCGCCCGGTCCCCAGAAGTGGGTCGATCTCTGATTGGGTAGGGTGCCACGACGGGCGGCGCCGAACGGGTGGCCGCTGGTAGCCGATCGGATCGGGCAGGTGGCCCGTTGGGAGGAGGGGCGCGTGCCTCCGAGGCCGTCGACGTCTCAGGTGCCGGCATGACCAGCGCACCGGTGGCGGCCGGCATCGCATCCGGCCGGGGCCAGGCTAGCCGACTACCCTCGCTGACCGGGCTGCGGTGGGTGGCCGCGCTGCTGGTCTTCGGCTTCCACGCCGGCACCATGCGGATCATCGCGGAGCCGGACTACCAGGCGGTCGTCGGCAAGATCTTCACCCTGGGCCTGTCCGGGGTGCAGTTCTTCTTCATCCTCAGCGGATTCGTGCTGGTCTGGTCGGCCCGGCCGGGAGACTCGCGACGGGGGTTCTGGCGACGTCGGTTCGCCAAGATCTATCCGAACCACGTACTGCTCTGGGTGCTGGCCATGGCGGCGGCCCTCTGGTTCGCCGATCCGATCAACCCGGTCGCGGCCCTGGAGAACCTGTTCCTGCTCCAGGCCTGGGATCCCCGCCCCGGCTTCTTCTACAGCGTCAACAACGTCAGTTGGTCACTGTCCTGCGAACTCTTCTTCTATCTGTGCCTGCCGCTGGCCCTGCCCCTGGTGCGGCGGGCCCGCCCCTGGCTGCTGTGGGCGGTGGTGATCGCCGTACCGCTGCTGATCCTGGCGCTGTGGCCCGCGCAGACCCTGGTGCCGGAGCAAAGTCGGTGGTGGTTCACCCAGGTGTTCCCGCTGGTCCGCTCGCTGGAGTTCTGGATGGGGGTGGCCGCAGCCGAGCTCATGCTGCGGGGCCGCTGGCGGGGTCCCGGCCTGCCCCTGGCGAGCCTCATCTTCGTGGTCACCTGGGTGGTCGCCGCGCAGTGGATTCCGGCCGAGTTCTGGGCGGCGCTGCTGTCGTCGGCGTACGTGGTGCTCATCGCCGCCGCGGCGGACGCCGATGTGCGGGGCCTGCGCTCGCCCCTGCGCTCGCGCCCGATGGTCTGGCTGGGGGAGGTGTCCTTCGCCTTCTACCTGGTGCACGTCTTCGTGATCATGACGATTCTCCGGGTCACCGGAGACTG
This sequence comes from Micromonospora sp. NBC_01739, assembly GCF_035920385.1. GTDB lineage: Bacteria > Actinomycetota > Actinomycetes > Mycobacteriales > Micromonosporaceae > Micromonospora. The sequence goes on along the minus strand of NZ_CP109151.1, from coordinate 3,059,033 downwards.
GGGAACCGGTCTGCCCGGCTGGTGGGGCCCGGCCGCGGTGATCGGCTTCCTGCTGCTGACCCTGGGCCTCGCCGCCCTGGTACACCGCTTCGTCGAACAGCCGATGATGCGCCGCCTGGCGCCTCCCCGCCGCACGGCCCGCCCCAGCGCCACCGACCCCACGCCCGACACCGACCCCACGCCCGACACCGAGCCTGCGCCCGCCTCTGGCACCAAGCCCGCCTCGGGGGCCACGCCCGGTGCGGTGCCCGGCCCCCGTGCCGAGACTGCGTCCGGCACCGAGACATCGGCCGACCTCCATGCTGGACGGTAGGGTCCTGGCCCGCCGACCAGGCCGGCAACCCGAATCAGGTTCCTTGCGGCGACACGCCGGGCGGCGGTGCGGGCTGCGGATGCCGGCGGTAGCGTGACACCGTGCTCCCGGTCCTTCCCACCCGTCCCCTGTGGTGGTTTGCGCGCCGGGTGGTACGACTGCTGACCGGGTTCGCGGTCGCCGCCGCCTTCACCATCGGGGTCTGGGCCATGCCCGCCCACCCCGGGGCGATCGAGGACCTCGGTCCGGCCGGGCAGCCCACCATGGCCGGCCCCACCTGGTCCTTCGAGGGTGCCCCGGCCTCCTCGGTCGCCGGTGGGTGCGCCGCTGTCGCCCTGCCGGTCGAGATGTGGGGGCCCGGGGGCGACGACCGCCCGGAGGCGGGCCCCGCGACGACGCCGGTGTCGCCGTTGCCGCTGCCGCCGGAAGCCGCCCCGATCATCAGGGCCGCCCACGGTCAGCCGCCAGCGGTGGTCACCCCGGGTCCGGGCTGCGCTCGCGCACCACCTCGTCGCTGATCGTGCGCCCTTACCGCCCTGGTCACCCGGACCTGGCCCGCCTGGGCCGGTAGTGCTCCGGAGATCGCCCGGGGCTCCGGAGTGACCTTGACGGCCCGGGCCTCCGGGTCGGCCCTGCCGCCGACCGTACCGGCCGGAGGTCCGCGACGGGTCGCAGTGATCAAGGACCTTTCGCGGACGGGTTCGCGGGGTGTACCCGCTGGCCTGATCCGGTCCCGCCGCCGAGACCGCCACATCAGCTTCCCCGAGGTGCCGACATGGAGCAGACCCTTCTCTACCAGTTCCTGATCGACGTCCCCCGAGCCGCCGCCATCTGGTCGGTGCTGCTGGTGCTCGCGTTGGGTGTGCTCACCGTGCTGGTGGCCCGACCCGAACCGGCCCCCTCGACCGACCGGGACCCGGCCCCCTCCGAGGAGGATCCCGCCGCCGTGGACCTGCGGCGCTATGCCGGCGAGGTGGCCGTGGCCGCGGCGGGGGCCGCCCAGAACGCCGCCCGCCGCCGGGAGGCGTGGCAGCGTGCCCAGACGGAACTCGACCGGGCCTGGGCCGCGTACGACGAGGCGGAGACCGCCGCCCGACGACTGGCCGCCGCCGGCGCGCTGCCCACCCCCGGTACGCCCCACACCCCCACCGAGTACGCCGCCAGGGAACGCTGGCTGCGCCACGCCGCGATGACGGCGTACTGGCGGGGTGATCTGTCGGCCCGGCAGCTCACCGACGCCCTGGCGCACCGGGCCGGTTGGGATCCCCGACGTCACCCCGCCGAGCAGGAGATCTTCCTGGCCCGGGTGGTACGCGACGGGCGTCAGGCGGCTTATCAGGCGGCTCGGCAGCAGGAGCGCGAGGCCTGGCGGGCCGCGGAACTGGCCGTCGACGCGGCTCGGGCGCTGTCGACCGAGGCGTACGCCGCAGCGCAGCGGACGCGGGCGTACCCGCTGCCGACCTCACCCCGGGTCGTCCTCGGCCCTCAGGGAGCCGTGGCGCGCTGGCGGGTGGCCCGGGCCGGTTGAGTCGGAGGCTCTTTTTCCCATTTATTCGGTGACCCCGGTCACAGTCATCGCCGAATCGGTCATCGGAGGGCAGACATCGAATGCCGGGCGTAATTTCCGGGGCTTTGCCAACCTCGGGTCCTGTTGTCGACCGGCGGTGCCCTCCTGACCCGGAGTCCCATTGAGCGACGACAGTTCCCCGGTACCCGAAAAATTTAGGCTGCGAGAAGGTTTAGGCAGCTCAGGGCGGCCTTGGCAGGAGCTGTAACGCACAGTAATGTCGGCCCGTCCGGTGCGGTCACCGTTCGCAAGTGGCGACGCCGCGCCGACCCGCTCAATCGTGATCTCACGAACCGGGGACCCACTGCACCACTGGGGTGAATCCGCGAGCCACGGCCCGCGGTAGGGCGATCTTCCCGCCCGAATCCGTCAGCTAACCCGGTCGGCGGTGTCGGAAGGAGCTCCTTTCCTCGTGCAGCACAATCAGCGCCCCCCGATATTCCTGCGCCTCCACGGCCCCGTGGTGCCTGCGCTCGCCGGTCCGCTGTCCGCGCGCTGACCCAGGCCCACCGCAGTCGCCCGATCCCCGGGCGCATCCCGTGAAACGGCACCGCCCCGTACTCCGCCTCCGGGTGTCCACCGGATGGCCGGAGCCGCTGTGCCACACCACCCCTGAGCCCGTGGAGGATTCGTGAAGCACACCCTCAAGCGTCAGCTGCGTCGGCTGGCCACCGAACGCCCCTACCAGCTTGTGGCCACCTCGGCGCTGGCGTTGGCCCTGGCCGCCGGTGCCGGCGCCGTGGTCACCCAGATCGACGACCCGGCCGAGACGCAGACCACCGCCGTGGTGGCCGAGTTGCGCGAGGAGCCGGCCGCCTCCCGTGGCCTGGCCCGGGTAGCCACCGCCCCCAGCAGCGCCGCCCCGAGCAGTGCCGCGCCGAGCGCGGAGCCCGGCAGCGCGCCGTCCAGCGCCGCCGCCTCGCCGGAGGCCGCCTCGGCGGACCCGGACCTGGCCGGCGAGGAGGCCGCGCCGAAGGCCCCGGCGAAGAAGGTGCTGTCGTACGACTACCAGGCCCAGATCAACGGGTGGTACTGCGGCCCGGCAGCGGTGCGTAACGCGCTCAGCGCCGCCGGCATCGACCGGGACCAGGAGACCCTGGGCGCTGCGCTCGGCACCACCTACTCGGGCACCAACTCGGCCCGGGACACCACCCGGGTCCTCAACGCCATGGTCAAGGGCAGCCCGTACCGGACCACGATGATTCCCGGTGGCGCGGCCACCCCGGCCCAGATGGATCAGCTTCAGGCCGATGTCGTCACGGCCATCTCCGACGGCCGGGGGGTCGTGGTGAACGTCGCCGGCAGCGTCACGGACACCGCCGGGGGCTGGCACTCCTTCCCGGGTGGCCACTACGTCGCCGTGGTCGGCTACGAGGACGAGGGCCGGATGGTCAAGATCGCCGACTCGGCCGACCCCTCGTACTACTCGTACTGGCTGAGCACGATCGATCTGGCCAACTGGGCCGCCACCCGCGGCTACTCCTCCTGATCGACCTGTTTCGTACCGGGCGCCGACCCCTGTGGGGTCGGCGCCCGGTGTCGTATCCCGGTCGTGGCTCTCGCCGAGCCGGTGCGGGCGGTGGCAGACTGCCCGACATGATCATCGAGTCGGGCGGGCGGGACGGTTCGCCGATGCTGTTGCTGCTGCACGGAATGGGTGCCAGCGGTGCTGTGTGGCTACCCTCGGCCCCGCTGCTGAGCGAGCGCTGGCCCGGCCGGTGGATGGCGCCGGATCTGGCCGGTCACGGCGGGTCGCCGCCGCTGGCGGGGTACTCCTTCGCCGGGCTGGCCGACCAGGTCGCCGCCGGCCTGCACCCCGGCGATCGGGTGATCGTGCTGGGCCACTCCCTCGGCGGGGTGGTCGGTCTGGCGTTGGCCGCCGCGAATCGGGCGTTCACGGTCGAGGCGGTGGTCGGGCTCGGCATCAAGGCGGTCTGGTCCCCGGCGGAACTGGCCCACGCCGGTGATCTCGCGGCCCGCCCGGTCACCTGGTTCGACAGCCGCGACGAGGCGGCCCGACGATACCTGCGGGTCGCCGGCCTGGCCGACCTGCTGAGCCCGGATGATCCCGCGGTGGCGGCCGGGCTGCGGCAGGTGGACGGCCGGTGGCGGCTGGCGATGGATCCGGCCGCCTTCGGCGTCGGTGAGCCCGACCTGACCACCCTGCTGGCCGGGATCGAGGCGCCGGTGCTGCTGGCCCGGGGCGAGCACGATCCGATGGTTTCCGAGGCACAGCTCAAGCAGTACGGGGTTCCGGTGGTGACCCTGCCCGGCCTCGGCCACAACGCCCATGTCGAGGATCCGGCGGCCGTACTGGCGCTGCTCGACGCCGTACGCTGACCGGTCGCGGTCAGGGGCGTTCGCCGTCGCCGGCCTGCTCAGGGGAAGCCTGCTCAGGGGACTTGCGTAACCACAGGACCACCCCGAGCACTCCTGCCACTGCGCTGCTGATCGCGATCGCCGTCTCCGCCAGTTCGGACCAGTCGTCCATGAACGGGTAGACACGCGAGAGGACCATCCCCACGAAGCAGTAGAACAGCAGAACGACGGCGACGACGCGCTGGAGAATCATGACCCTGATTGGAGCACAGGGCCGCGAGCGACCCTCGGGCAGAGTCCACTGTGTCCATGAGTCGACCGCCGTCGGGCCGATGCCCGGCGGCGGGGTCGCTCAGGTGGCGGGGTCGCTCAGGTGGCGGGGGAGAGCGGGGCGTCGCTGGCGGACCGGGGCGCCGGGGCGGCCCAGTGCGGGTCCAGCTCGCGCCGGGCGGCGGTCAGGAACCCCTCGGCGTACGTCTCGGTCGGGAAGTCCCCGAGGTATCGGCGGCGGGTGGCCCACCGGGCCTCGGCCAGGGGGTCGGTGTCCAGCAGCCGGGTCAGCACCTCGTCCACCTCGGTCAGGTCCCGACGCAGTACGTAGCCGGCGGCGGCCAGTGGGAACCGTTCGAGGAACCGGTCGCCGTCGACCCCGGTGTCGGTGACCGCGTACGGCTTGCCGGAGTGCAGCCAGTCGGACACCACCCCAGAGACGTCGGAGATCAGGGCGTCCGCGCGGTTCACCGACTCGGCCAGGGTCAACGCCCCGGCGGCGGCACCGAACAGGTGCGGGCGGCCGGTGCGGGTCCGGTCGGCGGCCAGCAGGTCGTGCAGCCGCCCCAACTGGCGGGCCGAGGCCGGGTTGTGGGCGGTGTACGGGTGGGGTCGCACGATCACCGTGGCCCCCCGGTCGAGCAGCCGGGTCAGCAGGGTCTCGGCGAACGGCAGCGAACAGTAGTCGGCGTCGGCGTGGTGCCCGGTCCAGGTGGGGGTGTAGAGCACGGTGGGGTTCGGCAAGCGGCGGACCGGGCCGGTACGCACCTCGATGGCCTCGACCTGGGGGCGGCCGACAACCACGAACTTTTCGGCCGGAATGTCCACCCCGGCCCGGGCGTACCGGTCGATGGCGGCCTCGCCCGCTACGAAGATCCGGTCGAAGATCGCCGACACCGGGTTGGCGCTGGAGGCCTTGTCGCTGTCGCCGTGGTGCAACTGCACATGGGTCAGCTGGGTGAAGCGCAGGCAGTGGCTGTTCTTGGCGCCGTGGTTGACGTAGAAGGCCACCCGCAGGCTCGGCACCAGCACCTCGTCCATGCTGCGCAGGGTCGGGCAGTAGAGCACCGGGGCGGTGGTCTTCGCCGCGATGACCGGCAACGCCTCCGGCTCCCGCAACATCACCACGAAGGGCCGACCGATCCGCTCCAGGTACGGCAGCCACATGGTGACCTGGTACTCCGAGCCGGGGGGAGCGGAGAAGTACAGCAGGAACTCCGGCTGGCGCCGGCGCAGCTCCCGGGTGACCGGGGAGCCACCGGCACCGGGCCGCAGTCGCCGCATGACCAGCTTGCCGGCGACCGCCCCCACGGCGGCACCGGCCAGCAGGCTGGCCGCCAGGGCCACCGTGGCGGGCAGTCCCGCCATCGCGGCCAGGGCCAACACCGCCAGCAGGCCTGCCACGATGTCACCCAGGCGGGCGGTGATCCGGGGTACCCAGGTGCGTACCGGAAGGTTGGCCGCGAGCAGCTCCAGGTTGCCCGCCTCGCGCAGCGGGCCGGCTAGCACCATCAGCCCCAGCAGGATCACGGCCGTGCCGGTCAGGGCCACATCGAAACCGGAGTCGAGCTGCCGGGAGTAGCCGACCAGCACCCCGGCCGCGATCAGAGTGGTCTCCGCCACCCCGTCGGCTCCGGGGCGGACCCGACGTTCCCAGACCGTGGCGGCGAGGGCGAGCAGCGAGAGCCCGAGCCCCCAGGTGGTCGCGCCGGTGAGCGCGACCACGATGAACGCCAGGACTGCCGTCCCGGTGGCCAGCCCCCGGGCGGCCAGCTTCCTGACCAGGTCACCACGCATCTCGGTGTTGCCTTCCGGGTCGTCGTGGGTCGGTCAGGAGACCGGGGCGCTGCTGTTCTGGCGGCTGCCCTGGGCCGGCACCACGGCACCCGAGGCCTCGCCCGGCGGGCGGCGCACATCGATCACCTGGCCGGTCAGATCCGAGATCAACACGTCCAGGGAGGCCTGGGCGACGGTCTCGGCCGCGAGCAGGGTGTGCTCGGGCTCGGCGCCGAAGGCCTTGGTCCGCATCGGGGTGGCCGTCCGCTCCGGGTTGATCACGTTGACCCGTACGCCCAGCTCGGCCCACTCGTCCGACAGGGCCTGGGTGAGGTTGACCAGGGCCGCCTTGGTCGCCGAGTAGAGGGCGTAGTCCGCCCGGCCACGGGTGTAGGAGCTGGAGGTGTACAGCAGCAGCTGGCCCTTGGTGTGCTGAAGGTAGGGCAGCGCCTGGCGGGCCACCGTGACCGGGCCGACGAAGTTGACCTGGAGCACCCGGTCGATGGTCTCTTGGTCCATCTCGGCCAGGGCGCCCTTCTCCAGGATGCCGGCGGTGACCACGACGTGGTCGATGCGGCCGGTGGCCTCGAAGGCGGTCCGCAGTGCGGCCTCGACGTCGGCCGGGCGCTCGACATGGGTGCCGGTGCTGGAACGGCTGAACGGGAAGACCTGAGCGCCGTAGCGCCGGGCCAGCTCGGTCAGGTCGTGGCCGATGCCGTAGCTGCCGCCGAAGACGACGATCGTCCGGCCGGAGACCTCGTCGCCGTAGGCGCGCTGGTCGGCCAGGCGGGGCACCTTGGCGGCGGCCAGCTGGAAGAGCTTGTCCGCCAGGTGCACGTCGACCGGGTGGGTGACCTTGATGTTCTCGTCCGAGCCGTCGATCACCTTGATCGGCACCTCGGGCAGGTAACGCAGCACCACACCGCAGTCGTCCGTGGCGGCGAAGTTCGGGTCCCCGGCGGCCAGCCGGTACGCCTCCCGGATGGTGCTGGAGCGGAAGGCCTGCGGGGTCTGCCCCCGGCGCAGGGTGGATCGCACCGGGATGTCGGTGATGCACTCGTTCTCGTCGACCTGGATGATCGTGTCGGCCGAGGGGATGGCCACGTCGACCGCCGAGTAGGTCCAGAGGGCGTTCACGCACTCCCGCACGATCCGGCCGCTGAGCAGGGGCCGTACCGCGTCGTGGAAGAGGATGTTGCAGTCCTGCTCGCCCACCGCGTCCAGGGCGATGCGGGTGGTGGCGTTGCGGGTGTCCCCACCCTCGATGACCTTGGTGACCTTGCGGAAGCCGGCCTTGTTCACGATCTGCTGGGCCTCGGCGACGTGACCGCTGGCCATCAGCACGATGATCTCGTCGATCTCCGGTGCGGCCTCGAAGACGGCCAGGGTGTGCTCGATGATCGGCTTACCGGCGATCTTGAGCAGCTGCTTGGGGATGCCGAGGCCGAGCCGGGTACCGGTACCGCCGGCCAGCACCACGGCCACCGTCCGTGAGGGTCGCCACGGTGCCGCGTGCTGCGGCGTGGTGCCCGAATCGGTGGTCTGGTCCTGCGTCATTGCCGGTCCTCGCTCTCGGTGCATGGCTGCGATGTCGTGCATGGCTGGAATGTCTCGTCGACACGGCGACGGATGAACGATAACGCGGGTGCGGATCACCCTGGGTGTGGCGTTGTCGCCCGGACGATGCCGGACATCCGCCGAAAACTCTACTTCCCGTTGGTGAATGCCTCGTACGCCTTCAATACCTCGGCGGTGGGGCCATCCATCCGGATTAATCCGGACTCCAGCCAGATTGTCCGTTCACACGTGTCGCGTACCGAGGAGAGCTGGTGGCTGACCAGGAAGACCGTACCGGCGTTCTCCCGCAACTGGCGTACCCGGGCCTCGCTGCGCTTGCGGAACCGCTTGTCACCGGTGGCCAGGGCCTCGTCGATCAACAGCACGTCGTGCTGCTTGGCCGCGGCGATGGAGAACCGCAGCCGGGCCGACATGCCGGAGGAGTAGGTACGCATCGGCAGGGAGGCGAAGTCCCCCCGCTGGTTGATCCCGGAGAACTCGATGATCTCCGGCAGTTGGCGCTGCACGTCGGCCGGGGACATGCCCATGGCCAGGCAGCCCAGTGTGACGTTGCGCTCTCCGGACAGGTCGTTGAGCAGGGCGGCGTTCACCCCGAGCAGGGAGGGCTGGCCCTCGGTGTAGACCGCCCCACGCTCCACCGGCAGCAACCCGGCGATGGCCCGCAACAGGGTCGACTTGCCGGAGCCGTTGGTGCCGATCAACCCGATGGCCTCGCCCCGGTACGCGGTGAAGGTGACCCCCCGCACCGCGTGCACCTGGCGCACGTTCGGTGTCGTCGTACGGGTGACCAGCCGCCGCAGCGCGGCCACCGGGCTGTGGCTGCCGGCGGCGCCCTTGTGCACCCGGTAGACGACATGCGCGTCGTCGACCACCACGGTCGGGATCCGTTCCTGGATCCGGGGCAGGGTGACCGTCACGTCGTTGGACATCGCCAGGTGATCAACCACGGCCGTACTCCTGTTCGCCGCGCCAGAAGTAAAGGTAGCCCCCCAGGCCGACCAGCACCGACCAGCCGATCGCGACCAGCCAGGTCAGCGGCAGGGAGTCGTTGAGCAGGGGAGTGTTCTCCAGCAGCGCCACCCGGGCCAGCTCGATGTAGACCAGCATCGGGTTGAACTGCACGATGGCGGTGGCCCAGCCCGGCAGGTTCTCGGCGAACAGTTGGACGCTGTAGAGCACCCCGGAGCCGTACATCCAGGTCCGCAGGATGAAGGGCATCACCTGCTTGAGGTCGGTGGCCTTGGCGCCCAGTCGGGCCACCGTCATGGTCAGCCCGGCGTTGAACACCGTCTGGAGCAGCACCGCCGGCACCAGCATCAGCCACATCAGGGTGATCGGCTCGCCGGTGATCAGCACGATGGCGATCAGCACCACCATCGAGCCGAGCAGCTGCTGGAACTGGGTGATGGTGATGGCCAGCGGCAGGCTGGCCCGGGGGAAGTGCAGGGCCCGGATCAGCCCCAGGTTGCCGCTGATCGCCTGGGTGCCCTGCTGCACGCTGGTCTGGGTGAAGTTGAAGATGAACAGCCCGGCGGTCAGGTAGGCGATGAAGTTGTCCATCCCCCGGCTCTGCTGGAGGATCAGACCGAAGATCAGGTAGTAGACCGCCGCGTTGGTCAACGGGGTGAGTACCTGCCAGAGCTGCCCCAGGCGGGCGTTGCTGAACGAGGCCGTCAGCTTCGCGTTGGCGTACGCGGTGATGAAGTGCCGGTAGCGCCAGAGCTGCCGGGTGTAGCTGCCCAGCGAGGGGCGTTGACCGGCCATGCGCAGCCCGTACCGGGCAGCCAGCTGGGCCGGAGGCAGGCCGGAGTCGGGGTCGGCCAGCGTGCTGTTGGCCATGGGGATGGGCGCTCCGATCTTGTCGAGCCGGCGGGTGCGTTCGCGACGATGGAATCTAGCGTGTTCGTGCTCGGAGCGTCGCCTCGCCGCTGCGTGGACAGTAGTCCGAGAACCGTCGGGACGCAACCGTACCGTCGTTGCGGTACATTGTCCTGCGTGACAGCCGAGAAGAGTCCCAGGTGACGACCGGGAAGAGGCGTGCGCCGGCCGGTGCGGCGGTGCTCCGTGGGGAGATCACCACGGCCATCCGCCGGGCCCTGATGCAGGAACTCGCCGCGGTCGGCTACGGCCGGCTCTCCATCGAGGCGGTGGCCCGCCGGGCCGGAGTCAGCAAGACGGCGATCTATCGCCGGTGGAACTCCAAGCTCGATCTGGTCCTGGAGGTGGTCACCGCCGCCGCCGGCGCCCGGTTGCCCGCCCTGGACACCGGCGCGCTCCGCAGCGATCTGGCTCTGCTGTTCCAGGTGGTGGCGCACGCCCTGGCCCACCCGCTGGCCGCGCAGATCATCCCGGACCTGCTCGCCGAGGCCGCGCGGAACCCCACCATCGACGAGACCTTCCAGCAGATGCTGCGGTCCCGGCAGCAGGAGATCGTCGGCGGGCTGATCACTCGTGCGGTGGACCGGGGAGAGTTGCCGGCCACGACCGACCCCGACGCGGCGGTCGACCTGATCGTGGGGCCGCTGTACTGGCGGCTGGCCATCGCCCGTACCCCCTTCACCGACAGCTACCTGGAGACCCTCGTGGATTCGGTGGCGCGGGCCCTGGGCGCCGGGGACCTTCTGCCCCGCCAGCGCCCGGCGCCGACCTCGGGTTGAGCCGGCCGGGTCCGGGGTAAGGCTGGCTGCGTCCACCCCCACGGCCCGGCATGACCGGGTTTCTCCGCACCGGTACTACTCTCGGTGGGGTTCGCCCGCGCCGCCGCCCGGCGAACCTCCGGCGCAGCCGCACCTGCCCGTACGACGACAAGGACCCTCGTGTCGCTGACCGCCCACACCGTCGCCGCATCCCGACCGGCAGCGGCCGACGAGTCGGCCGCACCCGCCGAGGTCCGGCGCAGCCCGATCCGGGCCGTGCTGGGTGGGGTCCGGGACGGCATCGCCGCGATCCCCGCACTGCTCACCGACTGCGCCGTGCTGGCGTTCGCGCTCTGGACCCTGCTCTACCACGCCGCCCTGCCGTTGGGGCTGGCCCCCTCGCTGACGCTGCGGATCTGGCTGATCGCCGGATCGGCGCTGGCGGTGCTCGCCGTACTCCTCCGGCTGGCCCTCCGGTGGCGACGCCGCCGCACGGCCCAAAACTCGGCCGCCCCCCAGGCCCCCGCCGACCCGCCGGACCAGGCAGCCCCGGAGGAACCGGCAGAGCCCGCCGACCAGACCGAGCCGGTCGCCGACCGGGCCGGGTCGATGAGCGTGGCCCAGCGGTGGTGGACGGCGCTGACCCTGTTGGTCGGCACCGGCGCGGCGATCACGGCCGGGCTGGCCGGTACGCCGGCCGGTGCGGGCATCTCCTGGTGGGTGCCGGGCTCCGCCGGGCTGGTGGCCGCGATCGGTGCGGTGCTGCTGACCTGGCGGACCTGGCGAGCCACCCCGCCCAGCCGGTCGGAGGCCCCCGCCACGACGGCCTGGCAGTCGGCGTACGCCCTGCTGATCGCCGGGGTGGCCGCGGTGGCCTCGCTCTACCTGGCCCGCAGCACCCCGGACGACATCTACTACGTGGGCCGCTCGGTGTGGGTGGCCGAGCGCGACAACGTCCCCCTCAACGACTTCCTGTTCAGCGAGAACGTCCTCCCGGCGATGGCCTCCCAGCCCCCGGTCGCGAGCATCGAGGTCTTCGCCGGGGCCCTCGCCCGGTTCTTCGGCATCCCGGCCGCCTCGGCCACCTGGTATCTGCTGCTGCCCGTCCTGGCCGTGCTCGCGGTGCTGGCCCTGTGGCGGCTGGTGCAGCGGTGGGCCCCGCGCCGTCCGGTGCTCGCCTTCACCGTGGCCGTGGCCTTCCTGGCCCTGGTCTGCGGCCCGGACGCGGCGCTGGGCACCTTCCACCTGCCCCGCCTCTACCAGGGCAAGGGGATGTTCGTCTCCGCGGTCGTGCCGTTGATGTGGCTGTACCTGACCCGCTGGTTCGACGACCGGTCCAAGCGTGGGCTGCTGCTCATCGTCGCCTTGTCGATCACCGCGATCGGACTCACCACCACGGCGGCGATCATCCTGCCGATGCTGGTCGGCGGGGCGGCCCTGATGATGCTGCTGGTCGGGCGCTGGAAGTCCGCCCTGGTGGCCGGGGTGGCCGCGCTGGCGTACCCGGTCGGGGCGGTGGTGATCACCCAGCTGGTCCTCGGCACCTCGGCCAACGAGGCGGCAGCTGACGTCAACTTCTACGACGCCGCGCACACTTACCGGCGGACCTTCGAGATCGGCATCGTGGGGGTGATCGGCGGACTGGCGTTGTGGTGTGGTGCCTTGCTGGCCCGCCGCCGTACCCCGGCCCTGCTCGCGGCCGGGGGCGCCCTGACGCTGAGCGTACTGCTGGTTCCGGGGGTGTTGGAGTGGCTCAGCGCGGTCACCGGCATCTCGGTGGTGCTCTGGCGGGTCCCCTGGCTGCTGGCCGTGCCGGCGCTGATCGGGTTGCTCTGCACCGTCTGGCTGCCCACCCGGCTGCGGGTGGTGCGGGCCCTGGTCGGGGTGGTGCTGGCCGCCGCGATGATCACCTCCTTCGCCGTCTACGCCGTGCCGATGTGGGACGAGCGCAGCGGGGTGCTGGTGCACGCCGAGCCGACCTGGAAGATCCGGCCGCAGCGGCAGGCCATCGCGCAGTTCATCATCGACCTGGACCGCCCGCCGGGTCTGGTGCTCGCCCCGGCGAGCATCATGCGGACCATCCCGGTGATGTCCGCCCGGCCCCGGGTGGTGCTGCCCCGCGACTTCTTCCTGGTCGAGTACGACCTCAACTCACAGTTCTCCCAGGACCGGCTGCTGCTGACCCAGTTCGCCAACGGGGGTCCCAGGGCGGAGCGGCCGGAGCGGGACGAGGTGATCGCCGCGCTGGATCGGCTGGAGGTGGGCACGATCTGCTTCTACAGCCAGAACCGGTTCGCCCTGCGTACGGCCGAGCGGGCCGGCTACACCCTGGCCGCCGAGCGGCCCGCCGAACCCCCCGTACACCCCAACGCGGTCACCTGCATGGTCCGAGGGTGACCGGGTCGACCGGGCCCTCGACGGCGACGGCCCGGTCGGAATTCGCGCGGCCGGGGCCGGCGGCTTGAGCGGTACCGGCCCGGTCCGCCGCCGGGGCGGGCATGCTCACAGGGCAGGGCCGTAGTACACGGGAGGTGGGCATGGACAGCTACCACGAGGACTGGACGGACAGCCAACGCGCGCTCTACGACGAGTGCTACCGCCGTGGAGCCGACTGGGCCGAGGACCCGGCCACCCCGGCCGAGGACGTCCAGCAGGTGATCAATCTCGGTGAGGCCGACGACGACACCCTGGCCGACGCCGAGATCGACTTTCCGCCGTTGATCGACGCGGTCACCGAGGCCACCGGCGAGGTCGTCAGCACCGTACCGGCCAGCCACGACGACCCCGCCTTCAAGGGTTTCGTGGACGGGGTGCGGGACTCCACCTCCGATGAGGTCTTCGGCCTCTGAGCAAGGTCAAAACCTTCCCCCGGGCCTGTCACCCCGGCCGGTCTTCTGCCACCATCAACCCAACCAGTGCGGCAGCGCAACAGACCTGATGGGAGGCCGGGTGTGCGGATCCTGCTGGTCGAGGACGACCGCCGGGTGGCCGGTGCGCTGTCATCGGCGCTGAACCGGCGCGGCTACGAGGTGGAGCACGCCGCCACCGTGGCCGCCGCCCTCTGCGCCGCCCCGTGCGACCTGGTGCTGCTCGACCTGACCCTGCCCGACGGGGACGGCACCGACCTGTGCCGGGAGCTGCGCCGACGCAGCAGCCAACTGGGCATCATCGCGGTGACCGCCCGGGGCGAGGAACGCGACCGGGTGCTCGGCCTGCGCATCGGTGCCGACGACTATGTCGTCAAGCCCTTCTCCATGGTGGAGCTGCAGGCCCGGATCGAGGCGGTGCTGCGCCGGGCCTCGCACACCCCACCGCAGCGCACCCTGATCGAGGTCGGCACGGTCCGGGTCGACGCGGCGGCCCGCACGGTCACGGTGGCCGACCGGCCGGTGTCGCTGACCCGCAAGGAGTTCGACGTCCTGCTCTCGTTGGCCCGCCAGCCCGGGGTGGCGGTACCCCGGGACCGGATCCTGCTCGACGCCTGGGGGACCACCTTCGCCGATCGGCACACCGTCGAGGTGCATGTCGGGTCGCTGCGCAACAAGCTCGGCGACCCCCGCCTGGTGGAGACCGTGCGCGGCGTCGGATACCGGCTGCGGGCCGAGTGAGGGGCCGGGTGTGCGACGCCGCCTGGTGATCAGCTATCTGCTGCTGATGGTGCTGGTGCTGGTGGCTTTGGGTACGCCACTGGCGGCGACCCTGGCCACCCGGGAGACCGACCGGCTGCGGGCCGACCGGCTGGCCGACGCCACCCGGTTCGCCTCGCTGGCCGGCCCGGCCCTGCGCGACGGCACGACCGGCCCGCTCGCCAGCGAACTGGCCAGCTACGAGGAGCTGTACACCATCAACGCGGCCGTGGTCGACCGGGACGGGGCCGCGGTGATCCCGTCGCCCGGTTGGCAGTGGACCCTGGGCACCCGCCAGGCCCTGGATGTCGCCCTCTCCGGCCAGCAGACCAGCAGACCGGACTCGGTGTGGCCCTGGGTGGACGAGCCGATCGTGGTGGCGGTGCCGATCAACGACGGGGGTGAGGTGCTCGGGGCGGTGGTCACCGCCAGTCCGGCCGACGGGGTCCGTCGTACGGTGACGACCTGGTGGTTGTTGCTGGCCGGCACCGGGCTGATCGCCGTGCTGGCCTGCGTGCTGACCGCCTTCGGGCTGGCCGGTTGGGTGCTGCGCCCGATCACCGAACTGGACGCGGTCACCCACGAGATCGCCGAGGGGGACCGGGGAGCCCGGGTGCAGCACCGGCTCGGTCCGCCGGAACTGCGCCGCCTGGCGGCGAGCTTCAACCACATGGCCGACGTGGTCTCCGACGTGATGGACCGGCAGCGGGCCTTCGTCGCCCACGCCAGCCACCAACTGCGCAACCCGTTGACCGCCCTGCGGCTGCGGGTGGAGGAACTCGGGCCCAGCCTGGTCGACGAGCAGGGCCGCGCCGAACACCAGCTGGCCCTGGAGGAGACCGACCGGCTGGCCCTGCTGCTGGACGGCCTGCTCACCCTGGCCCGGGCCGAGCGCCAGGAGAACCAGCGGGTGACCGTCGACGCGGTCGCGGTGGCGGAGTCCCGGGTGGCGGCGTGGGAGCCCCTGGCCCGGTACCGGTCGGTCACCCTGCGACTGACCGCCAACCCCGACCCGGTTCACGCCCGGACCGTACCGACCGCGATCGACCAGGCGCTGGACGCCCTGATCGACAACGCGGTCAAGTTCAGCGGCGCGGGCGGCGAGGTGACCGTGACCGTCACGGCCCGCGACGGCGGCTGTGCCCTGGAGGTACGCGACACCGGCCCCGGCATGACCCGCAGTCAGCTGGGCCAGGCCACGGAACGCTTCTGGCGGGCCCCGGAGGTGCAGAACGTCGACGGCGCCGGGCTGGGGCTGACCATCGCGGCCGTGCTCGTGGACGCCTCCGACGGCCGCCTCACCATGCAGCCGAACTCGCCCCGTGGACTGGTCGCCGCCCTGTGGTTCCCCGCCCCGGAGGAGCCACCCGCCCCGGAGGAGCCGCCCGCCCTGGACGAGCCACCCGTCGCGCTGGAACCGGCCGCCAGCCCCGGCTGACCGGCCGGGTCAGGGCTTGCTGTCGCGGTAGTACGCGGCCGCCCCCGGGTGCAGGGGCAGCGGCGGGGTGGCGATCGCCGAACGGGGGCTGATCCGTCCGGCCGCCGGATGGGCTTCGGCCAACTCGGCCCGTCGTTCCATCAGCAGCCGGGTCACCTGGCGCACCAGGTCTTCCGGCAGGTCGGCTCGGACCAGCAGATAGTTGGGGTTGGCCACGGCGGTGACCGGGTCGATGCCGTACACCGAGCGGGGAATGTCCCGGGGCACGTACACCTCCCGGTTGCCCCGGCGCAGCGGCACGGTCCACTCGCCGAGGTCGACGATGCGGGTGGGGGTGTCCTCGACGAGTTGGGCCACGGCCAGTACCGGCAGGCCACCGGAGAAGAAGAAGGCGTCGATCTCACCGCTGCGCAGCGCGGTGACCGAGTCGTCCAGACCGAGCTGCACCCGGTGCAGCTCGACGTCGTCCAGCCCGGCCACGGTGAGCAGCCGGTTGACCGTGATCTCCGTTCCGGAACCGGCCGCGCCGATGGACACCCGTCGACCCGCCAGGTCGGTCAGCTTTCGGACTGGGCTGTCCGCGGTGGTGACCAGGTGCAACAGGTCGTCGTAGACCCGGGCCACCGCCACCACGGGTGGATCCGGTCCCGGATAGGCCGGCAGCACGTCGGCCTGGGTGAACCCGAGTTCGGCCTCGCCTGCCTTGAGTAGCCGGACGTTCTCCACCGAGGCGGCTGTGATCAGTACCTCAGCGCGTACGTTGGGCAGTTCCCGGTTGAGGATGGCGGCCAGGGAGGTGCCGATGGCGTGGTAGACGGCCGTCGGGCTGCCGGTGGCGATCCGAATGCGTACCGGGTCCTCGGGCTCGTCCCGGCAGGCACTGAGACCAGGCAGGACCAGCAGCACGGCCACCAG
The DNA here is from genome assembly GCF_035920385.1 of Micromonospora sp. NBC_01739. Taxonomy (GTDB): domain Bacteria; phylum Actinomycetota; class Actinomycetes; order Mycobacteriales; family Micromonosporaceae; genus Micromonospora. Next base: position 3,042,595 of record NZ_CP109151.1, on the reverse strand, counting down.
GATGGCCGCACTGGCGACGGGCCGCCGGTCTCGGGCAGCATACCGGGAACTGGTCACGGGCAGCACTGTGCGCCGCCGGACCCCTGCGGCGCAACCCCAGGATGGCGGAGTCTGTCCCGACCGCGGTGCAGTTTTGTCCTGACCGGGGTGGTGCACTCAGGCGACCGGTCGGTGGGCCACCTCCTCGCCGGCATGGTGCAGGATGCGATCCCGGTCCGGGCCGTGGGCGACACTGACGAGGTAACAGCCGGTGCCCGCGCGCAGCAGCGCCGGTACGTCGAGCAGGGCGGCGCCGCGGACCAGGACGGCGGCGAGTTCCCGGTCGGTGATCCGTACCCCGAGGATGTGTCGCCGTACGTGCCGTCCACCGGCCAGCAGAGCGGCCCGCCAGGCAGCGGAGGCCAACCGGGTGCGCCACTGCCGGCGAGCCGTCGAGGCACCGGGCACCGGACCCCCGAGCAGTTCCCGTCGGCCCCGACGCCAGCCGTTCTCCATCAGTGCCGCGTACTCCGGCCGGTCTTCGTGGGACACGTGCAGCCGGTGCAGTTCGTAGCGGCGGCGCAGGCCACCCACGGCCAACTCGTGCCGTACCGGTATTCCCAACCGGTCCAGCAGTTGGCGGGTGCGGCGGGCCGCCTCTTCCCGGTTGAACTCGATGGCCGTGGGCAGGCTGGGCTGTTGTCCGGGGTAACGGTGACCGGATGTGGCCGGGGGCGGCATACAGCGCAGCAGACAGGCCGCCTCGAAGGCGTCGGCCAGGGTCGTCCAGTCCAGGGGCGGCAGGGTCGACGGGGTGCGGTGTCGGTCGAGCAGAATCGGTTCGGCAACCACCCGGAGGGCCTCCTCGTGGTGTCGGGTGTAGTTACAGTGACCCGAGACGCCGCGTGGTGGTACCGATCAGGTCGAGCCTTGAGGAAATCTTGCGGCTGTTCACAGCTCGGAAACCACCACGTCCACCTGACGTGGCCGTCCCGCTGCCGAGGGCTGCTCGCAGACGGTGTACTTCAGCTCCCGCAGCTCCCCCACCAGGGCATCGATGCTCCGTGGACGGACCCCGTGCAGCAGCAGGTCCCGCACCAACCGACCCTTGGTGGCCTTGTTGAAGTGACTCACCACCGAGCGCACCGGTACGCCGTCGACCTCCCGCTCGTGCAGCACCCGTACGGTGAGGGTCCGCTCGGCCAGCGCACCCCGGGGGGTCCAGGCGGCGGCGTAGGCACCCGAACGCAGGTCCAGCACCGGCCCGGTACCCGCGGCCGAGGTCAACGCCGGCCCCAGCACCGGTCGCCAGAGCGCCGGCAGGGCACCGACCCCGGGCAGCCGGGCCCCGATCGGGCAGCGGTACGGCGGAATCCGGTCGCCGATCCGTACCGCCCCCCACAGGCCGGAGCTGATCAGCACCTGCCGGGCCGCTGCCCGGTGCGCCGCCGGTGGCAGGGTGGCCAGGTCCAGTGCCTCGTAGAGCACCCCGGTGTAGATCCGACCCGCCGGTGCGGTCGCCGCCCGCTCCAGACGGGCGTTGCGGCCCAGCTCACCGTGCTGGCCGGCACCGAGTCCCAGGGCGGTCAGCGCCGCCTCGGCGGGCCCCTCGCTGAGCCTCAGCAGCGCGGCCAGCACCTGCTCACGGACGGGGTTCAGCTCCGGCAGCGAGAGCCGGGCCAGGTCCAGACGGCGACCGGCGCCGACCTCGGCCTTGCCCTCCGAGGGCGGCAGCAGGATGAGCATCGACAGACTCCTCGACCTCCCGGACCGGGCCATCCGCGCCGGGGTCCGGCCAGCGTACGACCCCCCTCACCGCCACGGTCGCAGCGGCGTGGGCGGGTGGTAGACCCGGAAGCCGCCGACCTCGGCCAGCAGGTCGGTGTCCGCCCGGTCGCCGAGCAGTTCCCGCAGTCGGAGGTCCGCCGGTCCACCGGCCTCGAACACGTATCCGGGCCGTGCCGCCCGGGCCAGCCGCCACCAGTACGCCGAATAGCGGTTCTGCCCGGGCCGCAGGTCGCTGTCGAGCACCCCGCAGACCACCTGCTCACCGGTGTTGAACACCAGCCGGTTGCAGGTCCAGTACTCGCCGTACACCTCGCGCAGCCCGGCGGCCCGGACCAGTTCCGCGAGTTGGCGGGACTGCCGTTCCTGCACCCGGCCCGGCTCCGCACCGGCAGTGGCGAACAACACCGTGACCACCAGGGCGGTCGCCGTCAGGGCGGCCAGGGCGGCGGTGGCCGCCGCGCCGACCAGCCGCCCCGCCGCGCCGACCGTGCCCCGCCAGCAGGCCACCGCCGCCACCCACAGCGGCCAGAGCACCGCCGGCAGGGACAGTTGCAGCACCGACAGGTAGCGGGCGTTGCCCAGGGGTTCGGTGGCGGCGAGGGAACTTCGCACGTACGCCAGCAGGGTCAGCGCGGCGCCGACGAGCAGTGCCAGACGCACCACCGCGACCACCCGCTCACCCGGTCCGGTCATCCGCCGGTACGCGAACCCGGCCAGCACCACCCCGACGACCAGCAACACCGGGTAGAGCAGGCCGAACCACTCCTGCCAGCGGGCGCAGCCGGTCAGTGGACACAGCCCGGTGGCCTGCGGAACCCCCTCCAGCAGCCCGCCGTCGAGCCGCTGCCCCCACGAGGGGGTGGGCCCCTGGGTGCCGCTGATCCGACCCAGCACGGACAGGGAGTCCTGCCCGGGTGGGGCCACCAGGTTGTCGCGGATCATCGGGGCGATCCCCACACCGAACCCTAGGACCAGCAGCAGACCGGCCCACCCGAGAAGTTCCCGGCGCAGCACCCAGAGCAGCGCCAACCCGGCCACCGCCAGGTACGGCACGATCAGCCAGTCCGACCAGAGGGCCAGCCCGGCGAGCAACCCGAAGCCGCCGACGGCCCACCAGCGGTGCCGTACCGTGCCCCGGGCCAACCCCATCACGATCAGCAGCATCGCCAGCACGGCGACCTTGACCTCCGGACGGCCGCCGACCGTCGTCACCTGGTCGCGGATGACCCGCTCGGAGCCCAGCGCCAGCAGCCCGACGACGGTGGTGGCGAACCAGGGTGAGCCGATCCTTCGGGTCAGCCGGTGGATCAGCCAGAGGAACAGGGCGTAGAGCGCGAGCACCGGCAGCCGCAGCGCCGGCCAACTCGGCCCGGTCACCGCGAGCAGGGGAGCGGCCAGGTAGGACTGCAACATGCCCATGTACCGCTGGCCGTACAGGAAGACCGGATGTTCCCGGCCCTGCGCGATGTGCAGGGCGGCCAACCCGAAGGTGGCCTCGTCGCTGTTGGACACCGGCACGGTGTTCAGCACCAGGTACAACCGGTAGCCGACCCCGAGCACGCCGAGGATCAGTGCGACCAGGGCCGGACGATCCAGCCGTGGCAGCCACCGGCTCCGTCCTCGCTGTGCTTCCGACCCTGGTCGTGGCACGACCTCGCCCCCGTCGCCGTTCCGACGGGAGTGTTTCACGGTAACGGCGCATTCGCGGGTATTTGCCCTGGATCTGCTGATGTGTCACCTGCCGTCGCGGCTTGGGGGAATGCACCCCGCAGACGATCAAGAAGCCCCGGTCTCGCGTGGCCGAGGTCGGCGGGGTGTGGCAGGGTTGCAGACGTGCCACCCACACCCGCTGGCCAGTTGGCCATACCCAGCCTGCACCGGGCCGCGCGGATCGAGGACGCCGTGCACGCACTGGTCGAACGCCGACTGCGGCGGACCGGCTGGCGGACCAACATCATCGCCTACACCGGGTACGGGGCTCCCGGTTGGGCGCGGGTGATGTGCCGGGTGCTGCTGGGACGGCCGGACACCCGCCAACGGGGGCGGCTGGAGAAGGTCCGCGGCTGGCGCAGCTTCACCACCCTGCCGGCCAAGCACGTCACGGTGACCATCGAGACCGGTGGGGTGGTGCACGAGGCCCGGGCCGATCGCAGCGGGTTCATCGACACCACGGTCGAGGCGGATCTGCCTCCCGGTTGGGGCTCGGTGCGGATCAGCATGCCGGACGCCGAACCGGTCGAGGCGCCGGTGCGGATCCTGGATCCGGAGGTGCGCTTCGGCGTCCTCTCCGACATCGACGACACCGTGATGGTGACCGCGCTACCCCGCCCGCTGCTCGCCGCCTGGAACACCTTCGTCCTCGACGAGCACGCCCGGGCCGCCGTGCCCGGCATGGCCGTGCTGTACGAGCGGCTGGTCACCGCCCACCCCGGAGCCCCGGTCTTCTACCTGTCCACCGGTGCCTGGAATGTCGCACCGACCCTGACCCGCTTCCTGTCCCGGCACCTCTACCCGGCGGGTCCGCTGCTGCTCACCGACTGGGGACCCACCCAGGACCGCTGGTTCCGCAGCGGGCGGGAGCACAAGCGGGCCACCCTGGCCCGGCTGGCCAAGGAGTTCCCGGACGTACGCTGGCTGCTCGTCGGCGACGACGGCCAGCACGACCAGGAGATCTACCGGGAGTTCGCCGCCGCCCACCCGGACAACGTGGCCGGCGTCGCGATCCGCCGCCTCTCACCCGCCCAGGCGGTGCTCGCCGGTAGCCTGCCCGTCCCGCACGACCGCCCGACCGAGGGACCGGTGGGACAGAAGTGGCTCTCCGCCCCCGACGGTGCCGGCCTGTGGACCCTGCTCCGCGGCGCCGGCCTGGTCTGAGTCAGCCCTACGCCCGCTGAACGAAAACCAGTGCGTCAGTTGACGCAGAGCAAAGGGCAGCGGTGGTTCAGGCGGGGCGGAGCCAAAGGGCGCCGAGCGGGGGGACGCGCAGCGCCACCGAGGCGGGTTGGCCGTGCCAGGGGACCGGCTCGGCGTGCACGGTGCCGAGGTTGCCCACCCCGGAGCCGCCGTAGTGGTGGGCATCCGTGTTGAGCACCTCGGCCCAGGCCCCGGCGGCCGGCAGGCCGATGCGGTAGTCCTCCAGGGGCAGGGCGGAGAAGTTGGCCACACAGACCAGGGTGGCGCCGTCGGGGGCGATCCGGACGAACGAGATGGTGTTGTTGGCGACGTCGTCCCCGGCCAGCCAGCGGAAACCGGCGGGGGAGGTGTCCTGCGCCCACAGGGCGGGGGTGTCCCGGTAGACCCGGTTGAGGTCGCCGACCAGGCGTTGCACCCCGGCCCGGGCCGGGTCGTGCAGCAGGTACCAGTCGAGACCGCGTTCCTCGCTCCACTCCCGGTCGTCGGCCAGCTCGCAGCCCATGAACAGCAGTTGCTTGCCCGGGTGCGCCCACATGTAGGCCAGCAGCACGCGGACGTTGGCCAGTCGTTGCCACTGGTCGCCGGGCATCTTCGTCAGCAGGGAACCCTTGCCGTGCACCACCTCGTCGTGGCTGATCGGCAGCACGTAGTTCTCACTCCAGGCGTACGCCAGGGAGAAGGTGAGCTGATGGTGGTGATGCTGCCGGTAGATCGGGTCCTTGGAGGTGTAGAGCAGGGTGTCGTGCATCCACCCCATGTTCCATTTGAACCCGAAACCCAGCCCGCCCTCACTGGTCGGTCGGGTCACCCCGGGCCAGGCGGTGGACTCCTCGGCGATCATCACCACCCCGGGGTGGTGCTTGTAGACGGTCGCGTTGGTCTCCTGCATGAAGGCGATGGCCTCCAGGTTCTCCCGGCCGCCGTACTGGTTGGGCACCCACTGTCCGTCGGGGCGGGAGTAGTCCAGGTAGAGCATCGAGGCGACCGCATCCACCCGCAGCCCGTCGATGTGGAACTCCTCCAGCCAGTAGAGGGCGTTGGCGACCAGGAAGTTGCGCACCTCCCGGCGGCCGAAGTCGAAGACGTAGGTGCCCCAGTCCGGGTGCTCCCCCCGGCGCGGGTCGGGGTGCTCGTACAGGGGGGTGCCGTCGAAGCGGGCCAGGGCCCACTCGTCCTTGGGGAAGTGGGCCGGCACCCAGTCCAGGATCACCCCGATGCCGGCGGCGTGCAGCCGGTCCACCAGGTGACGGAAGTCGTCCGGGTCACCGAAGCGGGAGGTCGGGGCGAAGTATCCGGTGACCTGGTAGCCCCAGGAGCCGCCGAAGGGATGCTCCATCACCGGCAGGAACTCCACATGGGTGAAGCCCAACTCCGTCACGTACCCGGCCAACTGCTCGGCCAGTTCCCGGTAGCCGAGGCCGGGACGCCAGGAACCGAGGTGCACCTCGTACACGCTCATCGGTTCCTGGTGGGGCTGGCGGGTCGCCCGCCGCGCCAGCCAGTCCGCGTCGCCCCACTCGTACGTCGAGTGGTGCACCACCGAGGCGGTGGCCGGCGGCACCTCGGCGTACCCGGCCAGGGGGTCGGCCTTGTCCCGCCAGTGACCGTCGACGCCGAGGATCCGGTACTTGTACCGGGCCCCCACCTGTACCCCGGGTACGAAGATCTCCCATACCCCGGCGGAGCCCAGGGACCGCATCGGCCATCCGTCGTCGGGTGCCCAGCCGGTGAAGTCGCCGACCACCCGCACCCCCCGGGCGTTGGGGGCCCAGACCGCGAAGGCCACCCCGCCGTCGAGGACGCGGGCGCCGAGGGCCTCCCAGAGCCGCTCGTGTCGCCCCTCGCCGATCAGGTGCAGGTCCAGCTCACCCAGGGTCGGCAGGTGGCGGTACGGGTCGTCGTGCGGCTGCCCGTCCCACTCGATGCGGTAGTCGAGCACCTCGCCGGGCACGGTCGCCTCGAAGACCCCGGCCTCGTGCACCCGGGTCATCGGGTACCGCTGCTCACCCACCAGCAGGCACAGCTCGGTTGCGCCCCGCCGCAGGGTGCGGATCACCGTACGACCGTCGCCCGGGTGTGCCCCGAGCACGGCGTGCGGGTCGTGGGTCTCCCCGGAGATCAGCTGGTCCATCGGGCGTCGTCCTTCGTCGCGGAGGCGGTGCCGCCACTCAGACCGGCGGCAGTGGCGGGCACGGTGGTGGTGATCGGCGCGGGGGTGGCGGTGGCCGCCGGAGCCGGGGAGGGCGCGGCGGCGTCGGTAGGGCGCAGGGTGAACACATGGGCGGGTTGCAGGTACGGATCCAGCCGGACCGCGTTGCGCTGCCCCCAGTCGTAGTGGGCCCCGGTCAGCTCGTCGTGCACCATGAACCGGTCGTGCCAGTCCAGGCCCAGGGCCGGCATGTCCAGGGTGGTGTTGCCCCACTGCACGGTGTGCGAGTCGAAGGAGCAGACCACCAGCACGGTGTTGCCGGTGCTCGGGTCGCGTTTGGACCAGCACAGCAACGCCGGGTTGTCGATGTCGTGGAAGACCAGGTTGCGCAGTCGGTGCAGGGCCGGGTTCTCCCGGCGGACCCGGTTCAGGGTGGCGATGAACGGGGCCAGGGAGCGTCCCTGCGCCTGGGCCTGCGCCCAGTCCCGGGGGCGCAGCTCGTACTTCTCGTTGTCCAGGTACTCCTCGGCGCCGGGGCGGGCGACATGCTCGAACAGCTCGAAGCCGGCGTACATGCCCCAGGAGGGGGAGAGCAGGGCGGCCAGCACCGCCCGGATCTTGAACATCGGGGGCCCGCCGTGCTGGAGGCTCTCGGGCAGGATGTCCGGGGTGTTCGGCCAGAAGTTCGGCCGCATGTAATCGGCCGCCGCCACCAGCTCCGCGCAGTACTCCCGCATGTCGGCGGGCGAGGTCCGCCAGGTGAAGTACGTGTACGACTGGGTGAAGCCGACCTTGGCCAGCCCGTGCATCATCGCCGGTCGGGTGAACGCCTCGGCCAGGAAGAGCACCTCCGGGTCGGTCCGCTTGACCTCCCAGATCAGCCAGTGCCAGAAGTCGACCGGCTTGGTGTGCGGGTTGTCCACCCGGAAGATCTTCACCCCCTCGCCGACCCAGTGCCGCACCACCCGCAGGATCTCCGCCCGGATGCCCTCGGGATCGTTGTCGAAGTTCAGCGGGTAGATGTCCTGGTACTTCTTCGGCGGGTTCTCCGCGTACGCGATGCTGCCGTCGGCGCGGGTGGTGAACCATTCCGGGTGCTCGGTCACCCAGGGGTGGTCCGGCGCGCACTGCAACGCCAGGTCCATCGCCACCTCAAGGCCGTGTTCGGCGGCGGCGGCCACGAAGTCGCGGAAGTCCTGCGGGGTACCCAGGTCGGGGTGGATGGCGTCGTGGCCGCCCTCGGCGGCCCCGATGGCCCACGGCGAACCCACATCCGCCGGCCCGGCGACCAGGCTGTTGTTCGGGCCCTTGCGGTTGACCCGGCCGATCGGGTGGATCGGCGGCAGGTACAGCACGTCGAAGCCCATCGCGGCCACCCCGGGCAGCCGCTCGGTGGCGGTGGCGAAGGTCCCGGAACGGGCCGGCGTCTCGGCCGTGGCCAGGACCGCCCCCTCCGAGCGGGGGAAGAACTCGTACCAGGCGGAGTACAGGGCCCGCTCCCGGTCCACCCAGATGCGGTACGCCTCGCCGGTGGTGACCAGCTCCCGCACCGGGTGCGCCCAGAGCAGTTCGGCCAGGTCGAGGGCCGGGCCGACCCGGTCCTTCAGCGGCAGATCGGTGTCGCGCAGCGCGGCCACGGCCCGTTCGAGTCGGGCCTGCTCGGCCTTGGGCACCGCTGCGGCACCCAGCACGCGTACCCCCTCGGCCAGGTCGTTGGCCAGGTCTTCCGCGCCCTGACCGGCGGCGATCTTCTTGGTCACCGCGTTGTGCCAGGTCAGGTACGGGTCGCTGAACGCCTCCACGGTGAAGACCCACTCCCCGACGGTGTCCGGGGTGATGGTGGCGTGCCAACGGTCCTGACCGGGCGCACCGGGCCGCATCCGGGTGAACGGCTGCGCCTGCCCGTCCGGGCCCAGCCAGACCACGTTGCAGCCGAGGGCATCATGCCCCTCCCGGTACGCGGTCGCCGACACCGGCACGAGTTCACCGACCACGGCGCGGGCCGGATAACGCCCGCAGGAGACGACGGGGGAGACGTCTTCGATCGGGAACCGTCCAGTCACCCTGTCAACCTACTGCGCGAGATCCTTTCGCGCTCGGTTGCGCACTGCTTCCGCCGCGCCGGTCAGCGCCGCGCCCGCCACGCCTTGGCGCGCCGCAGGTAGCGCAGCACCCCGACCGGGCCGGTCGAGACCGGCCAGTCGTCGGTGCGGAAGTAGGCGTCCGAGCCGCCGTCCAAGAAGATCACCGAACCGCAGAGAAAGTCGGCGGCCGGCGAGAGCATGAACGCCACCCACTCGCCGACGTCCGCCGGGTTGCCGCGCCCGCCGATCGGCACCGGCAGCCCTTCGACCGCCTCCTTCTCGCCCCGGGCCATCTGCTCCTCCAACAGCGGAGTGGAGATGATGCCGGGGGCCAGGACGTTCACCCGGATGCCGGCACCGGCCCACTCCGGCGAGATCGCGGCGCGGCGCGCCCACCGGGTCACCGCCAGCTTCGAACTCGCGTACGCGAACGGCGCCGAGCGCTTGCCGAAGCGTCCCACCACGCGCAGCGCCCGGGCGGCGTCGCGGTCGAGCAGGGCCCGCACGGCGCGCTCCGGCACCATCGGGGTGAGCGTGACGGAGTTCGAGCCGAACACCACGACCTTGCTGTTGCCGGCGGCGGCCAGGGTCGGTCGCCACGCCTCGAGCAGCTCCACCACGCCGAAGAAGTTGACCTGCTGCACGATCCGGTCCCGGCCGGGGATGCCGCCGAGCCCGGCAGCGCAGACCGCCCCGTCGAGCCGCCCTCCGGCGCGCTCCAGCACCTCGGTGGCCGCGTTCGCGCGCCCGGTCGGCGTGGAGAGGTCGGCGATCACCTCCACGTCCCGCAGGTCCACGCCGACGACGGTGTGCCCGTCGCGCCGCAGCCGCTCGGCGGACGCCCGGCCCATGCCCGAGGCCGCGCCGGTCACCACGTACGTACCCATGTCGGTTCCTCTCCGCTACGCCGACGGCCGGCCCCTTGCCGGATGCTGGCACGCCGGGCGACCCCGGGTGCGACGATCCCGACAAAAGCCGTGCCTATTCCGCCATCAGGCGGCCCGGGCCTGGTCGGCGGCGGGGAGCTTGCCCGCCGCGTGCCGCCCGACGATGTAGCCGTAGACCAGGCCCTGGCCGATGGTCGCCCCGGCCCCCGGGTAGGTGCGGCCGAAGGCGTTGGCGGCGGCGTTGCCGATGGCGTACAGCCCGGGGACCGGGGTCCCCGCGTCGGACAGCGCCCGGCCGAGGCCGTCGGCCCGGATCCCGCCGCAGGTGCCGAGATCGGACAGGACGACCCGGACGGCGTACAGGGTGCCGGCCAGGGGCCGCAGGTTCGGGTTCGGCGTCACCGTGGGGTCGCCGTAGTAGCGGTCGTACGCGCTGGCGCCGCGCGCGAAGTCGTCGTCGACCCCGGCGGCGGCGAACCGGTTGAACCGCGCCAGGGTGGCGTTCAGCGCGTCGGCGTCCACGCCCATCGACCGGGCGAGGTCACCCGGGGTGCCCGCGCGGTGCGCGATGCCCGCCGCGTACCAGGACTTCGGCAGCGGGGCGCGCGGGAACTGCGTGCCGGCGAAGACGTAGCTGTTGCGGTACCGCTGGTCGAAGACCAGCCACATGGTGGGCAGCGCCCCACCTTCGCGGGCGAGGCCGAGCACCCGCTGCCCGAACGTCATGTAGTCGCAGGACTCGTTGACGAACCGGCGGCCCGTGCCGTCCACCATGAGCGACCCGGGCAGGGAACGCTCGGCGAGGAGCACCGACGGCGCGGCGTCGCCGACCGGGGCGACGGCGGGGAACCACCACGCCTGCTCCATCAGGTCGGTGCCGGTGCCCGCCTCCTGGGCGGCGCGGATCCCGTCGCCGGTGTTGCTGTCCGCGCCGAGGCTCCAGCCGCCCAGGTCGCGGTGGTGGTGGGCGTGCCGCAGCGGCAGGTCGTGGTCGAAGCCGCCGGTGGCGAGCACGACACCCCGCTCGGCCCGTACGGCGAAGGTCGTCTCCCCGTGGCGCAGCTCGGCCCCGACGACCCGGTCCCCCTCGACCAGGAGCCGCTCCAGCGCCGTCTCGGTCCAGACCGGGATGCCGGCACGGCGGACGCCGGCGAAGAGGCCGGCGGCGATGGCCTGGCCGCCGGCGGCGTACTCCCGCCCGACCGCGAGGCCGCCGAGGCCCTGGGCGAGGCGGGTCATGATGCGGGGCAGCGCGCGAACCGGGGTCTTCGCCATCAGGTTGAGCCACTTGTAGTCCGCGCCGGTGACCGGCATGGGCACGGGCGCGGAGAGGACGGCGGGACGCAGCCGCGCCCGGTCGGCACCGAGGAGCTTCAGGTCGAGCGGGCGGCACTCGCAGCTACGGCCGGCGGCGGTGCCGCCGGGCAGCTCCGGGTGGTAGTCGGAGTAGCCGCGCGCCCAGAGGAAGCGCATCGGGGTGGTCCGGGTGAGCATCTCGACCGTGGCGGTGCCGTGCTCGAGGAAGCTGCGCCAGCGCTGTTCGGGCGCGGAGCCGTCCACGACGGCCTCCAGGTACGCCGCGCCGCGCTCGGGCGTGTCCCCGGAGCCCTCGGCGGCCAGCACGGGATTGGCCGGGATCCAGAAGGCGCCGCCGGAGCGCGCCGTGGAGCCGCCGACCCAGCGCGACTTCTCCACGACGACCACGGAGAGGCCGGCCTCGTGGGCGCTGAGCGCGGCGGCCAGGCCGGTGCCGGAGCCGATCACGACGAGGTCGACCGAGGTGGGCCGGGGCTGCCGGGGTACGGACATCGGGGAACTCCTTACTACGGGGCGACGACGGGCCGGGTACCGGCGGCGACGAGCGCCGTCGTCCCCTCGGCGTCCAGGGGGCAGTGGGTGCCGGTGAAGATGCTGGCGGCGCAGAGGTTGCAGTGGGTGCAGCGCGACCGGGTGGCGGCGTCGCGGCGGATCTTGTTGATCAGGTCCGGCTCCCTGAGCAGGGCGCGGGCCATCGCGACGTACTCGAAGCCGTCGCTCATGGCCGTACGCATCCCGTCGAGGTCGGTGACGCCGCCGAGCAGAATCAGCGGCATGGACAGCTCGCGGCGGAACTGGAGCGCGAGGTCGCGGAAGTAGAGCGGCTGGTAGGGGTAGTCGCGGAACAGGAACCGGCCGAACATCTTCATCCCGAGTCGCAGCAGCGGCGGCTGGGGCGCGGCCATCGCCGCGAGCGGGATGTCGCCCCGGAACAGGTACATCGGGTTGAGCAGCGAGGACCCACCGGTGAGCTCCAGGGCGTCCAGGTGTCCGTCGGCCTGCAACATTCGGGCGAACGGGATCGACTCGTCGAGGTCGAAACCGCCGGGCACGCCGTCGCGCATGTTCATCTTGGCGATGACGGCCATGTCGTCGCCGACGGCCTCCTTGACGGCGGCCAGGATCCGGCGCGGGAACTCGGCGCGGTTGGCCAGCGCACCGCCGAACTCGTCCCGGCGTCGGTTGAGCTTCGGCGAAAGGAACGATCCGGCGAGGTAGGTGTGGCCCAGGTGCACCTCGACGGCGTCGAAGCCCACCTCGCGCGCCGCCGCGGCGGCGCTGCCGTGGGCGGCCACGATGCGGTGGATGTCGTCGTGGCTCGCGGCGCGGTCGAAGCCCATCCCCAGGGGGTTGAACCGCGCCGACGCCGCGAGCGAGGGCAGCCCGTTCGAGCGGGAGTTGGCCACCGGACCGGCGTGCCCGATCTGGGCGCTGACCCTGGCGCCGGTGGCGTGCACCGCCTCGGTCAGCCGGCGCAGCCCGGGCAACGCCTCGGGCCGCCAGTAGACCTGGCCCTGTTCGGTGCGCCCCTCGGGCGCGACGGCGAGGTAGGCGACAGTCGTCATGCCGACGCCGCCGCGACCCACGGCGGTGTGGTACTCGATCAGGCGGTCGGTGACCAGGGCGTCCGGGGTCGCCCCCTCGAAGGTGGCGGACTTGATGACCCGGTTGCGCAGGCGCACCGGACCGAGGACGGCGGGGGCGAGCGGGTCGGGGATCGGGCGGGTGGTGGTCACGGGGCTTCCTCGGGTGTGGTGATGCGGATGTCCAGCCGACGCAGCAGGGCGTCGACGGCGTGGGCGGGCGAGCCGTCGGGGCTGCGGGCCCAGTCGTAGAGCGCGGCCTGGGCCGCCTCGCGGTACGCGGTGGCGACCGCGTGGTAGATCGCCCTCGGCGCTCCCGGTCGACGCCGGGCGATCTCCCGGGCGAGGGCCTCGGTCCAGGGCGCGTAGGCGCGCGCGGAGGCTCCCGCCAGCTCGGGTTCCTCAGCGACGACCCGCATCCAGTACCCGCCCGCGCTGAGCACGAGCGCGTCGTCGGAGACGGAGGCGACCACGGCGGCGCGCAGGGCGTCCGACAACGGGACGTCAAGGGGCAGCGTGCGGAACGTCTCGGTCAGCCGCCGGGTGGCGGCGGGCACCCCCACCCAGGCGAGGGCGGCCTTGGAGGGGAAGTACCGCATCAGGGTGCGGGCGCTGATCCCGGTGGCCGCCGAGATGTCCTCCCAGCCGGTGGCGCCGTAGCCGCGCTCCGCCCAGAGCCGCAGGGCCGCGGTGCCGACCGCCTCGGGATCGAGCACGGTGGGTCGGCCACGTCGGCGCGGGGTGGGCGGGTTCTCCGAGGCCATGCGGCAAGTGAAACACTTTTTGGCGTGGTACGCCAATAATCGGCCGTGGGCTGAGGCATGCCGTCGGCGGCTGGACTGTCCTTGTCAGGCGGGCGGTTCGTTAGCCACGAACGAACCCTTGCCCTGGTGCACCTCGATCCAGCCCCGCTCGTCGAGGATTCGTAACGCTGTCCTGATCGGCGTCGGGCTGGCCTGGTACTGCTCGCATAGTTGCGCGATGGAGGGCAACTTCTCGCCAGGCTTCAGTGCGCCGGACCGAATCGATGCGATCACGTCGGCGATGATCTGTTCGTACACGGGTTGTCTGGGCATGGCAACGGCCTCTCGTCAGCGCGTCGAGCATGCCAGCCACTGAGGATCCGCAGGTGAGCGCCGTCGCCACCGTACCGCTGTGTCAGGCACTGCGCTGCTGTGACCGTAACGGGGCCGCGTTGCGGGCCGCCGTCGTGGCCGCCCACCGCCTCGGCCCCCGCGATCCGGCTGCCCGCTTCGGGTCGCTGCGCGGGACGCTGCTGCTTCAGGCCGCGCTGGCCGCCGCCGATCGGGCCGACGATCGCAGTGCCCGAGGGCTGGTCGACCAGGCCGTGGCGCTCGCGGATCAGGGGAGCTTCGGCGGTGAGGGTTTCGGCCCGGCGGCGGTGCATGCGGCCCGCGTGCTCGTCGAGGCCGCGCGGGGAGACCTGCCGGTGGCGACGGTACGCCACGAACGACTGCTTGCCAGCCCAGGCTGGCGGTGGCTACCGCCCGAGCACCGGGCCGCGTACCTGCTCGACGTGGCCCGCGCGTCCGCCTCGGCCGGCGAGATGTCCCGGGCCGGACGGGCGCTGCTGGCCGCAGAAGGCACCGCGCGCAGCGAGGTGCACGACCGGCCGGCGGCCCGGGACCTGGTGGCCGCCGTGGCCCGGTCCACCGCCGCACCCGCCGCCCTGACCCGCCTCGCGGCCACCCTCCACGTCGCCCGATGACCCAGAGCGGCTCTCGAGGGTGGACCGGCTGGGGCCGGACACCTCGCCTCAAGACGTATCCGTGCCAAGCAGACCGAGCACATGTCTACACATGAACTCATGGAATTGCTGCGTGGCGAGTGACCGCCCGCGGTCGCACACCGATCCGCCCCGTGACGGCGAGCGTTTATGGGACCGGGCCGGCGGCTTGCCGATGTCGATCCGGTTCTGCGCGCGCGTCTCTTCGCGGCCTGGGGGTGGAGGTAGTGGGAAGTGTGCCTATCGAGCTGAGAGCGGAAACGGCTCACGGCGGACGAGCCGGGGAACGGTGACGGTCCCGCCGAGGTGACGGCGTGAACGGTTCAGCTCGATAGGGACAGGAGGGGCAGGGTGGTCGCCACCCGCCCCTCCCCGAGCCTGGAAACCCGAGTAGCCGCAACCCCCCGACCAGCCCGAATGCCCCGAGACGCCGTATGCCGGCGACAGCTCACGGGACCCAGAGATGGCGACATGCGGCAACCCGTGCCGCGCACCCCGTACCGGCGCAGCGCCGCCACAGCCGGCGTACCGACAGAACTCTGGGCGAGCGTTAAATGGGGGCCCCTCCTCTACCCGAGGCGTTAACAGGGTGCCCTTCCTTACCTCAGTGAGCGGTAGAGGTTGAGGGTGCGGGCGGCGATCGCGTCCCAGGAGAAGTGCTCGACCGCCCGGCGGCGGCCGGCCCGGCCAAGCGCGGCGGCGCGGTCGGGAGAAGCCAGCAGCTCGTTGAGCCGGGCCGCCAGGTCGGCCTCGAAGCGGGCCGGGTCGGCGGGCGTGCCGTCCAGACCGGTCTGCTCGATCGGGACCAGCAGGCCGGTCTCGCCTTCGACGACCACCTCGGGGATGCCGCCGGTGGCGGTGGCCACCACCGCGGTCTCGCAGGCCATCGCCTCCAGGTTGACGATGCCCATCGGCTCGTACACCGAGGGGCAGACGAAGATGGTGGCGTGGGTGAGCACCTGGATCACCTCGGGCTTGGGCAGCATCTCGGCCACCCAGATCACCCCGGAGCGGCCCGCCCGCAGCTCGGCTACCAGGCCCTCCACCTCGGCGGCGAGCTCCGGGGTGTCCGGTGCCCCGGCCAGCAGCACCAGTTGGGTGTCCGGGGGCAGGTCGCGGGCGGCGCGCAGCAGGTGCGGCAGGCCCTTCTGCCGGGTGATCCGCCCGACGTAGACCACGCTGGGCAGGGCCGGGTCGATGCCGAGTCGGGCCAGCACGTCCGTGCCCGGGTCGGGGGCGTACTGCGCGGTGTCGATGCCGTTGTAGATCACGTGCACCCGGTCCGGATCCACCGAGGGGTACGCGGTCAGCACGTCCCGGCGCATCCCCGCGCTGACCGCCACGATCGCGTCGGCCGACTCGTAGGCGGTGCGTTCGCACCAGGAGGAGAGGGCGTACCCGCCGCCGAGCTGTTCGGCCTTCCAGGGGCGCAGCGGCTCCAGGCTGTGCGCGGTCACCACGTGCGGCACCCCGTACAGCAGCTTCGCGGTGTGCCCGGCCAGGTTGGCGTACCAGGTGTGGCTGTGCACCACGTCCGCGCCGGCACACCCGGCCGCCATCTCCAGGTCCACCCCCATGGTCCGCAGGGCCGGGTTCGCGCCGGCCAGGCCCGCCGGTTCGGGGTACGCCCGCACTCCCGGCTCGGTACGCGGCGCGCCGAAGCAGTGCACCCGGACCTCGGTCAGCCGGCGCAACTCCCGGGCCAGGTACTCGACATGCACCCCGGCGCCCCCGTAGACCTCCGGCGGGTACTCCCGGGTGAGCAGGTCGACGCGCAGCGGGATGGAGTCGGTCATGCCCGGCACCCTAGTGCAGAAGTGTGGCCGTACAAGTGGTGAAGCGGCACCGGGATGGATAGCGTCTGGTCATGGCTGAGAAGGTGCTCGCGATTGTCCTGGCCGGCGGAGAGGGCAAGCGCCTGATGCCGCTCACCACGGATCGGGCCAAGCCGGCCGTCCCGTTCGGCGGGATGTACCGCATGGTCGACTTCGTCCTCTCCAACCTGGCCAACGCCGGGTACCTCAAGATCGTCGTGCTGACCCAGTACAAGTCCCACTCCCTTGACCGGCACATCACCAAGACCTGGCGGATGTCGACCCTGCTCGGCAACTACGTCACCCCGGTGCCCGCGCAGCAGCGCCGGGGCCCCTGGTGGTTCTCCGGCTCGGCGGACGCGATCTACCAGAGCTTCAACCTGATCTACGACGAGCAGCCCGACTATGTGATCGTCTTCGGAGCCGACCACATCTACCGGATGGATCCCCGGCAGATGGTGGAGGAGCACATCGCCTCCGGGGCCGCCGTGACCGTGGCCGGCATCCGGCAGCCGCTGTCCACGGCCGACCAGTTCGGGGTCATCGAGGTGGCCGAGGACGGCCGGCGGATCCGGGCCTTCCGGGAGAAGCCCACCGACGCGGTGGGGCTGCCGGACGCCCCCGACGAGATCTACGCCTCGATGGGCAACTACGTCTTCACCACCCGGGCCCTGGTCGAGGCGGTCGAGCGGGACGCCGAGGACCGCTCCAGCAAGCACGACATGGGCGGCAGCATCATCCCGATGCTCGTCGAGCGGGGTGAGGCCAACGTCTACGACTTCCGTGACAACGAGGTGCCCGGCAGCACCGACCGGGACCGGGGCTACTGGCGGGACGTGGGGACCCTGGACTCCTTCTACGACGCCCACATGGATCTGATCAACGTGCACCCGGTGTTCAACCTCTACAACTTCGACTGGCCGATCTACACCGAGCAGCCGCCGTACCCGCCGGCCAAGTTCGTGCACCAGTGGGGGGAGCGGGTCGGCCGCGCGGTCGCCTCGATGGTCTCCCCCGGGGCGGTGATCTCCGGCTCACTGGTGGAGAACTCGATCGTCTCGCCCAAGGTGAAGGTGCACTCCTGGGCCCATGTGGACGGCTCGGTGTTGATGGAGGGGGTGGAGATCGGTCGGCACGCGGTGGTGCGTCGGGCCATTCTGGACAAGAATGTCCACGTTCCCGAGGGCGCCGAGATCGGCGTCGATCTGGAACGCGACCGACAGCGCTACACCGTCTCCGACAACGGCATCGTGGTCATCGGCAAAGGACAGAAGGTGGAACCGTGAGTGGTGGTACTCACCCCCGGGCCGGGCAGCCGGCTCAGCCTGCCGACTTGGTCGACGTGCCTCGGCTGGTGACCGCCTACTACGCCGAGCATCCGGACCCGGCCGACCCGGCTCAGCAGGTTTCCTTCGGCACCTCGGGGCACCGTGGGTCGAGCCTGCGCAACGCCTTCAACTCCGACCACATCCTCGCCGTCACCCAGGCGCTCTGCGACTACCGGCGGGAGCAGGGCATCGACGGGCCACTGTTCCTCGGCCGGGACACCCACGCGCTCTCCGCGCCCGCCGCCGTGGACGCGTTGGAGGTGCTCGCCGGCAACGGGGTCACCGTGCTGCTGGACAGCCGCGACGGCTACACCCCCACCCCCGCGGTGTCGCACGCGATCCTCACCCACAACCGGGGCCGCACCGCCGGGTTCGCCGACGGCATCGTGATCACCCCGTCGCACAACCCGCCGGACGACGGGGGATTCAAGTACAACCCCACCCATGGCGGCCCGGCCGACTCCGACGTCACGAAGTGGATCCAGGACCGGGCTAACGCGATCCTCGCTGCCGGGCTCCAGCAGGTGCGCCGCGTCCCGTACGCGCGGGCCCGCACCGTCGACACCACCGGCACGTACGACTTCCTCGGCGCGTACGTCGACGACCTGCCGGCCGTGCTCGACCTGGACGCGATCCGCGCCGCCGGGGTCCGCATCGGCGCCGACCCGCTCGGCGGGGCCAGCGTCGCCTACTGGGACGAGATCGCCGACCGGCACCGCCTCGACCTGACCGTGGTCAATCCGATCGTCGATCCGACCTGGCGGTTCATGACCCTCGACGGGGACGGCAAGATCCGGATGGACTGCTCGTCGCCGAACGCGATGGCTTCGCTGATCGCCATGCGCGCCGACTACCAGGTCGCCACCGGCAACGACGCCGACGCCGACCGGCACGGCATCGTCACCCCCGACGCCGGGCTGATGAACCCGAACCACTATCTCGCCGTGGCCATCTCCCACCTGTTCCGTACCCGGGAGAAGTGGGGCCCGGACGCGGCGGTCGGCAAGACCCTGGTCTCCTCCTCCATGATCGACCGGGTGGCGGCCGACCTCGGGCGTCCGCTGCTGGAGGTGCCGGTCGGCTTCAAGTGGTTCGTGCCCGGGCTGCTCGACGGCACGGTCGGCTTCGGCGGGGAGGAGAGCGCCGGGGCGTCCTTCCTGCGGCGCGACGGTGGCACCTGGACCACCGACAAGGACGGCATCCTGCTCTGCCTGCTCGCCTCCGAGATCATCGCCCTGACCGGCCGCACCCCGAGTGAACACTGGGCAGAGTTGGCCGAACGCTTCGGTGCCCCCGCGTACGCTCGGATCGACGCCCCCGCCTCCCGGGAGCAGAAGGCCGTGCTCGGCAAGCTCTCTCCGGAACAGGTACGCGCCACCGAACTTGCCGGTGAACCGATCACCGCCACCATCACCACGGCACCCGGCAACGGCGCCTCGATCGGCGGGCTGAAGGTGACCACGGCCAGTGGCTGGTTCGCCGCCCGTCCGTCCGGCACCGAGGACGTCTACAAGATCTACGCCGAGTCCTTCCAGGGCCCCGAACACCTGGCCCGCCTCCAGGAGGAGGCCCAGGACCTGGTCACCGAGGTGCTGAAGGCGACAGGCTGAACGGCGGGGACCCCAACAACAGGGTCCCCGCCGTATGCATCCGGTTCCGGCTCAGCGGGCGAGCGGTATGCCGGTCTTCTGGTTGAGAAGCGCGCCGGGAAGGACGCCGCAGAGCCGGGCGAGCTGGTCGATGACCTTGTCCGGCTCGTCGAACGGATCCAGTCCGCTGACCTCCAGGGGATCCAACACAGGCACTCTGACGTGCGAGATCAGCGGATGCAGCGTCCGGTGGTCGGACTCGCCGCTACCCAGCAGATCCTCGTGCAGCTTCTCGCCCGGCCGCAGACCGGTGTAAACGATCTCGACTGTGCTGGCGGCCTGTTCGACCATCCGGCGCGCGATGTCGTCGATGCGTACCGGCTCACCCATGTCCAGCACCAGGGCTTCGCCGTCCCGGCCTATGTTCGCCGCCTGGAGGACCAGATGGACGGCCTCCTGCACCGTCATCAGATACCGGGTCACGTCCGGGTGGGTGACGGTCAGCGGCTGCCCGGCCTCGATCTGTCGCTGGAAGGCGGTCACCACCGAGCCGCGGCTGCTCAGCACGTTGCCGAACCGCACGCTGAGGAAGGTGCCCGGGTAGGCCGCCGCGGCGTGCGCGGTGAGCATCTCGGTGATGCGTTTCGAGTAACCCAGCACGCTGATCGGGTCGGCGGCCTTGTCGGTGGAGATGTTCACGAACCGGGCCACGTCCCGGCAGGCGTCGAGCACGGTGAGAGTGCCCCAGACGTTGGTCTTGACAGCCTCTCCCGGGTGCCGTTCCAGCAGCGTCAGGTGCTTGAGCGCCGCAGCATGAAAGACGATCTCGGGGCGTCGTTGCCGCATGATGCGCCGGACACCCTCGTCGTCGCGCAAGTCGGCGAGGATCAGCTCGGGGCCGTCCAGCAGTGCCCGACCGGTGAGCGACATCTGAAGGCCGTGCAACGCTGACTCGTCCCGGTCCAGCATCATCAGCTCACCGGGGTTGGCCTGCATGATCTGCCGGCACAACTCGGAGCCGATCGAGCCGCCGGCGCCGGTGACCAGGACGCGCCGGCCGGCGAGCACGTTGTCGTCCAGGGTCAGATCACCGACGACCTGACGTCGGCCGAGCAGGTCACTGATCTGGACGTCCCGTACGTCCCTGACCGTGATGCGGTGATCCACCAGCTCCCGCATCGGTGGAAGGATCTTGAATGTGGCGCCCGTGCGGAGCGTGGCCTCCCGGATCTCGCGGATCAGCGTGGCGTCGGCGTTCGCCACGGAGAAGATCAGCGCGGTCGCGCCGGTGCGGTGGATGGCCTTGGCGATCTCGGCCCGGCCACCCAGGACCGAGACGCCGGCGATGCGCAGGTCCTGCTTGTCCGGGTCGTCGTCGAGGGCGCCGACGGGCAGGTAGCGGCCCTTCGGGTCGCCGAGCATCGCGCGGACGAGTCCCTGTCCGGCCTCGCCGAGGCCGAAGAGCAGCACCGGGGTCGCTGAACGGGCGTCCGGACGCATGGCCCGGTCCCGCCGGTGCCGATGCAGCAGACGGCAGCTGAGCATCAGCAACAGTGCCAACGCCCCACCGACCACCGGGGTGCTGCCAGGCACCGGGCGTTGGTCGAACGCCAGCAGGGCGATCAGCACAACGGCAGCCGTGGTGGCGGTGGTGCCCGCGAGACCGCGGACCTCCTCGACACTGCCGAGCGGCTGCCGACCCGAATAGATCCGGCGCAGCGCGCTCAATCCGACATGCAGTACGGCGGCAGCGCCGCCGAGCATCACCGCGTTGACAGCCTGATCGATGGTGAGGATTTGTTCGTACCTTGCCCAACCGGCGACCGTGAATCCACCGACCCAGGCGAGCGCGTCGGCGACGAGAAAGACGGCGGTACGTCGGCTGCTCGCCCTGATGCGGTCGGTGGCCGTGGATGGCGTTCGCTGGACACGCTCAATTTCCCGCAGCATGTACAAACTCCCCTGTCCTGCTGTCGGTGGCCGATGATGACCTACGGCAGGTCAGGGCCACATGCATCCCGTAACTGCTTAGCCGACGTTTGCTCTGCGGGTTCTGGGTTTCGCGTTTCTGTGGCCGGTTGTTGGTATGGCTCGTCGCTGGGGCGAAATATTGTCGCCTCCGCCGGCCGGTATTCAGGAACAGTCGAATGCCATTCACGCCAGCGGGCCGCGCGCAACCGTCGACTGGTCTTACCACGAACCTTCTTGACCCTGAGGTCGATGCCCTTGCGGGCCAGCCGCTCGGCCCGGCTACGGCTGAGCACCGTCTCGATCTCCGACGGGACACATGCCAATGCGTCGATCAGGGCGCGACGAAATCGAAGGGTTTTCAGGTCCGCTGATTCCCGCGCGACCTGTCGCCCGGGTCGGTCGTTTGTCCCGGTGTGCTCGCAGGGGGAGAGGAGAAGCTGGTGCTCGATGCGGTGGGAGCCAAGGCCAACCCGACTCGGGAACACGACCTTGAACCCTTTCGCGTCCTGGCTACCTGTGGCGGGTTCGTGCCGGGGCATCGGTATGGAGGCCCGGTGCGCTCTCTCGTCCAGATCGTGGAATCGATATCCGAGAGCATCGACCTGACCTTGGTGACGCGTGACCGCGATCTCGCCACGCCGACTCCGTATCCGGGTCTCTCTGGCCGTTGGGTCATGCAGTCAGGAGCGCGGGTGTTCTACCTGACCGTCTCACGGGCGGGTCAATGGCGTCAGCTGCGGCGCGAGTTCCGAGATACTTCCTTCGACCTGCTGTACGTGAACAGTCTCTTCTCGATGTTCTCACTCGTGCCGATCATCGCGGCACGGCTGGGTGTGCTGAGGGTGTCGCGGATCCTCGTGGCCCCGCGGGGGGAGTTGTCGCCCGGCTCGCTCTCCCTCAAGCGGCGGAAGAAGCAGGTGTTCCTCCGGTTCTGGCTGCCGCTGCTCAGGACGCTGGGAGTCGTCTGGCATGCCACCAGTGATCGTGAGGCGGAGAGTATCCGGCGAGCGTGCCCATGGGCACAGATCGAGATCAACAGGTCGCAGGTGTCGCTGCCGTACGAACCGCTTCCGCCGGGACCGGTCGCACCCGGCCCTGCCCGGCTCGTGTTTATCAGTCGCATCAGCCCCGAGAAGAACTTGATCCTTGTACTGCGGGCGTTGCAGCAGGTCTCGACGCCGATGGATCTCGACATATACGGGCCGATGGAGAATGTCGGCTACTGGGAGAAGTGCCAGAACCTGTTCGCGCGCCTGCCGACGACGGTACAGGTGCGGTACTGCGGCGAGTTGGCTGCGGACGAGGTACGGAGCACCTTCGCCAGGTACGACGCCTTTGTCTTCCCCACGCTCGGCGAAAACTTTGGGCATGTCATCGCCGAGAGCCTTTCCGCATCCTGTCCCGTGATCTGCTCCGACCAGACGCCTTGGACGGACCTGCTGACCGCTGGTGGTGGCGCGGTCCTGAAGCGGCTCACCGTCGACGATCTCGCCGGGCAGCTCGAACGGTTCGCCGCGTTGGATCAGGTGGCTCGGGCGCACGCGCGTCGTGCAGCTGGCGACGCATACCGATCGTGGCGTCGGCGCGTTGACGGCCCGAACATCCTCGAGCAGGCTCGCCGGGCGTCATGGGTACGGCCCGGTGACCCGATCCACCCGTCGTGCTGTGGCGCTGATTCGTGAATGGGAGATAGCGGTGAACCAGCCGGTCAAGGATCGGGCCAACCTTCTTCCCATCAGGGAGGGGACGCGTCGCGTTGCGGTTGTCACCCATGGGCTGCACAGGAGTGGCGGCGTGGAAAGCGTTGTCAGCTGGCTCTGCGAGGGTCTTGCCGCGAGCGGTCGGTACGCCGTGGACATACACGATTTGGCGATGTCGTATCGGGACAGTTCCAGCCGGCGCATTCTGGCGCCCCGGTCGTGGCTGCAGCCGAGCGTGCTCACGCGCAAAGGGGAGAGGCCGGACGAATGGTATTGGGGTGCGAATGCGGTCGAACTCGAGTTCATGCGGTACCGGCCACGACGTGAGTTGACCAAGGCGCTGGCGGGGTACGACCTCATCCAGGTTGTCTGCGGTTCGCCCGCGTGGGCGGCACCGATTCTCAACGCCGGCCCGCCGGTCGTGATCCAGATGGCGACGTTGGTGGAGTGGGAACGTGATTCATATCCGAAAGCGGGAGCGTCCGCCGTAGCCGCTTGGCGAGCGATGATGACCCGGATCACCGCACGGATCGAGAGGTCGGCCCTGAGCGCGGCCGACGCGGTCCTCGTCGAGAACAAGGTGATCCTCGACTGGATGAGGACAGCCGGCCATTCCAACGTCGTGCTCGCGCCTCCCGGCGTCGACACGACCATCTTCTCACCGCCATCCGACGGCTGGCGTGCCGATGGACACCTGCTCTCGGTCTGTCGACTCGCCGACCCACGTAAAGGACTGGACCGAATGGTCCGCGCGTACGGGAAGCTCGTGTGTGATCGGCCCGACGCGCCCCCGCTCGTGCTCGCGGGAAAGGGACGCCTGGATCCCTCGATCAGCGCGCTCATCGCCGATCTCGGGCTGAACCGGCGGATCGTGGTGCGTGCCGATGTTCCGGTCAATGAACTGGTCGAGCTTTACCGTAGTGCCTCGGTGTTTCTGCAGACCTCCTACGAGGAGGGCCTCGGTCTGTCCGTCATCGAGGCGATGGCCTGCGGGGTTCCGAGCGTGGTCACGGCCACCTACGGCGCGCGCGAGAGCGTCGCCGACGGACGGACCGGCTGGTTGGTTCCGCTGGAACCCGCGGCCGATGTCAGCCGGTCAGTGGCGGCGCGGGTGCACGAGATCCTCGACGGCGCCGGTGCCAGTATGGCCACCGCAGCTCGCCGCCGCTGCGAAGAACATTTTTCCCGGCACGTCACGCTCCGCCGTTTCATCGACACGTACGATCGGCTGCTCGCGCACGGGGCAGAGACGCGGTGAGCGCGCCAGCGGCGGTCGAGCCCTCAAGGGAACGGGGGAAGCATCGGATCGCCCGGCGGCAGACCTCCCGACTCACCGGGTTGCTCCAGCAGTTCCCGGTGACTGCGGTGATCCTGGCACCGTACGCGATCCTTGTGGTTCCGATGGCGGTGTTCCACGGCAACCCGAAGACCGGGTTCATACTGAGCCTGCTGGGGCTGGCCCTGGCCAGTACCCTGGCCGTGGAACTAGCCTTTCGCAGCCGGATAGGCAAGCGCGGTGACTGGCAGCGCGGCCTTGCACAGGCCAACGCCGGTTACCCACACCTGTTCCTCCTCGCCCGGCTGACCGCTGTCGTCAGCATCGTCGCGGACGTGGTCGGTGCGCTGGAAGGCCGTGGCACTGTCTTCACCCAGGCTGCGGGCGAGTTGGCCTCATCACCCGCGGCCTTCGTCACCTCCGCTCTCTCGGGATGGCGCTACCTCGCGGTCGCCCTGCTGCTGGCGAGCCTGCTCGGGGGCCACGTGGGTCACCTGCGTTTCCTGCTGTGGGCGACCCTCCTCGTCGCCACCCAGGTTGTGCTCATACTGATCACGGCAATCTCGGCCCCGCTGATCGGGTTCCTGTCCTTTCTTCTCGCGGTGACCGCCATCTGTGGTGTGGTCCGCCCACGCTTCGTGATCGCCGCTGTGCTTGTGTTGTTCCTCGTCTGGCCGACGATCTTCGCGCAGCGCAACGAAGTCAGGGTCGGGGGCGGGTATGCGGTGGACGAGAGGATCAGTGCCAGCGACCGACTCCGCTTCGACCTTCAGGTCTCGCGGGCGAGTGACTACGAGGTGCCGGTCGACATCGGCCGTCCCGGCCTGCCGGAAATCGTTCGGTATGGCGTTGTGCCCCGGATACTGGATCCGGATCGGCCGGCGCTGTCGACCGGCGCGCGGATCAACGAGTTCCTCGGTGGAAGCCCTACGTCCGCCTATACATTCCTCGCTCTCGGCACCATCTACTTTCTTGACGGCCCCTGGGGGGTAATCCTCTTCTACAGCGGTTGGGCGCTCGCCGTCGTCGCGCTGATGCGGATCCGGGGCGCGCCGGGACCGGTGCGGCTCTCCTACCTGTGCTTCGTGATGGCAACTCCGCTCGTCTGGTCGGCCACCTACCCCGAGTCCATGATCGCGTTTGTGCAGTACTCGGTCGCTGCGCTGCCGGTTTTGCTGATCATTTACCTGACCAGGCAGACCCGAGCACCTGTCCCGCCTGCCGCCAGCGGGTACGCCAGTTGACCGCATCGGCGGATCTCCGTGGCGCGACCGGCGGAGGTCGGGCATCCGCGTCATCTCCGGCCGGGCGCTCCTTCGGGCGGCGTGCCGTCGTGGCGTTTGCGGTCAACGGGCTGTCCAGTATCGGCAACCTTGCCGTGTCGGTGTCGGTTGCTCGTGGTGAACCGCTGGGTCGCTTGGGGCAGTTCGCCCTCGCGTTCTCGATCTACGTGCTGGTCACCGGGCTGTCGCGTACGACGGTTACGGAGTCGGTTCTCGCGGAGCGCGCGGAACCTTCGTCGGCCGAGGCGGCGTACGGAGCCCGCCGAGCCTGCCTGCTCGGCGTGTTGACGGGGGCAGTGGTCGTGGTGGTGGGGGTCGGTCACGGATCGTCGTACCTCGCCATCGCCGGCGGGATGCTGCCGGGCCTGGTGCTGTACGACTACGTGAAGGCGATGAGCCTCGGCGCAGGCGAGACCCGGGTTGCCGTGGTGCAGGAGGGGCTGTGGACCGGGTGCGTGTTGACGATCACGCTGTCAGCCCTCGTTCTGCCCATCACGCCCGTTCTGGTCTTCGCGACCTGGGCCACCACGGGAGCCCTCATCGGGGTTCTCACCGCCGTCGGTCAGCGGTATCCGGTCCGGCCGGGATGGAACCTCGATCGACGGCGGACCAAGGTCTCCGCGATCTTTGCGGCGCAGTTCCTGGTCACCACCGGGTCCGCGCAACTGGCCCTGACCGGACTGGCCGTCGTCGGCGGCGCTGCCGGCGTCGCCGTCGTCGGGGCGCTGGGTGCGGCCCGGACCGTATTCGGGCCGGTGGCCCTGCTGACCGCCACGCTCAATTCGTTGATCGTCCCGTTTCTCGCGCGCAGCCGCCCCCGGGGAGTCCGTACGCGGCTGCGTACCGCCGGGCCGGTGGTCGGCCTGACGATTGCCCTCAGCGCCCCGGTGGTGATCGGCGTCTGCCTGTTGCCGGACCGGGCTGGTGCGGCGCTGCTCGCGGACAACTGGGCGGTGGCCCGGCCGTTGCTGCCGTTGATCGCCGTCGAGGTTCTGTTGGCGCCGATCGCGCTCGTCGGATTCGCCGGGCATCGGGTGCAGGGAGCCGGGGGGCGGGCTCTGTTGATCGGCGGGGTGCTCGGCCCGATCCGAGTCGTCTCGATCGTCGCCGGCGGTGTCCTGTTCGGCGCGTACGGCGCTGCCGGAGGGCTTGCCCTGATCGTCGTGGTCAGCGCGAGCTGCTGGTGTGTCAGCTACCTGACCCTCGATGTGCAAAGGGAGAAGCGATGGCGCGACCAACCGTCGGGCTGATCTGTCTCGGTGAGGCGGGAAACTTCGGGGACGACCTGATCATGATTGCCGCGGTCGTGGCGGCCACGGAGACAGGGGACGACGTCGCGGTCCGGCATCTCAGTTTCGGAAGGCCCGTCAACTGGCCTGCGGTCTCCGCACGCATCGGTCGTGACCTGAGCCCGCAAGCGGTACGTCCGACCAGAGACCTACCCGGCTCGCGACGCAGCGAACTCAGCTTCCAAAGCTGTCAGGCGGTGCTGTTCGGCGGCGGTGGTCTCCTGCAAACCAGCCACCATCCGCACACCCCCTACCACTGGCTCAGCTTTCTGCCGCGGCACCATCCGGCGGTTCCGGTGCTTGCCGTCGGCCTCGGCCTCGGCCCGTTGAGCGACTACTGGCAGCGGCGCTTGCACCAGCTTGGTTCCCCGTTCGACGAGTGTTACCTGCGTGATGACGACTCGGTCGCCTATGCCGAACAGCGACTTGGCTGGCGCGTCGGCCGGTGCCGGGATTTCGTCGACTCCGCATTTCTCACTCGACTCGGCATCGGTCGGCGCGGCTTCTCGGCAGACGGTCAAGGCCTGCTCGGGGTGGCGCTACGCCGATGGCCGGGGCTCGACCCCATCGGCACCGCCCGCCACATCGGACGCGTCGCAGAGGCGTACGGTGTCGGGAACATTCGGCTGTTCGTCCTAGAGACGAGTGCCAGCGGAGTGGACGTGGCCTTTACCGAGCAGGTGTGTCGGCAACTCGGTGGCCGTGAAGCGGATGTCGTCCCGTACCTGGGCGCGGACGTGCTCGATTTCGCCGAGGCGATGGCCGGATGTTCGGTCGCCGTCTCGATGAAGTTGCATTCGAGCGCGCTGTGGGCGGCACTCGGTGTGCCGATCTTCCCGATCTCGTACGCGCCGAAGACGGCGGCGTTCTTCGGCCAACCGTTCGCTGGCTTGAAGACGTACGACCAGGTGGTGGCACCTGCGGTGGAGCCGAACTCTGTCCCGCGCGCGGCCGACGTCGTGCTGCCGTGGCTTCGACAGGCGCTCTCCGGGCAGTTTGCGGTCACCCGTGCCGTCCTCACGAACAGCGACAAGTTGCGACTTCAGACGTCACGCACCGCGGTCAACGTCTATCGGCGTCTCGGCCGTTCATTCCGGAACGTGATGGTACGAGAGTGACCGAGGACGCCGACCACACCACCTAACGGCGCAGCGGGTCCTGGCCCCGCGCCTGCTCCAGCAGATTCGCCAGGGCCACGCTGCCGATCCGCTCCGAGAGGTGCTCCAGGTAGAACTGGCGGCCGGTCCGGCCCAGTTCCTGGCGTTTTTCGGTGCCCAACTCGTACATCCGGCGGATCGCGTCGGCCAGGGCGCGGGGGTCACCGGGTGGTGCCACAAAACCGGCGCCGGACTCGTCGACGAGCCGCGCCGCGTCGCCCGCCAGGGCGGCGACGATCGGCCGGCCGCAGGCGAGCGAGCTCTGCACCTTGCTCGGCATGGTCTTGCGGTGCAACGGCCGGTCACGCAGAGAGATTAACTGGACGTCGCCGAGCGGCATCAGCTCGATCATCCGTTCGAGCGGTTGCTGACCGAGGAAGACCACCCGGCCGGGCGGGTAGCCGCTGGCCAACTCGCGCAGCCGCTGCTCCTCCACCCCGCTGCCAGCGAACACGAGCGTCAGGTCCGAGATGTCGGTCAGGTGCTCCATGGCGTCGATCACGACGTCGAGCCCTTGCAGGTTTCCCATGCTGCCGGCGTACATCACCACGAAGCCGGAGAGCCCGAGCGATTCGGCCAGCTGCGGATCGCGGGGCCGGGGGCGAAAGCGGCGCTCGTCGACCCAGTTGTAGACGACCGAGAGTTTGTCCCGGGGGACACCGCGCTCGGCGAGGATGTCGACCATGCCGGGCGCGATGACGGCCACGTGCGTGGCCTGGCGGTAACTGGCGTTGCAGAACCGGTGCAGGATCCGGACGATCTGATCCAGGGCACGGCCGGGACGCACGTAGTCGCTCTCCGCCAGAGTGTCCGGCCACATGTCCTCGACCAGGATGACGTACGGGCGTCCGTGCAGCCACCGGGCCACCATCGCGGGAAGCGCCACGGTCGCCGGTGACGAGTAGACGAGCCAGACGTCGACCTTGCGGAGCAGGTCCAGCCGGGCCACCGCCGAGGCGGCGAAGCTGAGGTAGTTGGCGGTCCGCCTGACCGCCGACCCGTCGTGACTGGGAAACAGCGGCACCCGATGTACGGAGACGCCGTTCATCATCTCGAACTGGTATGCCCGGAGGCGGTATCCCGGGTGCAGCCTGCCCGACGGGTAGTTCGGGAAGCCGGTGAGTACGTGCACCTCGTGACCGAGCGCGACCAAGGACCGGCTGATGATCCCCGGGAGAACGGCTGAGCCGCCTTCCGGGTCGTACCACTGGGAGATGATGCCGATCCTGGTCAACGCGCCACCGCCGCACCCGGAAGCCATCTGTCGACGTTCGCCGTGTGGATGTCGCGGCCGTAGCGGGCGAAGATCTTCGCGAGCCCGTCGCGGTCGCGGACATCCACCGACCAATGGGTGTACGAGGCCAGTTCACCGGACAACCGGCGAAACCCACCTGAGCCTGTCGCAATGGCGACAATCATGAAGAATCCTTCGATTGCTTGAGAATCAGGCGTATCGACCATACAGCGCATCTGTTGCGATTGTGGGAACTGGGAACGGAGTGGTGTCCGAGATGTAGTAGCGAGAGCCGGTAGAACTCTGAATGTGACGAATGACGCGGCTCCCGATCGCAACTCCCGAACCCGGATGTACGACCCGCTGAAGCGACTCTTCGACCTGGTCGCCGCGAGCCTTCTCCTGGTGCTCGCCGCGCCGGTGATGCTCGTCGTGGCGCTGGTGGTGCTGGCCACGATGGGTAGGCCGGTGCTGTTCCGCCACACCCGACCGGGCCGACACGGCACGCTCTTCGACCTGGTGAAGTTCCGGACGATGCACGAGGTCGACCCGGCGCGCGGGCTGGTGACCGATGCCGAGCGACTCACCCGGGTCGGTCGGTGGTTACGTGCCAGCAGCCTCGACGAGTTGCCCGAGCTGTGGAACGTGCTGCGCGGTGAGATGAGCCTGGTAGGTCCCCGACCGCACCTCGTCAAGTACCTCGAGCTCTACACGTCCGAGCAGGCACGTCGACATGATGTCCGGCCGGGGATCACCGGGCTGGCGCAGGTACGGGGGCGCAACGCCATCGGGTGGGAGGAGAAGTTCACGTACGACATCGAGTACGTGGACGAGAGGTCCCTGCTGCTTGATCTCCGGATCCTGGCGGCGACCGTCCGCGTCGTCGTCCGCCGGGAGGGCATCGCCGCCCCCGGCGCCGCCACCTGGCACGAGTACACCGGTCCGCCGAAGATACGGGAGGGCGTGACCTCGGAGAGCGCCCGATGAAGGTGCTCCTCTTCGGCGGCGGTGGTTTCCTGGGCCGGCACATCCACGCCTGCCTGGCCGCGCACGCCGAAGTGCTGGCCCCGACCCGACAGGACTGTGACCTGGCGGAGATCGACCACGGTGCACTTGTCAGGCTGCTGCGCCGGGTCCGCCCCGAAGCCATCGTGATCGCCGCAGGTAGGACCTTCGGCACCGCCACCGAACTGCTTCAGGCACACACCATGGTGACAGCCAAACTCATCGACGCCATCGCCCTGGCAGCCCCGCAGGCGCGACTGGTCAGGATTGGCTCGGCTGCGGAGTACGGACCGGTACCGCACGGGCACACGGTCCGGGAGGACGATCCGGCCCGCCCAGTCGGTGAATACGGCCTCAGCCATCTCACGGCGACCGCGTTGGTCGAGCTCGCCGGTTCGGCCGGTCGGGTGGACGGGCGGGTGTTGCGTGTCTTCAACCCGGTGGGGCCGGGCATGCCGAAGAGTTTCCTGCTCGCGCGCGCCGCGCTCCTGTTCCGGGAAGCCATCCGCGCCGGAGCGGAGACTGTGGACCTCGGCCTGCACGCCGCCTGGCGGGATTTCATCGACGTGCGTGACGTCGCCAGCGCCACCTGGGCGGCCGTTCGCACCGAACTTGCCGGTGACCGGGTATTCAACATCGGCAGCGGCCGGGCGCTCTCGCTGAGCACCGCCATCGACCAGCTTGCCGAGACCGCCGGCTACGCGGGCGTGGTGGCCGCAGGGCCGTTCGCGCCAGAAGCGGCCAGGTCAGCTGCGGTCGGGTGGATGTGCGCCGACCGTGCTCGGGCCGAGCGCATCCTTGACTGGGTGCCGATGCATCCCCTAGCTGACTCGTTGACCGAACTTTGGACGGACATCAACCGGGACGGCCCGACCGGCGCCGAGACGAGTCACCGCCAGTCGTCGCCCGCGGCGAGACGCCGCTCCAGCAGCGTCGCCAACGGCAGCGACTCACCGTCCCGCCCGCCTGCGCCCACAACCAGAGGCGGCATCGACGGCTCCGGTCGGCTGCCCAGCACCCGGGACCGGAGGCTGGACGGCACGACCAGCAGGTAGAAACGACCCTCGGTGTCCACCGCCCGGGTCCGCGCCCGGTCCACGTACCAGCCGCTGACCGCAGTGCGGTATCGGCGGCGTCCGTCGTAGGACGTCGCGGTGAGACGGTCGGTGCGCAGACCGCGTCGGGCCGCCTCGGCCGCGAATTCGGCCACCAACTCCGCCGCCCTGGCCTGCTCGGCCGCGCGCTGCCGCGCGTCCGCGTCGGCGTGTGCCCGCACTGCTCGACGCTGCCGCTCCCGCCACTCGATGCCGTCGTCCGCCACACCGACACGGTACGCGGCCAACCAGGCTGACTGGTTCCGGTGCCCCGGGAGGCGCTGTCGAGCGGACCTGCGTCGCCACCTGGATCCGTGACCGCTTCGCTCGACAGCGCCTCCGTCGTCCTCATGCCAGGCCGGCTCGGCGCAGCGCCTCGGCCATCGCGTCGTTCGCCGGCCTGGGCGCCGCCCGCCCCGACCGCTGCTGTGGTCCGCCACGCTCGCCAGTGCGGGCTGCGCGCTGCCCGCCACGTTGCCCATCGCGTGTGACCTGCCCGCCACGCGGGCCGTCGGTACCCTGTCGGCTGTCGCGGTCGCGTCGCCCGCCGGTGCCCGGCTCGGCCTCGTCTTCCAGCCGCAGGGTCAGCGAGATGCGCTTGCGCGGCACGTCCACGTCCAGCACCTTGACCCGGACCACGTCGCCGGACTTCACCACCTCGTGCGGGTCCTTGACGAAGGTGCGCGACATCGCCGACACGTGCACCAGGCCGTCCTGATGCACCCCGACGTCCACGAAGGCGCCGAAGGCGGCGACGTTGGTGACCACCCCCTCCAGCACCATGCCGGGGGTCAGGTCACTGATCTTCTCCACCCCCTCGGCGAAGGTCGCCGTCCTGAACTCCGGGCGGGGGTCGCGGCCCGGCTTCTCCAACTCGGCGAGGATGTCGGTGACAGTGGGCAGACCGAAGGTGTCGTCCACGAAGTCGGTGGCGCGCAACCCCCGCAGGATGGCGCTGCGGCCGATGATGGAGCGCAGGTCCTGACCGGTGGAGGCGAGGATCCGGCGCACCACCGGGTACGCCTCCGGGTGCACGCTGGAGGAGTCCAGGGGGTCGTCGCCGCCGGGGATGCGCAGGAAGCCGGCGCACTGCTCGAAGGCCTTGGGGCCCAGCCGGGACACCTTCTTCAACTCGGCCCGGGTGCGGAAGGGGCCGTTGGCGTCCCGGTGCAGCACGATGTTCTCGGCCAGGCCGGCGCCGATGCCGGAGACCCGGGTGAGCAGGGGCGCCGAGGCGGTGTTGACGTCCACCCCGACGGCGTTCACACAGTCCTCCACGACGGCGTCGAGTGACCGGGAGAGCTTCACCTCGGACAGGTCGTGCTGGTACTGCCCGACCCCGATGGACCGCGGGTCGATCTTGACCAGTTCGGCCAGCGGGTCTTGGAGGCGGCGGGCGATGGAGACCGCACCCCGCAGCGACACGTCCAGCCCGGGCAGTTCCTGGGCGGCGTACGCGGAGGCGGAGTAGACCGAGGCGCCCGCCTCGGAGACCACCAGCTTGGTCAGCTTCAGCTCGGGATGCCGCTTGATCAGGTCGGCGGCCAGCTTGTCGGTCTCCCGGCTGGCGGTGCCGTTGCCGATCGCGATCAACTCGACGCCGTGCGCGGCGGCCAGGGTGGCCAGGGTGGCCAGGGAGGCGTCCCACTGCCGACGCGGCTCGTGCGGGTAGATGGTGTCCGTGGCGACCACCTTGCCGGTGGCGTCCACCACGGCCACCTTCACCCCGGTACGCAGACCCGGGTCCAGCCCCATGGTGGGTCGGGCACCGGCCGGGGCGGCGAGCAGCAGGTCCCGCAGGTTGGTGGCGAAGACCCGGACGGCCTCCTCCTCGGCCGCCTGCCACAGCCGCATCCGCAGGTCTGCCCCGAGGTGGATCAGGATGCGGGTACGCCAGGCCCAGCGCACCGTGTCGGTCAGCCACTTGTCGGCCGGCCGCCCCTGGTCGGTGACCCCGAAACGGCCGGCGATCGCGGCCTCGTACCGGGTCGGGCCGGTGACGACCGCATCGGCGTCCCCCTCGGCCTCCGGGTCCATGGTCAGGTCGAGTACGCCTTCCTTCTCGCCCCGGAACATGGCCAGGATCCGGTGCGAGGGCAGCTTCGGGTACGGCTCGGCGAAGTCGAAGTAGTCGGCGAACTTGGCCCCGACGGTCTCCTGTCCCTCGCGTACCCGGGACACCAGCCGGCCCCGCGACCACATCTGCTCCCGCAGGGTGCCGATCAGGTCGGCGTCCTCGGCGAACCGCTCGATCAGGATGGCCCGGGCCCCGTCCAGCGCGGCGGCCGCGTCCGCCACCCCCTTGTCGGGGTCGACGAAACCGGCCGCCACCGTCTTCGGGTCCTGCGTCGGGTCACCGAGCAGGATGTCCGCCAGCGGCTCCAGCCCGGCCTCCCGGGCGATCTGTGCCCGGGTGCGCCGCTTGGGCTTGTACGGCAGGTAGATGTCCTCCAGCCGGGACTTCGACTCGGCGGCCATGATCTGCGCCTCGAGGGTCTCGTCCAGCTTGCCCTGGCTGCGGATGGACTCCAGCACCGCGGCCCGCCGCTCGTCCAGCTCGCGCAGGTACCGCAGCCGCTCCTCCAGGGTGCGCAGCTGGGTGTCGTCGAGCAGCCCGGTGGCCTCCTTGCGGTACCGCGCGATGAACGGCACGGTGGCGCCGCCGTCGAGCAGGTCGACGGCCGCGCGTACCTGGTGCTCGGCGACCCCGAGCTCCCCGGCGATGCGCTGATGAACAGAGAGGGTCACGATGCTCCGCCTTCTGATGTGGGTTCCGCCGTGCATTCTGCCGGGCTACCGTGGCGATCATGGAAGCACCTGTGGAGCCCCGGGCGCGGCGACTGTTCGGCGGCAGCGCTCGGGCCCTCGGCGACCTGGCTACCAGCCCGTTCCGGGCCGACCGGGACCGCATCGTCGGCTCGCCCTTCTTCGCCCGGCTGGCCGGGGTCACCCAGGTGGTGAGCCCCGGCGGGTCCGGGCTGCTGGTGCACAACCGGCTGACCCACAGCCTCAAGGTCGCCCAGGTGGCCCGGGCGATCGCCGAACGCCTGACCGCCGACGACTGGCAGCGGGATCTGGCGGAGAAGTTGGGTGGCTGCGACCCGGACGTGGTCGAGGCCGCCGCCCTAGCCCACGACCTAGGTCACCCGCCCTTCGGGCACCTGGGGGAGCGGGTGCTGGACCGGCTGGCCCGGCACCGGCTGGGTCTCACCGACGGCTTCGAGGGCAACGCCCAGTCGTACCGGATAGTCACCTCGACCGAGATCCGGGGGGCGGCGACCACCGGCCTGGACCTGACCGCGGCGGTGCGGGCGGCCATGCTGAAGTACCCCTGGACCCGGCTGGACCACCCCGACCCCCACCCCCGCCTGATGGACCCTCCGCCGCGCGGGGCGGCTCCGCTGCCGGAGGACCCGGACAGCGGCTCGGCGAAGTTCGGGGCGTACCGCACCGAGCTGGACGACCTGCGGCAGGCCCGGGCACCCTTCGTCGGGCGGATCGCCGACTGGCAGCAGACCGTCGAGGCCTCCGTGATGGACATCGCCGACGACATCGCGTACGCCATCCACGACGTGGAGGACTTCTACCGGGTGGGGGTGCTCCAGCAGGGGGCGGTGGCCGCCGAACTGATGGCCTGGCAGCGCGAGGGCGGGCACCTGCGGGCCATCACGGACGCGGCCCTGGCCACCTCGGCCCGTCGTCCCGGAGCGGCGATCGAACGGCTGCGCCGCCACCTGCACCACAAGGACGGCTGGGTGGCCGACGACGAGGCTTTCGCCGCGGCGGTCGAACACGTCCGGGAGGAACTGGTCGAGGGGCTGCTGGCCATGCCGTTCGACGGTTCGATCGAGGCGGAGCAGTACGTGGCCCGGTTCTCCGCCCGGTGGACCACCCGGCTGGTCGACGCGATCACCCTCACCGAGAAGCCCTCGCTGCGCTCCGGGCACGTGTTGCTGGCCCCACCGCAGTGGCACGAGGTGCAGGTGCTCAAGTTCGTCCACCACCGGTTCGTGCTGGCCCGCCCGGACCTGGCCCTGCACCAGCGGGGTCAGGCCCGGCTGCTCGGCACCCTGGTCGAGGCGCTGCTGGAGTGGCTGCTGGATCCGCAGGAGGAGTCCCGGCTGCCCCGACGCCTGCACGACCTGGTCGAGTTGGCCGAGGCGGAACTGCATCCGCGTACCCCGGATCGGATCGGCCGGGCCCGGGGTCGGGCCATCGTGGACTTCGTGGCCCAACTGACCGACGGGCAGGCGGTGGCCATGCTGGACGCCCTCTCCGGCCGCTCCGGTGCCCTGTGGACGGACGCCTTCGTGCTGTGAGGTCGTGACTCAGCGGGCCGGTACCCCCTTGACCACGGTCCGGCGAGTCTCAGGCGATCGCCTGCCACCAGCCGTCGACCGCCGGAGGGTCGTCGACCACCACCCGCTCGCCCGGCCGGGGCACCGCCAGCCGCAGGTCGCGGGCCTTGGCCTCGACCCAGAGCCGGTCCACCGGCTCGGACCAGTCGTGCAGGGCCAGGTTGAAGGTCCCCCAGTGCACCGGTACGAGCAGCCCGCCGCGCAGGTCCACATGGGCGGCGACCGCCTCCTCCGGGAACATGTGGATGCTCGGCCAGGCCCGGTCGTACGCCCCGATCTGGATGAGGGTGACGTCGAAGGGGCCGTGCGCCGCCCCGATCTCGGCGTAGCCGGGGAAGTAGCCGGAGTCCCCGGTGTAGTACACCCGGCGCTGCTGACCGGCCACCACCCAGGAACTCCACAGGGTGCCGTTGCGGCGCAGCCCTCGCCCGGAGAAGTGCTGGGCGGCGGCGCAGGTGATCTCCAGACCGGCCAGCCGGTGGGTCTGCCCCCAGTCCAGTTCGATGATCCGGTCGGCCGGCACCCCCCACCGGTCCAGGTGGGCGCCGACCCCCAGCGGCACCAGGAAGGGCGCCGACTGCCGGGCCGTCAGTTCCCGGACCGTGGCCATGTCCAGGTGGTCGTAGTGGTCGTGGGAGATCAGGATCGCGTCCAGGCGGGGCAGTTCCGCCAGGCCTGCCGGGGGTTCGTGCAGCCGGTGCGGGCCCAGGGCCGCCGAGGGGGAGCACCGCTGACTCCACACCGGGTCCAGCAGCACCCGCCGTCCCTCGATCTCGATCAGGGTGGTGGCGTGGCCGTACCAGATCACGTTGAGTTCCCGGGCGGGGTCGACCGGGGTGACCGGGGCGGCCCGGACCAGCGGCACCGGGGCGCTGGGGCGGCGCTTCTGCTTACCGAAGAGCAGCTCCCGCAGCATGTTGCGGTCCGGGGCCGGGGCGGTGATCGGGGTGCCCGGCCGGTTGTGGAAGACCCCCTCGCGGAACTGCGGCGAGCGGGCCGCCCGGTCCGCCCGGGGGCCGGTGAGCCGACCACCCAGGGCGGCCGGCACCTCCCGGGCGACCCAGGCCAGGCCGGCCAGCCCGGCCAGGGCCGCCAGCCCGGCCATTGATGCGCCGATCCGTCGACCGGTAGACCTCTTCGGCGTCCGCATGGATCCCCTCCCGTGACTGCCCGGGGTCCACGTTAGTCGCCGTCGGTCGATTCAGCCGCCGTTGCTGGGGCGGTGGGCGGGGGCCCGGTGTCTGGTCCCGCTGCCGCCGAGCCGGTCGGTGGCCTCCAGGAAACGCCGCCCCATCCGGGCCCGGGCCGCCACGGCGGGGTGGGTGGCGCCGTAGTCGTCCGCGCCGGCCTGGCCGTCGGCGAAGAGGGCGTACGTCAGCACGGGGGCACCGGCGGGGTCGAAGATCACCCCGGCCTCGTGGCGGGCGTCGGCGAACCAGCCGGCCTTGGTGGCGATGCGGGCCCGCTGCGCCGAGGACATCTCCCGCCGGATGCCGTCGGTGAAGGCCACCGGAGAGCGCAGCAGCCGCAGCACCACCTCGGTCGAGGCCGGGGTGAGCAGGGCGCCGCCGACCAGGGCCCGGAGCAGGTCGTGGGTCTCCCGGGGGGTGCTGGTGCCGAGGAAGAACCGGTTCGGGTTGGCCACCGGCTGCACCTGGGTGTTCGGGAAGCCCTTGTCCCGCAGGATCTGGTTGAGCTCGGCGGCCGGGCAGACCAGCCCGCAGAGCCGTACCGCGGTGTCGTCGGAGACGGTCAGCAGGTTGGCCAGCACATGTCCCAGGGTCACCTGGCTGGGGTAGGCCCCGTCCAGGCTGAAGATGCCGTCGCCGCCGGGCACCACGATCGCGGCGCTCACCTCGACCTGCTGGTCCAGGGTGAGCAGGCCCCGGTCGACCTTGTCCAGCACGGCGACCGCCACGGCGATCTTGTTGACGCTGTACGCCTCGATCCGGCGGTCCGCCGACTCGGCCACCGCGACCACCGGGTCGGCCCCGGCCGGGTCGGTCAGGCTGACGTACGCCTGCCAGTTCCCCCCGGCCCGGCCGCTCTCCCGGCGGTACGCGGCAGCGATGCGCGCCGCCACCCGCCCACGGTCGCCACCAACCCCTGCCTGCCCGGTCACCGCGCCGGCCTGCCCGGCCCGTCCGGGGTCAGCGGCGGCCGGCCCGGCCGCGCCGAACACCGTGCCGGCCGTGGCCATGCTGCCCAGGCCGAGGGCGGTCCTGCGGTTCGAATGCGCTCACGGGGCGAGGACGACCTTCACGCAGCCGTCCTCCTTGCGCTGGAACATCTCGTACGCCTGCGGGGCCTGCGCCAGCGGCAGCCGGTGGGTCCGCAGGTCCTCCACCCCCAGGGGGTCCCCGTCAGCCGCGAGCAGGGGGATGATCTCGTCGGTCCACCGTCGGACATGGCACTGGCCCATCCGCACCTGGACGCCCCGGTCGAACATCTCCATCAGCGGCAGCGGATCGACCTCACCGCCGTACACCCCGGAGATGGAGACCGTGCCGCCGCGTCGCACGGCCTTCAGGGCGGCCTTGAGCACGACGAGCCGGTCCACCCCGGCCTTGTCGATCATCTGCCCGGCCAGCTTGTCCGGGAGCAGCCCGGCGGCGGTCTGGGCGATCTTGCCCAGGGGCGCCCCGTGCGCCTCCATGCCGACGGCGTCGATCACCGCGTCCGGCCCCCGCCCGTCCACCAGGTCGATCAACGCGCCGGGCACGTCGTCGATCTGGCTGGTGTCGAGCACCTCGACACCGTGCCGGCGGGCCATCTCCAGGCGCTCCGGAACCAGGTCCAGGCCGATCACCCGCTCGGCGCCGAGGTGCCGCCCGACCCGGGCGCAGAACTGGCCCACCGGGCCCAGGCCGAACACGGCCAGGGTGCCGCCACGGGGGGTGTCGGCGTACTTCACCGCCTGCCAGGCGGTGGGCAGGATGTCGGAGAGGTAGAGCCAGCGCTCGTCCGGGCCGGTCTCCGGCACCTTGATCGGCCCGAACTCGGCGTGCGGCACCCGCAGGTACTCGGCCTGGCCACCGGGCACCGAGCCGTACAGGCTGGTGTAGCCGAACAGGGCCGCGCCCTTGCCCTCCGAGGTGACCTGGGTGGTCTCGCACTGGGCGTACAACTGGCGGGAACACATCCAGCAGGACCCGCAGGCGATGTTGAACGGCACCACCACCCGGTCGCCGGGCTTGAGTCGGGTCACCCCCGCCCCGACCTCCTCGACGATGCCCATCGGCTCGTGCCCCAGGATGTCCCCCGGCTTGAGGTACGGCCCGAGCACCTCGTACAGATGCAGGTCAGAGCCGCAGATCGCGGTGGAGGTGATCCGTACGATCGCGTCCGTAGGCTCCTCGATCCGCGGGTCCGGCACCTGCTCGACCCGCACCTCCCGCCTACCCTGCCACGTCAACGCCCGCATGCTCTGCCCCCAACCGTCGATGTAGCTACCCTGCTACCCGACAACCCGCCCCCTAACCACCCACCCACCCACCCCACCCACCCCACCCACCCCCCACCCCCCTCTCTCACCGCGTTGATCATGAGGTTAGCGGCAGTAGTCGATCTCTACGCTGCCGTCAACCTCATGATCAACCCCGTGGGGGTGGGTGTGGGGGTGGGGGTGGGGGTGGGGTGGGGGGGTGGGTTGGGGTTAGGGGGTGGGGGAGTCGGGGCGTTTGGTGGTGGTGGCTGCCAGGTAGTCGCGGTTGAGGCGGCCGATGGTGGTCAGCGGGATGCCCTTCGGGCAGACGGCGGTGCACTCACCGGCGTTGGTGCAGCCGCCGAAGCCGGCCTCGTCGTGGGCGTCGACCATGCCGATGACCCGGGTGAAGCGCTCCGGCTGGCCCTGGGGCAGCAGGCCCAGCTGGGTGACCTTGGCGGCGGTGAACAGCATGCCGGAGCCGTTCGGGCAGGCCGCCACGCAGGCGCCGCAGCCGATGCAGGCGGCGGACTCGAAGGCGGCGTCCGCGTTGGCCTTCGCCACCGGCACCGAGTGGGCCTCCGGCGCGCTGCCGGTGGGCGCGGTGATGTACCCGCCGGCGGCGATGATCTTGTCGAAGGCGTTCCGGTTGACCACCAGGTCCTTGATGACCGGGAAGGCCCGGGCCCGCCACGGCTCGATGTCGATCGTGTCGCCGTCGGAAAACTGCCGCATGTGCAGCTGGCAGGCGGTGGTGCCGCGCTGCGGCCCGTGCGCGTTGCCGTTGATCATGAGGCCGCACATGCCGCAGATGCCCTCACGGCAGTCGTGGTCGAAGGCGACCGGCTCCTCTCCGGCGAGGATGAGTCGCTCGTTGAGCACGTCGAGCATCTCCAGGAACGACATGTCCGGGGAGACGTCCTCGACCTTGTAGGTCACCATCCGACCCTTGTCCTGGGGACCGGACTGGCGCCAGATGCGCAGGGTCAGGTTCACTTGTAGCTCCGCTGCGTGGGGTGGACGTATTCGAACTTCAGGTCTTCCTTGTGCAGCACCGAGGGCTCACCGGTGGCGGTGAACTCCCAGGCGGCGACGTAGGCGAAGTTGTCGTCGTCGCGCTGCGCCTCCCCGTCGGGGGTCTGGTGCTCGGCCCGGAAGTGGCCGCCGCAGGACTCCTCCCGGTGCAGGGCGTCGATGCACATCAGCTCGGCCAGCTCGAAGAAGTCGGCCACCCGGCCGGCCTTCTCCAGGGACTGGTTGAGCCCGTCGGCGTCACCGACGATCCGTACCCGCTGCCAGAACTGCTCGCGCAGGGCCCGGATCTCGTCGATGGCCTTGCGTAGCCCGGCCTCGGAGCGCTCCATGCCGCAGTGCTCCCACATGATCTGGCCGAGTTCCCGGTGGAAGGAGTCCACCGTGCGGTCGCCGTTGACGGCGAGCAGCCGCTGGAGGCGGTCCTCCACGTCGCGGCGGGCCTCGATCGCGGCCGGGTGGCTGCCGTCGATCTTCTCGAACGGCCCGGCGGCCAGGTAGTTGGCGATCGTGTTGGGCAGTACGAAGTACCCGTCGGCCAGCCCCTGCATCAGGGCGGAGGCGCCCAGCCGGTTGGCGCCGTGGTCGGAGAAGTTCGCCTCACCGATCACGAACAGGCCGGGGATGGTGGACTGCAGGTCGTAGTCGACCCAGAGGCCGCCCATCGTGTAGTGCACGGCCGGGTAGATCCGCATCGGAACCTCGTACGGGTCCTCGCCGGTGATCCGCTCGTACATCTCGAACAGGTTGCCGTACTTGGCCTCGATGGCCTTGCGGCCCAGCCGGTTGATGGCGTCGGCGAAGTCCAGGTAGACGCCGAGCTTGGTCGGGCCCACCCCCCGACCCTCGTCGCAGACGTTCTTCGCGGCCCGGGAGGCGATGTCCCGGGGCACCAGGTTGCCGAAGGAGGGGTAGATCCGCTCCAGGTAGTAGTCCCGCTCGTCCTCGGGGATGTCCCGGGGGGCGCGGTCGTCGCCCTTGGCCTTCGGCACCCAGACCCGGCCGTCGTTACGCAGCGACTCGCTCATCAGGGTCAGCTTCGACTGGTGGTCGCCGGAGACCGGGATGCAGGTCGGGTGGATCTGGGTGTAGCAGGGGTTGGCGAAGTAGGCGCCCTTGCGGTGGGCCCGCCAGGTCGCGGTGACGTTGCAGCCCTTGGCGTTGGTGGACAGGTAGAACACGTTGCCGTAGCCGCCGGAGGCGAGCACCACCGCGTCGGCGAACTCGCTGGTGATCTCACCGGTGACCAGGTCCCGGACCACGATGCCCCGAGCCTTGCCGTCGACGACGATCAGCTCCAGCATCTCGTGCCGGGAGTTCATCTCCACGTTGCCCAGGCCGATCTGCCGCTCCAGGGCCTGGTACGCCCCGAGCAGCAGCTGCTGGCCCGTCTGACCCCGGGCGTAGAAGGTGCGCTGCACCTGGGCGCCACCGAAGGAGCGGGTGTCCAGCAGGCCGCCGTACTCGCGGGCGAAGGGCACCCCCTGGGCGACGCACTGGTCGATGATGTTGACCGAGACCTCGGCCAGCCGGTGCACGTTCGACTCCCGGGAGCGGAAGTCGCCGCCCTTGACGGTGTCGTAGAACAGCCGGTGTACGGAGTCACCGTCGTTGCGGTAGTTCTTGGCGGCGTTGATGCCACCCTGGGCGGCGATGGAGTGCGCCCGCCGCGGGCTGTCCTGGTAGCAGTAGGACTTGACCTGGTAGCCCTGCTCGCCCAGCGTGGCGGCGGCGGCACCGCCGGCCAGGCCGGTGCCGACCACGATCACGGTCATCTTGCGCCGGTTGGCCGGGTTGACCAGCTTGGCCTCGAACCGACGGCGTTCCCAGCGGCTCTCGATCGGGCCGTCGGGAGCCCGGGTGTCGGCGACCGGGTCGCCTTCGATGTACAGATCCATGGTCAGGACACCAATCCGGTGAGTACGGCGAACGGGACCACGAGGTAGCCGACGACCAGCCCGACGGAGAGGACCAGCGCCACCACCCGGGCACGCTGCTCCCCGCGCGGGGTCTGCTGGCCCAGGCTGCGCAGCGCGCTGTAGACCCCGTGGCGCAGGTGGAAGCCGAGGGTGGTGACCGCCAGGGCGTAGAAGAGGGTGACGTACCAGCGCTCCGGCGCGAAGCCGGCGACGACGTTGGCGTACGGCCGGGTCGGGTCGCCGACCGGGTTCAGGGTGCCCGTGGTCAGGTCCAGCAGGTGGTAGATCACGAAGAAGAGGATGATCACCCCACCCCAGCGCATGGTGCGGGCGGCGTAGCTGCCCTGGACCTTCTTGCGGTGGGCGTAGCGGACCGGGCGGGCGGCGCGGGCCCGCATGGCGAGCACCGTGGCGGCCCAGATGTGCCCGACGGCCGCGACCACCAGGCCGATGCGCATGAACCAGAGGAACCAGACCCCCGGCAGCACCGGCTTGCCGACGTCACGCAGCCAGTGGGCGTAGCCGTTGAACGAGGAGTCGCCGGAGAAGACCTTCAGGTTGCCCAGCATGTGTGCGATGAGGAAGAACACCAGGAAGATGCCCGTCACCGCCATGACGGCCTTCAGGCCGACGTTGGAGCGGATGGGCGACCGAGTTCGCGTCGTGACTACCACGAGGCCGACGCTAGGAGCAGTTCAATCAGTCGTCCAATGCATCGACACCGCAGTCTTGATAGCCATAAGCTATCCAGGTGCAGCTCCATCAGCTCAAGTACTTCGTTGCGGTGGCCGAAGTACGACATTTCACCCAGGCGGCCGATGTCGTCGGCATCACCCAACCCTCGTTGAGTAAGCAAATTCACGCCCTGGAAGCCACCCTCGGCGCCCCCCTGTTCGAGCGGGTAAGGGGCAACATCACTCTCACCGCGGCCGGCGAGGTGCTGCTGCCCCTGGCCAAGCGGATCCTCGCCGACGTGGAGACCGCCACCCGGGAGGTGCAGGAGCTGGTCGGGCTGCGCCGGGGGCGGGTCCGCCTGGGGGCCACCCCCAGCCTGGCCACCTCGCTGGCCCCCCCGGTGCTGCGCCGCTTCCGTGACGTCCACCCCACGGTCGACCTGCGGGTCGAGGAGGGCGGATCGCAGGACCTCGTCCGGGAACTGCTCCGGGGGGCGCTGGACCTGGCACTGATCATCATGCCCGCCCAGGGCACCGATCCCGGGCTGCGCGCCGACCCGATCCTGACCGAGAGCCTGGTGGTCGCCTCGGTCGACCCCCTGCCGACCGCCTACCCCGGGGCCGACCTACGCATCACCGACCTGCGGGATCAGCCGCTGGTGATGTTCCGCGAGGGCTACGACCTGCGGGACGCCACCCTCCAGGCCTGTCGCAACGCCGGTTTCGAGCCGACCCTGTCGGTCGACGGCGGGGAGATGGACGCCGTACTCAGCTTCGTCGAGGCCGGGCTGGGGATCGCTCTGGTCCCCGGCATCGTGGTGGCCCGCCGCCCCGGCATCCGGGTCACCCGAC
The DNA here is from genome assembly GCF_035920385.1 of Micromonospora sp. NBC_01739. Lineage (GTDB taxonomy): Bacteria > Actinomycetota > Actinomycetes > Mycobacteriales > Micromonosporaceae > Micromonospora. The sequence goes on along the minus strand of NZ_CP109151.1, from coordinate 2,999,149 downwards.
TGGCCCCACCCGGGGTGCGCCGCACCATCGCGGTGGCCCGCCGCCGCGACGTGGTGCCCACCCACGCCGGGCGCGAACTGCGCCGCATCCTGCTCGACTACGTGCAGACCGCCACCACCGCCAGCGAACTCCCGCCCGGGGTCGAGCCGTTGACCTGACCTGTCCGGATCGAGCACGACGGAAGCAGCCCCGGGGATGAGAGCACGCATAGGCTCCCGGCATGGCAGCCTCCGGTCGCGCCGTCGTCATCGGAGCCAGTCTGGGCGGATTGCTCGCGGCCCGGGCGCTGGTGGACAGCTTCACCGAGGTGATCCTGCTGGACCGCGACGCCCCGCCGGCCGAACCGGTGCATCGCCGGGGGGTACCGCAGGGCCGGCACGTACACGTCCTGCTGGCCCGGGGTCGGCAGGCCCTGGAGTGTCTGCTGCCCGAACTCGGCGCCGAGTTGTACCGCCTCGGGGCCACCCCGGTCGACCTGCACGGGCAGGTGCACTGGTACAACGACGGCCACCGGATGCGGTCGGCCCGCTCCGACCTGACCGGCTTCGGCATGAGCCGCCCGCTGCTGGAACAGGCCGTCCGGCAACGGATCCTGGCCCTGCCCGGGGTACGCCTGGTGCCCGACTGCGAGGTGACCGGCCTGCTGGCCACCGCCGATGGCCGCCGGGTCACCGGGGTACGGCTGGCCCCCCGCGAGGGCCGGGCAGCGACCCTGACCGCCGATCTCGTGGTCGACGCCGGTGGCCGGGCCAGCCGCAGCCCGACCTGGCTGGCCGAACTCGGCTACCCGGCAGTCGAACAGGAACGTGTCGAGGTGGGGGTCACCTACGTCACCCGCCGGTACCGGCGCGAGGACGGCCAACTGGAGGACAAGCTCGGCGTACTGTCCAACGCGATACCGGGGCGGGCCCGCTACGGGGTGGTCGCACCCCAGGAGGGCGGGCGGTTCGCGGTCACCATGGCCGGCATCCTGGGCGAGGCGCCGCCGGTCGACGAGCCCGGATTCATCCGGTACGCCACCTCGCTGGCCGCCCCGCAGGTCGGGGAACTGGTCCGGCAGGCCCAGCCGCTGGACGAGCCGGTGCTGATGCGCTTCCCGGCCAGCGTCCGACGCCGGTACGAACGACTGTCCCGGTTCCCGGACGGCCTGCTGATCTTCGCCGATGCCCTGTGCAGCCTGAACCCGGTCTACGGGCAGGGCATCACGGTCGCCGCCGTACAGGCCCTGCTGCTGCGGAGCCTGCTGGCCCGGGGCCGCCACCGGCTGGCCCGGCGGTTCTTCCGGCGGGCGGCCCGGGTGATCGACGGGCCCTGGTCCATCGCGGTCGGCACCGACCTGCGCTTCCCGGGAGTCACCGGGCGGCGTACCTGGAAGGTCCGGTTCGTCAACGCCTACCTGGCCCGGCTGCATGTCGCGGCCGCGCGCGACGCGGTGCTCGGCGCCGCCTTCCTGCGGGTGGTCAACCTGATCGACCCGCCGGCCCGGCTGCTGGGCCCGGACGTGATGCTCCGGGTACTCCTCGGCAGACGTCAGCGCCCCTCTGCCTCGTCCATGGCCCGGTAGATGCGCTGCTCCGAGATCGGGTACGGGGTGCCCAGGGCCTGCGCGAAGACGCTGACCCGCAGCTCCTCGATCATCCAGCGGATCTGCCGCACCGCCACGGAACCGCGTCGGGCCGGCGGGAGGGCGGCGAGCATCTCGTCGTACTCCCGCTGCACCACCGCGATCCGGTCCTGCAACTGCTTGTCCCGGGGCGGATTGCCGGGCAGCCGGTCCAGCCGCCGCTCGATGGCGGTCAGGTAGCGCAGCAGATCGGACAGTCGGGCGTAGCCGACCTCGGTGATGAAACCGGCGTGCACCAGCCCGGTGAGCTGGTTGCGGATGTCGGCCAGGGCGGCCACCACGGCCAGGTTCCTCGTCGCGCCGAGCCGCTGCTGCACCGCGTACGCGGCGGCCAGCACCGCCCGGACCCGCTCCATCACCTCCGTCACGGTGTCCACCAGACCGGCGCGGACCTTGTCCCGCAGGGCGGCGAAGCCCTCCGGGTCCCAGACCGGCCCGCCGGCATCGCCGATCAGCTTGTCGATCGCCGCGCCGGTGGCGTCCTCGATCAACGCCTGCACCCCGCCGTGCGGATTGCGGGACAGGGCCAGCTTCGCCTCGTTGGAGAGCCGTCCGGCCAGGAACTTCGCCGGGGAGGGCACGGTCAGCCGCAGCAGTCGCCGGGTACCGGCCCAGTGCGCGGCCTCCTGCTCGGCCGGGGAGTCGAAGACCCGCACCCCGACCGTGGTCCCCTCGTCCACCAGCGCCGGGTACGCGGTCACCGCGTACCCCGCCCGGACCTGCTCGATGGTGCGGGGCAGGGTGCCGATCTCCCAGCCGGTCAGCCCGGTGCGGGCCACCTCCGGCGCGGCGGCCGCCACCACCTGGCGTACCTCCGCCTTGAGTCGGCGTTGCAGGGCCGGCAGGTCCTTGCCCTCGGCTACCGGTTTGTCGTCCTCGCCGAGCACCCGGAAGGTGACCCGCAGGTGGTTCGGCAGCTTGCTCGGATCCCAGGCCTCGCGGGGCACGGTCACCCCGGTCATCCGGCGCAGCTGCCGGGTCAACGCCTCCAGCAGGGGTTCCTCGCCGGGGGTGATCGCGGCCAGCACGGCGCGGGCGTAGTCCGGCACCGGTACGAAGTTGCGCCGCACCGGCTTGGGCAGGGAGCGGATCAACGCGATGACCAGTTCCTCCCGCAGGCCGGGCACCTGCCAGTCGAAGCTCTCCGCCGGTACCTGGTTGAGCAGCGGCAACGGGATGTCGACGGTCACCCCGTCGACCGGGGAGCCGGGCTCGAAGGTGTACGTCAACGGCAACTCGACACCCTCGGTGCGCCACTGGTCGGGGAAGTCCGCCTCGTCCACCCCGCCCCGACCGGCGTTGACCAGCAGCTCACGGGTGAAGGTGAGCAGGTCGGGCTGCTCCCGGCGGGTCTTCTTCCACCAGGTGTCGAAGTGCCGCCCGGAGACCACCTCGGCGGGAATCCGCTCCTCGTAGAACTGGAAGATGGTCTCGTCGTCGACCAGGATGTCCCGCCGCCGGGCCCGACTCTCCAGCTCCTCCAGCTCGGTGCGCAGCCGCTCGTTGTCCCGCCAGAACTGGTGGTGGGTGGACCAGTCGCCCTCCACCAGCGCGTGCCGGATGAACAACTCCCGGCTCAGCACCGGATCGATCCGACCGAAGTTGACCTTGCGGGAGGTGACCAGGGGCACCCCGTAGAGGGTCACCTTCTCGTACGCCATCACGGCCGCCTGCTTCTTCTCCCAGTGCGGCTCGCTGTAGCTGCGTTTGACCAGGTGCTGGGCCAGCGGTTCGACCCACTCGGGTTCGATCCGGCCGTTCACCCGACCCCACAGCCGGGAGGTCTCCACCAACTCGGCGGCCATCACCCAACGCGGCGGCTTCTTGAACAACGCCGAGCCGGGGAACAGCCCGAACTTCGCCCCCCGGGCCCCCAGGTACTCGTTCTTCTGGGCGTCCTTGAGGCCGACATGGGACAGCAGGCCGGGCAGCAGGGACTGGTGCACCTTAGGGGTGTCGATCTCCTCCGGCAGGTCCGCACCGGCCTGGCGTCGCCCGCCGCCGCGCGGGGCCTCCTCGTCGGCGCCTCGCCGTCCGCGTCCCCGACCCTCCTGCTCGGCGGTACGCAACACCTGGCGCAACTGGCTGACGATGTCCTGCCACTCGCGTACCCGCAGGTAGTTGAGGTACTCGGCCTTGCACATCCGACGGAAGGCGCTGGAGGACAGCTCCTTCTGCTGCTCGCGCAGATACCGCCACAGGTTAAGAAACGCCACGAAGTCCGACTCTTTGTCGGTGAACCGGGCGTGCGCCTGGTCGGCCTGGGCCTGCTTGTCGGCCGGCCGCTCACGCGGATCCTGGATCGACAACGCCGCGGCGATCACCATCACCTCGGTGGCGCAGCCGTTGCGCTCCCCTTCGAGCACCATCCGGGCCAGCCGGGGGTCCACCGGAAGCTGGGCCAACCGCCGCCCGAGCGCGGTGAGTCGCCGGTCCGGGTCGGTCTCGGCCGGGTCCAGGGCACCCAACTCGTGCAGCAGGTTGACCCCGTCGGCGATGTTGCGTCGATCCGGAGGGTCGATGAACGGGAAGGCGGCGATGTCGCCCAGGCCGATCGCGGTCATCTGGAGGATGACCGAGGCCAGGTTGGTACGCAGGATCTCCGGGTCGGTGAACTCGGGCCGCGACTGGAAGTCCTGCTCGTCGTAGAGCCGGATGCAGATACCGTCCGAGGTACGCCCACAGCGGCCCTTGCGCTGGTTGGCACTGGCCTGCGACACCGGCTCGATCGGCAGCCGCTGCACCTTCAGGCGCTGCGAGTAGCGGGAGATCCGGGCGGTACCCGGATCGACCACGTACTTGATGCCGGGCACGGTCAGCGAGGTCTCCGCGACATTCGTCGCCAACACCACCCGCCGCCCGCTGTGCGGGGCGAAGACCCGGTGCTGCTCGGCGACGCTCAGCCGGGCGTACAACGGCAGGATCTCGGTGCCGAGCAGCGACCGCTTGTTCTGCACCAGCTTGCCCAGCGCGTCCGCGGTGTCCCGGATCTCCCGCTCCCCGCTGAGGAAGACCAGGATGTCGCCGGGCCCCTCGGCGGCCAGCTCCTCGACCGCGTCGCCGATGGCCTGGATCTGGTCGCGGACGTTCTCCTCGTCCGCCTCCTCCTCGTCGGCCTCCGCCACCTCGATCAGCGGCCGGTAACGCACCTCGACCGGGTAGGTCCGCCCGGACACCTCGACCACCGGCGCCGGTACGCCCTCGGGATGCTCCTCGGTCGGCGGTCCGGCGAAGTGCCGGGCGAACCGGTCGGTCTCGATCGTCGCCGAGGTGATGATCACCTTGAGGTCGGGTCGGCGGGGGAGCAGCTGCCTGAGATAGCCCAGAATGAAGTCGATGTTGAGGCTGCGCTCATGCGCCTCGTCGATGATCAGGGTGTCGTACTGGCGCAGCATCCGGTCGGTCTGCAACTCGGCCAGCAGAATGCCGTCGGTCATCAGCTTGACCAGGCTCTGCTCACTGACCTGGTCGGTGAAGCGCACCTTGTAGCCGACCACGTCGCCCAGCTCGGTGCCCAACTCCTCGGCGATCCGGTCGGCCACCGTACGCGCGGCCAGCCGACGAGGCTGGGTGTGCCCGATCAGCCCGCTGATCCCACGCCCCAGCTCCAGGCAGATCTTCGGCAACTGGGTGGTCTTGCCCGACCCGGTCTCACCGGCCACGATCACCACCTGGTGATCCCGGATGGCGGCGGCGATATCGTCCTTACGCTCGCTGACCGGCAGCGCCGCCGGATAGGTGATCTTCGGCAGCGCGGCCCGGCGCCGTTCCAGCCGCCCTTCCGCCGCCGCCACCTCGGCCGCGATCTCGGCCAGCGTCGACTCCCGCCGCTGCGGGTCGTGCAGCCTGCGCACCCCGTCCAGCCGTCGGCGCAGCTGGCGCTGGTCGCGGAACATCAACGGGGGAAGGCGACGCTGCAACGCGCGGATCGGGTCGGTCGCGGCAGGTGAGACTGGATTCTGCATGTCGTGCCCAAGGATATGCAGCCCGCCGCCGCCCCCGCCTCCTGGTTATCCCCACCACCCCGCCCACCGCCCCCGACCCCCTCACCGCACCCGCCAGCCAAGGCCCGGACAACGCGCGGCGCCTGCCGCGCCGACCTGCGCCGTGCGGCGCCGGGCGCTGGCTGTCGGGGGCTGGCACGGTGCCCGCCTGAGCCGTGCCGGCATTCGGGCTGCCGGGCGGTGCAGGATGGTGCGGTGCCGGGCGTTGCGAGTCGGGCGTTGCCGGGGCGGTGGAGCGCCAGGTCCAGGGCCGGCCGTGTCAGGTCTCCCCGGCGCCCTTTGCTCTGCTTCAACCGGCGCAATGGTGCTGGTCCGCAACCTGTGCGTGGGGTGAAGCAGAGCAAAGGGGGCGGTGACAATGCAGCCGGACGGCGGCGGTCTATCGTGGGGCGTCGAACTGGGAGCGGAACGCGGGGACGCCGATGACGATGCGTGACACCGATCGGGCGTTGGTGCAGGCGGCCAGCGCGGTGGCGAAGCTGCGCTGCCGTAGTGCTGCCCACACTCTCGCCACCGCGGCCCGTACCGCCGATGGTCGGGTCGTCTCCGCCGTGAATGTGGTGCACCCCACGGCAGGAGCATGCCCCGAGGTGGTCGCGCTCGGCACCGCCGTCACCCAGGGTGTGGGCGAACTGGAGACGATGGTCACGGTCGGGGACCGCGGCCGGTCCCTGGTCGCCCCCTGCGACGCCTGCCGCCGACTCCTGGGCGACCTGCTCCCGTCGCTGCGCGTGATCATCGGCCCCCTCGACGACCCCCGAGTCCTACCGATCACCGACCTCCCCCCAACCACCCCCCACTGACTCCCGTCACCGGGGCGCCCGGGCAGGCTCGGGGTGCAATTTCGGGGAAGTTGTCGCCTCGGCGCGGCCGGAGGAAGCATCTTCCCCGAAACTGCACGAGGCTCGCGGGCAGCGGGCTCGGGGGTCAGCGGGTGCGGGTGCGGATCGCTTGGCGGAGTTCGGCCAGGAAGCCGTCGAAGTCTTCCCGGAGGCGTTGCGCTGTCACGTGCAACACGATCCAGTCCTCGCCGAGCAGGCGGTTGAGGCGACGTCGGTCGCGGTGGAACTGCGCCGGGTCGTCATGCCAGAGGCCGTCGTACTCGACCGCGATCCGCAGGTGCGGCCAGGCCAGGTCGACCCGGGCGATGAAACGACCGTCCCGTTGCACCACGAACTGGGTGACCGGCCGGGGGAGACCGGCCAGCACGATCCGTACCCGTAGCCGTGACTCCGGTGCCGACTCCGCGCCGGGATCGGCCAGCTCTGCCACCCGCAGCATGCGTTTCCAGCCCCGGGCACCGCGACGATCGTGTGCCAGGTCCAGCAACTGTTCGATGCGTACCAGCCGACGGCCGAGCAGCCGGTCCACCACGACCACGGCCTCTGCCTGGTCGAGCCATTGGGCCAGATCCCAGCAGGTCCGCAGCGGTGTGGTGACCGGCATCCCGTCGTGCGACAGCACCTCGAACCCGTCGACCTCGGCGGTGTGCACGGCCAGACCGGCTACCGGCCCGAAGCGTTGCCCGGCGGGCACCAGCACGTCGAGGGGGTCGGCGTCGGCGATGAACCCGGCGCCGAACAGCGCTGCGGCGCTCCGTCCGGCGATCGCCGCACCGGGTGGGAGCAGCCACCGCGCGGCAGCCTGACATCGGGTGCGGTGCGAGACCGTGAGCTGGGCATCGGCGTACACGTCTCGGAAGATCGGCCGCCATGCCTTGCTGCGTAGCTGACCCCGGGTCAACAGCCCTCGGGCCACGGCACGGGAACCTCGGAAGACGCGCCCGCGTAGCTGCGGTGGGCGCCGAGCAGAAGTAGCCACGCCAGCCACCATGACCCACCGCCCTGCCCGCCCGACACCCCTGTGGATAACCCTGCTCCCACCGGCAGGCAGCGGGTATGCAACTTCGGGGAAGATGCTGCCTCTGGGCGCACGGAGGCGACATCTTCCCCGAAGTTGCTCGTACGCAACGTGCGGGTGGGGCGGGGGTCAGGCGGCGGCGGACCAGATGGCGCGGAAGGCGGCGGCTTCGCCGGCCAGCCAGCGTTCGATCTCCTCGGACCGGACGCTCTCGGGCATCCGGTGGGTTACGCCCCGGCGTACGTCTACCAGGATCGGCTCGGCGTGCGGCAGGACGGCATCCATGTGCCGGGCCATCAGGTGCAGGGTGGCCAGTGCGGCCTCCTCGCTGGGTGGGGTCTCGTCGAAGTGCAGGCGGACCGCCTCGGCGCGGCCGTCGGAATGGCGTACGCCGAAGTGGGGGTTGATCTTGACGGGGAGGTCACCGAGCAGGGCCAGGGCGTCGCGGGTCTGGGCGAGGTCCACAGTGCGCGGCTCGCCCAGGGAGTGCAGCCAGGTCGTGGCGCCCGGCACCAGTGCCTGGTAGAGGGGGCGCCACCGGGGCTTGACCAGGTCCACCACCTGCGCCAGGTGGGTCCCTCCAGTGTGGAAGGCGATGTCGGTCTTGAGGGCCTTGACGAACTGGCCGTGCGGGTTGAAGCCGGAGCGGCTGGCCCGCTGGCGGCGCAGGCCGCCGACGAAGGTGGCTTTCGTCGGCCCGGTGCGGTCGACGTACCGGGTGAAACCGAGGAGGGTGGCGTACGGCGTGAGGGGGGCGGAGATGGGCGCGGTCACGAGCATCCTCCCAGGTCAGGAACTCGATTAGTACATACATTCTAATCGACGGGTCTGACATCGCCCAGGGGAGAAAACGGGCCGACGGGTGCGGTGCGAGCCCTGGCGGGGGACAACGCGCGGCTCGGAGATCGTCTAAAGTCCGGGCTTCCCCCAAACTCTCTTCCGGAGCAGACACATGACATCCCGCATGGCCCGTTGGCCACGCCTTGCCGTCGGCACGGCGGTGCTGGCGACGGCGGCCCTCCTCGGCTCCGCCCCGGTGGCGTACGCCGCGGACGCACGTCCCGACCTGTTCGTATCGTTCACCCGAGAGCCGGTCGCGGAGGTCGACAACAGCGGCACCACCGTCGGCATGTACGTCTACAACTACGGCGAGGCGGACGCGAGCGCGGTGACCGTCACCCTCGACCTGAGCAAGCTCTCCGCCGGAGTCGTCGCGACCGTGCCGGAGTGGGTCGACGAGTGCAAGCTCGCCGGCAAGAAGATCACCTGCGCCGTCGGGGTGCTCGTCGCCGGGCAGGTCGACACCCTCTACCCGGTGTCGTTGGCCAGCGAGAAGGGTGCCAAGCCCGGCGATGCCGGCTCGATCTCGGTGACCATCGCCGGTGCGGAGGAGGACGCGAACCCGGACGACAACACCACGACCTTCCCGGTCTCGGTGGTCGCCTCCGGGCCCGATCTGGTGGCCGCAGCCGCAGACCTGAACGACAAGTCCGACCGGGTCGGCGGCGGTGACACCGTGCCCCTCTACAGTGGCGTGTTCAACGAGGGCGACACCACCGCCGAGGGCTTCAGCTTCAGCGTCAGTCTCGCCACCGGCGCCACCTTCGTCGAGCGCTACAGCGACTGCACGTACGCCGACTACTACCCCGACGCCACCGGGGCTCCGTACGTGTACGGGCCGAGTGAGGTCACCTGCGTACTGCCCTTGCCCCTGGAGCCGGGTGAGGGACTGCTGCTGTTCGACGACGAGAGCGGCGAGTCGCTGTTCAACATCACCTTCGGTCGCAACCTGTCCGGGCCGGGGGAGCACAGTGGAGTCGTCAGCGTCGCCCTGGCGGGGCAGTCGCGGGCCGCGCAGAAGGTCACCGGCAGCAAGGGCAAGGGTTCCTCCCTCGCCGCTGCCGCCAAGGCCCTGCAGGTCAAGGCTGCGGACGCCAAGGCCTCCCGGCGGTCCGCCGCCGAGCGGGAGCTCGACGAGTCGAACAACTACGCGGACTTCCGGTTCTGGAGCAAGAAGAACACCCTGGACGTGGCTGTCACCGCCCCGGCGATCAAGGGCGCCGTGGGTGAGACCGTCGACCTGACCTACGAGGTCGTCAACCACGGTCCCTCCGACGGCGGGGGCCCGGGGGTGCTCATCACCGCGCCCAGCGGCACGGTGCTGCTGCCCGCCGAGTGGTGCTACACCGACGGCGAGCCGGGCCGGACCCTGCCCGAGTCGAAGAAGCTGCGCTGCAACTTCGAGAGCGAGTTCCCGAGCACCGCCTCCGGCTTCGGTCGGATCAAGGCGACCGTCAAGATCAAGATCAAGTCCGAGCCCGGTACGGACGGCACGATCGTGGCCGACGGCGCCATGTACTCCAGCGAGTCCAAGCCGGAGAACAACACCGCCCGCATCGTCATCAACACCGGTGACGGTGACGGCGGTACCGGCGGCGGCCTGCCGGTGACCGGCACCTCGGCCACCCTGCTCGCCGGTGTCGGTGCCGCCGTGCTGGCGGTCGGCGCCGTACTCCTGGTGATGTTCCGTCGTCGTCGCGTGGCGTTCCAGGCCCCGCGCGACTGACCGACGGTGTCGGTGCCGCAGGGGTGAGCGGACCGCTCAGGTCCTACCCCTGCGGCGCCGGACGCCGACGGCCCGTGCCGGACGCCGACGGCCCGTGCTGGCCGCCGGCACCGGCGGCCTCGCCTCAGAGTTGGCCGACGTCCGTGATCCGGATGACCGCCGTGCCCGCCTCGTCGGAGGCGGCCAGGTCGACCTCGGCACTGATGCCCCAGTCGTGGTCGCCCTCGGGGTCGTCGAGGATCTGCCGTACCGTCCAGCGTTCCCTACCCTGCTCGATCATGAGCAGCGCCGGGCCCCGGGCGTTCGGCCCGATGCCGATCTCGCCGTACGACTCGAAGTAGGGCTCCAGCGCCTCGGCCCAGGCGTCGGCGTCCCACCCGGTGGCCCCGTCCAGTTCGCCGAGGCTGTGCCACTGCCGCAGCGCGGCCAACTCGACCCGACGGAACAGGGCGTTGCGGACGAGGACCCGGAAGGCGCGGGTGTTGCGGGTGACCGCCGTGGGACGGTCGTCCAGGGCGGCGGCGACCTCCGGCAGGTCGGTCGGGTTGCGCAGCCGCTCCCATTCGTCGATCAGGCTGGAGTCGACCTGGCGGACCAGCTCCCCGAGCCACTCGATCAGGTCGATCAGCTCGTCGGTCTTGGCTTCCTCGGGCACGGTCTGCCGCAGGGTCTTGTACGCGTCGGCCAGGTAGCGCAGCACCAGGCCCTCCGAGCGGGACAGCCCGTAGAACTGCACGAACTCGGTGAAGGTCATCGCCCGCTCGTACATGTCGCGGACCACGGACTTGGGGGAGAGCTGGTGGTCGGCGACCCAGGGATGCCCCTGCCGGTACATCTCGTACGCGTTCTCCAGCAGTTCCGCGAGGGGCTTGGGCCAGGTCACGTTGTCGAGCAGTTCCAGGCGGGCCTCGTACTCGATGCCCTCGGCCTTCATCGCGGCGACCGCCTCACCCCGGGCCTTGAACTGCTGCGCGGAGAGCACCTGGCGGGGGTCGTCGAGGATCGACTCGATCACGCTCAGCACGTCCAGGGCGTACGAGGGGGACTCGCTGTCCAGCAGTTCGATGGTGGCCAGGGCCAGCGGCGACAGGGGCTGGTTGAGCGCGAAGTCTAGTTGCAGGTCGACCGTGAGCCGGACCCGTCGGCCGGTCTCGTCCGGCTCGGGCAACTCCTCGACCACCCCACCGGCTCTCAGCGCCCGGTAGATGGCGATGGCCCGGCGGATGTGCCGGCGCTGGGCGGCGGGGTCCTCGTGGTTGTCGGTGAGCAGGTGCCGCATGGCGGCGAAGGCGTCACCGGGGCGGCCGATGACGTTGAGCAGCATCGAGTGGCTGACCTGGAAGCTGGAGGTGAGCGGTTCCGGCTCGGCCTCTACCAGCCGCTGGAAGGTCGGCTCACCCCAGCCGATCGAGCCCTCCGGCGGCTTCTTGCGTACCACCTTGCGGCGCTTCTTGGGGTCGTCGCCGGCCTTGGCCAGGGCCTTCTCGTTCTCGATCACATGCTCCGGGGCCTGCACCACGACCCGGCCCAGGGTGTCGAAGCCGGCGCGTCCGGCCCGCCCGGCGATCTGGTGGAACTCGCGGGCCTTGAGCAGCCGGGTCCGCACCCCGTCGTACTTCGACAGGCCGGTGAACAGGACCGTACGGATCGGCACGTTGATGCCGACCCCGAGGGTGTCCGTCCCGCAGATGACCTTGAGTAGTCCGGCCTGGGCCAGGGTCTCCACCAGCCGGCGGTACTTGGGCAGCATGCCGGCGTGATGCACCCCGATGCCGTGCCGGACCAGCCGGGACAGGGTCTTGCCGAAGCCCGAGGTGAACCGGAAGTTCCCGATCGCCTGGGCGATCATGTCCTTCTCGGCCCGGGTGCAGACGTTGACGCTCATCAGGGCCTGGGCGCGCTCCAGGGCGGCGGCCTGGGTGAAGTGCACGACGTAGACCGGGGCCTGCTTGGTCTCCAGCAGTTCCTCGAGAGTCTCGTGCATGGGGGTCATCGCGTACGAGAAGATCAGCGGGACCGGCCGCTCGGCCGAGCGGACGACGGCGGTGGACCGCCCGGTACGCCGGCTCAGGTCGTCGACGAACCGGGTGGTGTCCCCCAGGGTGGCCGACATCAGGACGAACTGCGCCTGAGGCAGTTCGATCAGGGGCACCTGCCAGGCCCAACCCCGGTCCGGTTCGGCGTAGAAGTGGAACTCGTCCATGACCACCTGGCCGACATCGGCCCGGGATCCCTCCCGCAGCGCCAGGTTGGCCAGGATCTCCGCCGTGCAGCAGATGATCGGAGCGTCGGCGTTGACGCTGGCGTCCCCGGTGAGCATGCCGACGTTCTCCGCCCCGAACACCTCGCAGAGGGCGAAGAACTTCTCCGACACCAGGGCCTTGATCGGCGCGGTGTAGAAGGTCGTCCGGTCGTCGGCCAGGGCGGCGAAGTGCGCGGCGATCGCGACCAGGCTCTTGCCCGAGCCGGTCGGGGTATTCATGATCACGTTGGCCCCGGAGACGATCTCGATGACCGCCTCCTCCTGATGGGGGTAGAGGTCGAGGCCGCGCGCGGAGGCCCAACCGGCGAACGCGTCGTAGAGGGTGTCGGGGTCGGCGGTCTTGGGCAGCGCGGCGGTGAGAGTCATGGCCGGTCCATGGTGCCTGGATCGTGCCCTCCGACGCCAACCGGGTGACCGGTTTCGCCGGGCCGGCTGTTAACAGGGGCCCCCTTTACCGCACGAGGCGTTAAGAAGGGGCCCTTCCTTACCCGTTAGCGGCGGCGGTAGATCAGGTCGGCGATCGGGCGGCCGGCCCGCAGGGCCCGCCGCTCGAACCGGGTCACCGGCCGGTGGGCGGGCCTGGGGGCGTACCCCTCGTGCAGGTTGACCAGGCCCGGATCGGCGTCCAGGGTGACCCGCATCGCCTCGGCGTACTCCGCCCAGTCGGTGGCGCAGTGCAGGATGCCGCCGAGGGCCAGCCGGGAGCGCAGCAAGGCGACATGCCTCGGCTGGATCAGCCGCCGCTTGTGATGCCGGGACTTGGGCCAGGGGTCCGGGAAGAAGACGTGCACCGCGTCCAGGGAGTCCGCCGGAATCGTCTGCATCAACTCCACCGCGTCGCCCTCGGCGATGCGGACATTGCGCAGCTCACGCTGGTGGACCAGGTCCAGCAGGTTGGCGATTCCGGGCGTGTGCACCTCGACCGCCAGATAGTCTCGATCCGGGTCGGCGGCGGCCATCTCGACCGTCGTGTCACCCATGCCGGACCCGATCTCCACCACCAGCGGAGCCCGGCGGCCGAACAAGGCGACCGGATCGAACGGCGTGGCATCGCCCACGCGCAGCGCGTACACCGGCCAGAGGTCCTGCAGGGCGGCCGTCTGCCGCTCGCTCATGCGGCCCCGCCGCGGGTGGAAGGTACGGATCGCCCGCGCCGGGTGAGGCACGGCGCCAGCGGAGATCGGTTCGGTGGAGGTCACAGCGCACCGAGCTTACGCGAGCCCGGTGCCGGATCGGATGTGATGTACGACCGGGAATGAGACCATCATTCCCGTACCGCAGACCGGGTGTCCGGCGGCGCCCGGCGACTGCTCCGTCGCGCCGGGAGGGGGCATCGTGTCAGTGACCCGTACTCGCCCGGCCCGGTCGGCCACCCTGGTCGCGGCCTCGGTGTTCGCCCTCGTCGCCCCGCTGCTCGCCGTCGCCCTGACCGGGATCTCGACCCCGGCCCGCGCCGCCGCGGCCGGTGCCGGCCAGCCGATCGCCGCCTCCCAGCCGGTCGCCGCCCGAGTGGTCGCCGCTCCGCAGCCACCTGGCCCGGACGTGTTCATCGAGGTCAGCCCGAGCACGGTGGAACCGGGGCATCTGGTCGGCCTGCGGGCCAGCTGCCGGGACAACTCCGTCGGGGCCATCGTCGTCTCGGACGCCTTCGGCCGGGTCGCCGTGCAGCCGCAACGCGGCCTGCTGACCGGTACCGCCCAGGTGAAGGACCGGGTGCTGCCCGGCAACTACCGGGTCAAGCTGGAGTGTCGGGGCGGGGAGAGCGCCTCGACGATGCTTCAGGTGGTCCGCACCGTCCGACCCAGCCGGGGACCGGCCACCGGATTCGGCGGCGGTGCCGGGACCACCTTCGGCCTGCTGGTGCCCGGCGGGCTCGCGTTGACCGTCAGCGGCGTGATCCTCTGGGGCGTGACCGTCCGGCGTCGGCACACCGGCCGGTGAGCCCCCATGGCCGCCTCCCGAACCCCACGCCCTGCCGGGGTTGATCGCATCTCACGATCGGCTGGTGGGGTGCGGGTCGGGCGTCCGGCTGGTAGCCGGCCGAGCCCTCACCCTCGGCCCGAGGTGTTCGTGCCGCCGGTCGAGCGGCCCGGGACTTCCATCGCCCGGGCGGACCTCTTCGTCCCGGGCGACGTCCCACCGGCCTCGAAGCGACCGGCATCCACCGGCCACCCGGCCCGTGGCTCGGCCCGACCGGTCCGCTCCTCGCCCCCGGCCGGTCCGCTTCCCTCGGCCGGTCCGCCTCCGTCGACCAGCCCGCGTGCATCCGCCGGGAAGGCCCCCCGGGGCACCCGATCCAGTCGCCGGGCCACCCGCTCCGGCCGCAGTCCCTGGTCCTTGCCGTTGGCGGTGGTGCTGGTACTGCTCGGTGTCTTCGCCACCGGCGCCGGGCTGGGGCGCAGCGTCGGTGATCCGTTGCAGTGGGCCACCGCGGCCGGCGGTGGTGCCGAGCCACCGGCGCGCGAGACGGTCGCCGCGCCCGCCGCACCCCGGCCGGTACGCCTCACGGTCGCGACGGTCGACATCAACGCCCCGGTGAAACCGGTCGGGGACGCCGCCGACGGGACGATCGACGTACCGCCGTTGAGTCGGCACGAGGAGACCGGCTGGTACGACCGGGGGCCGGTGCCCGGCGAGCCCGGTCCCGCCGTCATCGTCGGCCATGTCGACACCAAGAGCGGCCCCTCGGTCTTCTACGACCTGCACAAGCTCCGGGTCGGGGAGACCGTCGAGGTGCAGCGGGCGGACGGCTCGGTGGCGGTGTTCACGGTCGACTCCGTCGAACGCTTCCCCAAGGACCAACTGCCGGCCGACCGGATCTACGGCCATGACGGCCCGCCCAGCCTGCGGCTGATCACCTGCGGGGGTCAGTGGCTCGGCGGCGCGACCGGCTACGCCGACAATGTCATCGCCTTCGCCACCCACACCGAGACCCGCCCCGCATAGCAGCAGCCCAGAGCGGGCCGGTGACTCAGGGAACCTGCTGCACCACCTCGAACTCCAGCAGGGTGGCGCCGGTGGCGACCGGGGGGCGTTGTTCGCCGCCGGGCGGGGCGGCGTGGGCGGCACGGGCCGGGCCGGCGGCCCAGTCCTGGTACGCCTGCTCGCTCTCCCAGCGGGTGTAGACGAAGTAGCGGTTGTCACCGGCGACCGGGCGCAGCAACTCGAAGCCGAGGAAGCCGGGGGAGTTCTGCACGGCGTGCGCCCGCGCGGCGAACCGCTTCTCCAACTCCTCGCCGGCTCCCGGGGGTACCTCGATCGCGTTGATCTTCACGACTGCCATGTCCCCACCCTAGACGCGGGCAGCGCCCGCCACGGCGCAGAGTCGTCACCTCAGAAGGTTTCGACTGTGGTGTCGACGACGATCGGGGCATGGTCGGAGGGGGACTTGCCCTTGCGGGCCTCCCGGTCGACATAGGCCGCGCGGACCGTGCCGGCCAACGGTGCCGAGGCGTACACCAGGTCGATCCGCATGCCCTTGTTCTGGTGGAACATGCCGGCCCGATAGTCCCAGTAGGTGAAGGGATACGGCCCCTTCATCGGGGTGGGCACCACATCGACGAGGCCCAGGTCCCGCAACGCCGCCAGGGCGGCCCGTTCGGCCGGGGTGACATGGGTGGAGGTGGCGAACAACGCCGGATCCCACACGTCGTCGTCCGTCGGGGCCACGTTGAAGTCCCCGCAGACCGCCAACGCCGGATGGTCGGTCAACTCGGCGGCCAGCGCCTCCCGCAGGGCCCCCAGCCAGGCCAGCTTGTAGGCGTAGTGCGGGTCGTCGGGGGCCCGCCCGTTCGGCACGTACACCGACCAGACGCGTACCCCGCCGCAGGTGGCGGCGATGGCTCGGGCCTCCGGCTCGGGGAAGCCCGGCTCGCCGGGAAAGCCGACCGTGACATCGGCCAGGCCGACCCGGGACAGGATGGCCACCCCGTTCCACCGGCCGTCGCTGTGGCTGGCCACGGTGTAGCCCAGCTCGCCCACCTCGGCCACCGGGAAGGCGCCGTCGGGGCACTTGGTCTCCTGGAGGCAGACCACGTCCGGTTCGGTGCCGGCCAACCAGTCGAGCAGCCGGGGCAGGCGGGCCTTCACCGAGTTCACGTTCCAGGTCGCCAGACGCATGATGTCAGCCTGCCGTATCCCGGCCCGACTCCGCGCGCCGCCACCCCTGAGGTTGTTAACAGGGGGCCCCTGCTCTGCACCAGGCGTTAACAAGGGGCCCTTCCTTACACCCTCATTCGTTGTTGGGGCGGGTCTGTTCGGCCAGGAAACGTTCCAGTTCGGCGCCGAGTTCCTCCGCGGTGGGCAGGGGGCCGGTCTCCGCCGCCAGCAGGTTCTTACCTTCCTGACCCCGGGCGTACGCGTCGTACTGTTCCTCCAAGGCCTGCACCAGGGTGCTGGCCTCCTCGCTCTGCGTCACCTGCCGGTCGATCTCCACCCGGACCGCCTCGGCGGCGGAGCGCAGCCCGTCGCGGGGCAGCAGTAGCCCGGTGCTGCGGGACACGGAGGCGAGCAGCACCTCGGCGGCGGCCGGGTACTCCGCCTGCGCCACGTAGTGCGGCACATGGGCGGCGAAGCCCAGGGCGTCCCGACCGGCCTCACCCAGGCGGAACTCCAGCAGGTGACCCACGCTGCCGGGTACCTGGACCCGTTGCAGCCACGGCTCGTAGCCGACGATCAGATCGGGGCGGGTGGCGTGGGCGGTCACCCCGGCGGGCCGGGTGTGCGGCACCGCCATCGGGATCGAGTTGAGCCCCACCGTCAGGCGTACGTCCAGCCGGGCGGAGAGCCCGGCGACCGCGGCGACGAACCGCTCCCACTGCAGATCCGGCTCCGGCCCGGTGAGCAGCAGGAAGGGGGTCTCGTCGTCGTCGTGCAGCAGATGCAGCACCAACTCCGGCGTGTCGTAGCTTTCCCAGTGATCCTCCACGAAGGTCATCACCGGGCGGCGGGATCGGTAGTCGAAGAGCTGGTCGAGGTCGAAGCGGGCGATCTGGCGGGACTCCAACGAGGTCAGCAACTGCTCGCGGGCCAGTCGGCTGGCGTTGCCGGCGTCGACGAAACCGGTGAGTGCCTGGATCAGGACCGGTTGCCCTAGTTCGGGCAGATCGGTGGTGAGTTCGTAGAGCTCGTGTGGATCGAGCACCGGTGCGGCCTCCCTGGTTGCGCGTAACGGGGGTTGCTGGTTTGACGGCTCCCCCGATCGCCAGAACGTACCCGCCATCCTGGCGCATTCCTGCCGCGCCGGTCCGCCCGACCCGGATTCGATCCGACCCTGCCCGAATACGGCGTTGCGGCCCGGGGGTACATATGAGTGAGCATCGTGGAAGGGAGTGGTGATGAGCGACCCGGCTCCGGTCAACGGACAGCCCGGCGTCCCGGCAGTGCCGGGCCGGCGGCCCGAGGGTGAGGCCACCGAGACGCCACCGGTCACCCTCTGGGACCGGATGCGCCAGGACCCGCAGTACGCCCCGGAACATCTCGCCCTGGAGGCGGTACGCCGACTCGGTCCGGAGGCGGCCACCTGGGTCCGACAGGCCCGCGCGCAGCACCCGAACGCCACCCCGGACTCCCTGGCCGATCAGGTGGTACGCCGATTCGTCAACCAGGCCCGGCTCTCCGGTGCCGTCTCCGGGGCGGCCGGTCTGCCCGGTGCGGTGCTCGATGTCGGGGTGCTCGCCTGGACCCAGGCCCGCATGGTGCTGCACATCGCCGCCGCCTACGGCGCGGACCCGGCACACCAGGACCGGGCCGCCGACCTGCTGGTCCTGCAGAAGGTGCACAAGGTGGCGGCCAGCGCCCGACTGGCCCTGGGGGTGGCGGCGGGCCGGGAACGGGCCGGTGCGCTGTTCGGTGGTGGCGGTCAGACCACCCTGGGTCGGGCGATGCTGCGGCTCGGGATCCGGCTGGCCCAGATGGCCGGGGTACGGGCCGCGAAGCGGGTCTTCGCCAAGGTGGTACCGGGGGCGGCCATCATTCTGGGCACCTGGGCGAACTCCTCGGCCACCAAGAACCTCGCCGAACGCTCCCGGGCCCACTACCGTCAGCACGGTCATCCGCACATCCCGACCCCTCGCCGTTCCCCTGAGGACGACGATCAGTCGGCGTAGCCGGAGGAGCGCCAGGTCACCTCGGCGAGACGGGACTGACCGGCCGTGTTGGGGTGGAAGTAGTCCAGGGCGTTGACCAGGTCCAGGTCGAACCTGACCCGGTGCACCGCCCCGCCGTCGTACCGACACCGGGAGCCGTACGCGCGGCAGGCGGCCGACAGTTGTCTGTTGTAGGCCGAGATCCGTTCCTTGAACTCCGTGCGGCGGGCCCGGTCGGCCGGTGCGGTCGAGGTCGGCTCGGCCAGCAGCGCCGGACAGACCCCCCGTCGCCAGGCCCGGGTGGCCCGGGAGTCGTCGTGGCCGACCTCCCAGAGCCGGTACAGGTTGGGGATGCTGACCACCAGCACCCGGGCCTTGGGTCGGCCCTCGCGCAGCACTTTCAGCCCTCGGTCGATCTCGGCCCGGAACTCGGTAACCGGGGTCATCGCCTCGATGGAGTTGCGGCAGGCGTCGTTGGCCCCGATCAGCACGGTCACGTAGTCGGCCCGGTCGCGTACCGCCGCCTCCGCCTGGCCGGCCAACGCGGCGGCCCGGGCCCCCGGTCGGGCGTGGTTGTACGCCTTGTCCCGCAGCTTGGGGTTGCGGTCCAGCAGCCGGCGGTAGTGGCTGTCGACCCGCAGCCCCGACCCGGTGGACCAGGAGTTGCGTTCGCAGGAGGTGAGCACGAGGCAGGAGCCGAAGCCGGTGGTGATGGAGTCACCGAGGGCGGCGACCACCTTGGGGGAGCCGGGTGGCGGGCTGCCGGTGGGTCGGGGGGTCGCCTCTCCGCCCGCCTCGCAGGCCAGGGCGACCAACGCGAGCAGGCAGACGGCGGCGGTTGTCCAGCGTCCAGGCATGACTTCCCCAGCCTCGTAGCGCGCAGAGACGGCAGGATGACTGTACGCGTGGGCCGCGTGACCTTCGTGCCGCCTTGTCGGAGATGCGGCAGATCCCTGTCGCCGGGTCGAGAAGCGTGCTAGTCGCGGTGGTGGCGGTTAGTCCGGGCGGTGCGGGGTAGGTGGAGGTGATGACGAGATCACAGCCCCGGCGTGCCCGCGGCACGGTCGGCCACGCGTACAGCGCACTCAATCTGCGGCTGGTGCTGGCCGGCTTCGGGCTCGTCACCATGGTCGTCTTCGCGGTGCTGGCGTTCCGTGCCGAGCTGGCCTTGCTCGGTGTGGTCTGCGTGATCTTCGCGGTGGTCGCGGTCGTCGACCTGGCCGTCATCCAACGCCGCCGTGCCGCCCGCCGCCGTGAGGAACCCGGTGTGCGGCACTCGCTCTTCGAGTGACGGGAGAAAGCCCTGATGCCCATCGCCACCACCAACCCCGTTACCGGCCAGGTGCTCAAGACCTTCGAGCCGATGTCGGACGAGCAGCTGAGCGACGCGATCGAACGGGCCGATCTGGCGTACCAGCAGCTGCGGGGCACCACCATCGACCAGCGCGGGCGGTGGCTGAACGCGGCGGCGGACCTGCTGGAGGCCGAACGCGACGACATCGCCCGGCTGATGACCACCGAGATGGGCAAGACGTACGCCGCAGCCAAGGCAGAGGTCACCAAGTGCGCCACCGCCTTCCGCTTCTACGCCGCCCACGCCGCCGAGTTCCTGGCCGATCTACCGGCCGACGCGAAGGCGGTCTCTGCGACCCGGGCCTTCGTCCGCTACCAGCCGATCGGGCCGGTCCTCGCGGTGATGCCCTGGAACTTTCCGCTCTGGCAGGTCGTACGCTTCGCCGCCCCGGCCCTGATGGCCGGCAACACCGGGCTGCTCAAACACGCCTCCAACGTGCCGCAGACCGCCCTGCTGCTGGAGGACGTGATCCGCCGCGCCGGTTTCCCCGAGGGGGCCTTCACGACCCTGCTGGTCGGCTCCGAGGCGGTGGAGCAGATCCTGGGCGACCCCCGGGTACGCGCCGCCACCCTGACCGGAAGCGAGCCCGCCGGCCGGTCCATCGCCCAGATCGCCGGCCGGGAGCTGAAGAAGACCGTGCTGGAACTGGGCGGCAGCGACCCCTTCGTGGTGATGCCCTCGGCCGATGTGGAACTGGCCGCCGAGGTGGCCACCACCGCACGCTGCCAGAACAACGGGCAGTCCTGCATCGCGGCCAAGCGGTTCATCGTGCACACCGAGGTCTACGAGGCCTTCGCGGAGGCGTTCGCGCACCGCATGTCGGCGCTGCGGGTCGGCGACCCGATGGACGCCGACACCGATGTCGGGCCGTTGGCCAGCGAGCGGGGCCGCGACGAGGTCGACGCCCAGGTCCGGGACGCGGTCGACAAGGGAGCCACCGTGCTCTGCGGTGGTCGCAAACCCACCGGGGAGGGCTGGTTCTACCCGCCGACCGTGGTCGCCGACCTCGATCCGAGCATGCGGATGTGGTCCGAGGAGGTGTTCGGGCCGGTGGCCGGGTTGTACCGGGTGTCCTCGTACGAGGAGGCGATCGAGGTGGCCAACGGCACCGCCTTCGGGCTCGGCTCCAACGCCTGGACCCGGGACCCCCAGGAGCAGGAGCGTTTCGCCACCGACCTGGTCGCCGGGGCGGTGTTCATCAACGGCATGACCACCTCGTACCCGGAGCTGCCCTTCGGTGGGGTGAAGAACTCCGGGTACGGCCGGGAGTTGTCCGCCCAGGGCATGCACGAGTTCTGCAACCTCAAGACGGTCTGGATCGGTGCGGGGGAGGCCGGGGCCGGCGCCGGGGCGCACGCCGAGTAGCCCGGCTTACTTTTCCGCCGGCCTGGGTAGGGAGGCCGGCATGACGGCGATCGGTTTCCACGCTTCCCACGAGCAGATTCATCCCCGTGCCCTGCTGGAGGCGGTGTGTCACGCCGAGGAGGTCGGCTTCGACGCCGCGATGTGCTCCGACCACTTCGCACCCTGGAGCGAGCGGCAGGGGCACTCCGGGTTCGCCTGGTCGTGGCTAGGTTCCGCGCTCCAGGCCACCGGGCTGTCCTTCGGCGTGGTCAACGCACCGGGCCAGCGTTACCACCCGGCCATCATCGCCCAGGCGATCGGCACCCTGGCCGCGATGTACCCTGGCCGGTTCTGGGCCGCGCTGGGCTCCGGTGAGGCCGCCAACGAACATGTCACCGGCGAGGCCTGGCCCCGCAAGGAGGTCCGCAACGCCCGGCTGCGCGAGTGCGTGGAGGTCATCCGGGCCCTGCTGGCCGGCGAGGAGGTCAGCCACGACGGGCTGGTCCGGGTCGACCGGGCCCGGCTCTGGACCCGACCCGAGCAGCCGCCCGCCCTGGTCGGCGCCGCGGTCAGTGTCGAGACCGCCCGCTGGTGTGCCGAATGGGCGGACGGTCTGATCACCGTGAACGCCTCCACCGACCACCTTCGCCGCATGATCGACGCCTACCGGGAAGCCGGCGGTCGCGGGCCGATCCACCTCCAGGTGCATCTGAGCTGGGCCGGCAGCCAGGCCGAGGCCGAGGCCATCGCGTACGACCAGTGGCGCAGCAACGTCTTCGCCCCCCCGGTCTGCTGGGACCTGGCCACCCCGGAACACTTCGACGTGGTCTCCGCCCAGGTACCCATGTCCCGCCTGGCCGAGGTGGTCAACATCTCCGCCGACCTGGGCCGACACACCGGCTGGCTGGAGGACTACATCGACCTAGGCTTCGACCAGATAGCCCTACACCACGTAGGCCAGGACCAACGCCCCTTCCTGGACGCCTTCGGCACCCAGGTCCTCCCCAAACTCCCCCACACCCCCTAACCCACCCACCCCACACCCCCTAACCCACCCACCCCACCCCCCTCGCGCCCTCTGTCTGTGCCCCGTTGATCATGAGGTTAGCGGCAGTTGTCGATCTCCAGACTGCCGTCAACCTCATGATCAACGCGGCGGAGACAGGGGGTGGGTTAGGAGTTGGCCGGGCCAGGGGGGTTGGGCGGGGCGGGTGAGGGTGAAGGGGGTGGTGGGGGTGAAGCCCTGGCGTTGGTACCAGCGGACCAGGGCGCCGTCGTCGCCGGCGTAGCAGTCCACGCGGAGCAGGTGGACACCGCTTTGTCGGGCCAGGTCGGCGGCGTGCGCCAGTAGTCGGGCACCGATTCCCGCTCCGGCGTACGCCCGGTCGGTGACCAGCAGGTTCACGTACAGCTCCGGTTCGGTGGCCGGGGGCACGTAGTCGTTGGCGGTGCCCACCACGAGCGCGCCGACCGGTCGGTCGCCGATTTCTGCCAGCCACAGACCGTCGCCCTTGGCCCAGCCGTCGGCCTGGGCGATGCGGCGCGGGTCGGTCGACGCGGGCTCGGTGCCCCACTGCCCGGTACGCCCCTGCGCCACCAGCCAGGCGGTGGCGTCGTCCAGCAGTCGCAACACCGCCGCCGCATCCTCCGGCCCTCCGGCCCGCAACACCAGATCATCCATGCCGCCATCCTGCTACCCGGCGACCAGGCGAACAGCGAGGGGCCCGGTGATCAAGAGGTTTGGTCGCCTGGAGGCGGAATCCAGACCCAAACTTTTTGATCAACCGGGCCCCGAGCGGGCCGGGCCGCAGCCGGGCCGGGCCCCTCGCGAGTGGGGCCGGGTGGGGTGCCGGTCGCCGACGGCACCCCACCCGGGGATCAGGAGACGGTGCAGGGTGCGCCGTTGACCGTGATCAGGTTCGGTGCGGGGTTGGCGCCCTTGCCGGTGGTGGCGTTGAAGCCGAACATCGCCGTGCCGCCGGGGGCGATGTTGCCGTTGTACGACTCGTTCTTCGCGGTCACCGTGGCGCCGGACTGCTTGACGTCTGCCATCCAGGCCTCGCGCACCTTGGCGTCACCGGTGAAGGCGAACTTGGCGGTCCAGCCGTTCAGGGTGGTGGTGCCGGTGTTGCGGATGGTCACCTGGCCGGTGAAGCCGGTGCCGCCCTGCCAGGAGCCGTAGTTGGTGTACGTCACCGAGCAGGTGGGTGCCGGCACGGCCGCCGAGTCACCCTGGTCGGCCAGGAACGAGGCGATCCAGGCCAGCGCCGAGTTCCAGTTGATCGCCACCTCGTTGGTCGAGTAGGAGGCGATGTCGTCGACGTAGCAGAACATCGGGGCGCAGCCGGCGAGCAGCTTCTCCACGAACGGGTCCTGCAGGTCGGCGTTGGGACCGCCGGCCAGCGAGCCCGCGGGCGGCTTCGGCATGGTCGGGTCGAGCTGGTAGCCGAAGATGCGGCTGTGCTGGTTCTCCGCCGCGTGCTCGCCCCAACCGGTGACGAACGAGATGTTCAGCGCGTTGCGGCCGAGGATGTAGTCCATCGTCTGCACCGCGCCGTCGCGGTACTTGGCCTGACCGGTCAGGTCGAAGGCGGTGGCCAGCACGATCGCGTTGTTGATCACGTTGCTGTTGCCGCCCCAGAAGTAGCTGCTGGACTCACCCGGCATCGGCAGCCCGTACGCCTGGCGGGCGATCTCGGCGAGGTAGCCGTCCGCGGCGTCGGTCACCGACTTGCGGATGCGGGTCAGCTCGGCCGCCGCCAGCCCGCTGGGCACGGTGGCCAGGTCGAGGCGGCCCAGGGCGGCCACGCTCTGCCAGCCGAAGCCCCGGGCGTCGAAGACGTCACCGGTGTGGTGCGGCGAGGCGGTCAGGTCGGCCAGGTAGGCGGCCTCACCGGTGGTCAGGTACAGCTCGGCCGCCGCCCAGTAGAACTCGTCGGTGACGTTGCTGTCGTCGTACGCGCCGCCGCCGTTGCCGTCGGTCGGGCTGGCGTAGCGGGTCGGGTTGGCCTTCGCCGCGGCGTAGGCGGTCTTGGCCGCGGTGCCGCAACGCTGCGCGAAGGCGGCGTCGTACGGGGCGAACAGCCGGGCGCACTGGGCCGTGACGGCGGCCAGGTTCAGGGTGGCGGCGGTGGACGGCGGGTGCAGCTCACGCAGCTCCGGGTCGTCCTCGGGCTGCAACGGCAGTCCGGTCCAGTTCTCGTCGTGGATCTTGTGGTGGGCCATCCCGGCGAGCGGCTTGCCGGCCGGCACCTGCATCCGCATCAGGAACTCCAGCTCCCAGCGGGCCTCGTCGAGGATGTCCGGTACCCCGTTGTCCCGCTCGGGCAGCCGCAGGGTGCCGTCGCCGAGGGCGGCACCGAACCCGGCGGTGGCCGCGTTCTTGGTCCGCTCGAAGGTGCTCAGCAACTGGTAGGTGGCGATGCCGCCGTTGACCACGTACTTGCCGTGGTCGCCCGCGTCGTACCAGCCGCCGCGCACGTCCAGCCGGTAGTCGCAGACCCCGGGCTGGCAGGGCACGTCGGTGTCGCCCTGGTTGGGGGCGACCCCCAGGTGGCCGGCCGGGCGGGCGTACTCCTCGCCGACCAGGTCACCGTCGATGGCGATGCCGCTGCGCTGGATGTAGAAGAACTGCAGGGCGTCGGAGCGCAGCTGCTCGTAGAGGGCGCCGGAGATGTCGAACGGGTGGCTGACCTCACCGTCCACCGTCAGGGTCAGGCCCTGTCCGGGGGTGCGGTACGAGGAGAAGTCCAGCGAGTGGACGTTCTGCGCCGAGGCCGGGTCGACCCCGCGGGGGGTGGTGTTGCCGCTGGCCACCACGGCACCGGAGGCGGACTTCAACTGCCAGGGCAGGGCCTCGGTGGCGTCGGTGACCACGGTGGCGTTCTTCGGCCCGTGCGGCAGGTAGCCGACCTGGTTGACCCGGACCCGGGGGCCGGTGTCCGGCTCGTACGGCTCGGGCGGGTTGCCGCCGCGCAGCGAGACGTTGTCCAGGCAGACGGTCTGCTGTTCGGCGGCCCCACCGACCTGGAAGATCAGCTGGGACCGGCTGTCGTCGGTCGGGGCCACGAAGGTCCGCTCGACCCGCTGCTGGGTGGGGGTGGCGGCCGCGATGACCGAGTAGTAGCCGGTGTAGGGGGCGCTGCCGAGTTGCAGCACCGCGGTCACCGAGCCACCCGGGGTCGAGGTGACGTCGAAGCCCAGGGTGTATTCGGCGCCGGCGATCAGCGGCACTCCGTCGTGGCCGATGCCGGCGTCCCACGGGTTGGCCAGGCCACCGGCGACAGTGGTGCAGAGTTGGCCGTCGACCACGCCGAGGGGGCCGGTGCCGAAGGAGAACCAGGGCGAGGAGCCGTTGCTGAAGTCGCCGTTGGTGATTTGTTCGGGTGCGTCTGCCGGGGGGTCGGCGTAGGCGGTGCCGGCGGTGGTGCCGGCCAGCGCCACGGCGGTTGCCGCAGCGAGCACCGCTAGACGACGTCGGGGTGGCGTCACGGGGGATCCTTCCGACGAACAGGACGGGCAAATGGTGGGGGAAACCTGGGAGCGCTCCCAGGTATCGGGCATGTTTCCAGGGACGGCCGATCGTGTCAATCGATCGCACCCGATCCTCATCGGGGCGTTCAGCAGTGAGATTTGCCGCGCCACGCCCGGTCGTCCCGATCTCCTAGAGACAACCCCGCCCTTCGCCTGGCAGGCTGCGTGCCATGACCCTGAAGCTGCGTTCTGCCGGAACGAGCGACTGTGGCCTGATCCGCAGTGGTAACCAGGACGCCCTGCACGCCGGCGCCTGGCTGGTGGCGGTCGCCGACGGCATGGGAGGCATGGCCGCGGGCGACCTGGCCAGCTCGATCGCCATCGAGGCGATGGCCCCACTGGACGTGGAGACCCCCGAGGACGCCCTGGTGGCCGCCCTGCAGAGCGGCATCCAGTCGGCCACCAGCCGGATCCGTCAGGCGGTCGCGGATGATCCGCAACGACAGGGGATGGGCACCACACTGACCGCGCTGCTGTTCGCGCGTACCGGCAGCTGCCTGGCCCTGGCGCATGTGGGCGACTCCCGGGCGTACCTGTTCCGCGAGGGGGTGCTCAAGCAGATCACCCGGGACGACACCTTCGTGCAGATGCTGGTCGACCAGGGCCTGATCACCCCCGACCAGGCCGGCAGCCATCCGCGCCGGGCCGTGGTCACCCAGGCGTTGCAGGGCGACGAGATCTCCCCGACGTACGCGACGATGCTGCCCTGGGCCGGGGACCGGTGGCTGCTGTGCAGCGACGGGTTGTCCAACGTCGTCAGCGCCGAGACCATGGCCGAGGTGCTGGCCGAATACCCGGACCGTCAGGAGTGCGCACGCCGGCTGATCGACCTCGCGCTGCGCGCCGGTGGACCGGACAATGTCACGGTCGTCGTCGCGGACGTGGTCGACGAGGGCTGAGGGCGCCCGAAGGACGGCACCGCTTTCGTCGGCCAGCCGAACACCGTGAACAGGTTCGGACGTGACGTTGCGCCGAGGGCGCTCGCCGTCGCGGCGGCGGACCTAGTGTTGACCTGAGGCGGCCTGTTCCTCGACGACCGGCCTGATCGAGGCAGCCGCCGTCGAGGGGATGCGCGCCCGTGACGGGCGACGGCCGGCAATCCCATCTGCGTGATCCTGATCGACGGGGACAGCGTGCCGCTGGCCACCATCCAGGCACTCGCGCGCTACTGGGAGACCGAGTACGACTGGCGCAGGATCGAGGCGAGACTGAACGACCTGCCGCAGTTCCTTACCGAGATCGACGGCCTGGACATCCACTTCATCCACGTCCGCTCCCGGCACGAGGACGCGCTGCCGCTCATCGTCACGCACGGCTGGCCCGGGTCCGTGATCGAGCAGTTGAAGATCATCGGGCCGCTCACCGATCCGACGGCGTACGGCGCGTCCGCGTCCGACGCCTTCCACCTGGTGATCCCGTCGTTGCCGGGCCACGAACACGGCGGTCTCCGCGTCCCGCCTCTACGCGGAGAACCCGCTCTCCTTCTTCGCCACCAAGGGGGTCTCCGTGCCGGCCGCGGTGAGTGCCTTCCCCGACGAGTTGTACCAGGCCCCGCGCAGCTGGGTCGAGCGGGCGTACCCGAATCTCGTCTACTACCACAAGCTGGACAAGGGTGGGCACTTCGCGGCCTGGGAACGGCCGGAGGTCTTCGTGGAGGAACTGCGCGCCGGCTTCCGGTCGCTGCGCTAGCGACGCCGATGGGGGCCGTGTGAGCTGAGCGCCGCTGCGCTCAAGAACGACCGCGCTGGCCGTGGCAGGGGCAGACTCCTGTGTGAGGGCTGCCCCTGCCCGGTGTCTCCGCCGTGCAGCGGCGACGCCGTGTGCCAGCTACCGCGTACCGGCGGTGCCGGCTGCCTTGATGTCGCAGCGGTCAGCGACCGTCGGCTTCGTCGAGGCCGACGACGAAGGCGCTCCAGGCCGATGGTGGAAACGTCAGCACCGGCCCGCCGCGATCCTTGCTGTCCCGCACCGCGACATGACCGTCGAGTGTGGCGACTTCCACGCAGTTGCCGTTACCCACACTGCGGGTGCTGGTGCGCCACTTCGCCCGGGACAGGTCGAGCGCGGTCATCGCGATCCCTTCATAAATACTGAGGGTGATCGCGCTGACGCGATCACGTAAAGTAGCGAGCAGCTTCTTTCAGGCGGATCAGAGATGCCGCCGGATCCAGCGCCAACCGGCGCAGCCGCTCGTGCACAAGGCTATACGAGCCCACCTGTCCGGCCTCTTCCAGTGCCAGGCCTGTCGTGAGGTTTTCCAGGTAGACCACGGCGGCGTCGGCGGCGTCGGCGAAGGTGAGGATCACGTACGGGGAGTTCATCGCCGGGTGCCCGCCCGCCTCGAAGGGCAGTACCTGAATCGTGACGTTCGGTAGTTGAGCGACCGTCTCCAGATGCGACAGTTGACCCGCCATTACGGCCCGGTCGCTGACAGGGCGTAACAGGACGGCCTCGTTCAACACCACCGACAGTTCGACCGGGGCGTCGCTGTGCAGCACGTCCTGTCGGCGGAGTCGGGCGGCGACCTTGCGGTCGAGATCCTCCTCGCCGGCGGTCAGCCGGTAGACCTCCCGGGCGTACGCCTCGGTCTGCAACAGGCCGGGCACCGCCTCGGCCTCGTAGGTGCGCAGGGTGGCGGCCTCGGCCTCCAGGCCGACATAGAACTCGAACCATTCCGGCAGTACGTCGCTGTAGTGCTGCCACCAGCCGCGTTGCTGGGCACCACGGGCGATCTCGATGAGGGCCTCGGCGTCGTTTCCGGTCACTTGATACAGGGCCAACGCGGCGCGTACGTCGCGGGGCTTGATGCCGATCTGGGCGTTCTCGATACGGGAGAGGTTGCTTTTGGACATGTCCAGTTGCCGGGCGGCGACATCCAGCGTCATTCCGGCGCTTTCCCGCAGTTGACGGAGTTCCCGAGCGATGCGGCGGCGGCGAACAGTGGGGCTTGCGGTCACCCTCCGAGTCTGTCACGGGGAAATCCGCAGGTCGCATCAGCACGGAGTGCAACTGTCGAAAACGGGAGTTGCATTGCAGTGCATCGACGTGCATGCTTTCCCGGGTTCGCGATCACACAGGACGGCCATTCGGGGGAGGACCGTTGCTCATCGCCGACGAGTTCTTCCTGATCGCCCACAACGACATCCGTGGCAAGGCGAAACTGCACCCGGCCGCCACCGGTCTGGGCCTGGCCGGCGGGCTGCTCGGCGAGTTGATCCTCTATGGACACCTGACCGTCACCAACGGTCAGGTCAGCGTGATCGACCGCCGTCCGCCCGCGGACGCCCTGGCGCACACCGTGCTGGACCAGTTGATCGGTGAGGCCCAGCACCAGTCGGTACGCACCTGGCTCAGCTTCCTCGCCCAGACCTCGGTGACCTCGGTGGGGGAGCGGCTCTGTCGGGCCGGTGCGCTGCGTCGGCAGGAGAGCCGACGGCTGCTGCGCACCACGGTCAGCTACGTGCCGATCGATCCCAATGTGGCCGCCTGGCCGGCTACCCGGCTGCGTGCGGTGCTGGAACGTGCCGACCCGCCGAGCGTGCCGGACGCGCTGCTGCTGGGTCTGGTCGCCTCCGCCGGGTTGACCCGGGAAGTGCTGTGGAGCGCCGGCCCCCGTGCCCACCACCGACTCAATCTGATCATCCCCGCTCTGCCGGCCCCCCTCAAGGAGCTCGTGGCGCACACCGAGGCCGCAGTGGGCGCGGCCGTGCTGCGCGGCACCTCCTGAGCCGGCGCCTAAACCCCCTCACACTCATCCGGAGTCATCCATGTCCTCCACACTGACACCACAGCGACCAAGCAACGTCTCCGAGGCGCTGGCCCGGGGCCGGCTCGGCGTACCCTCCGTGGTCTTCTTCGTGCTCTCCGCGGCAGCGCCGCTGACCGTGGTGGCCGGGGTGGTCACCACCGGCTACGGGGTCATCGGGGTGCTCGGTATCCCGCTGGCCTTCCTGGCGGTCGCCGCCGTGCTGGCGATCTTCTCCGCCGGGTACGTGGCGATGGCCCGTCGGATGGCCAACGCCGGGGCCTTCTACGCCTACGTCGCGCGGGGCCTGGGTCGCCCCGCCGGGGTGGGTACGGCCTGGGTGGCGCTGCTGGCCTACAACGCGCTTCAGGTGGGGCTCTACGGCACCATCGGCGCGGCGGCCACCCCGGTGCTGGACCGGCTGTTCGGCATCGCCCCCCAGTGGTGGGTGGTGGCACTGGTGGCCTGGGCCATGGTGGGGCTGCTGGGCCTGCTGCGGGTGGACATCAACGGCATGGTGCTGGCCGCCCTGCTCTGCGCCGAGATCGCCATCATCCTGCTGTTCGACCTGGGCCAGTTGAGCAACCCGGCCTCCGGCGGGGTCAGCTTCGCGGCCTTCTCCCCGGACAACTTCTTCGTGCCCGGGGTCGGTGCCGTGCTGGTGCTGGCGATCCTCGGCTTCGTCGGCTTCGAGGCCTCGGTGGTGTTCAGCGAGGAGAGCAAGGACCCCAAGCGCACCGTGCCGATGGCCACCTACCTGTCCGTGGCGATCATCGGTGTGGTCTACGCCCTGTCCTCGTGGAGCATGACGGTCGCCGTGGGACCGGACCGCATCGTCGAGGAGGCCAACGCCCAGAGCATCGACCTGATCTTCAACCTGGCGGGAGCGCACCTGGGTGACACCGTGCTCACCATCGGGCAGGCACTCTTCCTGACCTCGGTGCTGGCCGCGATGATCTCGTTCCACAACACGACCGCCCGGTACGCCTTCGCGCTGGGCCGGGAGCGGGTGTTGCCGGCGATCTTCGGCCGTACCTCCCCGGTCACCGGGGCCCCTCGGGCCGCCTCGCTGGCGCAGAGCACCCTGGGCCTGGCGGTCATCCTGCTGTACGCGATCAACGGCTGGGACCCGGTGCTCCAACTGTTCTTCTGGCTGGGCATCACCGGCGGCTTCGGGGTGCTGCTGCTGATCGCCACGACCGCCGTCGCGATCATCGCCTACTTCGCGCGCAGCGGGGAGCAGGAGACCCTGTGGCGCCGGCTGATCGCTCCCGCCATCGCCGGGATCGCGTTGATCTCCATCATCGTGCTGGCCGTGCAGAACTTCGCCGACATGCTCGGGCTGGAGCCCGACTCGCCGCTGCGCTGGCTCTTCCCGGCGGCATACCCGGTGGCCGCCGCACTCGGTGTGCTCTGGGGGCTGGTGCTGCGCAACAGCCGCCCGGACACCTACGCCCGGATCGGTCTGGGTGCGGAGAGCACCGCCGCGGTGCTGCCCACCACGGAGGTGGGGCGATGACCGAGGTGAGCATCGTACGGCTGGAACCGGCCGACGCCCGGTGGGTGGCCGAACGGATCGCGGAGGCCTTCCTGGTGCTGGACGCCACCCGGTGGCTGGTGCCGGAGGAGGCCAAGCGGGAGGCGGTGCTGGCCGGCCAGTTCGAGATCGTGGTCTCCCACGCCCTGCGGCACGGGCTGGTCTTCGGCACCACCGACCGGGCCGGGGTGGCGGTCTGGCTGCCCTCGGTCGGCGACCCGCTGCCCGAACCGGAGGACTACGACGCCCGGCTGGCCGCCGCCTGTGGCGAGTGGACCCCCCGCTTTGCCCACCTGGACGAGCTGTTCGCCACCCACCATCCGCACGCCGATCACCACCACCTGGCGTTGCTGGCCGTGCGGCCGGATCGGCAGGGCACCGGGGTGGGCAGCGCCCTGCTGCGGCACCACCACGCCTGGCTGGACGCCAACGGGATACCGGCCTACCTGGAGGCCAGCAGCGAGAGCAACCGGGTCCTGTACGCCCGGCACGGCTACCAGGAGTCCGAGCCGTTCCGGCTGCCGGACGGCACCCCGTTCTGGCCGATGTGGCGCGAGCCGCGTACCGACTGAGCGCGGACACGACGGTGGCCGGGCCCGCCGGCCCGGCCACCGTCGCCACCCCCTCCTAGTACGTTCCGTCGAGTTGCCCCCGCAGCTTCGTCAGCGCCCGGGCCAGCAGCCGGGACACATGCATCTGTGACACCCCGATCTGCTCGGCGATCTGCGACTGGGTCAGGTTCCCGTAGAAGCGCAGAGTCAGGATCTTCTGCTCACGCTCGTCCAGGGTGGCCAGGGCCGGCCCCAGCGCCACCCGCAGCTCGGCCAGCTCGAACTCGCTGTCCTCACCGCCGAGCATGTCACCGAGCTCGGTGGCCCGGTCGCCGTCGCCGGTGGGGGTGGACAGGGAGACGGCGTTGTACGCGCGGGCGCCCTCCAGGCCCTCCAGGACCTCTTCCTCGGTGAGCTTGAGGTGGGCGGCGATGTCGGCCACGGTCGGCGAGCGGCCGAGGGTCTGCAGCAGCGAGCTGTTGGCGTCCGAGATGGCCAGGCGCAGTTCCTGCAACCGTCGGGGCACCCGGATGTCCCAGGTGCGGTCGCGGAAGTGGCGCTTGAGCTCGCCGATGATGGTGGGGATGGCGTAGCCGGCGAAGTCGACACCCCGGGAGGGGTCGAACTTGTCGATGGCCTTGATGAGGCCGACGGCCGCGGTCTGGGCCAGGTCGTCGGTCGGCTCGCCCCGCCCGCTGTAGCGGTGGGCCAGGTGGTTGGCCAGCGGCAGCCATGCCTCGATGGCCCGGTCGCGCAGCGCGGCGCGGGACGGGTGTCCGGCGGGCAGCGCGGCCATCGCGTTGAGCAGGTCGGTGGCGCTGTCGGTGAGCGCTCGCGGGTCGAGCTTGGCCGCGGTCGTCGGCGCGGTAGCCGCCTCGCTAATCGTTGGCGCGGTCATGGTGGTCCTCCCTGCACCTCGTCCGCGGATAAAGACGTGACGCTTCGGTTGGGCACTGTTGGTACGTTCGGGAGTCACCATAGCCTGATAGGCCAACAGAAATCTAGCCGAACGGACGATGTGTTTAAGTGATTTAAACCGTGAAATCGGTTCAAATTGGTCATGGGTAACGGGCATCGACCGGGCTTACTGCTCTCCGCATCCGGTCGCCGGGCGGGTCGCGGTCGGGTGCGGCCACCGGGTTTCCGGCGGCCCAGACGGGTTACTCAAGGGCCGGATCGGCACGCACCCCAAACTCGAGGAGGCCGCACCATGCCCGGCGAGACGACCAGCGCTGTGACCGAGCACCGCGAGCAGGCGGTGGAAGGGGAGCGGGGAGCGCTGTTGGCCGTACTGGTGATGGTGGTGCTCGGCTTGGCCGGCATCTTCGCCGTTTCCTGACCAGCGGGGGCGCCCCGGTCGCATCGGGCGCCCCCAACTCGTCGTCCTGCCTGACTCAGGGCCGGGAACCCTGGCCCTCGGTGTGCGCCAGCCGCTTCGCCGGAATGACCCCGAGCCGTCCGGCCTGGTAGTCCTCGAAAGCCTGGATCAGCTCGTCCCGGCTGTTCATCACGAACGGGCCGTACTGGGCCACCGGCTCCCGGATCGGCTGACCACCCATGATGTACAGATCCAGGGTGGGAGTCCGGCTGTCCTGCCGGGCGTTGGCCTTGATCCGCAGGGCGTCACCCGGGCCGTGCACCGCCAGCTGCCCGGTCCGGACCCCACGGCCGTTGGCACCGACCGTGCCACGCCCGCCCAGCACGTACACCAGGGCGTTGAAGTCCGGCCGCCAGGGCAGATCGACCTGCGCCCCCGGCTCGACGGTCACGTGGGTGACCGTGATCGGGGTGTACGTCGAGCCCGGTCCCCGGTGCCCGGCGATCTCACCGGCGATCACCCGGATCAGCGCACCGCCGTCCGGGGTGGTGAGCAGGGCGGCCTGGTTGCCCCGGATGTCCTGGTACTTCGGCGGGCTCATCTTCGCCACCTTGGGCAGGTTGACCCAGAGCTGGGTGCCGTGGAACAGCCCGCCGCTGACGACCAGGTGCTCCGGCGGGGCCTCGATGTGCAGCAGACCACTGCCGGCGGTCATCCACTGGGTGTCGCCGTTGGTGATCGTGCCGCCCCCGCCGTGGGTGTCCTGGTGCTCGAAGACCCCGTCGATGATGTAGGTGACGGTCTCGAAGCCCCGGTGCGGGTGCCAACTGGTGCCCTTCGGCTCGCCCGGGGCGTACTCCACCTCGCCCATCTGGTCCAGGTGCAGGAAGGGGTCCAGCTCGCTGACCGGTACCCCGGCGAAGGCCCGGCGCACCGGGAAGCCCTCGCCCTCGAAGCCGCTGGGCGCGGTGGTCAGCCGACGGACCGGGCGGATGGTGGTGGTGGACTCGTCCAGCCGGGGCAGGCGGGGCAGGACGAGGACGTTGTCGACCGTGATCGCGGGCATCGAAGGCTCCTTCAACTGTCGCTGTGGGCGGGGCTGGCGGTTGCCTGTAGCCGCTGGCCGAGTCGGGTGAAGATCCTGGTCAGGCAGGCGATCTCGGCGTCGTCGAGGTCGTCCATCAGGTGGGTACGTACGGAGTGCAGGTGCTGCGGTGCGGCCTCGCGCAGGGCCAGCAGGCCGGCGGCGGTGAGCACCGCCTCGCTGCCCCGGCCGTCCTGCGGACAGGGCTGCCGCACCACCAGGCCGCGCCGCTGCATCGAGGAGATCTGGTAGGTCAGCCGGCTGGGGGAGAAGACCAGTCGGCCGGCCAGCTCGCCCATCCGCAGCCGGTGCCCGGGGACCTCGCTGAGCAGCACGAGCACGTGGTAGTCGGCGAGGCTCAGCTCGCTGGTGGCGCGCAACTCCTCCTCCAGCCGGGTGAGTAACCGCTGGCTGGCCTCGATGTACGCCCGCCAAGCAGCTAGCCGGTCGGCGCTCAGGCTCTCGGTCATGGCCCCACGATAGCTCAAAATTCAAATTTGAACAAACTCACTGGACTGCTGGCTGGAAGACTGACCAACGGGCAGGCGAGGTCAGGTATTGAAGGATTGAATGACCGGATCGGATTTCCAGCGGCCGCACGGCCGACGCCACGACGAGCATCTGCACGCCCGACTGGCCACCGACTGAGATGCGATCCGCCCCCGACCGTCATGGTCGAGGGCGGCCGGACGTCGTCGGCGTCCGTCGATCGGGTGCTCAGCCCGCGGTCTGCGGGGTCCGCCCGCCCAGGTGCAGTCGACCCAGCACCTGACGGGCCTGTTCGGCCACGTCCGCGTCGACGATCACGGCGTACTGGTTGGCGCGCAGCGAACTGGCCGAGGTGAAGTCCCGCTTGCCGCCGGTCATGGCGTGTGCCACCGCCCCGAACACCGCGCCCCAGAGGGCCCCGATGACCAGGCCGGCCAGGATTACCGCGATCCAGTTGCCGACGGTGAAGATGCCGAACAGCAGGCCGATGAACAGACCGAACCAGGCACCGGTGCCGGCGCCGATCAGTCCGGCACGAGCTGTCGTCATCCGGCCCAGAACGGTCTCCACCAGGGTCAGATCGGTGCCCACGATCGCGCTGCGTTCCACCGGGAACCGGTTGTCGGCCAGGTGGTCCACCACCCGTTGGGCGGAGGGATAGTCCGGGTAGGCCCCGATCGTCACGGTCGGTGGACCGAACTGCGGACTCTGCCCGTCGCCGCTGGGTGCCGCGGTCCGGCCACCCGGGCCCGACGGGAGGGTGCCGCCGCCGGTCACGCCCGGCTGCCAGGCCGGGGGATTCGACTGTGTGGTCATGGGTCTCCTCCTTCGTCGTACCAGGCGTTCCCGTCCGAGGGCAGCGGTAACGCGCCGGCGCCGGGGATGAGGAGAGGAGGAAGGCCCCCCGCCGGTGCCCGAAGGCGGTGGCGGGGGGCCTGTCCGGAGGGGGGTGATCAGGTGCAGTTGGTGCCGTTGAGGGTGAAACCACTCGGCGCCGGCAGGCTGCTACCGCTGTAGGTGCCCTGGAAGCCGGTGCTGAGGGTGCCCCCGCTGGGCAGGCTGCCGTTCCAGTCGGCGTTCCGCACCGAGATGCGGTCGCCGGACTGGCTCCAGGTGCCGTTCCAGCCGTTGCTCAGCCGTACCCCGGAGCCGGGGTTGAAGGACAGGGTCCAGCCGTTCACCGCGCTGCCGCGGTTGGTCACCCGGATCTCGGCGGTGAAGCCACCGGTCCAGGTGTTCGGGGTGAAGGTCACCGTGCACCCACCGGCCGGCGGCGGGGTGGTCGGCGGCGGCGGAGGAGTGGTGGGGGGCGGCGGGGGAGTGGTCGGGCCGGGGGTGGTGGGGGCCGGCGTGGTGGGCAGCGGCCCGGCCGCGATGGCCAGGTCGTACGCCCGCTGCGGCACGAACTGACCGGCGGCGGCGATGCAGCCGTCGGCCTCACCGGGCAGCTTGACCCAGAGGAAGGCGTCGATCGCCGAGTCGCCGGTGTTGGTGGTGCTCGGCGTGCCGATGGCCCGCCCCGGCGGGTCGCACCACTCCGAGCCGGCGGGACCGTTGCCGTTACGGCTGGTGTCGATGACCGCCTTCAGGCGGGAGATCCCGGTCGCCGCGATGATCGACTTGGCGTAGGAGACCTCACCGGCGGTGCTCCGGTAGTTCGACACGTTCACCGAGATGCCGTCGGCGCTGTTGGCGATGTCCGCGGCGAGCAGCCGGTTGGCGGCCTCGCCGGCAGAGAGCCAGCCGCCGTGGCCGATGTCGTAGTAGACCTTCGCCGCCGAGGAGGCACGCTTGAGGGCCTTGCCGGCGTACGCCATCGAGGCCCGGACCTCGGCCTGCTGGTTGCCGTCCATGCAGCTGGTCATGATGGGGAGCACGTCCGGCTCCAGGATGATGGTGGCCGGTCGGCCCTGCAGGCCGGCCGCCACCTGGTCCACCCATTGGCGGTAGGCGCTGTGGTTGGGGGCCCCGCCACCGCTGTGGTTGCTGCAGTCGCGGTTGGGGATGTTGTAGACCACCAGGATCGGGATCTTGCCCGCTGCGGCGGCGGCGCCGACGAACTGGCTGACCTCGCCCTGCACGGTCGAGGTGTTGGTGGTGGTGTACCAGCGGGGCTGCGGCACGTTGGCGATCCGGTCCCGGATCACGGCGGCCCGGGAGTCACCCGGGTTGGCCGCCACCCAGCGGGCGGCGCTGGTCTGCGGGTCCACGTAGAAGGCGGAGTCGGCCGCTGCGGCGGGTGCTGCCAGCAGCGCGCCCACGCCGACGGTGGCGGCGACGGTGAGTGCCGTCACCGCGCCGACCACGGCGGACGTGCGTCGGGTTCTCATGGTCTGCTCCTCGGATATATCGAGCAAGTTGCGTGGAAGCGCTCCCACATGTCCGCCAAGGTACGGGCCCGTTGCGAAATTGTGAAGACCTTCCGGAAGCATCGACAGCTTTAGGTGTATCTCTCGGCCTGGTCAGCCCCCGGACGAACGGATTCGGGTCCGACCGGTACGTAGGATCACCGGATGACTACCGATCGGACCGGCGTCGTGGTGGTCGGTGCCGGCATCGCCGGAGTGGCCTGTGCCCAGGAACTGCACCGGGCCGGGGTGCCGGTGGAGATCCACGAACGGGCCCGGGTGGTCGGCGGCCGGATGGCCAGCAAACGCTTCGACGGACGCCCGGCCGACCTCGGGGCGGCCTACTTCACGGTCAGCGATCCGGACTTCGCCGAGGTGGTGGCCCGGTGGCAGGGGGTCGGGCTGGCCCGGGAGTGGACCGACACCTTCCTCGCCTACGGCGAGCAGGGCAGGCGTACGGTCAGCGGTCCCCTGCGGTGGGCCGCCCCCGGTGGGCTGCGCTCGCTGGTCGAACACCTGGCCCGGGACCTGCCCGTGCGGGTGAACCGCCTGGTGCTCGACGTCGCCCCGGGCCCCGTCGTGGACGGCCGCAGCTGCCAGGCGGTCGTGCTGGCGATGCCCGGGCCCCAGGCCGCGCTGCTGCTGGACCCCGCCCTGACCGCCGCCACCGAGGCGCTCGCCGCCCAGCGCTGGTCACCCGCCCTGGCGGCGGTGCTGCGGTTCCCGGCCCGACGCTGGCCGGACTTCCGGGGGGCCTTCGTCAACGACCACCCGGTGCTGCGGCTGGTCTGCGACGACGGGGACCGCCGGGGCGACCAGGCCCCCGTGCTCGTCGCGCACACCACCGGGCAGTTCGCCGAAGGCCACCTGGCCCAGCCCACCGCAGCCGCCCCGGCGGTCGAGGCGGCCGTACGCGACCTGCTGGGTCTGCCCGACCCGGCCGTGGCGGTGCACCTGCACCGGTGGCGCTACGCCCAGCCCATGGCCGGTGATCCCGCCACCTTCCACCTGGACGAGGCGGGCATCGGGCTGGCCGGCGACGCCTTCGGTGCCCAACCCCGGGTGCAGACCGCCTGGCGCTCCGGCCGGGACCTGGGGCGGGCCCTGGCGCAACGCCGGGCCTGAGCCCTGCGACCGGGCTACTGCGGCGGGGTGAGGATCTCGAACCAGACCGTCGAGCCCCGCACGGTGGGATCGGTGCCCCAGGCGTCGCTCAACTCCTCGATCAGGCCCAGTCCCCGGCCCCGGCTGCTCAGGGTGTCCGTCCGGGCCCGGGTCACCGTGCCGCGTGAACCGGAGTCGGCCACCGACACGAGCAGCCGTTCCGGGCTCAGGTCGATCTCCACCCGGGCCGCCGTGCCGGCGTGCAGCAGGGCGTTCGTGGTCAGCTCACTGGTGCACAGCACCGCCGCCCCGATCACCGACTCGGCCACCTGCCATTCGGTGAGCTGGGCGGTCAGCCAGTGCCGTACCCGGCTGGGGGCGGTCGGCTCGGCCGGCACCTCCATCCGGGCCGACCGGCTCGGCCGCAGGGCGTACTCGACCGCGAGCACGGCCACGTCGTCCTCGGTGGCGCCGGGTACCGAGGCGGTGGCGGTGGCACACAACGCGCGGGGGTCCCCGCTGTGCGCCGCGGCCACCGACTCGGCCAGTCGCGCCAGGCCGTGCGAGAGCCCGTGTCGCCGTCGTTCCACCACCCCGTCGCTGAACAGCAGCAGGGTGTCCCCGGGCGGGAAGGCGACCGTGCAGGTGGCCGGCCGGTAGCCGACCCCCAGCGGGGCGCCGACCGGCACCGGCACGTACTCGGCTCTGGGCTCCCCGTCGGCGGAGCAGCGCCGGATCAGCGGCGCGGGGTGACCCGCGCTGGCCAGGGTGAGCAGTTCACCGGTGACATCGATGACCCCGAAGGCCACCGTGACGAACAGCTCGTGGGTGCCGGCCTCCGCCCCCAGGCTGCTGACCAGTCGGTCCAGCCCGACGAGCACCTGGTCCGGGCGGGGGTCGTTGAGGGCCAGGGCCCGCAGGGCGGCGCGTACCTGGCCCATCCGGGCGGCGGCCTGCACGTCGTGTCCGGCGACGTCGCCGAGCACCACCCCCAGGTCACCGGTGGGCAGCAGGAAGGCGTCGTAGAAGTCCCCACCGGCGGCGTTGCCGTCCACCCCCGGGTCGTAGCGCGCCGCGATCCGCAGCCGGGGCAGGCTGGGCAGGTTCTCCGGCAGCATGCTGCGCTGCAACAGTTGGGCGGTGCCGTGCTGGGTCTCGAAGCGGCGGGCCCGTTCGGTGGCCTGGCCGACCAGCTCGGCCGAGGCCTCCAGCAAGGCCCGCTCCTGGGCCGACCAGGCGTGCGCGGACCGGTAGCCGACCGTGAGGGCACCCCGTACCCCGACGGCCCGCAGGGGTACGGCCGCCAGGGCCCGGATCTTCTGGTCGTGCCGGTCGGCGGCTACCTCCCGCAGCGGCTCGCCGTCGGTGATGTAGTTGGCCCGCCCGGTGCGGGCGCTGACCGCCCCCGGGGCCGGCCAGTCCGCCGGACCCCGCCGCCACAGCGGGGGGAGCCGTTCGTCGGCCTCATCCACCAGTTCCCCCCGCACCCGCCGGGCCATCCGCCACCCACCGGCGTCGTCCACCGCGAAGGCGACCCGGTCGGCGTCGAAGGAGGTGATCGCGTAGCGCAGGGCTACCCGGGCCACGTCGTCCAGGGTGAGGGTGGCCGACAGGGCGGCGGCCAGATCGCTGATCCCCTGCAGCTGCCGGATGGCCGGGTTGGTCTCGGCGATCACGGACAGCACCCCGACGATGCGGCCCCGGCTGTCCCGGACCGGGGAGCAGGCCCGCACGTACTCGGCCTGGTCGAGCTGGCCGGGGGCCGGGCGCAGCGGCATGGTGGTCTCCCGTTCCAGGAACGGTTGACCGGTGCGGTAGGTGTGTTCCACGACGTCACCGATGCCCGGCATCGGCCACACCTCCGCGAAGACCTGCGGCGCGGGCTGCCCCAGGGCCTGGGGGTGTTTGTCGCCGATCAGTGCGGCGTACGCGTCGTTGTAGACCAGGAAGAACTCGTCGCCCAGGTGCAGCGCCATCGGGGCGGGGGAGGCGAGCACGATCTCGGCGGCGGCGCGTACCGCGGTGTCCCAGAACTCCGGGGGGCCGAGCCTGCTGGCGCTCCACTGATGGCGACCGACCAGGCCGGTGACGCCAGGCAGCCGCGCGCTCGACACGGGGCCTGCTGGCGTGGGGACTCGCCCGACCTTTCCTGGCATGACAGCAGCCTAGTCCGGACGGCCGAACAGTGTTTCGATCATCCGTCCCGGTGCGCCGCAGCCGGGGCATAAGGCCAGGTAAGAGCCCCTCTCTGGTGACCTGTCGGGAAAAAGGAGGGCAACGGCGCGGCGTGTGGCCCGAGGGAAGGGGTAAGCGCGTCGGGCAGACCATGCGACAGGAGGGACATCATGCCGGAAACCTTCGCGGCCAGGCAGGTCGATATCGGCACCGCCGTGGCCGACATGTGGAGGTCGGTGCTGCTGTTCGTACCGAGGGCCATCGCGTTCATCGCGATCCTGGTGGTCGGATGGCTCATCGCCAGAGCCGTACTCAAGATCGTTGACGCGGCCCTGGAACGGGTGGGGTTCGACCGGGCGGTCGAGCGGGGTGGCGTCAAACGGGCACTGGAACGAACGAAGTACGACGCCAGCGACATCCTGGCGAAGCTGGCGTACTACGCCGTGCTGCTGTTCACCTTGCAGTTCGCGTTCGGGGTCTGGGGGCCCAACGCGATCAGCAACCTGATCTCAGGGGTGGTGTCCTGGCTGCCACGAGCGTTCGTCGCGATCGTCATCGTGGTGATCGCCTTCGCCATCGCCAACGCCGTACGGGACATCGTCAGCGGTGCGCTGGGCGGCCTGTCCTACGGCAAGGTGCTGGCGGACCTGGCGGCGTTCTTCGTCATCGCCCTGGGTGTGATCGCGGCGCTGAACCAGGTGGGCATCGCCACCACGGTCACCACTCCGGTGCTGATCGCGGTACTCGCCACCGTGGCCGGCATCCTGATCGTCGGCGTGGGCGGTGGTCTCGTGAAGCCGATGCAGAACCGCTGGGAGGACTGGCTGCACCGCATCTCCGAGGAGTCGCGGGCCGTCCGCGAGCAGCGGCAGGGCGCGGCAGCCGGCCGCAGCGACATGCAGCGGCAGATGGCCGACCGGGCCGGCGCCGAGCGCAGTCAGGCGATGGCCGGTGGCCGGGGGACCCACCAGTCCGGCTCCGCCGGCGACGAGACCCAGCAGTTTCGTACCTGAGCACGGCAGCAGCGCACAACGGGTGTCCGCTCTCGGCGGGCACCCGTTGCCGTCACAGCGGCGAGGGCTGCGCGGCCGGGGTGTCCAGGGCGGCCGTCAGGGCGCAGACGGCGAGCAGCCGCACCAGCACCCAGTCGGCCTCCGACCAGTCGACCGGGTCGGTGGGCGGCTGCCAGCCGTGTTCGGTCGCGGCGGCCTCGATCCCCTCGGCGTACCCGGCCAGGGCCGGGGCCGTCAGCGGACGCTGATCGCCGTGCAGGCTGTCGCGTACCGCGGCGGCGTGCTGGTCGACGGCCGCGAGCAGTCCCGGCAGCTGGTGTGCCGCGGCCAGTCCGTCGAGGCCTACGGCGTTGACGAGTCCCACCAGGGTGGTGCGCGTCGAGTCGACGGCGGTGGCGGCGGGAACCTGGTTCGGGGGCACCTGCATGGAAAAGAAATCTATCCAACCCGGACCGGGAGCGTCCTCGTCCGCTCGGCCGGTCGGCCCCTCCACGGCCGGAGTCACCCCTTCGGTCACACGGTGCAACTCGGTGCGGACCGGGCAGGAGGGGACATCAGGAAGGGGACGACCGGAGCAGAATGCCCCGAACCGACCGCACCGCCCGGCGGCCGGGTGAGCAAACGCACAGCGGCCGGGAATCGGTGAGAAGGGGGCGATTCGGACCGGGCGGCGGTGCCCCGGTGGGTCAGTCCGGCGAGGGGCCGTCCGCGGAGGGACGCCGCCTTGCGGCGTCGTCGGCGATGATCACGGTGGCCACCATCAGCGCGACACAGAGGCTGAACAGCCAGGAGCTGTCCGCGACCAGCCGGGCGGAGACGGGTGCCTGCACGGCAGCGAGGAGGAAGCCGAGCCACGCCAGGCGACGCTGACGCGTGGTGAGGAAGCCGGAGCCCTGATGCATTCCGAA
This sequence comes from Micromonospora sp. NBC_01739, assembly GCF_035920385.1. Lineage (GTDB taxonomy): Bacteria > Actinomycetota > Actinomycetes > Mycobacteriales > Micromonosporaceae > Micromonospora. The sequence continues at coordinate 2,957,243 of NZ_CP109151.1, read as the reverse complement.
AGTCTTGCGCGCGATGCGGCCCTTGCCGTCAGCCGAACGGCCGATTCTGGCCGAGCTGTCCGATTTTCCGACCGTCCGGCCGGCACTTTCCGCATCGCGGGAGAACGATCACATCGTGTCGGGTCCGGTACGGCCGGTGGTGGAGGGGCGGTAGCCGCGCTCCGGGTCGGTCGGTTCCAGGTTGCTGCCGGGCACCTTCCGGCCCCGGTCGGCCGGCTCGGCCCCGTGCCCGAATTCGGCCTCCGCACCGGCGTCGTTGGCGGTCATGTCCTCGGCCTGCCCGTCCAGGGTGTTACGGGCCACGGCCCGGTCCAGTTCCTCCAGGGAGAGCCGTTCCTCTTCGCGCCAGGTCCTGTCGTCCGTCATGCCCTCAGCCGTACCCCGGCCCGGTCCCGGCAAACGGACGGCGACCATGGGCAGACAGGGGCGAGGGCCGCCGGTTGTCACCGGCGGCCCCTCGACCAGATCATGCTCAGGGCTGAGGTCGGTCGACCTTTCCGCGCCAGGCGCCGGTCTCCTGCCCGCGCCGCTCGATGAACTGCTTGAACCGTTGCAGGTCACCCTTGGCCCGCCGGTCGACCACGCCGAGCTTGTCCCCGGCCTGCTCGATCACCCCGTGCGGGTCGAACTCCAGTTGCAGGCTGACCCGGCTGCTGTGCTCGTCCAGCCGGTGGAAGGTCACCACCCCGGCGTGCTGGGTGCCGCCGGTGGAGCGCCAGGCCACCCGCTCGTCGGGCAGCTGCTCGGTGATCTCGGCGTCGAACTCCCGCTTGACCCCGGCGATCTCGACCGTCCAGTGGGTCATCGTGTCGGACAGCTGCCGTACGGACTCCACGCCCTCCATGAAGTGGGGGAACTCCTCGAACTGAGTCCACTGGTCGTACGCCGTCCGCACCGGGACGGCCACATCGACATGTTCGGTAACGCCACTCATCAGCATCCCTCCCTGCGCCGGCGAGGGCGGTGGACCTGGGTGGCCCACCTCACCAGCGCGTCGTCTCGTTCTTGTGCCCCAGCGCCGCCCAGACCTCGGACACGGTCTGGTACCGGGTGCCCTCCGGCAGCCGCTCCAGTGCGGCCAGCACGTCGTCGGGCGCCTCGTTCTCCCGCGCGTTGGCGAGCAGGGCGGCCCGGTCGCCGGGCAGGGCGGTCATCGTGATGAATCGCCCTAGCCGGCTGCGCGCCTCGACGTCCTCGGAGGTCATCCCCTGCGGAGTCCCGCTGCGCTGATCACCGCCCACGGCGGTGGTCGTCTCCGGCTGATCCTCGCCGGCCGGTTCCGGTACCCGGGTCTCGTCGACCCGCGAGCCACCGGTCCCCGGCCCTTGGACCAGGCCGTTGACCTCCTGGCCCATCTGGTCGTCGACCCTGGGTGCGTGCTTGCTGTTGCCGCGATCCATGTCTTCTGCGCTACCCGGCAGGGCGGGTGGTAAACCCGGCAAGCGGTCACGAACCGGCCGGGGATCGCGGGGGCAGCACCGGTTCGCTGGGGTCTGCGGCACCGGACTGGAGCACCCGACCGCGCTGGAGTTCGGCGTTGATCTGAACCCCGAGCATCAGCGCCGAGTTGGACAGGTAGAGCCAGACCAGGAAGGCGATGACCGCCCCGAGGCTGCCGTAGGTGGCGTCGTAGGAGCCGAAGTTCGCCACGTACAGCCCGAAGCCGAAGGAGGCCAGCATCCAGGCCAGCAGAGCCACCGCACCGCCGGGGGTCAGCCAGCGGAACCGGGGCTGACGCACGTTCGGGGCCACCCAGAACAGCAGGGACAGCAGCAGCATGGCGATCATCGCCAGGGCCGGCCACTTGGCCACCGCCCAGGCGGTGCGGGCCGCCCCGCCTGCACCGATCAGATCACCGACCGCGTCCGCCACCGGGCCGCTGACGATCAGACCGGCGGCGACCGTGGCCAGCAGGACCAGGGACAGGGCGGCCAGCCCGATCTGCATCGGACGCAGCCGCCACACCGGCCGTCCCTCGGCCACCCCGTAGATCGCGTTCGAGGCCCGGGTGAAGGAGGCGATGAAGTTCGAGGCCGACCAGAGGGCACCCAGCAGGCCGAAACTCAGCAGGACCCCGGCGGAGCTGTTCTGGTCCACCACCGCCCGGACCACCCCGACGAAACCCTCGTTGCCCACCACCGCTCCGGCACCCACCCCCCGGGCCAGGTCCAGCACGGTGTCGACGGTGCGTTCGCCGTCGGAGACGAGACCGACCAGGGCGACCACCACCACGGTGGAGGGGAAGAGGGCGAGCACCCCGTAGTAGGTGAGGGCGGCGGCCCAGTCCGTGCAGTTGTCCCGCAGGTAGTTGCGGCCGCTGCGGAGCAGCACCCCGCGCCAGGTCGACAGGTGCAACTGGCGGATCCGCCGGGGCAGCGGCGAGGTCGGGGCCTCGGCCGGAGGGAGGTCGGGGTTCGTCGTGGTCATCACCGCTCCTAGCCGTACGCGACCCAGGCCCGGCCGGTACCCGGTGCGAAACGACGACAAACCGCCGCCCTGGTTTACCGGCGAGACCGACGGGAAGACGACCCGGAATCCCAGCCGACGAAGGAGGAACCGAGATGCCCGGGCGCGAGGTACTGCCCAGCACGCTGCGGCGCTCCCCGGAGAAGGCCCAGCGCACCTGGGAGAAGACACACGATTCCGCGGTGCAGACCTACGGCGAGGGGCAGCGGGCGCACCGTGCGGCCTTCGCCGCCGTGAAGCACCAGTTCGAGAAGGTGGGCGACCACTGGGAGCCGAAGGGCCGCAAGGGTCCCAGCGACCGGCAGGCCGAAGGTGGGGGTCCGGAGCGTCGCGCACCCACCGCCGGTGGGGTGGACGCCAACGCACCCAAGGAGCATCTCCTTGAGGTGGCCCGCAAACTCGACATCCGGGGCCGGTCCAGCATGGCCAAACCGGAACTGGTCAAGGCCATCGAGAAGGCCAACGACCGGCTGACCCGCAAGGCCCGCGGCGGCTGACCCGGTGGTAGGCCCCTCGTAGGCGGTCCCGGTCGCAGCGGTACGCCCGCCACCGGGGCCGCACTGTCTCACCAGTGACCGCCGCCCGGGGCCTGAAGGTGCACCGCCTTCATGGCGGTGAACTCGTCGAGCAGTTCCGGCCCGTACCCGAAGCCCTGGCCGCTGCCCCGACGCGGATGGGCGGCACCGGCCGGGGCCCCGCCGAAGACCGCGTTCACCTTCACCGTGCCCACCGGCAACTCCCGCCAGGCCCGCTGGGCGTGACTCATCGACCTGGTCAACACCGTGGCGGCCAGCCCGTACGGCGAATCGGCGGCACAGCGCAGCGCCTCGCTGAACGAGTCGACCACCACCACCGGGGCCACCGGCCCGAAGGTCTCCTCCCGGACCAGGGTGAGGTCGTGCCGACAGTTGTCGACCACGGTGGCCGGATAGTAGGCGCCGGGCCCCTCGGGCAGGGTGCCGCCGACCCGGATCCGGGCCCCCTCGGCAGCCGCCGCGGTGACCTGCCCGTGCACCTGGTCCCGGTGGCGTCGGTCGACCAGCGGACCCAGGTCGGTCCGGGGGTCACGACCCGGCCCCACCCGCAGGGCGGCGGCCCGCTCCACCAGGGCGTCGACGAAGTCCTCCGCGATGTCCCGGTGGGCGTAGATCCGTTCCACCGCCACGCAGATCTGTCCCGCGTTGGCGAAGGCCCCCTGGGCCGCCTGCTCGGCCGCCCAGACCGGGTCGACCTCGGCGTCCACGATCAGCGGGTCGCTGCCGCCGTTCTCCAACAGCACCTTGGCGCCCCCGGCGGCGGCCGCCGCGGCGATCGCCCGGCCGGTGGCGGTGGAGCCGACATGCGCCACCACGTCCACCTCGGCGGCGGCCAGCGCGGCCCCCGTTTCCGGCCCGCCGGTGATCAGGGACAGCACCCCGGCCGGCAGTGCGGAGTCCAGGGCCCGGGCCAGCAGCCACCCGGTGGCCGGCGTCCGTTCGCTCGGCTTGTGCAGCACCACGTTGCCGGTCACCAGGGCGGCCCCCAGCAGCCCACAGGCCACCGCCACGGGATCGTTCCAGGGGGTGAGGACGGCGACCACCCCGCGCGGCTCGGGGGTCATGAAGTCCAGGGCGGCGGGATCGCCGTGCAGGGTACGACCGCCGCGGGCCGGGGCCAGTTCGGCGTACTGGCGCAGGGTGGCGATGCCGGCCTCGACCCCGCCCCGGGCATCGGCCAGGGGCTTGCCCATCTCCGCGGTGGTGGCCTGGGCCAGCTCGTCGGCCACCTCGGCCACCGCCTCGGCGGCCCGCAGCAGGGCCGAGGCCCGCTCCGCCGCCGGGGTGCTGGCCCACTGGGCAGCCATCCCACGGGCCGCCGCCACGGCCTTGTCGACCTCGTCGGCCGGGGCGATCGGCGCGGTGCTCACCCGGTTGCCGTCCGAGGGGTCGCACACCACGAACTCGCCGTCGTCCCCGCCGGCCCCCCACACCCCACCGATCAGCTGCGTAACGGTGTACATGGGCGCTGCATGCCCCCGGTCGCGCCCGGCAAACGTTTCGCCCGGTTGGCCGCGGGGTAGCGTCCGTGGATGATTTCGCCGGGTTCCATCGGGGCCGAACGCGCCGACGCCCTCGTCATCGGAGCAGGGCACAACGGGCTGGTCGCCGCCAACCTGCTGGCCGACGCCGGTTGGGAGGTGGTGGTCCTGGAGGCCACCCAGGTGCCCGGCGGGGCGGTGCGTTCGGCCGAGGTCACCGCACCGGGTTACCTGAGCGACCTCTACAGCTCCTTCTACCCCCTGGGCTACGCCTCCCCGGTGCTGCGGGAACTGGAGTTGTCCCGTCACGGGCTGGCCTGGCGACACGCCCCGGACGTGCTGGCCCACCTGTTCCCCGACGGGCGGGCGGCGCTGCTCAACCGGGATCCGGCGGTCACGGCCGCCTCCCTGGAGGAGTTCGCCCCCGGTGACGGGCAGCGTTGGCTGACCGCGTACGACCAGTGGCGGCAGGTGTCCGACCCGATGATCGGCCTGATCACCAGGCCCTTCCCGCCGGTACGCGGGGGGCTGGACCTGCTGCGTCGGTTGCGGGTCGGCGGTTCGCTGCGGCTGGCCCGGCGGATGGTGCTGCCGGTACGCCGCCTCGGCGCGGAACTGTTCGCCGGTGCCGGCGGCACCGCCCTGCTGGCCGGCTCTGCCCTGCACACCGACCTGTCCCCCGAGGAGGCCGGCTCCGGGGTGTACGGCTGGCTGCTGGCGATGCTGGGACAGCAGGTCGGCTGGCCGGTGCCGGTGGGCGGGGCCCAGAAGATCACCGACGCCCTGGTGGCCCGGCTGACCGAGCGGGGTGGCCGGATCCACTACGGGGCCCGGGTCGACCGGGTGCTGATCGCCCGGGGTCGGGCGGTGGGGGTACGCACGGCCGGTGGACGCCTCTGGCGGGCCCGGCGGGCGGTGCTGGCCGATGTGCCCGCCCCGGCCCTCTACCTGGACCTGGTCGGCGCCGCCGCGCTACCGCCGAGGTTGGTGGCCGACCTGGAGCACTTCCGCTGGGACGGCTCCACCCTGAAGGTGGACTGGGCGCTGTCCGGGCCGATGCCGTGGCGCAACCGGGAACTGGCCACCGTAGGCACGGTGCACCTGGGCGCGGATCTCGACGGGCTGACCGGGTACTCCGCCGACCTGGCCCGGGGGAAACTGCCCCGTGATCCGTTCCTGCTGCTCGGGCAGATGTCCGTGGCCGACCCCAGCCACTCCCCGCCGGGCACGGAGTCCCTCTGGGCGTACACCCATCTGCCGTTCCGTCGGGACTGGCGGGCCGAGGAACTGATGACCCATGTCGAGCGGATGGAGGGGGTGCTGGAGGACGCCGCCCCCGGCTTCCGGAGCCTGGTCGTCGGCCGGCACGTCGCCGGGCCGGCCGAGTTGGAGCAGGCCAATCCGAGTCTGGTCGGTGGGGCCCTGGGCGGGGGCACGGCCGCGCCGTACCAGCAACTGTTCCTGCGCCCGGTCCCCGGCCTGGGACGGGCGGACACCCCGGTCGACCGGCTCTTCCTGGCCAGTTCGTCGGCGCACCCCGGCGGCGGGGTGCACGGCGCACCCGGCGCGAACGCCGCCCGGGCCGCGCTGGCCCGCGACGGCGTTCTCACCGGCGAGGTCTACCACCGGGCGGTACGCACCGCCCACCGTGCGATCTACCGCTGAACCGCCTCAGCCGTCCAGGTGACGATGCCGGGTACGCAGCTTGAACGGCATCAGGGCGCTTTCGATCTTGGTGGCGGTGGTCATCTTCGAGGCACCGTCCCGCCGCTCCTCGAACCGGATCGGCACCTCCAGGATGGTGTGCCCCAGCTTGGTGGCCAGGTAGTGCATCTCCACCTGGAAGCTGTAGCCGTTGGACTGCACCCGCTCCAGACCGATGTCGCGCAACGCGTCCGCCCGCCAGATCTTGAACCCGGCGGTCAGGTCCCGGATCCGTACCCGCAGCAGGGTGTGCACGTAGAGGTTGGCCCAGCCGCTGAGGGCCCGGCGGTACAAGGGCCAGTTCTCGTCCAGCTCGCCACCGGGGACGTACCGCGACCCGATCACCACCCCGGCCTGGGTGGAGAGCAGGGCACCCAGCATGCCGGGCAGCGCCTCCGGGGGGTGCGACAGGTCAGCGTCCATCTGGGCGACGTACTCCGCGCCGCCGGCCAGGGCCCGCCCGATCCCGTCCACGTAGGCCCGCCCGAGACCCTCCTTGCCGGGCCGGTGCACCACCTCGATGCGCTCGGGATGCTCGATGGCCAGCTTGTCGGCCACCTCGCCGGTGCCGTCCGGGGAGTTGTCGTCGGCGACCAGCACCTTCAGGCCGGGCAGCGGCAGAGCGAGGAGCCGCTCGACCAGGGTCGGCAGGTTGCCGGCCTCGTTGTAGGTCGGCACCACGACAGTCAGGCGCACGTCCCGCCACGGCGAGGGTAACTGGACGGGTTCGATCATGGGGGACATCCTCAATCTGCGAACAGGGTCCTTCAGAGAGTAGCCAGTTGCCCCTTCCGGGGCGAAATGGCTCCCCCGCCCGTTCTCCACCGCTACGCCGACGTGGGCTTCCGTGCGCAGCGCGGTCAGTCCTTCTGCCGCCGGGCGATGTCGGCGAGCCGGTTGAGGGTCTCCCGGTTGCGCAGGTGCAGCACCAGATCGTTGAGTTTGGTACGGATCCAGCGCAGCGGACCGGCGGCGAAGTCCTCGCCGAGGGACACCCGGGTGGCCTCCGGCCCGACCGGTTCCAGGGTGAACACCACCACGGCCTCCCCGGCCGGCCAGAGCTTCACCCGCAGCACCAGCTTGCGTTCCGGCTCACACTCCAGCACCACGGAGGAGTCCTCCAGGGAGAAGGGCCAGGGCCCGGCCCGGTGGTGCAGGCGGGTGCCGACCGCCGGCCAGCCGTCGTCCACGTCCCGCATGTGGGCGGTGCCGACCACCCAGTCGCTGTAGGTCCAGCCGTCCGCGAGCACCGCCCAGACCTGCCCGACCGGGGCCTCGATCACCCGCTGCACGATCGCCATCGGGTCTCCCTACCCAGCCCGCCGGGCCGGCTAACGGCAGGCGGGTTAGCTTCTCCGGGGCGACGGGTAAGGCCACCGCTGGCGGCGTCACCGGCCGCCGACGCGCCGGCCTCGTCCGCCGCGTCGCAGTCGACGTTTACTCCTCGGGGCGCCGGGAACCCGCCGCCCGTGCGAGGGGACCATGGGCAACCGGATCAGCGCAGGCCAGCCGAGGTGCCGGCCGGCGCGGGACCGGCCGGTCGCGGGTCCGGACTGTTCGACGCGGTGCTGCTGGACCGCGACGGCACCCTGATCGAGGACGTGCCGTACAACGGTGATCCGGACAAGGTACGGGCCATGCCCGGCGCCCGCGCGGCGCTGGACCGGCTGCGGGCCGCCGGTCTGCGACTCGCCGTGGTGACCAACCAGTCCGGGCTGGCCCGGGGCCTGTTCACCCAGGGGCAACTGGAGCGGGTGCACGACCGGGTCGAGGAGCTGTTGGGGCCCTTCGACAGTTGGCAGGTGTGCCCGCACGACGACGGGGACGCCTGTGTCTGCCGCAAACCGGCCCCGGGTCTGGTGTACGCCGCAGCCGAGGCCCTGGGCACCGTGCCGGCCCGCTGCGTGCTGATCGGTGACATCGGACGGGACGTCACCGCGGCCCTGGCCGCCGGGGCGGCCGGTGTCCTGGTGCCCACCCCGGTCACCCGGGCCGAGGAGATCGCCGCGGCCCCCTGGGTGGCCGACGACCTGCCCTCGGCGGTAGGGGAGATCCTGCGCCGCCAGCAGGCCCTGCGACCCGCCCCCGCCGGGGCCCCGCCCGACCGGGGACGGACCGTGCTGGTGGTGCGGTCGGACTCGGCGGGCGACGTGCTGGTGACCGGGCCGGGAATCCGGGCGGTGGCCGCCGGAGCCGACCGGGTGGTGCTGCTCTGCGGCCCCCGCGGACGGGCCGCCGCCGACCTGTTGCCGGGGGTCGACGAGGTGGTGGAGCACCGGTTGCCGTGGATCGACCCGGCACCCGCACCGGTCGAGGCGGCGGAGATGACCGCCCTGGTGGCCCGGCTGGCCGCCGTAGGGGCCGAGGAGGCGGTGATCTTCACCTCCTTCCACCAGTCGCCGCTGCCGTTGGCCCTGCTGCTGCGGATGGCCGGGGTGGCCCGGATCGCCGCGATCAGCGACGACTACCCCGGGGCCCTGCTGGACGTGCGGCACCGGGTACCGCCCGGGGTGCCGGAGGCCGAACGCGCCCTGTCCCTGGCCGCAGCGGCGGGCTATCCCCTGCCCCCGGGCGACCAGCCCCGACTGCGGTTGCGTCCGGCCCCACCGCCGCCACCCGAGGCCGGTGCGCCCGGGTACGTGGTGCTGCATCCCGGGTCGGCGGCCCAGGCCCGGGGCTGCCCACCGGAGGTGGCCGAGCGGATCTGCCGGCACCTGGTGCGCGCCGGGCACCGGGTGGTGGTCACCGGGGATGCCCGGGAACGCGACCTGACCGCCCGGGTGGCCGGTGCTCACGCGGTGGACCTGGGCGGGCGGACCGGGCTGGCCGAACTGTCCGGGGTGGTCGCGGCGGCCGGTGCGGTCGTGGTGGGAAACACCGGCCCGGCGCACCTGGCCGCCGCCCACGAGGTGCCGGTGGTCAGCCTCTTCGCCCCCACGGTCCCCTTCGGACAGTGGGGCCCCTGGCGGGTGCCGACCGTACGCCTGGGCGACGCCACCGCCCCCTGCCGCGACACCCGGGCCGCGCGCTGCCCGGTACCCGGACACCCCTGCCTGAGCCGGGTGGAACCGGACGCCGTCCTGGCCGCCCTGCGGTTGCTGGACGTGCCGGTAGCCAGCAGCGGGAACAGCCGATGAACATCCTGCTCTGGCACGTGCACGGCTCCTGGACCACCTCCTTCGTGCACGGCAAACACCGGTACCTGGTACCGGCCACCCCGGACCGGGGGCCGTACGGCCTGGGTCGGGCCCGCACCTACACCTGGCCGGACAGCGCGGCCGAGGTGAGCCCGGAGCAGTTGCGTACCGCCGAGGTGGACCTCGTCATCCTGCAACGCCCGGAGGAGTTGGACCTGGCCACCGAATGGCTGGGCCGCCGGCCCGGCGTGGACCTGCCGGCGATCTACGTGGAGCACAACACCCCCAAGGACGGCGAGGTCCCGCACAGCCGTCACCCCATGGCCGACCGGGACGACCTGCTGATCGCGCACGTCACCGCGTTCAACGAACTCTTCTGGGACACCGGGGCCACCCGGACGACGGTCATCGACCACGGCATCGTGCCACCGGCGGTGGAGTACACCGGGGAACTGGACCGGCTGGCGGTGGTGATCAACGAGCCGGTACGCCGGTGGCGGGTCACCGGGACCGACCTGCTGCCCCGGTTCGCCGAGATCGCCCCGCTGGACGTGTTCGGCATGAAGGTGGCCGGGCTGGCCGACCACCTGGGGCTGCCCGCCGACCGGCTGACCAGCCACGACGACGTGCCGCAGCACCGGATGCACGCCGAGTTGGCGCGCCGCCGGGCGTACCTGCACCTGTGCCGGTGGACCTCGCTCGGGCTGAGCCTGATCGAGGCGATGAGCATCGGCATGCCGGTGGTGGCGCTGGCCACCACGGAGGCGGCGATGGCGGTGCCGCCGCAGGCCGGTGCGCTCTCCACCCGGGTGGACACCCTGCTGGCGGCCGCCGCCGACCTCGTCGCCCAGCCGCAGCAGGCCCGCCGGGCGGGTCGGGCGGCCCGGGTCGCCGCCCGGGAGCGCTACGGCCTCGACCGTTTCCTCGCCGACTGGGACCGGCTGCTGGAGGAGGAAGTATGCGGATAGCGATGATCTCGGAGCACGCCAGCCCGCTAGCCATCCTGGGCAGCGAGGACGCCGGTGGTCAGAACACCCATGTCGCGGAGCTGTCCGCCGCGCTGGTCGCCGCCGGGCACGAGGTACGGGTCTACACCCGGCGCGACGCGGTCGACCTGCCGGTGACCGTACCCACCCCGGACGGCTACGAGGTGGTGCACGTACCGGCCGGGCCGGCCGAACCGGTGGCCAAGGACGCCCTGCTGCCGCACATGCGCCCCTTCGGGGCCTGGCTGGTGGAGCAGTGGCGCGGCGGGGACTGGACCCCCGAGGTGATCCACGCGCACTTCTGGATGAGTGGACTGGCCGCCCTCCAGGCCGGCCGGGCCCTCGGGATCCCGGTGGTGCAGACCTACCACGCCCTGGGCACGGTCAAGCGCCGTCACCAGGGGGTGCAGGACACCAGCCCGGCCCGCCGCATCGGCTACGAACTCCAGTTGGGCCGCTCCGTCGACCGGGTCGTCGCCCAGTGCCGGGACGAGGTCGGTGAGCTGGTCCGGATGGGAGTGCCCCGCTCGGCGATGACCGTCATCCCCTCCGGGGTGAACCTGGCCACCTTCGCCCCGCTGGGCCCGGCCGCCGAGCGGGAACCGGACCGGCCCCGGATCCTCACGGTCGGGCGGCTGGTGGAACGCAAGGGGTTCCAGACCGTGGTGCGGGCCATGGCCCACGTACCCGAGGCGGAGTGTGTGGTCGTGGGTGGGCCACCGGCCGGGTTGCTGGAGGCCGACCCGTACGCCCGGCGGTTGCGGGCCCTGGCCGGCAGTTGCGAGGTGGCCGACCGGGTCCGGCTGGTGGGGGCGGTGCCCCGGGAGGAGATGGGCCGCTGGTACCGGTCGGCGGACATCCTGGTCGCCGCCCCCTGGTACGAACCCTTCGGCCTGACCCCCCTGGAGGCGATGGCCTGCGGGGTACCCGTGGTGGCCACCGCCGTCGGGGGGCTGCGGGACACCGTGGTCGACGGGGTGACCGGGGATCTGGTGCCGGCCCGGGATCCCCGGTCGTTGGGCGAGGCGCTGCGGCGGCTGCTGGACGACCGGATCCGCCGGTTCGCCTACGCGGGCGCGGCCCGGGCCCGGGCCCGGCAGCACTACTCCTGGACGGTGACCGCCCAACGGCTGGTCGAGGTGTACGCCGAGGTGGTCGCCGTACGTCGGCCGACCCGGGTGGTGGCCTGATGCCGGCGACCACCCTGTTGGAGCGGCACCTGGCCAACCTGGCGGTGGCCCTGCCGCCGTATCGACGGTGCGAGCCGCTGCTCGCCAGGTGGGGGGCCACCCTGGCCCGGCGGCTCACCAACGGCGGTCGGCTGCTGGTGGCCGGCAACGGCGGCAGCGCCGCCGAGGCCCAACACCTGACGGCCGAACTGGTCGGCAAGTTGCGTGAGGACCGGCAGCCCCTGTCCGCGATCGCCCTGCACGCCGAAACCTCGGCGTTGACCGCGATCGGCAACGACTACGGCTACGACGAGGTCTTCGCCCGCCAGGTCCGAGCCCACGGCCGGCCGGAGGACGTACTGCTGCTGCTGTCCACCAGCGGCGGCAGCGGCAACCTGCTGGCCGCCGCCCGGGCCGGCCGGGAGACCGGGCTGAGCTGCTGGGCTCTCACCGGCCCGGCACCGAACCCCCTGGCCGAGGTCTGCCACGAGGTGCTGGCCGTGGAGTCGCCGGACAGCCAGGTGGTGCAGGAACTGCACCTGGTCTCCAGCCACCTGCTCTGCGAGTACGTCGAACAGGCGCTGCCGGACTGCCTGCCGGTGCCGGAGCCGCCGACGGTCGCGCCGGCGGTGGTGCCGGAGCGGTCCACGGTCGCGCCGGCGGTGGGTCCGGTCCGGGCCGGTGTCGAGGTGGTGCTGGACGGCGACGTCGGGCGACCGGTCGAGGCGTGAGGAGGCAATCGTGACAGGACCCGTGGTGGTGCTCGGCGACACCCTGCTCGACCGCGACGTCGAGGGCGTGGTGAACCGGCTCTGTCCGGACTCGCCGGTGCCGGTGCTCGACGAGCTCACCCACCTGGACCGGCCGGGCGGGGCGGGGCTGGCCGCCGTCTTCGCGGCTGCCCAGGGCGCCGAGGTGGTGCTGATCACCGCGCTGGCCGAGGACGCCGGTGCGGCCCGCCTGGGGGTGCTGCTGGCCGCCGCCGGGGTGCAGGTGTATCCGTTGCCGCTGACCGGGGCCACCCCGGAGAAGATCCGGCTGCGGGCCGGTGGGCGGGTGCTGCTGCGCCACGACCGGGGTGGTGGCGCCGGCGAGCCGGGGGAGCCCGCAGCGGCCGTGCTGCGGGTGATCGAACGGGCCTCCGTGGTGCTGGTCAGCGACTACGGCCGGGGGGTGGCCCGGCAGCCGGCGCTGCGGGCGGCCCTGGCGGCCACCCGGGCCCCGGTGGTCTGGGATCCGCACCCACGCGGACCGGCGGCCGTGCCCGGGGTGCACCTGGCCACCCCGAACGAGGCCGAGGTGCGGCACCTGGTGGAGGCGCCGGTCGGGGCTACCCGGTTGGCCACCGCCGCCGAGGGGGCCGAGCGGCTGCGGCAGCGGTGGCGCTCGGGCGCGGTCGCGGTGACCCTGGGGGCCGAGGGCGCCCTGCTCAGTCAGGCCGACTCCACCCCCCTGATGGTGCCCGCTCCGGTCGCCGCCGAGGGGGACACCTGCGGCGCGGGAGACCGGTTCGCGGCCACCGCCAGCCTGGCCCTGGCCGGTGGGGCGGTGGTCTCCGAGGCGGTCCGGGAGGCCGTCACCGAGGCCTCGGCGTACGTGGCCGAGGGGGGAGTGGCCACCGCCCTGCCACCGCCGGTGCGGCGGGCCCCGCAGCCGGTGCACACCCCGGCCGCCGAGGACCGGGTGGGGGTGGCCGCGGCCGCCGCCGTGGTGGCCCGGGTCCGGGCCGCCGGGGGCACCGTGGTGGCCACCGGCGGCTGTTTCGACCTGCTGCACGCCGGTCACCTGGCCACCCTCCAGGCCGCCCGGCAACTCGGCGACTGCCTGGTGGTGTGCCTGAACTCCGACGCCAGCGTCACCGGGCTCAAGGGCCCGCAGCGGCCGGTCACCGGGCAGGTCGACCGGGCTCGGCTGCTGGCCGCGTTGAGCTGCGTCGACGCGGTGGTGATCTTCGAGGAGTCGACCCCGGCGGCGGCCCTGTCCTGGCTGCGGCCGGACATCTGGGTCAAGGGTGGCGACTACGCCACCGGTGGTGCCGAGGCCCTGCCCGAGGCGGAGATCCTGCGCCGCTGGGGCGGCCACAGCGTGGTGGTGCCCTACCTGGACGGCCGCTCCACCACCGGCCTGATCGCGGCCACCCGGGCCACCGGAGCCCTGGCATGAGCACCCCGGAGATCGGCCGGACGGTGCTGGTCACCGGCGGTTCCAGCGGTCTGGGCGCGGCCGTGGTCGCCGCGGTGGCCCGATCCGGCGGCCGACCCCTGGTGCTCGACCGGCAGGCCCCCGCCGACGGGGTGCCGTGGATCGAATGCGACCTGGCCGACACCCGGGGGGCGGAGCAGGCCACCCGTCGGCTGGTCGAGCGGACCGGGGGACTGGACGCGGTGGTCACCGCGGCCGGCATCGACGTGCCCGGTCGACTGGCCGAGGTGCCCGGCGAGACCTGGGACCGGATCGTGGCCGTGGACCTGCTGGCCACCGCCGCGGTGATCCGGGCGGCGTTGCCCTTCCTGACGGCCTCCCGGGGCCACATCGTCACGGTGGCCTCCACCCTGGGGCTGAAGGCGGTCAGTGACGCCACCGCGTACTGCGCGGCCAAGTTCGGGGTGGTCGGGTTCACCCGGGCGCTCGCCGCCGAGCTGGCCGGGACGGTGGGGGTGACCCTGCTGATCCCGGGCGGGATGCGGACGGCCTTCTTCGACGATCGGGACCCGCAGTACCGGCCCGGCCCGGACGCCATCCTCAACGAGCCCGGGGACACCGCCGCCGCGATCATGTTCGCCCTGTCCCAGCCCGCCGGCTGCGCGGTCCGCGAGCTGGTGGTCTGCGCCGAGCAGGAAACCTCCTACCCGTGATCCTGGCCCTGCGTGCCCTGGGCGTCGGCGACCTGGCCACGGCGGTCCCGGCGCTGCGGGGGTTGCGGGCGGCGTACCCCGATTCGGAGTTGGTGCTGGCCGCGCCGGCCTGGCTGGCGCCGCTGGTCGAGCTGGTCGGCGGGGTCGACCGGCTGCTGCCGACCGCCGGGCTGAACCGGCTGGACCGACCCGGGACGGCGGTCGAGGTGGCGGTCAACCTGCACGGCCGGGGACCGGACTCGCATCGGCTGCTGGCCACCGTGGACCCCGGCCGGTTGCTGGCCTTCGCCAACCCGGAGGCCGGACATCTGGACGGGCCGGGGTGGGCCGACGAGGAGCACGAGGTGGCGCGGTGGTGCCGGCTGCTGGCCGACCACGGCATCCCGGCCGACCCCACCGACCTGGAGCTGCGCCGACCGCCGCGGTCGAACCTGGCCGGGGTGACCGTGCTGCATCCCGGGTCCAAGGTGGCGGCCAAGCGGTGGCCACCCGACCGGTACGCGGCCCTGGCCCGGCGGCTGAGCGAGCAGGGACACCGGGTGGTGCTGACCGGCAGTGCCCGGGAACGCTCGACGGTGGCCCGGATCGCGGCGCGGGCCGGGCTGCCCCCGGAGGCGGTGCTGGCCGGGGGGACCGACCTGGCCGGGCTGGCGGCCCTGGTGGCCGACGCCCGCCTGGTGGTCAGCGGGGACACCGGGGTGGCGCACCTGGCCACCGGCTACCGCACCCCCTCGGTGGTGCTCTTCGGCCCGGTACCGCCCAGCCGGTGGGGGCCGCCGCCGGAGCGGCGACGGCACCGGGTGCTCTGGGCCGGGCCGGGGGCATGGCCGGACTGGGACGGGGTAGGTAGTCACCCCACGATGGCCGCGCTCGATCTCGATCGGGTGCTGGGGGCCGTCGACGAGGTGGAACGGGCGGTGCGTGCGGACCGTGCGGTTGCGGCGTAGCGATCCGGGTCGGCCGGGGTACGGACGCCGCCGGCGCGGCCAGGGCTGGTCGTACCTGGGGCCGGACGGCACCCCGGTGGGCGATCCCGACGAGCTGGCCCGGTTGCGGGCCCTGGTCATCCCGCCGGCCTGGCGGCAGGTCTGGATCTCGCCGTACCCCAACGGGCACATCCAGGCCACCGGGATCGACGCCGCCGGCCGCAAGCAGTACCTCTATCACCCCCTCTGGCGGCAGCGTCAGGATCAGGCGAAGTTCGACCATGTGCTGGAGGTGGCCCGGCGGCTGCCGGTGCTGCGGGAGCGGGTGGGCCGGGATCTGGCCGGGCGGGGGCTGCGCCGGGAACGGGTGCTGGCCACGGTGACCCGTCTGTTGGACATGGGCACCTTCCGGGTCGGCGGGGACCAGTACGCCGCCGGTGAGGACCCGACCTTCGGGGTGGCCACCCTGCGTCCGGAGCACGCCCGGCTGCGGCAGGGCTGTGTGGTCTTCGCCTTCCCCGCCAAGGGGGGTGTGGAGCAGGTGCGGTCGGTCTCCGACCCGCAGCTCTGCCAGGTGCTGGTCGACCTGCGGAGACGGCGCCGCTCGGCCCAGCGGCTGTTCGGCTACTGGGACGGGCGGGACTGGCGGGACGTGCGGGCCGACGAGGTCAACGACTATCTGCGTGCGGCCAGCGGCGGGGAGATGACCGCCAAGGACTTCCGGACCTGGCACGCGACCGTACGGGCGGCCACCGAACTGGCCGCGCTCGGGGCACCCCGCTCGGTGACGGCCCGTCGTCGGGCGGTGGCGGGGGTGATGCGGGAGGTGGCCCAGCTGCTGGGCAACACCCCGACGGTGGCCCGTACCTCCTATGTGGATCCCCGGGTGGTCGACCTGTTCCACGACGGGGTGCTGGCGCCGGTGCGCCCGGACACCCCTCGTGACCAGGCCGAGCGGGCGGTGCTGACCCTGTTGGAGGAGGCCTGAGACTGCAGTCTGCTCAGGCCGGGCCCGAGGCGCGGTTGCGGATCAGCACCTCGACCCCGTCGAGCATCCGTTCCAGGCCGAAGCGCCAGTCCTCGTCGGGGTGCTCCTCCTCGTCGAAGGTCTCGGCCAGCAGTTCGTGGATGGCGGGGTACGGGCCGGGGGCGGTGAGCACGGCCAGGTTGCGCCAGTAGCGCAGGCCCACCTCCTCGGGGGTCTGCCCGGACCGGGCGGCGGCCTCGGCGAGATCCACACTGATCATGGCCCAGCTGCGCGCGTACCCGCTGACCAGCATGATGGTGGAGATCCGCTCGGTGGCCCGCAGCCCGGTGCCGCGCAGGGCTACCAGCCCGTACTCGAACCAGCGGACCTGGTTCGGGTTGATCGGGGGGCCACTGATCGCCACATGTCGCATCCAGGGCTGTCGGCGCAGCGCCACGAGGTTGCCCTCACCCCAGCGGGCCAGGGCGGATCGCCAGCCCTCCTCGGGGCCGCGAGGTGGCGGCGGCGGGCCGAAGGCGGTGTCGACCATGAGGTCCAGCAGGTCGTGTTTGGTCGGTACGTACCGGTACAGCGACATGGTCGACACCCCCAGCTCGCTGGCGACCCGGCTCATCGACACCGCGGGCAGCCCCTCGGCCTGGGCGACCTGGATGCCGGTGGCGACCACCTGTTCCAGGCTGAGACTGCGCTTGGGGCCCCGACTGGACCGGTCGCGCAGCCCCCACGCGAGCGCGATGTTCTCGGGCAGTTCGACCTCGCCCACCCCACCTCCCAGTAACGGCTTGACCGCCATCCTATCTTCTGCGTACGGTCTACGCATTAAAGCGTATGCCGTACGCAGATCAACGGAGGTGGATCATGACCAACGGACCCCCGGCGGTGGAGCTGGAGGACCTGCGCAAGACCTACGGCGAACTGGTGGTGCTGGACGGGCTGACCATGCGGGTGGCCACCGGCGGAGTGCACGCCCTGCTGGGCCCCAACGGGGCCGGCAAGACCACCACGGTGCGGATCCTGGCCACCCTGACCCGGCCGGACTCCGGCACCGCCCGGGTGGCCGGGCACGACGTACGGCACCACCGGCGGCAGGTCCGGCGGGTGATCAGCCTCGCCGGCCAGCACGCCGCCCTGGACGACGGGCAGACCGGGGTGGAGAACCTGACCATGCTGGCCCGGCTGACCGGGCTCTCCGGCCCGGCCGCCCGCCGCCGGGCCGCAACCCTGCTGGAACGGTTCGACCTCGTCGAGGCCGCCGGTCGGCGGGTGCGGACCTACTCCGGGGGGATGCGCCGTCGGCTGGACCTGGCGGCCAGCCTGGTCGGCACCCCCTCGGTGATCTTCCTGGACGAGCCGACCACCGGGCTGGACCCCCGCAGTCGGCAGGGCCTGTGGGAGGTGATCGGTGAACTCGCCCAGGCCGGGGTCACCGTGCTGCTGACCACCCAGTACCTGGAGGAGGCGGACCGGCTGGCCGACCGGATCACCGTGCTGCACCAGGGCCGGCTGGCCGCCGAGGGCACCGCCACCGAACTCAAGCGACGGTTCGGGGCCCAGCGACTGGAGCTGATCTGGCGGGACCCGGCCGGATTCGCGCAGGTGGCGCAGCGCTTGGGCGACCGGGTCCTGGGCCAGGATCCGGCCCGGCTGGCCCTGGCGGTCAGCACGGACGGCAGCGCACCGCAGGTACGCCGACTGCTCGACGAGATCGACCCGGACCGGCACGGGGTGGTCCGGTTCACCGTCCGCGAGGCGACCCTGGACGACGTCTTCCTGACCCTCACCGGCCGACCGGAGGTTACCCATGTCTGAGTTGGCGCTGCGGGGTGCCCAGACCGGGGTGATGATCGGCCGCTGCGTCCGACTCTCCCGGCGCAACATCGACGCCCTGCTCACCTCGCTGGTGTTGCCGGTGCTGCTGATGTTGCTCTTCGTCTACCTCTTCGGCGGGGCGATCGACACCGGCTCGGCCTACGTGACCTACGTGGTACCCGGGGTGCTGCTGCTCTGCGCCGGGTTCGGGGCGGCGGGTACCGCGGTGAGCGTGACCACCGACCTGACCGAGGGGATGATCGAGCGGCTGCGCACGATGGACGTGGGAGCCACCTCGATCCTCGGCGGGCACGTGGTGGCCAGCGTGGCCCGCAACCTGGTGGCCACCAGCCTGGTGCTGACGGTGGCCGTGGCCATCGGGTTCCGGCCGGCCGTGACGCCGGTGCGCTGGCTGGCCGCCGCCGGGCTGCTGGTGCTGTTCCTGCTGGCGGTCTCCTGGGTGTCCGCGGCCTTCGGGCTGCTGGCCCGTACCCCGGAGGCGGCCAACGGCTACACCTTCCTGGTGATGTTCCTGCCCTATCCGAGCAGTGCCTTCGTACCGGTGGAGACCATGCCCGGTTGGCTGCGCGGCTTCGCGGAGCACCAGCCGGTCACCCCGGTCATCGAGTCCCTGCGCGGCCTGCTGCTGGACACCCCGGTCGGGTCGGCACCCGCCCGAGCGTTGGCCTGGTCCCTAGCCATCCTGACCCTAGGCATGCTGCTCTCCGCAGTGCTCTTCCGCCACCGAGTCACCTGACCCCCGCCCCTCACGTGTCGATCATGACGTTAGCGGTAGTTCGAAGATCGACAACTGCCGCTAACGTCATGATCCACGGGGTGTTTTGGGTGGGGGTGGGGGTCAGTCGTTGAGGACCTGCTGCAGGCGGTCGCGGAAGCGGCGCTCCGAGGCGCTGACCACGCTGCCACCCAGGCCCAGGACCCCGCCGCTGCTGGCCGCGCCGACCACCTGGTCGGCGATCTCCACCAGCCAGTGCCGGTACGCCCCGGCCTCCCCCTCGTCGACCTTGGCCGCCAACAGTTCCATGGCCGCCTTGGCCCGGGCCAGCACGTCCTCGGCGTAGCCGCGCGGGTCGGCGGGGGCGATGGCGGGCAGTTCCTCGCCGGCCTCCGGGTCGCCCACCCGGGTAACCAGTTCACCGGCGACCGCGGCCACCAGGGGACTGGCGGACTCCCGGCCGGCGGAGATGCTCTCCAGCCCGGCGGCGCTCTCCGCCATCGTCGCCTTGGTGCCGTCGGACTCGGCCGCGCTGGCCGCGGTGAGCACCGACTGCGGCAGACCGACGAGCAGCCCCCATTCCTCGTCGGTGAAACCGAAACCGGTGTACGCCGGCTGTTCGATCATGTGCCTCTCCCGCTCGTCGTCGGTCTTTCCCTCGGCCGGACCCGGGTCGGTGCGGCCGACGGCTGGCCCAGGTTAATCCAGCGACAGCAGCCCTTGTTCGGACACCACGCTGACCGACAGGGTCTTGTACCCGACCTCGTCGAACAGCACCGTCATCCGGCCCTCCTCGTAGCTGAGCACCAGGCCGGGCCCCCACTCCGGATGCCGGACCTGGCTGTGCACCGGGAAGGGACCCACCGCGCCGTCGTCGGCGACACTGGTGCCGGCGTGACAGTTGTCGCAGTGCCCGCAGATCTCGCTCATCTGTTCCCCGAAGTACGCCAGCAGGGTCTGGCCCCGGCAGGCGCTGGTCTCGGCGAAGGCACGCATCATGTCGGTACGCGAGCGGGTCAGGTTCTGTTGCCGTTCGGCCTCGGCCAGGGCGGCCTCGGCGGCCTGGACGGGGGTGGGGGAGTAGCGGGGTGCCCCGATCCGCTGCCCCGCCCGGGGTTGGGCGGCCCCCACCTGTTCCAGCAGCGCCAGGTACTGGCCGAGCTTGCGGGGGCCAAGGCCGGTGGTCTCGCGCAGTTCCTTGCGGGTGCTCGGGCCACTGCGCAGCAAGGCGGCCAGGTCGCGCAGCTCGGTGAGATCCGGCAGGCCACCGCTGAAATACCGCTGCAACCCGACGTCCTCGGCCTGCCACAGCAGCAGGACCCGGGCGGGCTGGCCGTCGCGTCCGGCGCGACCGATCTCCTGGAAGTAGCTGTCCGGCGAGTCGGGCAGGGCCATGTGCACCACCCAGGCGATGTTGGGCTTGTCGATGCCCATGCCGAACGCCGAGGTCGCCACCATGATCGGCACCTGGTCGGCGAGGAAGGCCTCGTGCAGGCGGGCCCGGGCACCCCCGGCCATCCCACCGTGGTAGTACTGCGCCGGGAAACCGGTCGAGGTGAGTCGCTCGGCCAACTCCTCGGCGGCGCGCCGGGTGGGCACGTAGATGATGCCGGGCCGCTCGTCCTGCTCCAGCAGGGCGATCAGCCGCCGCCACCGGTAGTCCTCGGTCGGGCAGTGCGCCACCTCCAGGAAGAGGTTCGGCCGGTCCAACCCGGAGACCACGATCTCCGGGTCGCGCAGCCGGAGCCGGGCGACGATGTCCTCGCGTACCGGTGGGGAGGCGGTAGCGGTCAGCGCCACCACCGGCGGGCGGCCCAGGCCCTCGATGAGCTGCCCCAGGGCCAGGTAGTCCGGGCGGAAGTCGTGTCCCCAGGCGGAGATGCAGTGTGCCTCGTCGATGGCGACCAGGGCGGGCTTCAGCTCCCGCACCTCGGCCAGTCGCTCGGGGTTGGCCAACTGCTCCGGGGTGATGAACAGGAACTCCGCCCGGCCGTCCCGGATCTCCGCGATCGCCTCGGCCTGCTGGCTGGGCGACTCGTCCGAGCTGATCCGTACCGCCCGCAGCTCCGGTCGCTGGCGCTCGTTGAGCGCGGCGATCTGGTCCTGTTGCAGGGCCAGCAGGGGCGAGATCACCACGGTGGGGCCGGGGATCAGGCTGGCCGGGATCTGGTAGATCGCCGACTTGCCGGCGCCGGTGGGCAGGACCACCAGTGCGTCGCGGCGCTTCATCACGGCCCGCATGGCGGCGAGCTGGTTGGGCCGCAGGGTGCTCCAACCGAACAGGCTGCGAGCCGCGCGGCGCAACGACATCGAGTGCGTGGTCAGTTTCATCGAGGGCCGCAGGTACCCGGGCGACCTGATGCCGAAACCGGACCGGCTCCCGGGGTCGGGCCACCTCACCGGCGGTTCAGCGCCGGAACATCGCCCGGATCGCCAGCAGCAACAGCAGGCCGCCGACCACCAGGCCGAGCAGGCGTACGCCGGGGATGTCGGCCGGGCTGGTCGCGTCGCTCAGCAGCAGCAGCTCCATCCCCGCACTCTCGCCGGACAGCGCTCCCAAGGCAACTGTAAGGTTTATTGACTATTCCCGGGTGCGAGTGTGACCATGGCTGAACCGTCGGGTGACGGTACGAAGTGGAGGAGAGCAGGCATGAGGGCGTCCAACGGAAACCTGGCGGCGCTGGCGAACGCGGTGCTGCAGCCCGGTTTCGTCGGGACGGTCCCGCCCGACTGGGTCCGTCGCCTCCTCGGCGAGGGGCTCGGCTCGGTCGTCCTGTTCAGCCGCAACGTCGTAGACCCGGAGCAGGTCAGCGCGCTGACCGCGGCCCTGCGGGCGGAACGCCCGGAGGTGATCGTCGCGATCGACGAGGAGGCCGGCGACGTCACCCGGATCGAGTGGGTACGGGGCAGTTCCCGGCCGGGTAACCTGGCCCTCGGCATGGTGGACGACCCGGCGCTGACCGAGGAGGTGGCCCGTGATCTCGGCGCCGAACTCGCCGCCGCCGGAGTGACCCTGAACTACGCCCCGGACGCGGACGTGAACTCCAACCCGGACAATCCGGTGATCGGGGTGCGCTCCTTCGGCGCCGACGCCGCCCTGGTGTCCCGGCACACCACCGCCTGGGTACGCGGCCTGCAGTCCAGCGGGGTCGCCGCCTGCGCCAAGCACTTCCCGGGCCACGGCGACACCCATGTCGACTCCCACCACGATCTGCCCCGGATCACCGCCGACCGGGCCCGCCTGGCGGCCGTCGAGCTGGCCCCCTTCCGGGCCGCGGTCGCCGCCGGGGTGCAGGCGGTGATGACCGGTCACCTGCTGGTGCCGGCGCTGGACCCGCAGCTCCCGGCCACCCTGAGCAGTCGGATCCTCGGTGGCCTGCTCCGGGAGGAGTTGGGCTTCCAGGGGGTGGTGGTGACCGACGGGATGGAGATGCGGGCGGTGTCCGGCCGGTACGGCCTGCCCGGGGCGGTGGTCCGGGCCCTGGCCGCCGGAGCGGACGCGATCTGTGTCGGCGGCGAACACGCCGACGAGCAGGTCGTCGACCAGCTGCGGGAGGCCATCGTCGGCGCGGTCGTCTCCGGGGAACTGCCGGAGGAACGACTGGCCGAGGCGGCCAAGCGGGTCGGCCAACTGGCCGCCTGGACGGTGGCCGCCCGAACCGCGACGGTCGACGGCCGGAACGGGTCGGTCGAGGGCCGGACCGGGTCGGGCGACGGCTGGGCCGAGGGGGCCGGTTCGCGGGTCGGGCTGGCCGCCGCCCGCCGGGCGGTCCGGGTCACCCACACCGACGGGCAGCGGACCCTGCCCCTGGACGGCGCCGCGCATGTGGTGGAGTTCGCCCCACCCCACCACCTGGCCATCGGTACGGACACCCCCTGGGGGGTGGCCACCCCCCTGGCCGAGTTGCTGCCGGGCACCACCGGAGTCCGCTACACCGAGGAGGCCACCCCGGCCGATCCCAGCGCCGGGGCCGCCGGCCGCCCCCTGGTCCTGGTCGTGCGGGACCTGCACCGGCACTCCTGGATGCGGGCCGCGGTCGACCGGGCCCTGGCCACCCGACCCGACGCGGTGGTGGTGGAACTGGGGGTCCCCGCCCTGGTCACCGGGCCGGTGCACATCGCCACCCACGGCGCCACCCGGGCCTGCGGGCGGGCCGCGGCCGAGGTGCTCAGCGGGGTCGCCGGCACCCCCGGCTGGTGATCAGGTCGCGTACCGATGGGGATTCGCGGGTCTTGCGTACCCTTGGCGGCGTGATGAACCGACCCTCCGCCGGTAAGACTCCCCCCACCTCCCCCCGTAGGCTCGCCGGTCTGCTGGCCGGGCTGGCCCTGGGCGCCGCCCTGCTGGCCGGTTGCAGCTCCGAAGGGGCCAGCACCGACTGTGGGCTGGACGCCTGCACGGTGACCTTCGACCGTGGGGTCGAGGCCAACGCCAACATTCTCGGTGTCGAGGCCAAGCTGGTCGGCGTCCAGAACGACCAGGTCACCCTCGACATCGCCGGTGAACAGTTGACCCTCACCGTCGGCCAGCAGGCCACCGAGGTCGGTGGTCTCGCGGTCACCCTGGACAGCGTCACCGATTCCCAGGTCGCGGTGCGAATCTCCCGCAACCCGAGCTGACGGTCACCACGGGCGGCGGCGCCACGTTTGGAAATCTTCGCGTCCGGTGATTGAGAGCCCATGTCTCTCACCCGGAACGCCGAAGCCACCGCCGCCCGTACGGCCGACAGCCGGTGGCTGGAACTCCTCGCCCGGGCCGGTTTCATCGGCTACGGGATCGTCCACCTGTTGTTCGGCTGGCTGGTCCTCCAGCTCGCGTTCGGCAAGTCTGCCGACGACGGCGACCAGTCCGGCGCGCTGCGTACCCTCGCGGCGCAACCCATGGGCAAGTTCCTTGTAGTCGCGATCGCCGTCGGGATGCTGGCCATGGCGATCTGGCAGGCCCTGGAGGCGGCTGTCGGGCACCACGCCGCCCAGGGCAATGACCGGACCAAGGAGCGGGTCGTCTCCGCCGCCCGGACGGTCATCTACCTCTGGCTGGCCTGGACGGCCTGGAAGGTCTTCTCCAACGCCAACTCCGACAGCGCCTCCCAGCAGGAGGAGCTCACCGCCCGGATGATGGAGTCCACCGGTGGCCGCTGGCTGGTCGGCCTGGCCGGCCTGGTGCTCGCCGGGATCGGGGTGGGCATGGTCATCTACGGGGCCAAGAAGAAGTTCATGAAGCGGCTGAAGACCGGCGAGATGAACGCCCGGACCACCCAGCTCGCCCGCCGTCTGGGCATGGCCGGCTACATCTCCCGAGGCAGCGCCTTCGCGGTCACCGGTCTGCTGGTCGTGCTGGCCGCGGTCAACTACGACCCGGAGAAGGCCCGAGGGCTCGACGCCGCTCTGCGTACCCTGCGTGACCAGCCCTTCGGCACCATTCTGCTGCTCCTGATCGGCCTGGGCATCGCCGCCTTCGGCGTCTACTGCTTCCTCCAGTCCCGCTACCGCAAGGTCTGATCCTCCGGCCGGCCACCGCCTCCCAGCGGTGGCCGGCGGCGGCGATCCGAGGCACGATAGCCCCTTTGTGCGGATCTTGCCGTCGGCTCGGAGGAGGAGCAACACGTGCACAGCTACCTGGTTACGGTCGTCGCCGCGCTCGCTGCGGCGGCGACCGCCGTCGTCGTCGTAGAGGTGGTGCATCGGCTGATCAAACGGTGGGGCCGCCGTTCGGTGCTGCTGACCGAGTTGGCCGAGCACGCCCACCGGGCCGCCCAGGTGGCCGCGACCGTGTTGGCGGTGCAGTTCGCCATCCGGTTCAGCACCGGGTATGCCGTCGGCACCGCCTGGCGTCAGGTGCTGCTGCATCTGCTGGTGCTCGCGGTCATCGCCGCCACCGCCTGGCTGGTCACCTCCCTGCTGGTGGTGGTCGAGGACACCGCCCTGGCCCGGTTCCGGGTAGACGTGCCGGACAACCGCCAGGCCCGCCGGGTGCGTACCCAGGTGGTCATGCTCCGCCGGGTCACCATCGTGGTGATCGTGATCCTCACGGTCGGCGTGATGCTGATGACCTTCCCGGCCGTACGCGGCATCGGCGCCGGGGTCCTGACCAGCGCCGGTGTGGTCGGTATCGTCGCCGCCCTGGCCGCCCAGAGTCTGCTCGGCAACCTCTTCGCCGGGCTGCAACTGGCCTTCAGCGACGCAGTCCGGCTGGACGATGTGGTGGTGGTCGAGGGGGAGTGGGGTCGCATCGAGGAGCTGACCCTCACCTACGTGGTCGTGCAGATCTGGGACGACCGGCGGCTGATCCTGCCCACCTCCTACTTCATCAGCACCCCCTTCCAGAACTGGACCCGGACCGAGGCCGCCGTGCTGGGCACGGCCGAGTTCGAGGTCGACTGGTCGGTCCCGGTGCAGGCCATGCGGGAGGAGTTGCGTCGCCTGGTGGAGGGCACCGAGCTGTGGGACGGCCGGGTCTGCGTACTCCAGGTGACGGACGCCACCGGCGGCATGATCAAGATTCGGGCGTTGGTGAGCGCCGGCAGCGCCGGGGCCCTGTGGGACCTGCGCTGTCTGGTCCGGGAACACCTGGTGGCGTGGGTACGCGACCACCGGCCCACCGCGATGCCCCGGCTGCGCGCCGAGGTCGGCGACGGTGCCGGCACCCTGCCCTGGCAGTGGGTACGACCCGCACGGGCGCCCCGCCGGCACGCCGAGGTGCCGGACGACGCGCGCCTGTTCGGCGGCAGTGACGACGGCGAGGCCCGCAGCGAGGCCTTCGTCGGCCCGGAGGAGCCCGCACAGGCCCGCCACTGACCCCCCGCCCGGCCGGGCCGCGCCGCTGGGTCCCCGGCTGCTCGGGGCAGAGAAACCGCCCTGATCCGGAGGGAAACCACCGGAGGCCGGGTTTGTCGCCGGGTTTTCCGGGGACCTGCTGCGGGACGCTTCTGTCCCATCTCTCGGTGCCTGCCGCCGGGCGGAAAGTCGACCATCCGCAGGCAGGATTGACCGGCGCCGAGTTCGGGCATACAGCGCGAAGATGAACGAGAGGGGGACAGCATGGCCGACGTGGCGAACATCCGGGCATCCCACAACGGGAGGACATCCCACAATGGGCGGACGCCCCACAGTGGGGGCGAACCGTCCACCGCCGAGTTGGTCCAGCGGGCGGCCGAGCAGGTCTCCCGCCTGGTACGCGACGAACTGACGCTGGCCCGCGCCGAGGTGACGGAGAAGGGCAAGCGGGCCGGCATCGGGGTCGGTCTGCTGGCCGGGGGCGGGGTCTTCGCGTTCTTCGGTCTCACCGCGCTGATCACCACCGCGATCCTGCTGCTGGCCCTGGTGCTGCCGGCGTGGGCCGCCGCCCTGATCGTGGGGGTGGTCATGTTCCCGATCGCCGGGGTGCTCGCCCTGATCGGACGACGGGAGCTTCGTCGGGCGGTGCCGCCGGTGCCGCAGGCCACCGTGCGCAGCCTGCGCGCCGACGTCGACGTGGTCAGCGCCGCCGTCCGGGACAGGGGGCGGGCATGACACGCAACGGCAGCGGTGACACCGAGGCGCTGCGGGAGGAGATCCAGCGCACCCGGGTCGAGCTGGGCGAGACGATGGAGGCGCTGGCCGCCAAGGCGGACATCAAGAAGCGGCTGAAGTCCTCTGCGGACCAGACCCGGGAACGGGTACGGGACCAGGCCGCGGTGACGGTGGCGCGGATGCGCGCGCAGACCGGGATGCGGCGCGACGCCACCACAGGCAGCGCCCGCAGTGGTCCGGCGCCCTTCCTGGCGCTGGCCGCCGGGGCGGTCGTCGCCGCAGTGATTCTGGCCATCATCCAGGGGAGGCGTGGATGAGCAACACAATCGGCAAGGCGGCCTACCGACCGGTCGGCGTGCTGATGGGGCTGGCCGCCGGTGCCCTCGCCGGCGTCATCTTCCGTCAGGTGTGGAAGATGACCGCCGGGGACGGTGAGGCGCCCAACCCCACCGACGAGGACCGCCGGTGGGCCGAGATCCTGGCCGCCGCCGCCTTGCAGGGTGCCATCTTCTCGGTGGTACGGGCCGCTGTGGACCGGGGTGGAGCGGTCGGGGTACGCCGGTTGACCGGCAGTTGGCCCGATTAGACCCGCCCGGTAAGGGGCCCTTCGACTCATGCGCGGCCACCACCTAGTGGGCCTGACCTATCCGTCAGGTCACATGTCGGAGAATTTCGTCCGGTAGGCTGTGCAGAGTTTTTGCGTACGTGGTTTGCTATTCCACGCTGTTGAGAGATGGCGTGGGTTGAGAGAAGTCTCCTTCACCGGGGGCCGCCTCAGGCGCCGCTGCTCGAAAACGGCCAACCGGCCGCACCGGCGTGCTTGGCCGCCAGTTTTAGAAGGAGATACAGATGGCGCAGGGAACCGTGAAGTGGTTCAACGCAGACAAGGGCTTCGGCTTCATCACCGTCGATGGCGGGGGTGCTGACGTGTTCGTCCACTTCTCGGCCATCCAGACCAGCGGCTACCGCTCGCTGGAGGAGAACCAGCGGGTGGAGTTCGAGATCGCCCAGGGCCAGAAGGGTCCGCAGGCCGAGCAGGTCCGCCCCCTCTGACAACACCGGTCGGCGGCTGCCGGCCAGTGGCGAGGCCGCCCCAGACATCGGTGTGAAGCCCCGCGTTCCTACCGGACGCGGGGCTTTCCCGTGCGCGGGGCCCTTTCGTGCTTGGCCCGGGGCGAATCCACCTCCGACCGTGCCGGCCGCATCCGGTACCGGACCCTGAGGTCCGGTACGGGGTCAGCGGCGGTTGCGGGCCCGTACCCCCAGCCAGAGCAGGACCAGGCCGGCCACCATCAGCACCGGGCCGATCACGGCCCAGATCCGCTGGCCGGCCATCACACTGCCCTCGACATAGCCCAGCCCCTGCACCGTGCAGGCCGCGCCAAGGACCACCCCCAGCAGGCCGAGGGTCAGCCGGAACCAGCCGCTCATCACGACCTGTTTGTCCTCGGGCCGGTCGGTGACCCCGCCGGCCGGTTCGTTCACCATCGGTGATGCACCTGCGGTCGGATCAGCTCGTCGTAGACCGAGGTCACCTCGGCCAGTTCCGATGTCGACAGTGGCGGCTGACCGGCTGCGGCGACATTGGCGCGGGCCTGTGCCCCGTCCCGGGCCCCCGGGATGACCACGGTGACCCCCGGCTGGTCGAGCACCCAGCGCAGGGCGAACTGGGCCATCGTCCGGTCGTCGCCGACCAGGGGGGCCAGCCGGCGTACGGCGGCCAGGCCGGTGGCGAAGTCGACACCGGAGAAGGTCTCCCCGACATCGAAGGCCTCCCCGTGCCGGTTGAACGACCGGTGGTCGTCCGCGGCGAAGGTGGTGTGCTCGTCGTAGCGGCCGGAGAGCAGCCCACTGGCCAGCGGAACGCGGGCGATGATGCCGACCCCGGCGCTGGCGGCGGCCGGCAGCACCCGCTCGATCGGCTTGTGGCGCAGCGCGTTGAGGATGATCTGGACGCTGGCCACCCCGGGTCGGGCGATCGCGGTCAGGGCCTCCTCGCAGGTCTCCACACTGACCCCGTACCCGGCGATGCGCTTCTCCTCGACCAGGGTGTCCAGGGCGTCGAAGACCGTGTCGTCGGCGAATACCACCGTCGGGGGGCAGTGCAACTGCACCAGATCCAGAGTGTCCATTCCGAGGTTCGCCCGGGACCGGTCGGTCCAGGCCCGGAAATTGTCCAGGGTGTACGCCTCGGGGGCCTGCGGTACCCGGCGGCCCATCTTGGTGGCCACCGTCAGTGCGGCCTCCGGGTGGGCGGCGCGGAACCGCCCGATCAGCTGCTCGCTGCGTCCGTCGCCGTACACGTCCGCGGTGTCCAGGAAGGTGACCCCGGCCTCGACGGCGGCGCTGAGCACCTGCATCGCGTCGTCCTCGCTGACCGTGCCCCAGTCGGCGCCGAGCTGCCAGGCGCCCAGGCCCACCACGCCGGCCTGCCGGCCGAGTCGGGGGAAGGTGCGTTGCTCCATGGGGCGAGCCTAGTGGCCACGGTTGCCCCGGGCCGGGCCGGGCCGTAATCTAGCAAGACGTACGTACGGTTTTTATTTGTGTGGGGTCTGGATGTGGGCCCGAAGGTCTGTCGGCCTGGCAGGCCGACCTGCTCCCGTGGCCGCCCGCCGAGCCGGTCTCCGAGTCGCTGGTCGCCGCCGACTGCACCGTGGACGCCTGGGAGACTGTCTATGTGCACCTGCTGGCGGCCCCGCCCGACGCGGACCATCCGGTGTTGACCTGGATGGAGGGCACCGCCCTGCGCCCGGTCCGGGCCGCGCTGGACCCCGCCCGCTGGTCGGCCTTCCGGGCCGCCCTGGGAGTACGCCTGACCGAGGCGTACCCGGTGCGGCAGGGGCAGGTGTACTTCCCGTTCCGCCGGATCTTCGTCGTCGCCCGGACCGGCGCCAGCGCCCAGGAGAGTCTGTGACCGATCTGCCTACCTTCATCGCCGGACTGCCCAAGGTGGAGCTGCACGTGCACCACGTCGGCTCCGCCCTACCCCGGATCGTGGCCGAGCTGGCCGCCCGGCACGAGGGACGCACCCCGGTCCCGGCGGATCCGCAACTGCTGGCGGACTACTTCGTGTTCCGCGACTTCGCACACTTCATCGAGCTGTACCTCAGCGTCGTGGATCTGATCCGCGACCAGGAGGACGTCTGGATCCTCACCCACGAGGTGGCCCGGGAGTTGGCCCGCCAGCAGGTCCGCTACGCCGAGCTGACGGTGACCCCGTACTCGCACGTGCACCGGGGCATCCCCGCTGAGGCCTTCTGCGAGGCCATCGAGGACGCCCGCAAGCGGGCCGCCGCCGACTTCGGCATCGAGCTGCGCTGGTGCTTCGACATCCCGGGGGAGGCAGGCCTGGCCGCCGCCGAGGAGACCCTGCGGATCTGTCTGGAGCAGCGACCGGAGGGGCTGGTCAGCTTCGGTCTGGGCGGGCCGGAGATCGGGGTGCCCCGCCCGCAGTTCAAGCCCTACTTCGACCAGGCCCGGGCGGCCGGGCTGCGGTCGGTGCCGCACGCCGGGGAGACCACCGGCCCGCAGACCGTCTGGGACGCCCTGCGCGAGCTGGGGGCCGAGCGGATCGGGCACGGCATCTCCGCCGCCGGAGACCCCAAGCTGCTGGAACACCTGGCCGAGCGGCAGATCCCGATGGAGGTGTGCCCGACCTCCAACGTGCGGACCCGGGCGGTGCCGCGCATCGAGGAGCACCCCCTGCCCCGGCTGGTCGAGGCCGGGCTGCTGGTGACCATCAACTCCGACGACCCGCCGATGTTCGGCACCACCCTCAACGACGAGTACGCCGTGGCGGCCCGCCTGCTGGAGGCCGGTCCGGCGCAGGTGGCGCAGTTGGCCCGCAACGCGGTGACCGCGTCCTTCCTGGACGAGACCGGCAAGCGGCGGATCCTCGAGGAGATCGACGCCTACCTGGCCGCCGCGTCGGCCTGAGGTCCCGGAGCCGATTTAGAGGCGCGCGGCGGAAGAAAGGTATGTGGGGGGACCGTGTCTCCCGCCGCGCGCACGGCTCCACCGGCCGATGCGCTGGGAGCGGAAGGCCGGGGAACTGCTGGTTTCGCACCGAATCCTGACAGTGCTCGGCCGGTGCCGGGTGGGGATTAATCCGGATCTAAGGAAGACTTGCGCCGGGGCACAACCCGAACGGTCATCCCCGGATCTTCCGGGCGATTCAGCTGTCCGTAGGACGCTGTCGGGGCCACCGGCGTCCACTGCTCTTCTGCTCCCGGGCCATCCGGCCCACCAGGCCGAACCGGCTGACCTGCCGGGGGGTCGCCTCCGGGTCGGCCAGCAGCATCACCACGCTGGCCCCGCCCAGCCGCGCCCGGTCGATGCTCACCGAACCGTTGGCCTGCAAGGCCACCCGCTTGGCGATGTCCAACCCCAGACCGGTGGAACCCTGGTCGCTGGCACCCCGGCGCAGGGCCCGGTCCGCATCGGGGATGCCCGGCCCGGCGTCATCGATCCGGATGGCCACGTACCCGTCGCGCCGGGAGACCGCCACCTCGAAGGCGGTGCCCTGCGGGGTGTAGCGGAACACGTTGCCGATCACCGCGTCCAGGGCGGCGGCCAGCTCCGCCCGGGGCACCGGCGCGGGGATCCGCAACTGGGCCCCGATCACCCGGTATGGGCGGTTCTGGTCACCGGCCAGGGCGGCCCAGAAGACCATCCGCTCCCGGACCACCTCGCTCACATCACACATGGCCGGACCGGCCTCGGTGGCCACCGCCTTGCGGGTGGTCTTGATCAGGGTGTCGATCTCACCCTCCAGGGTGACGATCGCCTGCCGGATCCGCCGGATCCCCCGCCGGTGATCCAGCTCCGCCTGGCTGAACGATCCCACGCTGGTGTCGTCGGACTCCAGGGCCTCGGCATCCAGGCGCAACACCGTCAGGGGGGTACGCAGCCGGTGCGACAGATCCGCCACGAGTTCCCGTTCCTCCGTGCGGGCCGCGACGAAACGCTCCGCCATCCGGTTGAAGGCGTGGCCCGCCTCGGCCAGCTCCCGGGGGCCGCTGGGTTCGACCCGTACCCCCAGGTCGCCGTCGCTCACCGCCAGGGCCGCCTTGACCAGATCCCGGGTGGCGTCCACCGCCCGGACGGCCACCCGGTCCACCACCAGCACGGCGGCGCCCACCAGGGCCACGGCCACCCCGGCCAGCAGCAGCCACCGGTTGCCGGCGCCCTCGTCCAGGGCGGAGTCGGAGACGAAGACCTCCACCACGGCGGTACGGTCGGCCAGCACCACCGGATCCAGCCGCAGCACGCCCCCGTCGACCTCCAGCACCAGGGACCGCCGCTCGGAGCGGGCCTGCGCCAACTGCCCGGCCTCGGCGCGTCCGGCCGAGGGGACGTCTTCCAGGCCGTGCACGACCGGGCGGGTCGCCGGATCGTCGCCACTGGCGTCGATCGCCCGGGCCACCACCTCGGGCTTGGTGCTCACCGCCAGGGCCCCGGTCACCAGGGCGCTGCGTCGGGCCGCGTCGGCGATCGCCTCCTCCCGGGCCTGTGCGCCCAGGGTCAGCCCCAGCGGCACCAGGAAGGTCAGCGCCAGCAGGGCCCCCATCCCGGCCGTCAGCAGGGCCAGCGACCGCCTCAGTCCGGGGTGACCAGCCGAAAGCCCACCCCCCGCACGGTGCGCAGGTAGCGCGGTCTCGCCGCGGACTCGCCCATTTTGCGCCGTAGCCAGTACAGGTGAACGTCGATTGTCTGATCCTCGCCGACCGATGGCTGCCGCCATACCTCCTCCAAGAGCTCCCGCCGGGACACTACCCGGCCCGGGCGGGCGGCGAGATACGCCAGCAGGTCGAATTCCTTTCGGGTCAGCGCCAGGGCCACCCCGTCCAGCTGCGCGCTGCGTTCGCCGAGGTCAACCCGCAGGCCACCGACGGTCAGCACCACCGGCTGCTCCGCCCGACTGGCCCGCCCCACCCGGCGCAGCACGCTGGTGATCCGGGCGTCCAGGTGGGCCCCGGTGAAGGGCTTGACCATGTAGTCGTCCGCCCCGGCGCGCAACAGCCGCACCACGGACTGCTCGTCGTCGCGGGCGGTGGCGATGATGACCGGCACGTCCGTGATGCCGCGCAACATCCGCAGGGCGTCCGAGCCGTCCAGATCCGGCAGCCCCAGATCCAGCACGACGAGGTCAGGTGCCTCCGCGGCGACCCGACGCAGGGCGTCCAGGGCGGTGCCCACCGCGTGCACCGCGTGGCCCCGATCGGTGAGGGAACGAAGCATCGCGCCGCGTACGACGTGATCGTCTTCGACCAGGAGGACGGTGGCCACCCCAGCACGGTACTCGGCGCGACGCACCGGGCGTTGTTGCGGCCCACCCCGGAACCCGCCAAGCTGGTCCAACGATGACCTTCACCCTCTACCCGGACACCCGACTGATGCTGGCCCGGGACAGTCTCGCCGGCCTGTCGGTCGGCGACGCCCTGGGCTCCCAGTTCTTCGTACCCGGCCGGGCCCCCGGGGACCTGGCGGCCGGTCTGCTCCCGCCGCCGCCCTGGCAGTGGACCGACGACACCGAGATGGCCTGCTCGGTACTGACGGCACTGGCCCAGGCCGGCACCATCGACCGGGACACCCTGGCGGTCGACTTCGCCCAGCGGTGCGAACCGTACCGGGGTTACGGCCCGGGTGCGGTGCGCATCCTGCGGTTGATCCGTACCGGCACCCCCTGGCCGGTCGCCGCCGCCTCCGCCTTCGACGGGCAGGGCTCCTGCGGCAACGGCGCGGCGATGCGGGTAGCCCCCCTGGGGGCCTGGTTCGCCGACTCCACCCACCGGGCCGCCGCCCAGGCGCGGGCCTCCGCCGAGGTGACCCACGCCCACCCGGAGGGCATCGCCGGTGCGGTGGCGGTGGCGGTGGCCGCCTCGTTGGCCGCCCGGGCCCGCCTGGACGGGGACCGCCCCGCCCCGGCCCGGCTGCTGGCCGCGGTGGCCGCCGCCCTGGACCCGGCGACCGAGGTGCACCAGGGGGTACGCCGGGCGGGTGGGCTGCTCGGCCGTCCCCTGGCCGAGGTCGTGGCGGCCCTCGGCAACGGTGCCCGGGTCACCGCGCAGGACACCGTGGCCTTCACCCTCTGGGTGGCCGCCACCCACCTGGCGGACTACCCCTCGGCGGTACGGGCCTGTGTCGAGGCGGGCGGGGACGTGGACACCACGGCCGCCATCGTCGGCGGGGTGGTGGCCGGATACACCTCCGTCGGTACCCCCGGCGGGGTTCCCGCCGACTGGCTGGCGGCCCGCGAACCGCTACCCGACTGGGTCGACTGACCCGGATCGGCTCAGCGCCCGGCGCGGGCCGGCTGCTCCCGCCCGGCGGCCGGTGCCGCCGGGTCCTCGGAGAGCACCGAGCGGTCGATGGTGTCGCCGCGACGGCGCCGGCTGATCAGCCAGCCCACCACCGCGCCGCCACCCAGACCGGCGACCAGGCCGGCGGCGAGCAGACTGTTGGCGTTCGGACCGGTGTCGCCCGGGGCGGCCGACCCTGCGGTCGGGGCGGCACCGTGTCCACCGTGCGCGGGGTAGGCCGGGTCGCCCGGGGTCAGGGTCAGCGGCGGCAGCGGACGCTGACCGGGCCCGGCACCCCAGTGCACCTGGAGCCCGTCGGCGTACGTCTGGATCAGCTCGAAGGTCACCTGCTCGGCCTGGGGCAGGGGAGCCATCGAGAAGGCCAGCCGGGCCGGGCCGGCCTCCGCCGGACCGGGGGCCCGGGTCCAGGTCAGGGCGGCCGTGACGACATCGGTGGGCGGGCCGTGCAGGCCGACCACCGGCACCTGGAGCCTGCGGGGGGTGATGGTCGGGGCCCAGCCGGGCACCGACAGCGGATAGACCTCCGCGATCGGCGGGTCCACCGGCATCCGGATCTCGATGCGCTCGGTACGCACCCCCGGCCGTTCGTCCGGCACGGTGAACTCCATCTTCACGGAGTTGCCCTGCTGAGCCTCGGTCGGGGTGAAGCTCACCCCGTCGGCCCAGGCCGCCGTCGGCCAGAGCAGCACCAGGGCGGTGACCAGTACGGCGACCGGCCCGCCCCGGCGTCGACGGCTCCCACCGCAGGTCCTCGCCATCCGGGTCCCCATCCCTGTCCCAGGACCGGAACCGACTCCGGTCACACCAGGTAGTTCGGATGCCGGGCCGGAAAGGTTCAACGACGGCCGGCCCCGGTTCCGGCCGGGGCAACGGGCCCCGGCCGGTATCGGCGGCGCTCGCCTGCGGGGCGACCGATAGCATCACAGGGAGCCGAGATCGGCACCTACCGTCACATCTGCTGCGAGGAGTCTCCCGTGTCCGCACCCCGTACCCCCGCCGTGGCCGACCCCGTCGTCGTCGCCGCCGGGACGACGGCGGCCGACGCGGTGGCCGCCGCCGAACTGCCCACCAGTGGCCCGAAGGCGATCGTGGTGGTCCGCGACCCGCAGGGGATGCTGCGCGACCTGGACTGGAGCCCGGCCGAGGACACCGTCGTCGAGCCGGTCGCCCTCAACTCCCCGGACGGGCTGAACGTGCTGCGGCACTCGACCGCGCACGTCCTCGCCCAGGCGGTGCAGGACATCTTCCCGGAGGCCAAGCTCGGCATCGGCCCGCCGATCGACAACGGCTTCTACTACGACTTCTCGGTCGACAAGCCGTTCCAGCCGGACGACCTGGCCAAGCTCGAGAAGCGGATGCAGGAGATCATCAAGTCCGGGCAGCGGTTCCGGCGGCGCCGGTTCGACAGT
Source organism: Micromonospora sp. NBC_01739 (assembly GCF_035920385.1). Lineage (GTDB taxonomy): Bacteria > Actinomycetota > Actinomycetes > Mycobacteriales > Micromonosporaceae > Micromonospora. The sequence continues at coordinate 2,922,207 of NZ_CP109151.1, read as the reverse complement.
CTGGACGAGGCCAAGACCGAGCTGGCCGCCGAGCCGTTCAAGCTGGAACTGATCGACGTCAAGGGTGAGGGGCTGGACTCCTCCGAGGTGATGGAGGTCGGCGGCGGCGAGCTGACCATCTACGACAACCTGGCCGCCACCGAGGACAAGGTCTGCTGGTCGGACCTGTGCCGGGGCCCGCACCTGCCGAACACCCGGCTGATCGGTGCGTTCAAGCTGATGCGTTCGGCCGCCGCGTACTGGCGGGGCAGTGAGAAGAATCCGCAGTTGCAGCGGGTGTACGGCACCGCCTGGCCGACCCGCGACGAGCTGAAGGCGTACCTGAAGCTGCTGGAGGAGGCCGCCCGGCGCGACCACCGCAAGCTCGGCGCGGACCTGGACCTGTTCAGCTTCCCGGACGAGCTGGGCTCCGGCCTGGCGGTCTTCCACCCCAAGGGCGGCATCATCCGTCGGGAGATGGAGAACTACTCGCGGCTCAAGCACGAGCAGGCCGGGTACGAGTTCGTCAACACCCCGCACATCACCAAGGGCCACCTGTACGAGGTCTCCGGGCACCTGGACTGGTACGCCGACGGCATGTTCCCCCCCATGGAGGTGGAGGGGGCCAGCTACTACCTCAAGCCGATGAACTGCCCGATGCACAACCTGATCTTCCGCTCCCGGGGGCGTTCCTACCGGGAACTGCCGCTGCGGATGTTCGAGTTCGGCACGGTCTACCGGTACGAGAAGTCCGGGGTGGTGCACGGCCTGACCCGGGTACGCGGCCTGACCCAGGACGACGCGCACATCTTCTGCACCCAGGAGCAGATGGCCGGCGAGCTGAAGTCGCTGCTGGCCTTCGTGCTGGAACTGCTGCGCGACTACGGCCTGGACGACTTCTACCTGGAGCTGTCCACCCGTAACCCGGAGAAGTCGGTCGGCACGGACGAGAACTGGGAGCGGGCCACCGAGGCCCTGCGCTCGGCGGCCGAGGAGTCCGGGCTGGCCCTGGTGCCGGACCCGGGCGGAGCGGCCTTCTACGGCCCGAAGATCTCCGTGCAGGTCAAGGACGCCATCGGCCGGACCTGGCAGATGTCCACCATCCAGGTCGACTTCAACCTGCCGGAGCGCTTCGGTCTGGAGTACCAGGCCGCGGACGGCACCCGGCAGCGGCCGGTGATGATCCACCGGGCCCTGTTCGGGTCGATCGAGCGGTTCTTCGGGGTGCTCACCGAGCACTACGCCGGTGCCTTCCCGGCCTGGCTGGCCCCGGTGCAGGTGGTCGGCATCCCGATCCGGGACGACCACGCGGACTACCTGCACGGCTTCGTCGCCGCGCTGCGCGCCGAGGGCATCCGGGCCCAGGTGGACTCCGGTGACGACCGGATGCAGAAGAAGATCCGTACCGCCCAGCAGCAGAAGATCCCCTTCATGGTGATCGCCGGGGACGACGACGTGGCCGCCGGCACGGTCTCCTTCCGCTACCGGGACGGCTCGCAGCGCAACGGGGTGCCGTTGACCGAGGCGGTGACCCACGTCCTGGACGTGGTCAAGTCCCGCACCAACATCGGCCCCTCGGCCGCCTGACCCGCCGCGACGGCGGCCCCCCGTTCGGTGGGGCCGCCGTCGCATGGGTGCCTCAGATCCCGCAGCTCGGTGCCGACCAGGACCGGCTGGGCGAGGTGCCCAGGTGGGTGTGGTCGTTGTGTCCGGGGTATCCCGGGCCGAGGATGTTGGTGAACCCGTGGTTGCGGGCCTGCTGGGCCAGCGCGCAGAAGGAGTGCGACCCGACCAGGTCGATCCCGTCGCCGTAGAGGTGTCGGCTGTTGCCGGCGCCGCCGACCGCGCTGTTGCAGGAGTAGCTGCGGAATCCGCTGCTCAAGTAGAGCGGGGCGTTGCCCATGGCCCGGCGCATCGCCTGGAGCTTCCACATCGAGACCAGGGCGTTGAACCGTGCCGTGCTGGCCGGGACCGCGCCGCCGGACCAGTCGCTGTTGCACCGGTTCCACTCGGCGTAGCTGAAGCTGACCGGGGTGCAGTCCGGGTCCTGCAGGGCGTAGATCTGGTTGAAGGTCTGCGCACCGGCCACCCCGTCGGCGGCCAGGCCGTAGGCCTGCTGGAAGCGGATCACCGCCGACCGGGTGGCGGGACCGTACGCCCCGTCCAGGGTGAGCACCGCGCCGTAGCCGGGGTAGCCGGAGACCCGGATCTGCAACTGGCGTACGTCCTCCCCGGTCATGCCGGAGGAGAGGGCTCGACCCCAGGTGTAGCAGGCGTCGGCCTGGGCGGGGGTGCCGGTGGCGGCCACCGCCGCCAGGCTGGCCAGCGCGGCCAGTACGCAGGCGGTGAGGGCACGCCCCAGACGGTGCCGGACGGTACGTCGTTCCACAGCCACTCCAAATCGACGATCTTCGAGGTGAGGGGACTGAAAGTTTTACCGATGTCGATGTAATCGTCAATAAATCCTGGTTTCCATCTGCGAACGGACCTCATCGCCGGCCGCGGTCACCGGATACCGCACGGTGCGGGTGGCGGACCGCCCCCACGCGGTACGTAGGATCGCCGTGTGACTGGGGCGGACGAGCAGCACACCGACAGGGACATGGCAGACGGGCTGGACCGGCTCTGGACCCCCCACCGGATGACCTACATCTCCGGTGAGGACCGGCCCGAGGGGGGCTACGAGAAGCCCTCCGGCTGCCCCTTCTGCCTGGCCCCCGGCCGAACCCAGGAGGAGAGCCTGGTGGTGGCCCGGGGGGAGCACGTCTTCGTGGTGCTCAACCTGTACCCGTACAACCCGGGCCACCTGCTGGTCTGCCCCTACCGGCACGTGGCCGACTACACCGACCTGGACGGGCCGGAGACCACCGAGTTGGCCTCCTTCACCCAGACCGCCATGCGGGTGATCCGCAAGGTCAGCAACGCCCACGGCTTCAACCTGGGGATGAACCAGGGCGGGGTGGCCGGCGCGGGCATCGCCGCCCACCTGCACCAGCACGTCGTGCCCCGATGGGGCGGCGACGCCAACTTCATGCCGGTGATCGGCCGCACCAAGGTCCTGCCGCAGTTGCTCGGTGACACCCGCGACCTGCTCCTGCGCGCCTGGCCCAGCTGAGCAGGCCGTATCGCACGGTGAAGCGGTTCAGGTGAGCCGCGCCAGCGGACCGGTGCGCTCACACCGAAGACCGCGGCACGTGGGACAGATCAGGGGTACGCCGGCAGCGGATTGCGTAGGTAGCCGCGCTGAACTTCGACGTATCGGCGGATGATGGTCCAGCGATGGTCAGTGGAGTGCGAAGTCAGGGAAGTTCTCCAGGCCAGCTTCGGTGGGTTGGTCATTGAGGATGTCATCGACGGCTTCCAACAACTGCGCTGTGCCGTGGACGACGTAGACACCGGGCTTTTCGGCGAACGCCTTGGCCCAGTCGCACTGCATGACCTGATTCGTGAGAACCACGGGGCGGCCGTGCTGGAGGGCGAGTCGGGCCTGAATGCGCGCTCCGCTGGTCTCGCCTGCCTCAACGACAACAGTGGCGACTGCATATCCGCTCATGACGGCGTTGCGCATGGGGAAACTCTGGCGGCTCGGCGGGGCATCGGGCCAGAACTGGGAGATCACCAACCCGACGTCGGCGATGTGGTCCTGGAGGCGTTGGTTGTCTGCGGGGTAGTGCCGGCGGATTCCGGTGCCGATGACGGCGACGGTGCGTCCTCCCGCCTCCAGGGCGGCGGTGTGTGCGGCAGTGTCGATGCCGGCGGCGAGCCCGCTGACCACGGTCACCCCACGTCCCGCCAGGGTGGTGGCGACCGCTTGGGCGATGCGTAGTCCGTCCCTGCTTGCCTTGCGGCTGCCGACGACGGCGACCGCCCGGTCATAGACCCGTAGGTCGCCTCGGCTGAACAGGAGTGGTGGCATCTCACGGATGCCGAGCAGTTGGGCGGGATAGGTGGCGTCGAAGAAGGCGTGGACGCCCCTTCCCGCTGCCAGTCGGCGATCTCGGCGGCGGCAGCGTCGACCAGTTTGGCCGTCGAATCCGTGTCTGGGAAGAGGGTGTCAGATTGGCCGACTGTGCGGTCGAGGACGGCCTTGGCGCTGCCGTTCTCCTGGATGTCCAGGGCCGTCTCCGACCAGCGAGCCTGGGGACGGCGGAGGAGGGCCACCAGGGCGGCCCGCTCGATCGTCGCTGTCATCGACGGCTCAGTCATCAGTCGGTGGTTCGGCGGGGACCAGGAGTTGGGTGCCGGACCAGTTGATGTCGTCGTCCGCGATGGATCTGTGGGGTTCGTCGTCCTCGTCGAGGGTGGAGTAGCTCGCGTAGTAGCGCCCGAAGCCGTAGCCGCCGGTCGCCAGGGTGGCCAGCGCCCACCGCCGGAGCTGGTCGCGCAGCGTGTCGGGATCACGCTCACCGGCCGGCACCTGGATGATTCCGAGCAGGTCGTACCGCTCGTCGCGGGTGCCCGGGTCGACCACCCGGCAGAGCGACAGGGCGTACCGCACCTCCGGCTCCCGGGATATCCACATGACCGCACTCGACATGCCGCCTCCTCCCACTCGTTGTCCGAAACTTAGATGAGGATGCACCTGACAAAGCTTGATATCAAGTGTCACGACGAGAATACTGGGAGCCATCCTCGTCGGAGTGGGAGGTCGTAGATGTCCGTGCCGTCCGCAAGGCCCTCGGGTGTGCGTCAGTCGCCGGTCCAGCCAGGACAGTCGCCGGTCGTGCAGGCGTGGGAGCTGGGAATGCGGCTACGCCAGCGCCGCGAGGAGGTCGGTCTGACCGCAGCGGCGGCTGGTCGCGCCATCGGCATCATCCAGGCGTACGTCTCGGGAGTGGAGTCGGGACGGGTGAAGCTCCCTGCCTCCCGCCTCGCTCGGATCATCGAGGTCTACGAACTGGAGCCGGAGGAGGCGGCCGAGCTGGAGGAGCTGCGCCTGGGCGCCAGTCGACGCGCGTGGTGGCACGAGTACGGCCAGCTCTTTCCGGCCGAGTTCATCCGCTTCCTCGGCTACGAGGCCGGTGCCGAGCACATCCGCTTCTACGACAACGAGCTGGTGCACGGCCTGTTGCAGACCGAGCAGTACGCCCGAGCGGTCATCGCCGGAGGGACGACGACCATCCGCCTGACCGAGGTGGAGCGGCGGGTGACGGCGCGGATGGCCAGGCAGGCGCGACTGCACACCGAGAACCCGCTCCGAATGACGGCGCTGCTCGGCGAGGGCGCACTACGCCAGCAGGTCGGCGGCTCGGCCGTGATGAGCGAGCAGCTTGACCACCTGGTGCGGCTGGCGGTCGAGCGACCAGAGCAGTTCGAGATCCGCGTGCTGCCCTTCGCCGCCGGAGCGCACCCGGCGCTGGGCGGCTCCTTCCAGATCCTGTCGTTTCCGTCTCCCCGGCTGCCCGACCTGGTCTGGCAGGAGGTGCTGACCTCCATCGACATCATCGACCAGTCCACCCGGGTCACCGACTATCAGGTCACCTTCGCCGAGGCGCGCGAGCGGGCGTTAGGCTCGGAAGACTCGCTCGACCTGATCCGCCAGATCGCCAAGGAGATGACGTGACCTCGTCGTACAGCTCCGGGGAGGGCTGGTTCAAGTCCTCCCGTAGCTCCAACAATGCCAACTGCGTCGAGGTGCGGTTCGGTGGCGGTGCGGTGGATGTCCGCGACACCAAGGACCGCAGCGGCCCGATGCTCACCTTCGACGCCTCCGCCTGGGCCGGTTTCCTGACCGGGCTCAAGGCCGACTCAGCGGGCTAGCCCGGCCGTCCTGGACCCTCCGCCCTCTCCGGTTCCGGCGGTCAGCACGGCAGCCGTCGCTGGTCGGACTGCCCTCCCCCGGAGGACCGGGGTGGCGTCAGATGGATGCCGGGAAGTTCGCCTTGGCTGCCTTACCGACCAGAGCGGTCAGGGTGGCATCCACCCCGGCACCGACGAGGCCACCGGCGATCGGGATGCCCTTGGCCAAGGTGATCACGGACCGCTGCGTCCCGTACTTGGCGAGGAGCGCGAAGCCGACTCGCGCGTTGATCTGTCGGATGGCAGTGACCGGGATCGCCTTGATCATTTGCGCGGTCAGCTTCGTTCCGATCTTGACCCCGACCCCGTGGAGGCTGCTCGCCAGCGTCCCGCCTGCCGTGGTGAGCATGATGATGGTCTGGACGTGCGGGTCCGAGATGTCGTAGCCCCGCAGGTGCGCGATCGACCCGACGAGTCGAGCGTTGATCACCAGTGACCCGGCGATGTTCGCGGGGATCGTGACGGGCATGGCCACGAAACCGCCCAGGCCAGTGACGAACCCGTTCGTCGAAGAGGCTGCCACCGACTCCATGATCAGTCGATCGATCACCCGCTCGACTGCTGCTTCCCGCGCCTTACCGTCCAGGGCTTGGCCGTCGGAGTCGATGATCGAGCCCTCTGTGGCCGGGAGGGCCTTGCTGAGCCGGTCCTGTGCATAGGTGACCGATCCGGTGATCGGGCCGACCCCATCTCGGACGACCTTGACCGTCATGTCCTGGAAGAAGCGAACCATGGCATTGGACTTGTCCTCACCACGTTCGCCCGGGTCGCCTTCGTTCGCTTCCATGATTCTCCGTTTCACTGGCTAGAAAGAGAGCGTCGGTCGGGTGAAGGTGCAGAGTAGAGGACCGTCCATAGAAGATCTACATAAGACGGATGTCCGACGCCGGCCACTCGCCGTGGCCGAACCGGGTGCTTTCCGCGGCGGATTGATCCGTGCGGCCCGGTCCCTCGTACGGATGATCGTGATGAATATCTGCCCAGCACCGCCCTGGGGATGGCACGATGCGCCGGTGGCGGAGTCGAGACGGACGCTGGGTCGCAGCGGCATCGGGGTCAGCGCCCTGGGCATGGGCTGCTGGGCGATAGCCGGTCCCTGGGCGGAGGGGCGTACCCCCCTGGGCTGGGGGGCGGTCGACGACGCCGAGTCGGTACGGGCGATCCGCCGGGCCCTGGACCTGGGGGTGACCCTGTTCGACACCGCGGACACCTACGGCGCCGGGCACGGCGAGCGCCTCCTGGGGCGGGCCCTGGCCCGGCGGCGCGACGGAGCCGTGATCGCCACCAAGTGGGGCTACACCTTCGACGAGCAGACCCGACAGGCCACCGGTACGGACCCCTCACCGGCCTACCTGCACCGGGCCGTACGGGCCTCGCTGCGGCGGCTGGGCACCGACCGGATCGACCTGTATCAACTGCACCTGGCCGACCTGCCGGTGGCCCGGGCCCAGGAGCTGATCGGCACCCTGGAGGAGCTGGTCACCGAGGGCCTGATCCGGGCGTACGGCTGGAGCACCGACCGCACCGACCGGGCCGCCGCCCTCGGCGACGCCCCGCACGCCGCCGCCGTGCAGCACAGCCTGTCGGTGCTGCGCGACGCCCCGGAACTGCTCGACCTGTGCGAGAAGTACGACCTGGCCAGCGTCAACCGGGGGCCGCTGGGCATGGGGCTGCTCACCGGCAAGTACCACCCCGCCTCGATCCTGCCCCACGACGACATCCGGGGTATGACCTCAGGCTGGTTGGAGTGGTTCCGGGGTGGTCGTCCCGCCCCGGAGTGGCTGCGCCGGGTGCAGGCCGTCCGGGAGGCGTTGACCGCCGACGGCCGTACCCTGGCCCAGGGGGCGCTGGGTTGGATCTGGGCCCGCAGCGACCGGACCATCCCGATCCCAGGCTGCCGCACGGTGGCCCAGGTCGAGGAGAACGCCGCCGCGCTGACCCTGGGCCCACTCACCCCGGACCACTTCGCCGAGGTCGAACACCGACTGGCCGCCCTGCGCGCCGCCGCCCTGCGGGCCGCCGACCGCCCCTACTGGCCCAGCCCGATGCTCCCCACCGCCCGCCCCTGACCGTCCCGGCCCTCGGCCCGGCCCTCGGGCGGGCGGCCCTAACCGGGGTACGCCCGCCACCCGGCCTCAGGCGTGCTCCTTGCGGACCTGGTCCGCCAGGTGCTCCGGCATGGGGTCGTACCGCACGAAGTGGCGGCGGAAGGTGCCCGCCCCGGCGGTCAACGCCCGCAGTTCGACGGCGTAGCGCAGCAGCTCCGTGGCGGGCACCTCGGCCCGGACCAGGCTGCGCCCCTCGGCCTGCGGGTCCGGTTCCGTGCCGAGCACCCGGCCCCGACGGCCGGACAGGTCACCCAGCACGGTGCCCACGCTGCCGTCCGGCACCCGCACGGTCACCTCGTCGACCGGCTCCAGCAGCACCGGTCGGCCCTTGCCGGCGGCGTCGCGCAGGGCCAGGGCCCCGGCGGTCTGGAAGGCCGCGTCGGAGGAGTCGACACTGTGCGCCTTGCCGTCGACCAGGGTCACCCGCAGGTCCACCACGGGGTGTCCGGCGAGCAGGCCGCGTTCCATCTGGGCGCGTACCCCCTTCTCCACCGAGGGGATGTAGTTGTGCGGGACCGCCCCGCCGACCACCCGGTCGACGAACTCGAAGCCGGCGCCCCGGGGCAGCGGCTCCACCTCGATGTCGCAGACCGCGTACTGGCCGTGCCCGCCGGACTGCTTGACATGCCGGCCGTGCCCGGCCGCCGGTGCGGTCAGGGTCTCCCGCAGCGCCACCTTGACCGGCTCGGTGTCCAGCTCCACCCCGCCGGCGCGCAGCCGGTCCAGGACCACGTCAGCGTGCGCCTCGCCCATGCACCAGAGCACCAGTTGATGGGTCTGCGGGTTGCGTTCCAGCCGCATCGTCGGGTCGCCGGCCACCAGGCGGCCCAGGTTGCGGGCCAGTGCGTCCTCATCCGAGCGGGTCCGGGCCACGATCGCCACCGGCAGCAGCGGCTCCGGCATCTCCCACGGGGCGATCAGCAGGGGGTCCTCCTTGGCGGAGATGGTGTCCCCGGTCTCCGCGCTGCCGGACTTGGTGATCGCGCAGATGTCCCCGGCCACCGCCGCACCGACCTCACGCAGGGTGGCGCCCAGCGGGCTGTAGAGGTGCGCGACCCGCTCGTCGGCGTCGTGGTCGGGGTGGCCGCGTTCGGCCAGCCCGTGCCCGGCGATGTGCACCGTCTGGTCCGGGCGCAGGGTGCCGGAGAAGACCCGCACCACGCAGACCCGGCCGACATGCCGGTCGATGGTGGTCTTGACCACCTCGGCGACCAGGGGACCCTCCGGGTCGCAGGTCAGCGGCGGCCGGGGGGAGCCGTCCACCCCGGTGACCGCGGGCAGGGTGTGCTCCAGCGGCGAGGGGAAACCGGCGGTGAGCACCTCCAGCAGGGCGTCCACCCCTACCCCGGTGGCCGCGCAGACCGGTACCACCGGGTAGAAGTGGCCCCGGGCCACGGCCTTCTCCAGGTCCTCGACCAGGACGGCGGGGTCGATCTCCTCCCCGGCCAGGTACCGGTCCATCAGGGTCTCGTCCTCGCTCTCGGCGATGATCCCCTCGATGAGTTCGTCCCGGGACTCCGTGATGGCCGGCAGGTGCTCCGGGTCGGGCTCACGCACCTGGGCGGGCAGCCCCTCCGTGTAGTCGAAGACCCGCCGGGTGATCAGCCCCAGCAGGCCGGCGGTGGAGACCCCGTCATCGCCGAGCATCGGCAGGTACAGCGGCAGCACGTTGTCGCCGAAGACCCGCTGGCACAGCGCCACCGCCTCGTCGAAGTCGGCGCGGGGGTGATCCAGCCGGGCCACCGCCACCGCCCGGGGCATGTCGACCGCGGCGCACTCCTCCCACAGGGCGGCGGTGGCGGCGTCCATCCCGTCCACCGCGGAGACCACGAACAGGGCGGCGTCGGCGGCCCGCAGCCCGGCCCGCAACTCGCCGATGAAGTCGGCGTACCCGGGGGTGTCCAGCAGGTTGACCTTGATGCCGTCGTGCATCAGCGGCGCACAGGCCAGGGCGACCGACCGCTGCTGGCGTACGGCCGCGGGGTCGTGGTCGCAGACCGTGGTGCCCTCGGCGACCGAACCGGCGCGGGAGATGGTGCCGGTGGCCGCCAGCAGCGCCTCGACCAGGGTGGTCTTGCCCGCACCGGAGTGCCCGACGAGCACCACGTTGCGAATCTTCGCCGGGTCCGTCACCACCGGCACCCCGGTGGCGTGCTTGTCCTGACTCTTCTGCGCCATCGGGCGCACCTCCCTCAGCCGGTGGTGGCGACCGCCGCGCGCGACGGGATGCGGCCCGGACGGGGTACCGCGGCGATCATCCTCCGGTGGTTCGCCCCGGACCGGGCAGTCAACGGGCGGTCGGGTGAGCTGGGTCACCCTCCCCCCCTCGATCCCACACCCGATGGCCGACCGGCACAACCCTCTTGGCTAGGACCGGCGTTGTTGCCGTCGCCGGGCCGACCGTTATCGTGGGACCGCCATGGCGAAGATCTTCCAAGTGTCGGTCCGCGCGGGGATGACCCGCGTCGTCGAGCCGATTGCCCGCCGCCTCCTGCGCGCGGGCGTGTCCCCCAACGCGGTCACCGTCGCGGGCACCGTAGGGGTGCTCGTCGGCGCCCTCGGCTTCGGCGCCCGCGGCCACCTGGTCGCCGGTGCGCTGATCGTGACGGTCTTCGCGCTCACCGACATGCTCGACGGGACGATGGCCCGGATGAGTGGCGGATCCACCCGATTCGGCGCGTTCCTGGACTCCAGCATGGATCGGGTGGCAGACAGCGCGGTGTTCGGCGCGGTCGCGTTCTACCTGGCCGGGCAGGGGGACCGCGCCGGCACGGCCGCCGCGTTGATCTGCCTGGCCGCCGGTGGACTCGTCTCGTACGTCAAGGCCCGCGCCGAAGGGCTCGGCATGAGCGGCAACGTCGGCATCGCCGAACGCACCGAGCGGTTGCTGATCGTCGGGATCGGTGGCCTGCTCGCCGAACTGGTCCACCCGGTGGCCCTGCCGATCGCCCTGTGGCTGCTGGCGGCGGTGTCCCTGTTCACCGTGGGGCAGCGGATGCGGTTCGTCTACCGGCAGGCCCAGCAGGTCGACGTGCCGGGCGGCCAGGGGTGAGCGGCACAGCCCGACCCCGGGGGTGCCGGTGAATCTCACCGAACTCGGCTACGTCGCCGGCTGGCGACTGGTCCGGGCCCTGCCCCGCCCGGTGGCCGCGGCGGCCTTCAACGCCGGTGCCGACCGGGCCCACCGTCGTCGGGGCGCCGGCGTCACCCGGCTGCGGGCCAACCTGCGCCGGGTGGTCGGCCCGGAGCTGCCCGAGGCCGAACTGGACGACCTGGTCCGCGCGGGCCTGCGGTCGTACGCCCGCTACTGGATGGAGGCCTTCCGGCTGCCCTCGCTGAGCCGGGAGCAGGTGCTGTCCACCTTCCGGCTGGACGGCGCCGAGCTGCTCGCCGCCGACGTGGCCGCCGGACGGGGTGCGGTGGTGGCCCTGCCACACGCCGGCAACTGGGACCTGGCCGGGGCCTGGGTGGTGGCCAACGGCTGGCCGCTGTCCACGGTCGCCGAGCGGCTCAAGCCGGAGGCGGTCTACCAGCGGTTCGTGGCCTTCCGGGAAGGGCTGGGCATGGAGATCCTGCCCACCACCGGTGGTCACCGGCCACCCCTGGACGTGCTGACCGACCGGCTCAACGCCGGGGCGGTGGTGCCGCTGCTGGCCGACCGGGACCTGTCCGCCCGCGGGGTGGAGGTCAGTTTCTTCGGCGGCCGGACCCGGATGCCGGCCGGTCCGGCTCTGCTGGCGTTGCGCACCGGAGCGCCGCTGTATGTGGCCTCGTTGTGGTACGAACCGGATGCGGCCCGCGCGGCGATCGAGGGTCCGCTGCCGGTGCCGGGTCCGGAAGAAGGCGCCCTGGACACCCGGGTCCGGTCGCTGACCCAGCTGATCGCCGACGGTCTGGCGGCGGGCATCGCGCGGCATCCGCAAGACTGGCATATGTTGCAGCGGATGTGGCTGGACTGAGGGGACGGGCGCAATGCGGATCGGCATCGTCTGTCCGTACTCCTTCGATGTGCCGGGCGGGGTGCAGAACCACGTCATGGACCTCGCCGAGGCGTTGATCGGGCTCGGCCACGAGGTGAGCGTGCTCGCCCCGGCGGACGAGGACGTCCCCCTGCCGTCGTACGTGGTCTCGGCCGGTAGGTCGGTGCCGCTGCCGTACAACGGCTCGGTGGCCCGGATCGCCTTCGGCCCGGTCTCCACCGCCCGGGTCCGCCGGTGGATCACCCGGGGCGACTTCGACGTGCTGCACGTGCACGAGCCGCTGACCCTGAGCATCTCCATGCTCGCGGTGCTCTCCGCCCGCGGGCCGGTGGTGGCCACCTTCCACACCGCGATGACCCGGTCCCGGGTGCTGTCGGCCGCCCAGGGGGCCCTGCAGATCGTGCTGGAACGGATCACCGCCCGGATCGCGGTGAGTGCCCTGGCCCGCAAGGTGCAGGTGGAGCACCTCGACGGCGGTGCGGTGGAGATCCCCAACGGGGTGGCGGTGGCCAAGTTCGCCGGAATGCCCCCGCTGCCCGGCTGGCCGGGGGAGTGCGGCCCGGGTAGCGGCGGCACCCTGGGCTTCCTGGGCCGGTTCACCGAGTCCCGCAAGGGCTTCCCGATCCTGCGGGACGCCTTCGTCGAGCTGGCCCCCCGGCGACCCGGGCTGCGCCTGCTGGTCGCCGGCCCCGGCGACCCGGACGACCTGTTCGACCGGTTTCCCCCCGAGCTTCGGGACCGGGTCACCTTCCTGGGGCTGGTGCCCGAGGCGGAGAAGGCCCGGATGCTGCGCAGCGTGCACCTCTACGTGGCGCCGAACACCGGGGGCGAGTCCTTCGGCATGATCCTCACCGAGGCGTTGGCCGCCGGTACCACCGTGGTCGCCAGCGACCTGGACGCCTTCCGCCGGGTGCTGGACAACGGACGGGCCGGACGGTTGTTCCCCACCGGTGACGCCGCCGCCCTGGGCCGTACCCTCGCCGAACTGCTGGACGATCCGGCCGCCCGGGCGGAGTTGACCGCCTGCGGCGACCAGGTGGTGGCGAATTTCGACTGGCCCGTGGTTGCCCGCCGGGTTCTGGAGGTATACGCAGCAGCGATCGAGGCGACCGACGGGCGGGTGATCGACCAGGAGTGGGTGGGACTGGACTGACCGGGAGGAACGGGAGCAGCACTACGATGCCGGGCATGTGGTGGGTGGTGGGGGCGACGGTGGTCGTCGCCCTGGTGGCGACGTACCTGATCTGGACCGCCGGTCGGGTCGAGCGCCTGCAGGCTCGTGCGGAGCTGGCGGCCCGTGCCCTGGACGCCCACCTGCTGCGCCGCGCCGCCGCCGCCGCGGTGCTGGCCGAACGCCGCTACGGCGTCGAGTTGTACGCGGCGGCCCGCATCGCCCTGGACGCCGAGCCCCAGGAGCGGGAGGCGGCCGAGAACGACCTGACCCGGCAACTGCGGGCGGTCCAACTGGACCCGGCCGACCCGGACTGCGAGGCGGTCATCGCGGCCAGCCGGCGACTCGCCCTGGCCCGCCAGGTGCACACCGACCTGGTCCGCGACGCCCGTACCGCGCGCAGCCGCCGCCTGGTGCGCCTGTTCCGGATGGGACGACGGCACACCTGGCCGCGCTACTTCGACATCGACGACCCGACCCTCACCGTGCCGATCGTGGACGTCTCCCCCCGCTGACCAGGGCCGTCGTGGGTGACGGGGGCCACATTCCAGGCCACCGGCGCTGCGATTGGCTGTCGGAAACGGCGCCGCCGCGGCCATAGCATTCCGCTGCCCCCACCCGCGCGCCTCAAGGAGCGATCAGCCGTGACTTCCCCGAATCCCAGCGCCACCAGTTCGGCCGTCGGCACCGCCCGCGTCAAGCGGGGGATGGCCGAGATGCTCAAGGGTGGCGTGATCATGGACGTGGTGACGCCCGAGCAGGCGAAGATCGCCGAGGACGCCGGAGCGGTAGCGGTGATGGCGCTGGAGCGGGTACCCGCCGACATCCGCGCCCAGGGCGGGGTCTCCCGGATGAGCGACCCGGACATGATCGACGGGATCATCAACGCGGTCTCCATCCCGGTGATGGCCAAGGCCCGCATCGGTCACTTCGTCGAGGCCCAGATCCTCCAGGCTCTCGGTGTCGACTACGTCGACGAGTCCGAGGTGCTCACCCCGGCCGACTACGCCAACCACATCGACAAGTGGGCCTTCACGGTCCCCTTCGTCTGCGGGGCGACCAACCTGGGCGAGGCGCTGCGCCGGATCACCGAGGGCGCTGCCATGATCCGCTCCAAGGGGGAGGCCGGCACCGGGGACGTCTCCAACGCCACCACCCACATGCGCAAGATCCGCCAGGAGATCCGTCGACTGTCCACGCTGCCCACCGATGAGCTGTTCGTCGCGGCCAAGGAGTTGCAGGCCCCGTACGAGCTGGTCAAGGAGGTGGCCGAGACCGGCAAGCTGCCGGTGGTGCTGTTCACCGCCGGTGGCATCGCCACCCCGGCCGACGCGGCGATGATGATGCAGCTCGGGGCGGAGGGGGTCTTCGTCGGCTCCGGCATCTTCAAGTCCGGCAACCCGGCCCAGCGGGCCGCCGCGATCGTCAAGGCGACCACCTTCCACGACGACCCGGAGATGCTGGCCAAGATCTCCCGGGGGCTCGGTGAGGCGATGGTCGGCATCAATGTCGACGACATCCCCGTCCCGCACCGCCTGGCCGACCGCGGCTGGTGAGGTGCAAGGAAGGGCACCTTATTAACGCCTGCGGTAGAGAAGGGGCCCCTTCTTAACGCTTCCCGGAAGGAGCACAGTGCCCGCACCCGTGATCGGCGTGCTCGCCCTTCAGGGCGACGTCCGCGAACACCTCACCGCCCTGACCGGCGCGGGCGCGCAAGCCCGCCCGGTACGCCGACCCGCGGAGCTGGAGGCGGTGGACGGCCTGGTCATCCCGGGCGGAGAGTCCACCACCATCAGCAAACTGGTCGACATCTTCGAGTTGCGCGAACCGATCGACAAGCGGATCGCCGCCGGCCTGCCGGTCTACGGCTCCTGCGCCGGCATGATCATGCTGGCCGGTGAGGTTCTCGACGGGCGTCCGGACCAGCGTGGCTTCGAGGGTATCGACATGACCGTCCGACGCAACGCCTTCGGTCGGCAGGTCGACTCCTTCGAGGCCCCGGTGGAGATCGCCGGGATCGAGGGCGGCCCGCTGCACGCGGTCTTCATCCGGGCCCCCTGGGTCGAGCGGGTCGGCGAGGGGGTCGAGGTGCTCGGCCGGGTCTCCGACGGCCGGATCGTGGCGGTCCGCCAGGGCAACCTGCTGGCCACCTCCTTCCATCCGGAACTCACCGGCGACCTTCGCCTGCACCGGCACTTCGTGAACCTGGTCCGCGCCTGAGCACCCTTTCGTGTGAATCTTGGACAGTTGTCGTCAATCGCTGACGACAACTGTCCAAGATTCGGCGGGCGACCCGGCCACCCAAAGGGTGAATAATCGGTTTTGTGCCATATCAGCGGGATTGTGGCGGCGGTCCGTGTTACCGGTGTGCGGCGGGTGACGAGCCCCGGGGGTCCCTCGGTAGGATTGTCGAGATTCGGCAGGGCCTTCTGGCCGCCACGGCTTCCACCAGAGCAGACCGGCACCACCGCGTGCGCCGGTGCGGAGCGGGGCGTGCGCGGTGCGGTCGATGCAGACGGCGGGTAGCAACGGAGGTAACAGATGTCCGGCCACTCAAAGTGGGCGACGACCAAGCACAAGAAGGCGGTCATCGACGCCAAGCGCGGCAAGATGTTCGCCAAGCTGATCAAGAACGTCGAGGTCGCGGCGCGGACCGGCGGTGGCGACCCGGCCGGCAACCCGACCCTCTACGACGCGATCCAGAAGGCCAAGAAGAACTCGGTCCCCAACGACAACATCGACCGGGCGGTCAAGCGCGGCTCCGGCCTGGAGGCCGGCGGCGCCGACTACCAGACGATCATGTACGAGGGGTACGGCCCGAACGGGGTCGCGCTGCTGATCGAGTGCCTGACCGACAACCGCAACCGCGCCGCCACCGAGGTACGCACCGCCCTGACCCGCAACGGCGGCTCCTTCGCCGACGCCGGCTCGGTGTCGTACATGTTCTCCCGCAAGGGCGTGGTGATCGTGCCGAAGGCCGGCACCAGCGAGGACGACGTGATGCTGGCCGTCCTGGACGCCGGGGCCGAGGAGGTCAACGACCTGGGCGAGGCCTTCGAGGTGGTCTCCGAGCCGGGTGACCTGATCGCGGTCCGCACCGCCCTGCAGGACGCCGGCATCGAGTACGAGTCGGCCGAGTCCGCCCTGATCCCCAGCGTCAACGTGCCGCTGGACGAGGAGGGTGCGCGGAAGGTCTTCAAGCTGATCGACGTGCTGGAGGACTGCGACGACGTGCAGAACGTCTACGCCAACTTCGACATCTCCGACGAGATCATGGCGGCGGTCGGCTGAGCCGACCCGACCACTGGCGCGACCTCAGGGCGCGTACGCGAGCCTCGGGCTCGGGTGCGCGCCCTGCTGCGTTCCGCATCCCCGATCGAAGACCATCGGCCTCCCGGGGTTGCTAGAGACACCTTTCTAAAGCATTCTTTAGGGTATGCCCGAAGAGTTGCCGCCGCGAGCCGTCAAGGTCACCGATCCACGCGCCCTGCGGGCGTACGCGCACCCGCTGCGGATGCGTCTGATCGGGTTGCTCCGTGGCGAAGGCCCGATGACCGCGACGCAGGCCGCCGCCCGGCTCGACGACAACGTGCCCAACTGCTCGTTCCATCTGCGGCAACTCGCCAAGTACGGGTTCGCCGAACGGGTGCCCGGGGCGGACGGCAGGGAACGGCCCTGGCGGGCCACCACCCTGTACACCTCCTGGGACGACGACTCCGACGACCCGGACATGAGGGCGGCGACGGACCAGATCAACAGCGTGATGCTCGGTGTCTACCTGCAACGTGGACAGGACTACCTGGCGATCCGCGCCGACGAGCCGGTCGAGTGGCGGGTGGCCGCCGGCTTCGGCGACACGCTGCTGCATGTCACCGCCGCCGAGTTGCGCGAGCTCACGGCCAAGGTCGATGCGCTGCTGGCCCGGTACGACGAACGGATCACCGACCCGGCGAAGCGTCCGCCCGGGTCCCGCCCGGTGACCTTCGTCCAGATGGCGCTCCCGCGCGGCGCCGTACCAGTCGAGGGCCGGCGAGCGGAGTCCGACCATGACTGAACCCCTGGTACTGGCCGACCCGGCGCCGCCGCGCCGGCCCCGCATCCCACGCCTGCTGCGGCAGACGGCCTTCCGTCGCTACTGGTCGGCGCAGACCGTCTCCCTCTTCGGCGACCAGGTCACCATGCTCGCCGTGCCGCTGCTGGCCCTGCTCGCGGTCGGTGCCGGACCGGCCGAGATGGGCTACCTGACCGCCGCCTCGCTGCTGCCGAACCTCTTCCTCTCCCTGCCGGCCGGCGCCTGGGTGGACCGCCACCCGCGCCGACGTCGGGTGATGATCGTCGCCGACCTCGGTCGGGCGGCTCTGCTGCTGCTCGTACCGCTGCTCTGGTGGGCCGGCGCCCTGAATCTGCTGCTGCTGTGTGCCGTGGCCTTCCTGATCGGTTGTCTCTCGGTCTTCTTCGAGGTGGCGCACAGCAGCCTGTTCGCCGCCCTGGTCCCTCGATCGGACTATGTGGACGCCAACAGTCTGGTCAACGGCAGCCGGGCCATGTCCCATGTGGCCGGTCCGAGCATCGGTGGGGTGCTCGTGCAGGTGCTCACCGCACCGGTCGCCCTCCTCTCCGGCGTGCTCACCTATCTGGTGTCGGCGGTCTTCCTGGCCCGGACCAGGGTCACGGAGCGCGCCGTGACCACCGGCCCCGCCCGGGGCATGGCGGCGGGGGTACGGTTCGTGGCCCGCTCCGAGGTGCTGCGGGCGACCCTGCTCGGCACCACCACCCTCAACCTGTTCAACTACATGTTCGCGGCGCTCTTCGTGCTGTACGTGACCACCGAGCTGGGTGTCTCACCCGGCATCCTGGGGCTGGTCATCGGGGCCGGGGCGGTCGGCGGACTGCTCGGTGCGGCCGTGACCGGCCCGGTCAGTCGCCGGATCGGCATCGGCCCCGCGGTGCTCGTCGGGTTCGTCGCCTTCCCGGCCCCTCTGATCCTCGTGCCGCTGGCCATGGGGCCGGAGCCGGTGGTGCTCGCGTTGCTGTTCACCGCCGAGCTGGTCTCCGCGCTGGGCGTCATGGTCCTCGACATCGCGGTCGGCTCGGTGCAGATCGCGGCCACCCCGGTGGCCATGCTCGCCGTGGTCTCCGGGTTCAGGCGCACCGTCAACCACGGCATCCGACCGATCGGCGCCCTGGTCGGCGGGACACTCGGCGCCGCGATCGGGGTACGCCCCGCACTCTGGATCGCCAGCCTCGGCGCCCTGCTCGGGGTGCTCTGGGTGGTCTTCTCACCGCTGCGCGGCATGCGCAGGCTGCCCGAAGAGTGACACCCCGCCGCGCTTTCGATCGGCAGATCCGTCAGTCGAAGAGGCCGGCCGGTGGCGGGAACCGGCCCTCCCGGGCGTGGGAGTAGTCGCGCGACTCGGCCACCAGGGCGTCGGGGTCGAAGCGCAGCAGGGTGCAGCCGGAGATGGTCAGCGGCGCATCGTACGGGTAGGTGATCGCCCAGTACTCGACCGTCGCCGTGTCGCCGTCCCTGCGCGGTGCGCCGAACCACACCTCGGCCGGGCGGGTCTCCTCACGGAAACACTCCTCGACATAGGCGCGCAGCCCGTCCCGCCCTCGACAGGGACGAAACAGTGAAGCCCAGTGGACCCCGTCGGTCGCCTGTAGCTTGACGATGCTCTCGACGTCCTTGCTGGGCCAGCCGTGGGTCCAGGCGTCCGCCCAGCGCTGCGCGGCATCCCGTACATCCATGATCATTCTCCTCGGGCAGGTGGTGCTCGGAGTTCTACCACCGGGCTGCGACACTGCGGCCCGGTGCCGGGCCCGGGGTGGGGGAGCGGCCCAGGCCAGGAAGCGGTCGAACAGTTCCTCCGGCGCGGGCAGCGGGCCCCCGGCGTGCCGCAGCAGGTCGCCGGTGGCGTCGAAGAGCATCCCGGCCAGGTAGACCGACAGACCCACCCGGTCGCCGCCGTACTCGACCCGCAGCAGCCTCCGCGCCCTGGGGCACGGCCAGGGCCCCGCGCACACCCCACAAGACCACCCCGGGCGTACGGGCGGATGCCGCTGCACCGCAGGCCACGAGTTCACCGGCTGCCCCTGATCGGGTGAAGGGTTCAGTGACGACATAACCCACACGATGGCCCATGCGTTGCCCCGGGTCAAGGAGCTACGGCAACTGTCTAGCGTCCGTTTTATGGAGCTGGTCGGTTCGCACGAGATTCGGATCATGCTCGGCGGCATCAGCAAACAGCGGGTTTACGTGATCACCAGCCACCGCAACTTCCCTGAGCCGGTAGCGGATCTGATGCAGGGCAAGGTGTGGCGGAAGTCGGATGTGGAAGCCTGGATCAGGGCGCATCGGCCGGAGTCGGCCCAGGACTGACCAGGGGGAGTGGTGGCGGTCGAACGGTTCAGCCCCGGAGACGTGGTGGTCCGGCGGGAGATCCTGCACGGTGAGGTCTGGTTCGGCTGCCCGACGATCTGCGTCCAGGACAGCCCCGACCTGCTGGCGCTCTACCTGCCAACCGGTACGGAGTTCGGCTTCCCGACCGAGGGCCGCTTCCCGTCCGGCCGGCACCCCTGGCAGGTGGCCGGTCACTACGCCTGGACCGGGCACGGCAAGCTGATGCTGCACCGCCCCGGCGAGGCCCACGCGGTCGAGGTCTTCTGGTCCGGCCCGCAGCGCACCTTCGCCGGCTGGTACTTCAACCTCCAGGACCCCTTCCGGCGTACCCCCATCGGGGTGGACACCCTGGACCACGAGCTTGACCTGTGGTGGGCGGCGGACGCCGACCGGTACGTCTTCAAGGATGTGGAACTGTTCGCCCAGCGGCTGGTCGAGGGGCGCTACCCGGGGATGGCCGAGGCGATCCGGGCCGAGGGTGACCGAATCGCCGCCCTGCTCGACGCGGGCCGACGCTGGTGGGACGAGTCCTGGGCGACCTGGCAGCCCGACCCGGCCTGGTCGGCTCCCCGCCTGCCGGCCGACTGGGCCACCGTCCCGATCGACCAGGGCTGAACGCCGGCATCCCGGCGACCAGGGTCGGTCACCGGGATGCGGACGAGCGCAGTGGCACTGCTCAGCTCAGAGTCTCGCGCTCCCGCCAGGCGGTACGGATCGAGGTGCGGCCGTTGGTGCGCAGCAGGGAACCCTCGTACACCCGGGACCCGGCCAGCACGAACCCGAGCGCCGCGACCAGCAGCAGGGCCAGGGAGGCGAACAGCTCCCAGAGGGCGGCGTCACCGCTGAACAGCCGCAGCGGCATCGCGGTCGGCGAGGAGAACGGCAGGTAGGACAGCACCTGCATGGCACCGGGGTTGTCGTTGAGGAAGACCACCGCGAAGAACGGCAGCATCACCGCGAGCTGCACCGGCATGGACACCCCGCTGATGTCCTCCAGCCGGTTGACCAGTGCGCCGGTCGCCGCCCACATCGAGGCGATCAGCACGAAGCCGAGCACGAAGAACGGCACGAACCAGCCGATCGCCGGGCCGAGCAGGGAGAGCAACTCGTTGCTGTCGCCGAAGGCCATGCCGGCCACCGCCACGGCGGCGATCAACACGATCTGCCCCAGCGCCAACAGGGTGCCGGCGAGCATCTTGCCGGCCAGCAGGGCCCGCACCGGCACCGCGGCGACGAGGATCTCCACGATCCGGGTCTGCTTCTCCTCGATGATGCTCTGCGCGATCTGCATACCGAAGGTCTGCGAGGTGATGAAGAAGATGAAGGCGAAGGCCATCGGCACCAGGAAGGCCAACAGCGGGTCCACCGCGTCCGGGTTCAGCAGCCGCACCGGGGGCGCGCTGCTCAACGCGGAGACCACGTCGCTGGGGGCCTCGTTCATGGCCAGCACCGCCGGGCCGGAGACCACCGCGGCATCGGCCTCGCCGTCGCGGACCGCCTGCTCGGCGGCGGCGTCGTCGGCCACCACCCGCACCTCCAGCCCGGCCTGCCGCAGCGGACCGGCCGCCGCCTCGGTCACCGCCACCGTGGAGGGCCCACCCGAGAGCAGGGGCGGCAGCACGGTCGCCGCCGCCGCGATGAGCAGGAAGAACAGCGTACTGATCAGGAAGGTGCGGTCGCGCAGCTTGACCCGGATCTCCCGGGCGGCTACCAGCCGGGTGGCCTCGAAGGTGTTCACTGGGTGACCTCTCGGAAGATCTCGGCGAGGGAGGGGGTGACCGGACGGAAAGCGCGCACCGGGCCCCGGGCGAGGGCGGCGTGCAGCACCTTCTGCTCGTCGGCCTCGGCGGCGAGGTCGAAGACGGCGCGGGGCCCGTCCAGGTCCACCAGGCTGACCCCGGCCTGATCCCGCAGCCAGCCCGCGTCGGTGTCCACCACCAACTCGAAGCGGTGGGTGGCGGAGAAGGCGCGCAACTGCTCCCGGCTGCCGGCGGCGCGGATCGCACCGTCCGCGATGATCACCAGGTCGTCACAGAGCCGCTCCACCACGTCGAGTTGGTGGCTGGAGAACAGCACCGGTACGCCGGCGGCGGCCCGCTCCCGCAGCACCGCCATGACGGTGTCCACGGCCATCGGGTCCAGCCCGGAGAAGGGCTCGTCCAGCACCAGCACCTCCGGGTCGTGCACCAGGGCGGCGGCGATCTGGGCCCGCTGCTGGTTGCCCAGCGACAGGGTCTCCAGCAGGTCGTCGCCCCGCTCGTCCAGCCCGATCCGCTCCAGCAGGGTGTCGGTGGCGCGACGGGCGCCCTCCGCGGTCATCCCGTGCAGCCGACCCAGGTAGACCACCTGCTCCCGGACACTCATCTTCGGGTAGAGGCCGCGCTCCTCCGGCATGTAGCCGAACCGTCCCCGGATCTGGCGGCTCAGCGGCCTGCCGCCCCAGGTCACCTGTCCCGCATCGGCGGCCAGCACCCCGAGGATGATCCGCATGGTGGTGGTCTTGCCGGCGCCGTTGCCGCCGACGAAGCCGGTCATCCGACCGGCGGCGACCTCGAAGGACACGTTCTTGAGCACCTGACGGTCGCCGAAGCTGCGGTCGACACCGTCGAGGCGGAGGACTGTGGTCACGGCTTACACGCTAGATCTTTCATGATCTACCGCCGTCCCTCCGGGGACGGAAATCACGTCTCATCCTCGCGGCGGAGGCCGGTCACCCGCCGGGACGGACCACCCCCTGCTCGTACGCGAAGACCACCGCCTGCACCCGGTCCCGCAGCTCAAGCTTGGCCAGCACCCGGCTGACATGCGACTTCACGGTCGCCTCGCCGAGGTGCAGGGCGCCGGCGATCTCGGCATTGCTGGCACCCCCGGCCACCAGGATCAGCACCTCCCGCTCCCGGGGGGTGAGGTCGGCCAGGGCCGCCTGCGGATCCGGCCCCCCGGCGCTCGGCCCGCCGGACCGGGCGAAGGTGGCGATCACCCGGCGGGTGATCTCCGGGGCGAGCAGACCGTCACCCCGGGCCACCACCCGGATCGCCTCGATCAACGCCTCCGGGGTGCCGTTCTTCAGCAGGAAGCCGCTGGCCCCGGCGCGCAGCGCGGCGAACAGGTAGTCGTCGCGGTCGAAGGTGGTGAGGATCAACACGGCCGGACCGGCCTGGTCCTGCTCGGCCCGGATGCGCCGGGTCGCCTCCAACCCGTCCACCTCGGGCATCTCCACATCCATCAGCACCACGTCCGGGCGCAGCGCCCGGGTCATGCTGACCGCCCGTTG
This sequence comes from Micromonospora sp. NBC_01739, assembly GCF_035920385.1. Taxonomy (GTDB): domain Bacteria; phylum Actinomycetota; class Actinomycetes; order Mycobacteriales; family Micromonosporaceae; genus Micromonospora. The sequence goes on along the minus strand of NZ_CP109151.1, from coordinate 2,899,496 downwards.
CCCGTCGGCGGCCTCGCCGACCACCTCGATGTCGTCCTCGATCTCCAGGATCACCCGGAAGCCGGTACGCACCAGATGGTGGTCGTCGGCCAGCAGCACCCGGATCGGCCGGTCGAGCCGGTTGCCCTGCGCGGTGCTCATGCCGACTGTCCCGCCGTGATCGGCAGGGGGAAGCGCACCCGTACCCGCCAGCCACCCCCGGTACACGGACCGGCCTCCAGCTCACCGCCGTGGGTGGCCACCCGTTCCCGCATCCCGATCAGACCCAGCCCGTCGGTGTTGGGGGAGCGGCTGACCTGGCCGTCGTCGGTCACCTCGACCTCCACCTCCTGGGCCAGATAGCGGATCCGCACATCGAGAATCCGTGCTCCGGTGGCGTGCTTCAACACATTGGTGACCGCCTCCTGCACCACCCGGTAGGCGGCCTGGGAGACCGACTCGGGAATCGGGGTCGGATCTCCGTACACCCCCAGGGTGGCGCGTAGCCCGGCCTCGCGGGCCCGGGTTACCACCGCCTCCACCTGGGCGATCCCGCCGGCCTGAGCCGCCGCCTCGTCCGGTTCGCCGTCGTTGGCCCGCAGTACCCCGAGCATCCGGCGCAGCTCGTCCACGGCGGTCCGGGCGGACCCCTCGATCGAGGTCAGGGCGGTCCGGGCCTTGGCCGGGTCCTTGTCGAAGACCCGGCGGCAGGCCGCCGCCTGCACCCCCATCACGGACACGTGGTGGGCCACCACGTCGTGCAGCTCACGGGCGATGCGGACCCGCTCACCGACCACCGCGTGCTCGCGCGCCTCCGCCTGCGAGCGGCGCAGCGCCTCGGCCTGCTCGGCCAGCTCGTGCTGCCGGCGGGCGGCGATCCAGGCGATCTCCCCGGAGAAGTACGCGAAGCCGAAGAACAGGGCGTTGGCCAGTACCCCGGTGACGATCGCGGCGATCGTCGGCGGCACCGGCCCGATCGCGTCGGCGAAGGCGTCCGGGGGCACCCGGTCGAGGTTGATCCCGTAGGAGATCGCCAGCCACAGGAACATGACGACGATCACGCTGATCCGTACCCGGCGGGACAGCCTCCGGTCGCGTCCCCACGCGCCGAGGGTGAAGATGGCCGCGAACAGGGCCCACTGGGAAAGCTGCCACTCCGGTACGGCCCGCACCTGCGACCCGATGAAGGCGGCCGAGATGAGCAGGGTGGTGGCGGTGGGGTGCCGGCGCCGCCAGATCAGCGGCAGGGGCACCGCGACGGTCCAGAGAAGCTGTTCCGGGCCGGAGGGCGGCGGGCCGAGCAGGAAGTACCCGGTGCTCTGGGCCAGGGTGAGGCTGAGCAGGGCCAGGACGGTGGCGGCCAGACCGGCGTAGAGGTCGACCCGCTGCTGCTCGGGGGTGGGCCCGGGTCGCCGCCACCCCCCGGCCTTCTCGCTGGTCACCCGGGCCAGGATGCCAGCCCGACGCCCGCTGACCCAACCTGAGCCCGCATCGGTGTGCTCGACGCCGCGTTCAGCCGACCCCCGCGCCGGCCATCGGGGGCAGAGGGCAGTGCAGCAGGCCACAGATGGTCCGCAGCAGTTCGAACTCGGCCACCGTCATCATCCCGTCGTGGCTGATCACCGCCACCACGGCGGCCACCAGCCGTTCCTTGTCCGCCGGGCGGAGCCCGTCCAGCACCGGCCAGGCGGTCTCCAGGGCGAGTACCCCGTTCTCCGGTGGGGCGTACGCCCACGAGGTGCCCGGCAGCAGGGTGTCGATGCCGGCCTGGAAGGCGCGGGCGGCCTCGGCCTGCCCGCCATGCCCCACCTGGGCGAGGGTGGCCAGCAGGAAACCCGCCGCCGACCGGGCGTCGGTCATGCTCCGCCGGTCGGTACGCCAGCGGGAGTCCGGCCGCAGGGACTCCTGGATCTCGGCCAGCAACAGCCGGGAGAGGCAGTACTCGGACACGTCGATCGCATCGTCGGCGTTCATCAGGGTGAACACGGCCGCCAGGATCGACTCCAGCTCCGGGGCCGGCCGGTCCCGCAACGCCGGGAAGGTCAACTCGGCCAGCGGCAGTACGAGCATCCGGTGCAGCCCGGTCAGGGCCTGCGCCTGACCGATCGCGGCCTCGGCCAGCTCCAGGCCGTGTTGGTGGGCCAGGGCGGCGTACTGGTGCTGCCGGATCTGCGGATCGGCGCTGAGCAGCAGGCCGAGCAGCAGCGGTACGGCGGTGTTCCGGTCCCGGGCCCGATCCAGCAGCTCGGCCGGGATCTGGTCCAGCAGGGCGGCGGCGTGCTGGTAGGCGCTCTCGGTGGGCGCGGCCACCCGCCCGAGCACCTCGGTCGGCGCGACCCGTACCCGGGTCCCCGCCCCCGGCAACGCCGCCCCGGTCGGGCGTACCTCCCCGGTTGTGGCTTGACTGGGGGTGGCCTGGCCGGGTGTGGCCTGGCTGGGGGTGGTCTGGCTTGCGGAGCGTGGGGGTGCGGTCGGGGCCAGGCCCAGGGCCAGGTCCTCCTGCCGACCGGACGGCGGGGCCGCCGCCCACTGCCGGGACAGCCGTTGCAGCTCGGCGGGGTCGAAGGAGGGCTCCAACGCACGGATCCGGTCGGCCAGCGGCGGGTGGGTGGCGAACCAGGAGGTCGCCGCCTCGCCGAAGAGCATGTGCCCCACCTCGTCGCGCTTGGGCGACTTCAGTTCCGAACCCTCGGAGAGGCCACCGATCTTCTTCAGCGCACCGGCGATGCCCCGGGTCTGCCGGGTGTACTGCACGGCCGAGGCGTCCGCCAGGTACTCCCGTTGCCGGGACACCGAGGCCTGGATGAGCCGCCCGGCGAGCACCCCGATATACCCGGCCACCAGCAGGGCCAGCCCCACCAGCAGCAGGGGGTTGGCGCCACCGTTGTTGCCGCGTTGCCGGTTGCCGCCGCTGACCAGCCCGGAACGGGACAGGCCCCGGCCGATCACGGTCAGGAACAGGATGCCGAACAGCAGGCCCATCAGCCGGATGTTGAGCCGCATGTCCCCGTTGACCACGTGCGCGAACTCATGGGCGATGACCCCTTGGAGCTCGTCGCGGTTCAGTCGCTGCAAGGCTCCTCGGGTCACCGCCACGGCGGCGTCCGAGGGACCCCAACCGGCGGCGAAGGCGTTGATCGCCGTCTCCTCCGGCAGGACGTAGACCTCCGGCACCGGTACCCCGGAGGCCAGCGCCATCTCCTCCACGACGTTGCGCAGCCGACGCAGCTCCGGGTCGGTGGTGTTCGGCGGCACCGGCACCCCGCCCAGCTCACGGGCCACCTTCCCGCCGCCACCGCGCAACGCGAGGGTACGCACCAACGCGGCCAGCCCGATCGCCGCGACGGTAGCCACGGTCACCATGGCCACGAAGCCGGCCAACTGCGCCGGGTCGGCGGCGGTCGCGTTGAAGGCGAAGATCGCCGCGAGGTTCACCACCACCACGATGCCGATCACGGCCAGGACGAACAGCAGCACCAGCCGGGTCGACAGCCGGCGTACCTGGCGCTGCCGTTCGAAGAAGTTCATCAGAAGCTGACCTGCGGGGCCTGCCGCTGCTGCGGGTCGTCCGGCTCGAACAGGGCGGCCGGTCCGAAGGAGAACATCCCCGCGATCAGGCTGGAGGGGAAGACCTCACGCTTGTTGTTGTAGGCCATCACGGCGTCGTTGTAGGCCTGCCGGGCGAAGGCGACCCGGTTCTCCGTCGAGGTCAACTCCTCCGACAGCTGCATCATGTTCTGATTGGCCTTGAGATCCGGGTACGCCTCGGAGAGCGCGAACAGCCGACCCAGGGTGCCGGTCAGGGCGTTCTCCGCCCCGCTGAGCCGCTGCATGGCCGCCGGATCGCCCGGTGCGGCCGCGGCGGCGGCCTGCGCGTTGACGGCGGCGTTGCGGGCGGTGATCACCGCCTCCAGGGTCTCCCGCTCATGCTTGAGGTACCCCTTGGCGGTCTCCACCAGGTTGGGGATCAGATCGTGCCGACGGACCAACTGCACGTCGATCTGGGAGAAGGCGTTGCGGTACGTGTTGCGGGCCCGGACCAGCCCGTTGTAGATCGAGACCCCGAAGCCGAGCACCGCCACGACGATCAGGACCAGGCACACCAATCCGATGATGACTTCCACGGCACCCCCTGCTTACGCGACACCCCTGTCGCAGGCCAGCCTACTTTCGCCCCACCACCCCCACCCCCGCCCTCAGTGCGTTGATCATGAGGTTGGCGGCAGTCTGGAGATCGACGACTGCCGCTAACCTCATGATCAACGGGGAGGTCAGGGGGTGGGGCGGCGGGCTTTCAGGGTGCTGTCGGTGATGTCCCAGAGGGTGGTGGCGACGATGACGACGATGCTGATCTGGGTGACGGTGTCGATGCCGTTGTCGCGCAGCCAGGTGAAGCGGGCGACGAACTCGGGGTTGAACAGGCGGTCGGTGCTCAGCAGCCAGATCACCGGCACGGCGTACGCCAGGTTGAGGACGGCGTTGACGGCGACCAGCGGCCAGGTCCATCGGCGGGCCCGGTACTTGGCGACCTCCAGGCCGATGCTGGCGACCAGGATGGCGAGCAGCGCCGGCAGCCAGAAGCTCCAGAGTGCGGGGTCGAGGATCGGCAGCCGGTCACCGTCGCCGACCACCGTCTGGAAGTGCTGCCACGGCAGGGCGGCGATCAGCAGGACCAGGAACACGATCGAGGCGCACACGTCGGTGAGGGTGACGTCCCGCTCGACGGGCTCGTCCGGGAGCTGGTCGACACTCCACTGCGGCTGGTTGAGGGGAGTGCCCACCCGCTCCATGATCGCGAAGATCAGGGTCACCCAGAAGGCGATCTGCACCGCCACGTTGAACGCCGCGACGATGCCCTTGCCGATGGCCCCGGCGGCGTTGTCGGAGACGGTGGCCTCCAGCACCCCCATCAGCACCCCGATGATGGCGGGGACGGTGCTCAGCAACCCGATCATCAGGCGTTGCCAGGCCAGGTAGTACGTCGGGCCGATGAGTTGCAGTCTTCGGTCGGCGTACCGGGCGGCCAGTTCGGCCGGGTTGCCCAGCTCGGTGAGTACCTCGCGCTCCGCCGTGGTGGCGTCGACCCCTTCAGCCGTACGGCCGTCGATCATGTCGGCGATCGAGGCGCGCAGTTCGTCGGCGATCTCCTCGCGGCGGGCGGTCGGCACCGAGCGCAGGGTGGCGGCGAGGTATCGGTCGGTCAGGGAGGTCGTCATCGGGGGGCTCCTTCGATCAGGGTGGTCAGCGAGGTCTGCACGGCGGCGAGGTCGGTGAGCAGGCGTTCCAGCACCTGCTCACCCGCCTCGCTGGTGCGGTAGAACTTTCGCGGCCGGCTTTCCTCGGTGTTCCACTCGCTGGTCAGCAGCCCCTGCTCCTCGAGCCGGCGCAGCAGCGGGTAGAGGGTGTTGGCGTCCACCGGGAAGCCGTGCCCGGTGAGCCGTTGCAGCAGTGCGTACCCGTAGCCGGGTTGGCGCAGGGCCACCAGGCTGGCCACCACCACCGTTCCTCGGCGTAACTCCTGCAGATGTGTCCGCAACACGTCGTCGCTGCCCATGCGTCACACCATACTGTGTGCCACACACTAATGTCCAGCCACCATTGATGCTGACGGCCCATTGGTGTCTTCCGCACCAACGATGTCGGTCGCCCGACATGGTGTCCGCCGGGGAAATTTGCGTCACACGGTAAAACTTTGCAGCGAGTGCACCTTTGGCCGTACGGTGACTGCCGTGCCGGTGGACGAGATGACGACGCTGGGTCGGCGAGACCGTAAGAAGCGGCAGACCCGGGCCGCCCTGGCGGCCGCCGCGCTGCGGCTGGTCGCCGAGCGTGGCCTGGACCAGGTGACGGTCGAGGAGATCAGTGAGGCCGCGGACGTCTCCGCCCGGACCTTCTTCAACTACTTCCCGACCAAGGACGACGCCCTGGTGGGCGACAGCGAGGGGGACCGGGAGCGGGTGCTGCGGGCGCTGGCCGCCGTACCCCCGGAGCAGCCCGCGCTGGAGGCGCTGCGCCGCGCCTTCATCGAGGCCGTCGAGGAGGCCCAGGGGGATGCCGAACTGTGGCAACTGAGACTGCGGGTGGTCACCCAGCATCCCGTGCTGCTGGGCCGCCTGGTCACCGGCAACGCCACCACCGAACGGGCCCTGATCGAGGCGGTCGCCGCGCGTACCGGACTGTCGGCCGATGAGGCGTACCCGGCGCTGGTCGTGGGGGTCGCGGGGGCCGCACTGCGTACCGCGATGATCCGCTGGTCCACCGGCGGCGCCGGCCCCCTGACCGCGCTGCTCGACGAGGCGTTCGCCGCGGTCGCCGCCGGCCTGCCCGACCCCCGCACCGGTTGATCACCGAGGCCGGCATCCCGACCACCACTGGCCCGGCGTACTCGCGCCGAGGCCGTACCACGTGTGAGAAAGAAGCGTCATGAAGACTTCGATCGAGCCGGTCGACGCCGCTGGAGCGGCCGACGGCCGGATGTCCCGCCGGGAGATCCTCCAGGCCCTCTCCGGGCTGATGGTGGGGATGTTCGTGGCGATCCTCGCCTCGACCGTGGTGGCGAACGCGCTGCCGCGCATCATCGCCGACCTCAACGGCAGCCAGACGGTCTACACCTGGATCGTCACCAGCGAACTGCTGGCCATGACGGCCACCGTGCCGCTGTGGGGCAAGATGGCCGACCTCTACAGCAAGAAGCTGCTGATCCAGCTCTCCCTGGGGCTGTTCGTGCTCGGCTCGCTGATCGCCGGACTCACCCCGAACGTCGAGGTGCTGCTGTTCAGCCGGGTGGTGCAGGGCATCGGCGCCGGCGGCATGACCGCCCTGGCGATGATCGTGATGGCGGCCATGATCCCGCCCCGTGAGCTGGGCCGCTACGCCGGCATCTTCGGTGCGGTGTTCGGGGTCGGCACCATCGCCGGCCCGCTGATCGGCGGCGTCCTGGTGGACACCTCCTGGCTGGGCTGGCGCTGGTGCTTCCTGATCGGGGTGCCGTTCAGCATCATCTCCATCGTCCTGCTCCAGCGCACCCTGCACCTGCCGGTCATCCGCCGCAAGGCCCGCATCGACTGGGCCGGCGCGGCGCTGATCACCGCCGGCGTCTGCACCCTGCTGATCTGGTCCTCGCTGGCCGGACACAAGTTCGCCTGGGCCTCCGGCTGGACCGCCCTGATGGTCATCGGCGGGGTGCTGCTGCTGGTCGCTGCCGTCTGGGTCGAGTCCCGGGCGTCCGAGCCGATCATTCCGCTGGAGATCTTCCGCAGCCGTACGGTCACCCTGACCACGGTCGCCAGCATGCTGGTCGGGGTAGCCCTGTTCGGCGGTACGGTCTTCCTGTCCCAGTACTTCCAGACCTCCCTGGGCAAGTCGCCGACCGTCGCCGGGCTGATGAGCCTGCCGATGATCCTGGGTCTGCTGGTCTCCTCCACGGTCGCCGGCCAGCTCATCACGAAGTACGGCCGGTGGAAGGCGTACCTGGTGGCCGGGGCCGCCGTGATGGTCGCCGCGATGCTGCTGCTGTCGACCATCGACATCGACACCCCCCTGCCGCTGCTGTTCAGCTACATGGCGCTGCTCGGCGTCGGGGTCGGCATGCTGATGCAGAACCTGGTCCTGGCGGCACAGAACGACGTACCCGCCCACGAACTGGGCGCGGCCACCTCGGTGCTCACCTTCTTCCGCAGCATGGGCGGCGCGATCGGAGTCAGCGCCCTCGGGGCGGTGCTGGCCAACCGGGTCACCGGCCTGATGACCGAGCAGCTCGGACCGGCCGCCGGGGCGACCGGCGGCGGCACCACCGAGGTGCCCGACCTGTCCACCCTGCCCGAGCCGGTGCTGCGGATCGTGCAGAACTCGTACGCCATCGCCACCTCGGAGCTGTTCCTGATCAGCGCGCCGATCGCCTTCCTAGCCCTGCTGGCGGTGCTGTTCGTCCGGGAGAAGCCGCTGCACACCCTCAGCGGCGACGAGCGGGCCCGCCAGGAGGCGAACCTGCCCATCGCGCACTGACGCCGAGGCCGGGCGGCCCCCGTACTCCACGGGAGCCGCCCGACCCGCTCAGCAGGGTGTCCTGGCAGACCTCCTCGGTGCCCTTCCCGGTGGGGCAGCGGTCGGCCGGACGGCTACGCCGAACACGCCAGCGTCGCCGATCTGTGACTCTCCGTGAAGGATCGAGTGGTCTGCGGTACGCCTGTGCGCGCCGCTCGGAAGGCTCTCCGGTGGCGGGTTAGGGTAAGTCGACTCGACTTGATCAGCCGACCCGGGGGGCTTGGCATGGGCGATTCGTTCGCGCATCTGCACGTGCACACGGAGTACTCGATGCTCGACGGGGCGGCCCGGCTCAAGGACCTGTTCGCCGAGGTCAAGCGGCAGGGAATGCCGGCGGTCGCGATGACCGACCACGGCAACATGCACGGCGCGAACGACTTCTACAAGCAGGCCATGGCCGCCGGGGTGACCCCCGTGCTGGGCATCGAGGCGTACGTGGCACCGGAGTCGCGGTTCCACAAGTCTCGGGTGCGGTGGGGCCGCCCGGAGCAGAAGAGCGACGACGTCTCCGGTAGCGGCGGCTACACCCACATGACCATCTGGGCGCGCAACCGGGTCGGCCTGCACAACCTGTTCAAGCTCACCAGCAAGGCGTACACCGAGGGCTACTTCGTGAAGTGGCCCCGGATGGACGCGGAACTCCTGGCCGAGTACGCCGACGGGCTGATGGCCACCACCGGCTGCCCCTCCGGCGAGGTGCAGACCCGGCTGCGGCTGGGCCACGACGCGCAGGCCCTCGAAGCGGCGGCGAAATACCAGGACATCTTCGGCAAGGAGAACTTCTTCCTGGAGTTGATGGACCACGGCCTGGACATCGAGAAGCAGGTCCGGGACGGGCTGCTGGAGATCGGCCGCAAGCTGAACATCCCGCCGGTGGTCACCAACGACTCGCACTACACCCACGAGGCTCAGTCAGAGGCGCACGACGTGCTGCTCTGCGTGCAGACCGGCAGCAACGTCGCCGACCCGAACCGGTTCAAGTTCGGCGGCAGCGGCTACTACATCAAGTCCGCCGACGAGATGCGCGGCGTGGACAGCTCCGAGGTGTGGCTGGAGGGCTGCCGCAACACCCTGCTGGTGGCCGAGAAGGTCGACCCGGCGGGGATGTTCGAGTTCCACAACCTGATGCCACGTTTCCCGGTGCCCGAGGGGGAGACCGAGGAGTCCTGGTTCCGCAAGGAGACCTTCAAGGGCCTGGCCCGCCGCTTCCCGAACGGCATCCCCGAGGGGCATGTGGTGCAGGCCGAGTACGAACTCGGGGTCATCATCCAGATGGGCTTCCCCTCGTACTTCCTCGTGGTCGCCGACTTCATCCAGTGGGCCAAGAACCAGGGCATCGCGGTAGGTCCGGGCCGTGGCTCGGCGGCCGGTTCCCTGGTCGCGTACGCCCTGGGCATCACGGACCTGGACCCGATCCCGCACGGGCTGATCTTCGAGCGGTTCCTGAACCCCGAGCGGGTCTCCATGCCGGATGTCGACATCGACTTCGACGAGCGTCGGCGCGGCGAGGTGATCAAGTACGTCACGGACAAGTGGGGTGAGGACAAGGTCGCCCAGATCGCCACCTTCGGCACCATCAAGGCGAAGGCCGCGATCAAGGACTCGGCCCGGGTGCTCGGCTACCCGTACGCGGTCGGCGACCGGATCACCAAGGCCATGCCCCCGGCGGTGATGGGCAAGGACATCCCCCTGGAAGGGATCTTCGACCCGAAGCATCCGCGTTACGCCGAGGCCGGCGAGATCCGCGGCATGTACGAGTCGGAGGCCGACGTCAAGAAGGTCATCGACACGGCCCGGGGCATCGAGGGGTTGATCCGGCAGACCGGGGTGCACGCCGCCGGGGTCATCATGTCCGCCGAGCCGATCATCGACCACATCCCGCTGATGCGCCGGGACTCCGACGGGGTGATCATCACCCAGTTCGACTACCCGACCTGCGAGTCGCTCGGGCTGTTGAAGATGGACTTCCTCGGCCTGCGCAACCTGACCATCATCGACGACGCGGTCAAGAACATCCAGCTCAACCACGGCAAGGAACTGGACCTGCTCGGGTTGCCGCTGGACGACAAGGGCGCGTACGAGCTGCTGGCCCGAGGCGACACCCTGGGGGTGTTCCAGCTCGACGGCGGGCCGATGCGGTCCCTGCTGCGGATGATGAAGCCGGACAACTTCGAGGACATCTCCGCCGTGCTGGCGTTGTACCGGCCCGGCCCGATGGGGGTGGACTCGCACACCAACTACGCGCTGCGCAAGAACGGCCTCCAGGAGATCACCCCGATCCATCCGGAGCTGGAGGAGCCGCTACGGGAGATCCTGGCACCCACCTACGGCCTGATCGTCTACCAGGAGCAGGTGCAGCGCGCCGCGCAGATCCTCGCCGGGTACACCCTGGGTCAGGCCGACCTGTTGCGCCGGGCGATGGGCAAGAAGAAGAAGGAGATCCTGGACAAGGAGTTCATCCCGTTCCGGGACGGCTGCCGCGAGCACGGCTACTCCGACGAGGCGATCCAGAAGGTCTGGGACGTCCTGGTCCCGTTCGCCGGGTACGCCTTCAACAAGGCGCACTCCGCCGCGTACGGGCTGGTGTCGTACTGGACGGCGTACCTGAAGGCGCACTACCCGGCCGAGTACATGGCGGCGCTGCTCACCTCCGTCGGCGACGACAAGGACAAGATGGCGCTGTACCTGTCGGAGTGCCGCCGGATGGGCATCCAGGTGCTGCCGCCGGACGTGAACACCTCCGCCGGCCCCTTCACCCCGGTCGGCACGGAGATCCGGTTCGGTCTGGGCGCGATCCGCAACGTCGGCGCGAACGTGGTCACCTCGATCATGCGCTGCCGGGAGGAGAAGGGCGGGTACGCCGACTTCTACGACTTCCTGTCCAAGGTGGACGCGGTGGTCTGCAACAAGAAGACCATCGAATCCCTGATCAAGGCGGGCGCCTTCGACTCGATGAGGCACTCCCGCAAAGGACTGCTCACCGTGCACGCCGACGCCATCGACGCGTACGCCGACGTCAAGCGCAAGGAGGCCGTCGGCCAGTACGACCTGTTCGGGGCGGGCTTCGGCGAAGCCGAGGTGGCCACCAACACCACGGTCATGCCGACCATCGGCGAGGCGGAGTGGGACAAGCGCGACAAGCTGGCCTTCGAGCGCGAGATGCTCGGCCTGTACGTCTCCGACCACCCGCTGTTCGGCCTGGAGCACATCCTCGGGTCGGCGGCCGACTGCACCATCTCCGCCCTGTCCGAGGAGGGCACCGTGCCCGACGGGGCGGTGGTCACCCTCGCCGGGATCCTCTCCGGGGTGCAGCGGCGGGTCACCAAGCAGGGCCGGGCGTGGGCCTCGGCCACCCTGGAGGACCTCGCCGGTGGGGTGGAGACCCTGTTCTTCCCGAACACCTACGAGGTGATCGGGCAGTACATCGCCGAGGACGCCATCGTGGTGGTCAAGGGCCGGGTGGACCGGCGCGACGACATCCCCCGCATCATGGCGATGGACATGTCCCTGCCGGACGTCAGCGCCAGCGCGACCAACAAGCCGGTCACCCTCACCATCCCGGTGACCCGCTGCACCCCACCCCTGGTGGAACGGCTCAAGGAGACCCTGGTGCTGCACCCCGGCGACGCCGAGGTGCACGTCAAGCTGCTCAACGGCAGCCGGACCACCCTGCTGCGGTTGGGGCCGGTCCGGGTGGCGGCGACCACCGCCCTGATGGCCGACCTCAAGAGCGTCCTGGGCCCAGCCAACGTCAGCTGACCCCGCGCCGGACCCGGCTGGGCGGGGCTGTGGCTGAGCGCCGTTTCGGCGATGTGGCGGTAACAGGCCGGCCGGGACACCGCCACATCGGCGAAACGGTGTTGATCTCCACCAGGGGAGACGGGCCAGGGCGGTGGTCGGCCGGTGTCGAGGGCCAGGGGGTGCGGATTGGCGCTGCGCAGCCGTCGGCACCGGCGACTAGCGTCGGTCTGCGTGGAGCTTGAGCAGGCACAGAAGCTGTGGCAACCGCAACCCGGATGGCTGAACACCGCCAGCTACGGTCTACCGCCCGACCCGGCCTGGGACGCGGTGCAGCAGGCCCTGACCGACTGGCGTCGCGGGACCGGGTCCTGGGAGGACTGGAGTACGGCGACGGACCGGTCGCGGGCGGCCTTCGCCCGCCTGACCGGGGTACCGGTGGCCGACGTCGCCGTCGGGGTCACCGTCTCGCAGTTGCTGGCACCGATCGCCGCCGCACTGCCCCCCGGCGCCCGGGTGGTGGTGCCCGAGGTGGAGTTCACCTCCAACCTGTTCCCCTGGCTGGTGCAACAGGACCGGGGGGTCGAGGTACGCACGGTGCCGCTGGCCGAGTTGGCCACCTCGATCGACGCCGACACCGACCTGGTGGCCTTCAGCCTGGTGCAGTCCGCCGACGGCACGATCGCCGCGTACGACGACATCGTCGCGGCGGCCCGGGCGCACGGTGCGCTCGTCGCGGTCGACGCCACCCAGGCCTGCGGCTGGCTGCCCTTCGAGGCGGGCCGGGCCGACGCGGTGGTGGCCGGCGGGTACAAGTGGCTGATGGGTCCGCGCGGGACCGCCTTCGCCTACCTGGCGCCGCAGCTACGGGACCGGCTGCGCCCGGACGCGGCGGGCTGGTTCGCCGGACGTGATCCCCACAGCTCCTACTACGGTCCGCCGCTGCGACTGGCCGACGACGCCCGCCGGTTCGACATCTCGCCGGCCTGGTTCAGCTGGGTCGGCGCGGCCCCGAGCCTGGAGCTGCTGCTGGAGATCGGGGTGGCGGCGGTGCACGCCCACGACGTGGCGCTGGCCAACCGGTTCCTCGCCGGGCTGGGACAGCCGCCGGGGAACAGCGCGATCGTCACCGTGCAGGTAGCGGACGCACAGGAGAAGCTCGAACGGGCCGGGGTCCGGGCGGCGGTACGCGCCGGCAACGTCCGGGCCTCCTTCCACCTGTACTCCACCCAGCAGGACGTCGACCTGGCCCTGGAGGCCCTGACCAGCTGACCACCCGCCCCCTCGCCGGACCGCCCGCACGACTCCTCACCACCCGGTTCGGTGGCCGCCGTGTGCGGTCACCGCCCGGTTCGGTCACCGTCCGAGTCGGTCGCCGTCCGGCGAGGGGTGCCGGGTCACCTCGCGGTGCCGGTGACGATGCCCGGGTTGATGCACAGCCCCGGGGAGCTGCCGTTCTTCTCGGCGATCTCCAGGCAGCGGGTCACCTTGTCCACCTTGGCGTTGGTCTCGGTGATCTCCTTCTGGATCTCGGCGTTGCGGCGGTCCTGTTCGAGATTGCGGGTCTGGGCGAGCTTGTCCTGGAAGGCCTTGATGTTGCCCTCGGTCTTGTCGTCGTGGTTGACCCGGGTGATGGTCACAGACAGGATGTCGACGTCGCTGCCCAACCGGGTCTCGGCGCTGGACTTGATGCTCTCGGCGAAGGGCTTGAGGTCGACGTTCAGGTTGCCGGTCTTCGCGTCGATGCGCTCCAGCGGGTTGTAGGAGGCGAAGGCGTCGTTGACCGCACTGTCGAGCTGCACCCCGACCCGCTGCCCCCGGAAGCTGCCGAAGTCGCCCTTGTAGTCCATGAACTGCTGCGGGGCGTTCTCCGGCTTGACCTGCCACTCGATCAGCACCTCGACGCAGGCGTCGGCGAGGGTGCCGGTACGCACCCGCACACAGGCATCGTTGCCGATGTGGTCGTACTTCTGCCGGCCCGCGTCCCATTCGCCGACCCGCTGCCACGGCGCGACCCACTTCAGCCCGGAACCGGTGACCTCACCGGTCGGCTTGCCGAAGCTGGTGACGATCCCGACCGAGCGGATCGGTACCGAGTGGGCGCTGGAGGTGACCGTGAGCAGGAGCGTCACGCCCAGTGCGACGACCGCCGCGAGGGCACCGAACTGTCGCACGTTTCGCTGGCCGCCGAGCAGAGCGACCGCTACCGCGATGGCCGTGATGACCGCCGTGGCGATCGAGAGGATGAAGCCGAGGGGCATGGGTGCGGACCTTCCGGGGCGAATTGCTGAGTGGATCATCAACCTACTCACCCTGGGCAACCCCTCCGCCCACCCGCCGGCGCAGGTGTAAGGAAGGGCTCCTTCTCGGCGCCCGGGGAAGCTCCCTCGACCTTTGGGTGCGTCTGTTGTCGCTGGGGCAGCAACAAGTGCACCCAAAGGCCCGCGCCCGCCCGTGGCGCATCGACGCGCACAGCGGGAGCGGACCGAGGAGTGACGGCGGTCACATCAGATACGAAACGGTTCCGTATCGATACTCGTCAGCCTAGGCTCGGACTTAATTACGGACGCGGCCGTATCGAAAACCGGGGGTGCGGGGATGCCGCCTGCTGAAAACACCGGACATCCGAGGAGATGGGCGATCCTCGGGGTGCTGGTGGTCAGTCTGCTCGTGGTCGTCCTGGACACCACGATCCTCAATGTCGCCCTGCGGACCATCGCCGATCCGGTACACGGTCTCGGGGCCAGCCACGGCGAGCTGGAATGGTCGGTCAACTCCTACACCCTGGCCTTCGCCGGACTGCTGTTCACCTTCGGGGTGCTCGGCGACCGGGCCGGTCGGCGTCGCATGTTGCTCATCGGCCTGGTGCTGTTCGGCCTGGCGTCGTTGTGCTCCGCGTACGCGCAGAATCCCACCCAGTTGATCGCGGCCCGGGCGTTGATGGGGGCCGGCGGCGCGGCCGTCATGCCGGCCACCCTGTCGATCATCTCCAATGTCTTCGACCCCCGGGAGCGGGCCCGGGCCATCGGCATCTGGGCCGGCGCGGTGGGATTGGCGATGGCGATCGGCCCGATCCTCGGGGGCCTGCTGCTGGAGCACTTCTGGTGGGGTTCGGTCTTCCTGATCAACGTGCCGGTCATCGGGCTCGGCATAGTCCTGGTGGCCCTGCTGGTGCCGGAGTCCCGGGATCCGAACCCGGGCCGGGTCGACGTGGTCGGGGTACTGCTGTCGGTGGTGGGTCTGGTCACCCTGACCTACGGCATCATCGACGGTGGTGAGCACGGCTTCGGTCGGCCGGTGGTCTGGGCCACCATCTTGGCCGGGATCGTGGTGCTGGCCTCCTTCGTCGCCTTTGAACGGCGCAGCAGCCATCCCGCACTGGACGTACGGCTGTTCCGGGAGCCGCGCTTCGCCGTACCGGTGGCTCTGATCGGGTTGGTCTTCTTCGCCGCCATGGGGGTGATGTTCTTCAGCTCGTTCTACCTGCAAATGGTGCGGGGCTACAGTCCCTTGCAGACCGGTCTGATCTTCCTGCCGTTCGCGGTCGCCCAACTGGTCTTCGCCCCGACCAGCGCCTCGATGGTGCGTCGGTACGGCCCCCGGGCGGTGTCGGTGGTGGGGTTGCTGCTGGCGGCCGTGTCGCTGGCCGCCTTCGCCTTCATCGACGCGGTGACCCCCATCTGGGTGGTGCTCGTCTTCTTCTTCATCCAGGGGGCCGGGATGGCCAACATCATGCCCCCGGCCACCGAGTCGATCATGTCCTCGTTGCCCAGGGAGAAGGCCGGTGTCGGTTCCGCGGTCAGCAACACCATCCGGCAGACGGCCGCCGCGCTGGGGGTGGCGGTGCTCGGCTCGGTGCTGGCCGCCGGCTACCGCAACGGCATGGCGCCGACCCTGGAGGAGTTGCCGCCAGGGGCGCGCGAGTCGGCCGGGGAGTCGATCGCCGGGGCGTACGCCGTCGCCGGTCAGCTCGGGCCGGCGGCGCCGCAGCTGATCACGGCGGCCAACGACGCCTTCGTCTCGGCGATGCACGTCTCCGCGGCGCTGGCCGCCGTGATCACGGTCGGCGGCGCCCTGGTGGCGCTGCGCTGGATGCCGGCCCGGCCCGGGGCAGTCGTGCCGGACCCGGTCGGTGAACCCGAACTGGCTGGTGCGGCGTAGCGTCGGGAACAATGCGGGCATGACTAGCACGGCAGACGCGCCGCGGCCGCCCGGTCGGCCGCGCAGCGTCCACGCGGCCGGAGCGATCATCGAGGCCACCCTCGACCTGCTGGCGGAGGGCAGCACGATCGAGGCGATCTCGGTGGAGGCCATCGCCGCTCGGGCCGGGGTCGGCAAGGCCACCATCTACCGTCGCTGGTCGGGCAAGGACGCCCTGCTGCACGACGCCCTGCGCACCCTCAAGGGTGAGCAGCCGCAGCCGACCGGCCGGTCCGTCCGGGAGGATCTGATCACCCTGGTCGGGGCGGTCGGGCAGAATGTCGACCCCCGCGCGGCGAAGATCATGCCCTGTCTGGTGCCCGAGGTGAAACGCAACCCCGAGCGGTACGCGCTCTACCAGAGCATCGTCGAGCCCCGCCGGGCGGTGATGCGCGAGGTGCTGCGGCGAGGCATCCGCGACGGGGAACTGCGGGCCGACCTGGACATCGAGGTCACCCTGGCCATGATCACCGGTCCGATGCTGATCCAGCGGGTGATGAACTGGAACCCCGAACTCGACGAGTCGACCCTCGCCGCCAAGGTCGTCGACCAGGTGCTGGCAGGCATCCGGGCCCGCTGAAAGGGCCGCTGGCCGTCCGCGATGCGCCGGGGCGGGGGTACCCGACCGGGGGTGACCAGGACGGACGATCCGGTGCGGGGTGGGATATCGGCATGCGTCGGTGTCGGGGCCACGGGCGGTCGGTAGGGGCCTAGACTACGGGCGTCCCACAGTCATCGGGATCGTTCCCAGCCATCGGAGGTCTTCGTGCTGTCACCCGTCACCAACCTGGCCCTGGGGCCGGACTGGCTGGACCCGGAGTGGCTGATCTCGACCTTCGGGCTGATCGGCATCCTGGTGATCGTCTTCGCCGAGTCCGGGCTGCTGATCGGCTTCTTCCTGCCGGGTGACTCGTTGCTGTTCACCACCGGGTTGCTGGTGGCCGACGGGCAGTACCTCAAATATCCGCTGTGGCTGGTGTGTCTGCTCATCACCATCGCCGCGATCGCCGGTGACCAGGTCGGCTACCTGTTCGGCCGCAAGGTCGGCCCGGCCCTGTTCCGGCGGCCGAACTCCCGCCTGTTCAAACAGGAGAACCTGCTCAAGGCGCACGAGTTCTTCGAGAAGTACGGTGCCCGGTCGATCGTGCTGGCCCGGTTCGTGCCGATCGTGCGGACCTTCACCCCGATCGTGGCCGGGGTCAGCCGGATGAACTACCGCACCTTCGTCATCTACAACGTCGTCGGCGGCATCCTGTGGGGCACCGGGGTGACCGTGCTGGGCTACTTCCTCGGGCAGATCCCGTTCGTCAAGGCCAACATCGAGTTCATCCTGATCGGCATCGTGGGGATCTCCGTCCTGCCGATCGCGGTGGAGTTGCTGCGGGCCTGGCTGGGCGCCCGGCGGGGAGTCACCCCCGAGGAGCGGGCCGCCGCCGAGGAGGCGATCCGGGAGACCCGGGAGCACTACGGCAAGCACTGACCGCAGGCCCGGGTCGGTCGGCTCAGCCGGTCCGCAGCCGGTGCAGCCGCAGGGCCAACTGCACCTCCAGGGCCCGTTCGGGTTTCTGCCAGTCCGCGCCGAGCAACTGCCCGACCCGCTCCAGCCGCTGGGTCACCGTGTTGACGTGCACATGCAGCATCTCGGCGGCCCGGGCCAGGCTGCCACCGACCCCGAAGTAGGACTCCAGGGTGCGTACCAGGGCGGTGCCCCGCCGGGCGTCGTAGTCCACCACCGGGCCGATGGTGCTGGCCAGGAACCGGCTGACCTCGGCGTCACCGCCGCCGGAGGCCGTGCCCAGCAGCAGGCCGACGAAGCCCAGCTCGGCGGTGCTGGCACCCTGCCCGGCCCGGCCCAGAGCGCCCAGCGCGGCCAGGCAACGGTCGGCCTCCTGGAAGGCCGTGGCCAGCGAGGTGGGGCCGGTCACCGGGCCGCTGGCCCCGGCGGTCACCGGTCGGGCGGTGACCCGGGACAGATCCCGCGACACCGCCCGGGCGCTGCCGCCGGCATCCTGCCCGGGCAGCATCAGCACCACCCGCCCGTCCCGCGCCGCGGCCAGCCCACCCCGGGTCGAGGCGTACGTGGTGGCCCAGGAGAGCACCCGCTGTCGGGCTGAACCGGTGGCGGCGATGGCGTCGTCGTCGACGGCCACCAGCACGTGCGGGGCGTCCAGGTCGACGCCGAGGCGGCGGGCCCGGCCGCGCAGCGCCTCGATGTCCCGCAGCGGGCGGGCGATCAGGTCGTCGAGCAACTCGCCCCGGACCCGCCCCTCCGCCTCGGCCACGGTACGCCGGAACAGCAGCAGCAGGGCGGTCACCAGCGCGGCCCGTTCCAGGATGCGCTGGTCGGCGTCGGCCAGTTCCCCCTCGGGGTGCAGCACCAGGGCACCCAGGTTCTCCGCTCCGGCCACCACGGCGGCGTACCACAGCTGACCTCGGCGTACGCTGCGTCCCTCGGTCCGGGAGGCGGCCACCGCCTCCACGATGTCCGCCCGGTCCGGCTCGTCGAGTTCACCGACCCGGGCCAGCAGCCGACCCTCGGTGTCCAGCGCCAGCAGGGCCCCACCCAGCACCTCGGTGACCGCCGCGGTGACGTCCTCCACCCCGCCCCCGCGCAGCACCAGGGCGGTCATCCGGTCGTGGGCGGCGGCGGCCCGCTCCACCGAGGCGCTGTGCGCCCGGATGGTGGTGTTGGCCGAGGAGAGCTCCGCCAGGGCGGCCCGGGTCTCGGCCAGCAGCCGGGCGGTGTCGATCGCCACCGCGGCGTGCGCGGCCAGGGAGAGCAGCAGGGCCACCTCCTCCCGGGCGAAGGGTCGGGCCGACCGGTTCGCCGCGTAGAGCACCCCGATGCTGGTGGAGCCGAGCCGCAGCGGCACCCCGAGGATGGCTACCAGCCCCTCCTCACCCACCCCGGCGTCGATCTCCCGGGTGTGGTGGAAACGTTCGTCCTGCGGATAGTTCGCGGTGACGTACGGGGCCCCGGACTGGGCCACCAACCCACCCAGTCCGGCCCCCATCGGCAGCCGCAGCCGCTGGAACCGGGCGGACACCGAGCCGTCGGTGACCCGCATGTAGGTGTCGCCGCGTTCGGCGTCGTTGAGGGTCATGTAGGCGACGTCGGCACCGAGCAGATGCCGGGCCCGGTGCACGATGGCCCGCAGCACCTCGTCCAGGTCACGCAGCCCGGCCAGGTCGCTGACGGTGTCGTACAGGCTGAGCAGCTCGCTCTCCCGACGGCGGCGGCGCTCCAGCAGCGCCCGGACCCGCAGCGCCACCGTCTTGGCCTGCTCCAACTCGGCGATCCGGTCGGCCGGCAGCCCGGCGGAGCGGGCGGCCACCAGCGGCCCCTCGAACTCGACCGGGGCGGCTTCCCGGGCCAGTAGTTCCAGGAACTCCAGCGGCGAGGACATGACCGACATTGTGCGGGGGGCCACTAGTTCGCCGTCCAGCCCCCGTCGAGCGCGATCGAGGTGCCGGTGAGGAAGGCCGCCGGGGGTGCGCACAGGTAGGCCAGCAGCTCCGCCACCTCCTCCGGTTCGATCAGGCGTTTGATCGCGGCCCGAGCCAGCATGATCTTCTCGATCACCTCGTGCTCCGGGATGCCGTGGGTGGCGGCCTGGTCGGCGATCTGACCCTCCACCAGGGCGGTACGCACGTAGGCGGGGTTGATGCAGTTGGCGGTGACCCCGTGCGCCGCCCCCTCCAGGGCCACCACCTTGGACAGCCCTTCCAGCGCGTGTTTGGCCGCGACATACGCCGCCTTGTAGGGCGAGGCGCGCAGCCCGTGCACCGAGGAGATGTTGACGATCCGACCCCAGCCCCGGGCGTACATGTGCGGCAGGGCCCGCCGGATCAACAGGAACGGCGCCTCGACCATCACCCGCTGGAGGTACTCGAAGCGTTCCACCGGAAACTCCTGCACGGGGGCGACGTGCTGGAGGCCGGCGTTGTTGACCACGATGTCCACCTCGGCGTCGAGCCGCTCCACCGCGGCGACGTCCGCCAGGTCCAGTCCGACGGCCCGCCCGCCGGCCTCGGTCGCCACCACCTGGGCCGCCTCGGCGTTGCGGTCGACCACCAGCACCTCGGCGCCGGCCGCGGCCAGCCGCAGGGCACAGGCCCGACCGATGCCGCTGCCGCCACCGGTCACCAGCGCGGTGCGGCCGGTGAGGTCGACGTTCACGACGTGGGGGAGCGCCACGGGTTCTGCCGTCATGGCGCATGAAACTACGAGCTGTACGGCCGAGGGCACATGGCGGCGCAGCACATACTCCGGTGGGATCAGGTGGCCGACGGATACATCTCGGGGCGGGTGAGGTCGCCGCCTGAGGCGGTGCCGCGTGTCCCGGGGCGCGGCCGGGAGACGGCATCGGTAGGGTGTCGAACACACGTACTGCTCGACGGCTGGGAGGGGGAGGCGTGCGGGTGCTCGGCGTCGACCCGGGGCTCACCCGGTGCGGGGTCGGCGTGGTCGAGGGGGTGCCCGGACGTCCCTGCACCCTGGTGGCCTACTACGTGATCTACACCGATCCGGCCGACGAACTGCCGACCCGCCTGCTGCACCTGGACCGGTCGCTGACCGACCTGGTGGCCGAGCACCGGCCGGACAGCGTGGCCGTGGAGCGGGTGTTCAGCCAGCACAACGTGCGTACGGTGATGGGCACCGCGCAGGCCAGCGGGATCGCCGTACTCGCCGGGGCCCGGGCCGGGCTGCCGGTGCAGACGTACACCCCCAGTGAGGTCAAGGCGGCCGTGACCGGTTCCGGTCAGGCCGACAAGGCGCAGATGACGGCCATGGTGACCCGGCTGCTGCGGCTGCCCGAGCCACCCCGCCCGGCCGACGCCGCGGACGCCCTGGCCCTGGCCATCTGTCACGTGTGGCGGGGTGGTACCCGTTCCAAGCTGGCCGCCGCCGCGGACCGGGCGAGACGAGGAGGAGCGAGATGATCGCCAGTGTGCGTGGCGTGGTGACCGCCACCGGCCCGGATCACGCGGTGATCGAGGTCGGCGGGGTCGGCCTGGCCGTGCAGTGCGCCCCGGGCACCATCGCCGACCTGCGGGTCGGCCAGCAGGCCCGACTGGCCACCAGCCTGGTCGTCCGGGAGGACTCGCTGACCCTCTACGGCTTCGCCGACGACGACGCGAAGTCCCTGTTCGAGCTCTTGCAGACCGCCAGTGGGGTGGGCCCCCGCCTGGCCCAGGCGGTGCTGGCCGTGCACACCCCGGACGCGGTACGCAAGGCCATCGCCAACGCCGACACGGCCGCCCTGACCCGGGTCCCCGGCATCGGGAAGAAGGGGGCCGAACGGCTGGTGCTGGAGCTGCGGGACCGGATCGGCCCGGTGGCCGTGGGCGCCGACGGCGCGGCCGGGGTCACCGGTGGTGCCTGGCCGGAGCAGGTCCGCCAGGCGTTGATCGGCCTGGGGTGGACGGCCGGCCAGGCCGACCAGGCGGTGGCCGCGGTGGCGGAGACCGTGGACGGGGCCACCCCGCCGGTGCCGGTGCTGCTCAAGCAGGCCATCCGGATGCTGGGCCGCACCCGATGAGCGCGAGGAGTGAGCCGGGTTTGCGAGCCCCGCAGTCGCGAATGAAGATGATCGCGTGCGCGAGGAGTGAGCCGGGTTTGCCGGCCCCGCAGTCGCGAATGAAGATGATCCCGTGACCGGCCCCGACGGCGGCCTGGTCTCGGCGTACGTCAACGAGGCCGAGCGGGACGCGGAGGTCAGCGTCCGGCCCAAGCGCCTGGACGAGTTCATCGCCCAGCATCGGGTCCGTGACCAACTCGATCTGCTGTTGCAGGGGGCCATGCGGCGCGGTTCGCCGCCGGATCACATCCTGCTGTCCGGGCCGCCCGGCCTGGGCAAGACCACCCTGGCCAACATCGTCGCCGCGGAGCTGGGCTCCGGCATCCGGGTGACCAGCGGGCCGGCGATCGAGCGCTCCGGTGACCTGGCCGCGGTCCTGACCAGCCTCGCCGAGGGGGACGTGCTCTTCATCGACGAGATCCACCGCATCGCCAAACCCGCGGAGGAGCTGCTCTACAGCGCGATGGAGGACTTCCGGGTCGACGTGGTGGTCGGCAAGGGTCCTGGGGCCACCGCCATCCCGTTGGACGTCGAGCCGTTCACCCTGGTCGGCGCGACCACCCGGTCCGGTCTGCTGACCGGCCCGATGCGCGACCGGTTCGGCTTCGTCGCCCACCTGGACTTCTACTCCCCGGCCGACCTGGAGATCCTGCTGCACCGCTCGGCGCGCATCCTCGGCGTACCGATCACCGAGGAGGGGGCCGTCGAGATCGCCGGCCGGTCCCGGGGCACCCCCCGGATCGCCAACCGCCTGCTGCGCCGGGTGCGCGACTACGCCGAGGTACGCGCCGACGGAGTGGTCACCCTGGATACCGCCCGGGCCGCATTGACGGTCTACGATGTGGATGCGCTCGGGCTGGACCGGCTGGACCGAGCGGTGCTCACCGCGCTTGTCGACTCGTTCCGGGGTGGTCCGGTCGGCCTGTCCACCCTCGCGGTGGCGGTGGGGGAGCAGCCGGACACGGTGGAGGAGGTGTGCGAGCCGTTCCTGGTGCGGGCGGGACTGCTGGCCCGTACGCCGCGGGGCCGGGTGGCCACCGAGGCCGCTTGGCGGCACCTTGGCCGTACTCCGCCAAATGGTACATTTGCTGCTGAAGCTCCCCTCGCGCCCGATCTGTTTTCCGTGGACACGGGGGAGCCGTGATCTGTTCGTGATCTGCGGCGCGTTCGGCGTTCCCAGATACAGCGACTAGACTCGCCGCGGTCTGTACAGGATGTGAAAATCCGCCTCCGCTCCGGCGCCACGTGCCGGATCGGGGCTAATGGGAAGGTCGACAACCGTGTTTCACGCAGCAGAAGGCGGCGGAGCGGGTAACTTCACCCCGATCCTCATGATCGCGCTGCTCTTCGGCGTCATGTACTTCATGATGATCCGCCCCCAGCAGAAGCGCCGCCGCGAGGCCGAGGCGATGCAGACCGGTCTCTCCGTCGGCGACGAGGTGGTGACCATCGGCGGGCTGTACGGCACGGTCTCCGGAGTCGAGGACGACAGCGTCCTGCTCGAGGTCGCCCCCGGAGTGCAGACCCGGTACGCCCGACCCGCGATCGCCCGTGTGGTGACCAAGGCGGAGCGTGCCACTGAGCCAGCGGCCGAGGAGACCGACGCCGTCAAGGAGTGAGCATCGCACCCACCTGGTCTGCCGGTGCCCCGGCACGACCAGGTGGGAGAACACCCGCCGCGTCCCCGGCGGGTGGCCGCCGCCGCGGCGGCGCCGACAACTGAATAGCAGGCCGACGCCGGGCGTCGGCGCGCCGGCTCGCCTCCGGTCCACGCGCCCGCGTCGACCACTCCAGGCGGCGGCGTCAGCCCCGGGCGCCGTCGGAAGGCAGATCGTCGGCCGGGAGACCGGCAGACCCGCCGTCGCGCCTGCGGCGGCGCGACCGTACAGGGAGACAAGACAGCCGTGGCACCACCTCAGGGACAGATGCGCCCGGGACGGCAGTTGGCCGTACTGGGCGGCATCTTCGTCGTCCTCTATCTTTTGGTGTTCTTTGCGGGCGGTGCCAGCGGAGGCTGGAAGGACCGGCTCGAACCCCGCCTCGGTCTTGACCTCGTCGGTGGTACCCGGCTGACGTTGGAGGCGACGAACACCCTCGACGGTCGGGCCCCGACGGCGGACAACCTCGAACAGGCCCGCCAGATCATCGAGAGCCGGGTCAACGCCTACGGCGTGGCCGAGGCCGAGGTGGTCACCGAAGGCGACCGCAACATCGTCGTCTCCCTGCCCGGCGAGAACCGCGACCTGACCGAGATCGGTAGCGCCGCCGAGCTGCGCTTCCGCAAGGTCCTGAAGATCGTGGACGGCAGCGGTGCCCTTCCGGCACCGGCACCCGCCCCGTCCGAGGACGCGGAGCCCGCGGCCACCCCGAGCCCCTCCGGCAGCACCAGCCCCACCCCGAACGCCGAGGCCAGCGCCTCGCCGTCCGGCGGTCAGGGCGGCGGTGCCCCCACCCCGGACCCCTCGCAGAGCCCGAGCGCCGCCCCGTCGCCGAGCGCCAGCCCGTCGCCGGGCGCCAGCGAGGAGCCGGTGCCGCAGACCCTGGAGGAGCAGCGCAAGGCCGTCGAGGAGAAGGTCGGCGCGGAGGCCTGGGCCGCCGCCAGCGGGCTGCAGGCCCCGGCCGACTTCAGCGCCGATCCGTCGCTGGCCGAGAAGCTCAAGCCCTTCGCCGAGCTGACCGGCCGTGAGGTCGCGGTGCTCCCGACCCAGATGCAGTTCAACGTGCCGACCATCGGCTGCCTTCAGCTCGACGACCGGCCCCCGGCGTCCATCTCCGCCCCGGACCAGCAGGTCGTCGCCTGTGAGGGCGGCTACGCCAAGAACCTGCTGGACCAGGCCAAGGTGCTCGGTACCGACGTCGACTCGGCCGCCGCGGTGCGCGACCAGACCAGCCAGTGGGTGGTCAGCCTGGACTTCACCCGCGACGGCCAGGAGAAGTGGACCGCGCTGACCCGCGAGGCCTTCAACAACGAGGGCCAGGCCTGTGACCCTTCCGCGCTCGGTGACGAGGGCCGGTGCCGGGTGGCCGTGGTGCTGGACAACGCGATCATCTCCTCGCCGCAGATCCAGGGGGTGCTCACCGGCAACTCCCAGATCACCGGCAACTTCAGCAACGCCGAGGCCAGCGAGCTGGCCGGCTACCTGAACTACGGCGCCCTGCCGGTCACCTTCGAGGCGCAGGAGCAGCAGAACGTCACCGCCACCCTGGGCGCCAGCTACCTGCGGGCCGGTCTGCTCGCGGCCGGCATCGGCATGCTGCTGGTCATCATCTACTCGTTCTTCTACTACCGACTGCTCGGCTCGGTGATCTTCGCCAGCCTGGTGCTGTCGGCCCTGCTGCTCTTCGGCGCCCTGGTGGTGCTGGGCCGGCAGATCGGCTTCACCCTCACCCTCGCCGGCATCTCCGGCATCATCGTCTCGCTAGGTGTGGCGGCGGACTCCTTCGTCATCTACTTCGAGCGATTGAAGGACGAGATTCGCGAGGGCCGCAACCCGCGCAGCGCGGTCTCCCGTGCATGGGTCCGCGCCCGCCGTACGATCATCTCGGCGAACGCCATCACGATCATGTCGGCGGTGGTCCTCTACGTCGTCTCGGTCGGCGCGGTCAAGGGATTCGCCTTCGCCCTGGGTCTGGCCACCGTGCTGGACCTGGTCGTGGTCTTCCTCTTCCGGCACCCGATGATGACGATGCTCGCCCGGAGCCGGGCGTTCCTGTCCCCGCGGGTCAGTGGTCTGGGCCGGGTGCTACCGGCCAAGACGGAGCAGCCCCAGTCCCGCAACCCGCGTGTCAAGGAGGCCTGAGATGGCTGCTGAGAACTCTCTGGCAAGCCGCCTCTACCGGGGCGACGCCGGCCTCAACGTCGTCGGCCGGCGCAAGATGTGGTTCACCGCGGCGGCCATCCTGGTGCTGATCGCGTTGGGCAGCATCCTCATCAAGGGGTTCAACCCGGGCATCGAGTTCGCCGGCGGCAACTCGTTCCAGATCCCCACCAGTGTGGGCAGCATGCAGCAGGCCGAGACCACTGCCGGTGAGTCGTTGAGCACCGAGGGTGCCCACGTGGTCACCGCCCAGCAGGTCGGTGGGGCCGGTGGCTCCTTCTACGAGCTGCGGACCACCCAGCTCGACCAGACGCAGGCCGAGACCGTCCGGCTCGACATGGCCGAGCGGTTCGGCATCGACCCGAACGAGATCAGCGCCAACCGGGTCAGCGAGGCCTGGGGAAGCCAGGTGACCAACCGGGCCGTGCTCGGTCTGGTCATCTTCATCGCCCTGGTGACGGTCTACCTGGTTATGCGCTTCGAGTGGCAGATGGCGGCCGCGGCCATCTTCTCCCTGCTGACGAACCTGGCGCTCACCGCCGGCATCTACTCGATCGTCGGCTTCGAGGTCACCCCGTCGACGATCATCGGTTTCCTCACCATTCTGGGCTTCGCGCTCTATGACGTGGTGGTGGTCTTCGACAAGGTGCAGGAGAACGCCAAGGGCATCACCGCGAGCAACAACCAGACCTACGGCGAGGCGGCCAACCTGGCCGTCAACCAGAGCCTCATGCGCTCGGTCAACACCTCCGTGGTGGCCCTGCTGCCGGTCGGCGGCATCCTCTTCATCGGTGCCGGCCTGCTCGGTGCGGGCACCCTGAAGGACCTGGGTCTGGTGCTGTTCGTCGGTATGGCGATGGCGTTCGTCACCTCGATCACCCTGGCCACCCCGCTGCTGGTGGTGCTGAAGAACCGCGACCCGCGGATCCAGGCGCACAACAAGCGGGTGGAGGCCCGCCGGGCCAACCCGGTGCCGGTCAAGGAGACCCGCAGCAAGGCGGCTCCGGCCGCCGCGGCCGAGCGGGAGGACGAGGAGCCGGTACCGGCGCAGGCCGATGCGGCTCTGGCCGATGCGGCTCTGGCCGGTGCGGCAGCCCCGAAGGTGGGTGCCCGTCCGGCCGGCAAGCGCTCCGGCGGGGCCCGCGGTGGGCGGCCCGGCGGGGGCAACCGCCCGGGTGGCGCAAAGCGACGCTGAGCGACCCCGGGTACACCCGGTAGGAACTGATCCGGCGGCGTCCGGCATGCTGTGCGAGCAGAATGCCGGACGCCGTCGGCGTCATGGAAGGGGAGCGCAGCTACCGTGACGGAGACCCACAGCAGCGGGGTACGGGGAGACTTCGGCCCGGAGGTGGCCCAGCTGGTCGCCGGCCGGGTGCTCGACGTGCCCGACTTCCCCAAGCCCGGTGTGATGTTCAAGGACCTCATGCCGTTGTTCGCCGACGGTGCGGCCTTCCGTGAGGTGATCGACGGGATCGTCGCGTACCACGGACCGGAGTCCTTCGACACCGTGGTCGGCATCGAGGCCCGGGGCTTCGTCGTCGCCGCGGCCATCGCGTACGCCACCGGGGTAGGGGTGGTGCCGGTCCGCAAGGCCGGCAAGCTTCCCCGCCCCGCGTACGCCGCCTCCTATGCCCTGGAGTACGGCGAGGCCACCCTGGAAGTGCACCAGGACGCCTTCACCGCCGGCCATCGGGTCCTGGTGGTGGACGACGTACTGGCCACCGGGGGGACCGCCGCGGCGACCCTGGATCTGGTGGAACGGGCCGGTGGCACGGTGTCCGGGTTCACCGTGCTGCTGGAGTTGGCCTTCCTCAAGGGGCGGGAGCGGCTGGCGCCGCGTACCGTCCATGCCCTGTTGACCGTTTGAGGTCCGACTGCCACCGGGCGGAGTCGGCACGGTACGTCCGGCGGAGCGGCAGGGCACTGCGGGTGCGGGTAGCATTGCCCATTGCTGACCGGACGGTGACCCGTCCGAGCGGCACGAGACCAGGCCGGCCGGCGCACGGTCGGTTCGTTCCGGCGAGCGGTGAGGAGGCCGGTGTCCCACGATGTCGCCCCTCCGGTGGAGGGCACGGTGCACCCGACAGGCGACGCGGACGGCTCGGTGACCGATCGCAACAGCGCCGCTGCGGCGCCGGGCGGCGGGCCCGCCACGGTGCTGCCCACCGGCGATGTGGCCCGAACGGGTGTCGGAGCCGAGGTGGCACCGGTCGACCCCGTTGTCGACTCCCCGCCCAGCAGTGGCTTCGCCCTGTCCAACGCGCCCACCGGGCGGCGGGTCCGGGCCCGGCTGGCCCGGTTCAACGCCCCCTGGCAGTCCTCGCAGGTCAGCGAGGTTCTTGAGCCTCTGATCTCCTCCCATCGGGAGAATCACCCCAAGGCTGACGCGCGGCTGTTGCAGCGCGCCTTCGACACCGCGGCCCGCTGGCACTCCGGCCAGTACCGCAAGTCCGGCGACCCGTACATCACCCATCCCCTGGCGGTGGCCACCATCCTGGCCAACCTGGGCATGGACACCACCACCCTGGTCGCCGCGCTGCTGCACGACACCATCGAGGACACCGAGTACACCCTCGACCAGATGCGTGCCGACTTCGGTGGCGAGGTCGCCCTGCTGGTCGACGGGGTCACCAAGCTGGACAAGGTCAAGCTCGGTGACGCGGCCAAGGCGGAGACCATCCGCAAGATGGTCGTGGCCATGGCCAAGGACCCCCGGGTTCTGGTGATCAAGCTGGCCGACCGGCTGCACAACATGCGTACCCTGACCTTCCTGCCCCGGCCCAAGCAGGAGCAGAAAGCTAAGGAGACCCTGGAGATCCTCGCCCCACTCGCGCACCGCCTCGGTATGAACACCATCAAGTGGGAGCTGGAGGATCTGGCCTTCGGCACCCTGTTCCCGAAGCGGTTCGAGGAGATCAACCGGCTGATCGGGGAGCACCAGCCGCAGCGGGAGGCGTTGCTGCGGCAGGTGACCCAGAAGGTGCAGACCGACCTGAAGGCCGCCAAGATCAAGGCGGAGACCACCGGTCGGCCGAAGCACCTGTACTCGATCTACCAGAAGATGATCGTGCGGGGTCGGGACTTCAACGACATCTACGACCTGGTAGGTGTGCGGATCCTGGTCGACACGGTACGGGACTGCTACGCGGCGTTGGGGGTCATCCACGCCAACTGGCAGCCGGTGCCGGGCCGGTTCAAGGACTACATCGCCATGCCCAAGTTCAACATGTACCAGTCGTTGCACACCACCGTGATCGGGCCTACCGGCAAGCCGGTGGAGATGCAGATCCGCACGTACGCGATGCACCGCACGGCGGAGTTCGGCATCGCGGCGCACTGGAAGTACAAGGAACACAAGGGCACCCAGATCGTCGGCCCACCGGCGCACATCGACGAGATGACCTGGCTGCGGCAGCTGCTGGACTGGCAGCGGGAGGCCGCCGACCCGAGCGAGTTCCTGGACGCGCTGCGGTTCGACCTGTCCAGCCAGGAGGTGTACGTCTTCACCCCCAAGGGCGACGTCATCCCCCTGCCTACCGGGTCCACCCCGGTGGACTTCGCGTACGCGGTGCACACCGAGGTCGGGCACAAGTGCATCGGCGCGCGGGTCAACGGCAAGCTGGTGCCGCTGGAATCGACCCTGTCCAACGGCGACGTGATCGAGATCTTCACCTCGAAGTCCGAGACCGCCGGCCCGACGCAGGACTGGCTGGGCTTCGTCAAGAGCCCCCGGGCGCGGACGAAGATCCGGCAGTACTTCAACAAGGAGCGTCGCGAGGAGGCGATCGAGGAGGGCAAGGACGCGATCGTCAAGGCGATGCGTAAGCAGGGCATGCCCCTGCAGCGGATGCTCACCTCCGACAACCTGATGGCGATCGCCCGGGACCTGCACCTGGCCGACGTGGCCTCGCTGTACGCGGCCGTCGGCGACAGCCAGGTCTCCGCCCAGTCGGTGGTGCAGAAGCTGATGGCCACCTACGGCGGGGAGGAGGGCGCGGCCGAGGACATCGCCGAGACCGCCGTGGCCACCCGGCCGCCGCGCAGCCGGGTCTCCAGCCACGACCCGGGTGTGGTCGTACGCGGGGTCAGCGACGTCTGGATCAAACTGGCCCGCTGCTGCACCCCGGTGCCCCCGGACTCGGTCTTCGGCTTCGTCACCCGCTCCGGCGGGGTCAGCGTGCACCGCGACGACTGCGCCAACGCCGAGGACCTGCGCGCCCAGGGGGAACGGGTGGTCGAGGTGAGTTGGAAGCTCACCTCCGCCTCGACCTTCCTGGTGGCCATCCAGGTGGAGGCCCTCGACCGGCACAAGCTGCTGGCCGACGTCACCCGGGTGCTCTCCGAGGAGCGGGTCAACATCCTCTCCGCCACGGTCACCACCACCCGGGACCGGGTGGCGGTCAGCCGGTTCAGCTTCGAGATGGCCGACCCCAAGCACCTGGGTCACCTGCTCGCCGCCGTACGCAAGGTAGACGGCGTCTTCGACGCCTACCGCGTAACCTCCGGCTCCTAACCCACCCACCCTTCCACCGCACCCCGCCCACGCCCTGCGTCGGGCGGGACTGTGCGTCGAGCGAGCTCTGTGTCGGGCGAGCTCTGCGGCGATCTTGCACTTTTCGTCGCCGCATATTGGGGTGAATGCCGCATAAGGGCGACACAAAGTGCAAGATCGCGGGTGCGGGTGCGGGTGCGGGTGCGGGTGCGGGTGCGGGTGCGGGTGCGGGTGCGGGTGCGGGGCACGCGACGGCGGGATGCGGAAGCGCCCGCCGGCTCCAGCCGGCGGGCGCTTCGAAGGTGTGGGGCTTGGGTCAGCTCATCGTCAGGTCGGTGATGACGACTTCCTTCTTGGGGTGGCCGCCCCCGGCCTGCTGGGCGAAGGCGCCGTCGTCGCCGGCCTTGGCGACGTCCTCGACGATGTCCATGCCGCTGGTGATGGTGCCGAGCACGGTGTAGTTCGGATCCAGCGGCGAGTCACCGTAGACGATGAAGAACTGGCTGCCGCTGCTGGCCGGCTGGCCCGAGTTGGCCATCGCGATGACACCCGCAGGGTACGGCGGGCGCTTGTCGGTGGGCAGGTTCTCCTCGGCCATCCGGTAGCTGGGGCCGCCGGTGCCGTCGCTGTCCCGCCAGCCCTCGCCGGTGGCGCTAGGGTCGCCGCACTGAAGGACCTTGATGCCCTCGGTCACCAGGCGGTGGCACTTGGTGTTGTCGAAGAAGTTCTGCTCGGCCAGGTGGATGAAGCTGCCCGAGGTGCAGGGCACCGCCGACCGGTCGATCCGGGCGGTGATCGGACCGAGGTTGGTGGTGATCGTCATGGTCTGGCTGCCGACCTTGCTCTGCTCGACCGGCGGCAACCCGACGTCCTTGGTCGTCGGGCTCCGCTCGCCGTTGGGCAGCTCGACCCAGTCACACTGCACCGTGTCCGCGCTCTGGGCGGTGGTGTCGGTGCCGCTGTCGTCGCCGATCAGGCTGGTGGCCAGCCAGACCGTGCCGGCGACCACCAGCAGCAGGACCACGCCGCCGCCCACGACCGCCTGGGTCTGCCGGCGCTTGCGGGCCCGGGCGGCCCGCTCGGCCATCTCCTTCTCGAGCCGGGCGCGGGCCGCCGCGCGCTGCCGCTCTCTGGTGGACGTCACGCCTCGATCCTCCTGGACTGTCTGTGGATGCCGCTGCCCGTCGTGGGTCAGCCGGCGTTCGGGCTGGCCTCTGGTGAACCGGAGACCGCCGGGCTCGGCGTACCCGTGGGGTCGGTGGGCGATGCCGGGTCCAGCACCGGCTCACCGACGGTCAGGCTCTGGATGACCACGTCGTTCTCCGGCTTTACCTTCTCCCCGGCCCCATTGTCCACCGTCGGCAGGGCACCGATCTTCTCCACCACGTCGAGGCCCCCGGTCACCCGCCCGATGATCGGGTACGCCGGCTCGTGGCTGATGGAGTCCTTGAAGAAGATCAGGAACTGGCTGCTGTTGGCACCCGGCGGGTTCGAGATCATCGCCACCGTGCCCTTGGGGTACGTCGGCGGCTCGGTGGCCGGGGCCGGGCTGCTCTCCGGGGCGGTGGGGACGTTCTCGCTGTAGAACGAGTACGCCGGGCCGCCGAGCCCGGTGCCGCTCGGGTCGCCGCAGCGCAGCGCACCCTCGGCCGTGATCTCGTGGCAGTTGGTGTTGTCGTAGAACGACTGGCTAGCCAGGTGGGCGATGCTCGCGGCGGCACAGGGGGCCTTGGCGAGATCCAACTCGATGTTGATCGGTGCGCCCTGGTTGGTGGTCACCGTCATCGGGCGGGTGCCGGTGGTCGGCAGACCGGTGGTGGCCGGCTCCCCGACCTCCTTGAGGTTGCTGTTGCCCTGGGTGTTCTGCGGGGTCCACAGGCAGATCTCCGGGCTGGCGGTGTCCTCGGTCGGTTCCCGGTCGAACGCGCCCAGCGCCCAGGCTGAGCCGACGACGACGAGGACGAGGATCAGGGCGGTGCCGACCCCGGCGCGAATCTGTCGGCGCCGTTTGACGGCGGCGGCCCGACGAGCCATCTGCCGGTCGAGCTTGGCCCGCGCGAGTTTGCGCTGCCGATCCCTGCTGGAAGCCACCCGTGCTCCCCTTCCTCTACCCTGGTTGTCAGTCGCTGGTGCGCGTACCCGTCGGGCGGCGGGTGCGCCACGCCACACGCCCGCCAGAGTGTACGGGTACTGGCTGGAAAAGTCGTGTACGAGGTCCGTGCGCGGGCTGATCGTGACCTGGTTCGTCCCGATGGGCTGCTGGGGCGGCGGCGGAAATGGGCGAGACGGGCCGGTTAGGCTGCGGTCGACGGACAGTTCGATGAAAGAGGAGCGGACGTGCTCGTAGCCGGCTTTCCCGCCGACGCCTTCGGCACCAACTGCTACGTGGTCGCCACCGGGCCGGGGGAGCAGTGCGTGGTGGTCGACCCCGGCATCGGGGTGGTCGACCGGCTGGACGCGCTACTGGCAGAGCATCGCCTGCATCCGGCCGCGGTGCTGCTCACCCACGGCCACCTGGACCACACCTTCTCGGTGGCGCCGGTCTGCGGGGCGCGGGGCATCACCGCCTACGTGCATCCGGGGGACCGGGAGATGCTGGCCGATCCGGCCAAGGGCCTGTCGATGGACCTGAGCCAGTTGTTCGGCGGGCGGCTGCCGTACGCCGAGCCGGAGGACGTGGCCGAGTTGGCCGACGGTACGACGCTCACCCTCGCCGGGTTGGAGATCACCGTCGACCACGCGCCCGGCCATACCGGCGGGTCGGTGCTGTTCCGGCTGCCCGGTGCCGGTTCGCCCTGGGAGGCCGAGCAGCTCTGCCTCTCCGGTGACGTGCTGTTCGCCGGTTCGATCGGCCGCACCGACCTGCCGGGCGGCAGTATGCCGACGATGCTCACCAGTCTGCGGGACAAGATCCTTCCGCTGGCCGACGACACCGTCGTACTGCCGGGCCACGGCCCCGCGACCACCATCGGCCGCGAACGCGCCACCAACCCGTACCTCGCCGAGGTGGCCGGGATGGGCGGCGGGCGACCGGCGGCCCCCACCCGCGGCCTGTAGCGGCCGCTGCCACGCTCACCCGCGCGGACCGTGCGGGTTCCCGAACGGAGCATCATGAGCAAGCCCACGCCCATCTCCGGCTTCCCGGAGTGGACGCCCGCCCAGCGGATGATCGAGCAGTACGTCCTGGACCGGATCCGGTCGACCTTCGAGCTGTACGGCTTCGCCCCGCTGGAGACCCGGGCGGTCGAGCCGCTGGACCAGTTGCTGCGCAAGGGGGAGACCTCCAAGGAGGTCTACGTGATCCGCCGGCTGCAGGGGGATCCGGAGGGCCCCTCCGGCGACGACACCCTGGGGCTGCACTTCGACCTGACCGTGCCGTTCGCCCGGTACGTGCTGGAGAACGCCGGCAAGCTGAACTTCCCTTTCCGGCGGTACCAGATCCAGAAGGTGTGGCGCGGCGAGCGCCCGCAGGAGGGGCGCTACCGGGAGTTCCTCCAGGCCGACATCGACATCGTCGACCGGGACACCCTGGCGCCGCACCACGAGGCGGAGATGCCGCTGGTCATCGGCGACGCGCTGCGTTCGCTGCCGATCCCGCCGGTGCGCATCCAGGTCAACAACCGCAAGATCTGCGAGGGCTTCTACCGGGGCATCGGGCTGACCGACCCGGAGGCGGCGCTGCGCGCGGTCGACAAGCTCGACAAGATCGGCCCGGCCGGGGTGACGGAGCTGCTGGCGACCACGGCCGGGGCCAGCGAGGCGCAGGCCAAGGCGGTGCTGGCGCTGGCCGAGATCTCCGCGCCGGACCCCTCCTTCGCCGACGCGGTGCGCGGGCTGGGGGTCAGCGACCCGCTGCTGGACGAGGGCGTCGAGGAGTTGGTCCGGGTGGTGGAGACCGCCGCCGCCCACTCGCCCGGCCTCTGCGTGGCCGACCTGCGCATCGCCCGGGGCTTGGACTACTACACCGGCACGGTCTACGAGACCCAGATGATCGGGTACGAGCGCTTCGGCTCGATCTGCTCCGGCGGCCGGTACGACAACCTGGCCAGCGCCGGCAACGTCCGGTTCCCCGGGGTGGGCATCTCCATCGGGGTGACCCGGCTGCTCGGCCTGCTCTTCGGCGCCGATGCCCTGTCGGTGTCCCGGTCGGTGCCCACCTGTGTGCTGGTCGCGGTGACCAGCGAGGAGCACCGTGGCGCCAGCAACCGGGTCGCCGAGGCGCTGCGCTCGCGGGGCATCCCCACGGAGGTCTCGCCGAGCGCGGCGAAGTTCGGCAAGCAGATCCGGTACGCCGAGCGGCGCGGCATCCCGTACGTCTGGTTCCCCGGCACGGACGGCGCCCCGGACGAGGTCAAGGACATCCGCTCCGGCGACCAGGTAGCCGCAGCGGCAGGGGAGTGGACCCCACCCCAGGCCGACCTCAAGCCGCTGATCGGCTGACCGGGCTGGCTGTGCCCGTACCCCGGTGAAGCCCCGGGCGTGGTCGTCGCTGGCTCTGGCGACGACCACGCCGGGGTGCCTGCGGTGCTGCGGTTCGTCAGGCGGCGGGAGGTTCCAGGGGCATCAGCAGGCAACTGGAGGTGGCGTGGGCGACCAGGCGGTCCCGCCCGTCGGTGAGCCGAGCCTCGGCCAGGGCGGTACGGCGGCCCTGCTGGAGCACCGTCCCCTCGCAGCGCAGCATGCCGGAGTCCACCGTCACCGGGCGGAGGAACTTCACGTTCAGGTCGAGGGTGGTGTAGCCGATGCCGGCCGGCAGGGTGCTGTGTACGGCGCAGGCGGCGGCGGTGTCCAGCAGGGTCGAGATGACCCCGCCGTGCACCGTGCCCAGGGGGTTGTAGTGGAACTCCTGCGGCTCCAGTTCGACCACCACCCGCCCCTCCTCGGCGGTCATGCTGGCCATGTCGATCAGGCGCATCACCGGAGGGGCGGCTAGCTCACCGGCGACCATGGCGCGGAGCAGGTCCAGGCCGCTGCGCCGGCCGATCTGCGCGGCGTTGATGCTCGGGTCGGACCACGAGAAGGTGCGGCTGCGCGTCGCATCCTGCGTCTGCGTCATGGACTCAGCCTGGCAGCGGTTGCTGAGTCTGTCAACGAGACTTAGCCTGGTGGGATGAGACCCGCCGCGTTGGACTGGTCGGTGGACAACTGCACGGTCGCCCGCGCCATGGAGATCCTCGGCGAGAAGTGGACCCTGGTGGTGTTGCGTGAGGTGTTCAACGGCATCCGACGCTTCGACGACATGCGGGTGCGGACAGGAATCCCCCGGCAGGTGCTGACCAACCGGCTGACCGGCCTGGTCGAGCAGGGCGTGCTACGCCGGGAGCCGTACCAGGAGCCGGGCAGTCGGATCCGCCACGAGTACCGGCTCACCCCCAAGGGCTTCGACCTGTGGCCGGTGCTGGTCGCCGTCCTGGCCTGGGGTGACCGCTACCTGGCCGATCCGGAGGGGTCCCCGCTGAGCGTCGGCCACCGCGACTGCGGCGCCGAGGTCCACGCGGAACTCCACTGCACCGCAGGCCACCCCGTAACCGACCCCCGCGACCTCATCCCCCGCCCCGGCCCCGGCGCCCACCCCCGCTAGCAGCCCACCCGCCCCCCACGCAGGCCTCCCGCCCGCGCGGCCCCGCCCGCCCCGCGCCCGTCGATCTTGCACTTTCGGTCGCGCTTTCGGGGCTTTTGCCCAGGTGTGCACCGACAGAAAGTGCAAGATCGCGGGGAGGGTACGGGCGCGGGGCGTGCGGGGAGGGGGGCTACCAGGGGTAGCCGGCGGGGTAGGAGATGGTGGAGAGGATCTGCTGGCCGGTGGCGTTGGGGTGGAAGTAGTCCCAGGTGGAGAGCTGGGCGAGGGTGAAGGGGTAGTTGAAGACGGCGTTGTTGTCGTACCGGCAGTTCGCGCCGTAGGCGGCGCAGGCCGCGGCCAGTTGGGCGTTGAAGGCGATCACCCGCTGCCGGACCCGGTCGCGTCGGTCGACGTCGGCCTGGGCGGTCGAGGTCGGGTTGGCCAGGATGGACTGGCAGATGCCGAAGACCGACCAGGCGGTACGGGCGCTGCTGCTGCCCCTGCCGACCGACCAGAGCCGGTGTACGTCCGGGATGCTGATCACGTAGACCTTGGCGTTGGGCAGGCCGGACTTGAGGCGGGCCAGCGCGGAGTCGATGTTCGCCCGGAAGGTGGTCGTCGAGGTCATCGTCGACTCCGAGCTGGTGCAGGCGTCGTTGGCGCCGATCAGGACGGTGACGTAGTCGACCCCCTGGCTGACCGCGGTGCCGGCCTGGCCGTACAGGTCGGCTGACTTGGCCCCGGTGCGGGCGGCGTTGTGGTTGCGGCCGTTGATGGCCGGGTTGCTCTGGCGAATCCGCAGGTAGTGACTGTTCACCGTGGCGTCGCCGCCGGTGCTGAACGAGCGGTTGGTGCAGTCGACGTACCACCCGCAGGCGTTGAAGCCGCGGGTGATCGAGTCGCCGAGGCTGGCCATCGAGTTCGGTGGTGGACCGGGGTCGGCGACGGCGGGACTGGTGGCGAACAAGACGAGGGCGGTGACGCCGGCGAGGGTGGCCAGCGCGCGTCGGACGAGGGTCATGGTGGCCTCCGGGTCACGGTTGCCGGGTGGTGGCGGTGACCAGAGCGTATAGACGACCGTCTGTATCCACAACGTTGCCGGCAGGTTACCTCGACCGAACGGTGAAACTGGGGCAAAGGGCGGCCTTGTCTATGATCTTAAATGTGTGAATACTTCTCTTCGCTTGGCCGTTTCCCCAGGTGGCCGAGTTTCCCCCTGCCCTGTCGGCATGACAGGGCCCTCCAACCCCCTTCGGGAGGCTGTTACATGCGACCCACAAGGTCAATGCTGCGCCGCGCGGTCACCGTCGCCGCGGCCGGAACCCTCGTCGCCGGTGTGCTGGCCGGCACCCCCGCCCAGGCGGCCCCCGGGTCCGCCACGCCTGACTCCGCCGCCACCCTGGCCGAGCGGCTCGGTGCCCGCGCCGCCGGTGCGTACGCCGACGCGACCGGCAAGATGGTCGTCGCGGTGACCGACAGCCTCGCCGCCCGCCAGGTGGCGTCGGCCGGCGCCACCCCGAAGCTGGTCAAGCGAGGTGCGGCCGAGCTGAACCGGGCCACCGCCGAGCTGGACCGCTCCGCGGCCATCCCGGGCACCGCCTGGTGGGTCGACCCGGCCACCAACCAGGTCGTCGTCTCCGTCGACAGCACCGTGACCGGTGCCAAGCTGGAGCGGGT
Source organism: Micromonospora sp. NBC_01739 (assembly GCF_035920385.1). Taxonomy (GTDB): domain Bacteria; phylum Actinomycetota; class Actinomycetes; order Mycobacteriales; family Micromonosporaceae; genus Micromonospora. Next base: position 2,862,407 of record NZ_CP109151.1, on the reverse strand, counting down.
CAAGGCCGCTGCGGCGCGGACCAACGGCGCGGTACGCATCGAGGCCGAGGCCGGTGTGCTGAGCACCCGGATCTCGGGTGGCCAGGCCATCTACGCCCAGGGCGGTGGGCGCTGCTCGCTCGGCTTCAACGTCCGGGCCGGCAGCACGTACTACTTCATCACCGCCGGGCACTGCACCAACATCGCGGCGAACTGGTACAGCAACTCCAGCCAGAGCGCGCTGCTGGGCTCGCGTACCGGCAGTGTCTTCCCGGGCAGCGACTACGGCATCGTCCGGTACAGCAACCAGAGCACCGTGCAGCCGGGCAACGTCTCCCTGTACAACGGCAGCTTCCGTGACATCACCGCGTCCGGTAACGCCTACGTCGGCCAGTCGGCGCAGCGCTCCGGCAGCACCACCGGCGTACGCAGTGGCTCGGTGACCGCCCTCAACGCCACGGTCAACTACGCCGAGGGTCAGGTTCGTGGCCTGATCCGGACCAACATCTGCGCCCAGCCCGGTGACAGCGGCGGCTCGCTGTTCAGCGGCACCATCGCGCTCGGCCTGACCTCCGGCGGCAGCGGCAACTGCTCCACCGGCGGCACCACCTTCTTCCAGCCGGTCGGGCCGGTGCTGAGCCGCTACGGCGTCAGCGTCTACTGATCTGCCGTACCCCCTGACCCTCCTCACCGCAGCGGGCCGCCGGATTCCTCCTCCGGCGGCCCGCCCGCGTGTGCCGAGGTTCCAGGTGCCGTCGGGTCGGGAGCAGGGGGTAAACGGGGTGCGGGCTGGCTGTTAACAGGGGACCCTTTTGCTACCTGAGGCGTTAAGAAGGGGCCCTTCCTTGCACCCGGCAAACGGCCGCGGGGGAGTGCTGCGAGAATGCCCGCAACAGACGTAGAGCTTCACGAGGGAGACGCACGCCGTGATCCGTACCCATGACGCCGGCAGCCTGCGCGCGACGGACGCCGGCAGCACGGTGACCCTCGCCGGATGGGTGGCCCGCCGGCGCGACCACGGCGGTGTCATCTTCGTCGACCTGCGCGACGGCTCCGGCGTGGTCCAGGTGGTCTTCCGGGAGGAGGACGCGCACGCCCTGCGCAACGAGTACTGCGTCAAGGTCGTCGGTGAGGTCACCCGGCGGCCCGAGGGCAACGAGAACCCGGAGCTGCCCACCGGCGAGATCGAGGTGACCGCCGCCGAGCTGGAGGTGCTCTCCGAGGCGGCGCCGCTGCCGCTGCCGGTGGACGACCAGGTGGTGGCCGGCGACGACATCCGGCTCAAGTACCGCTACCTGGACCTGCGGCGCGGCGGCCCGGCCAAGGCGATGCGGCTGCGCTCGCGGGCCAACCAGCTCGCCCGGGCCGTGCTGCACGAGCGGGACTTCCTGGAGATCGAGACCCCGACCCTGACCCGGTCCACCCCGGAGGGTGCCCGCGACTTCCTGGTCCCCGTCCGCCTGCAGCCCGGCAGCTGGTACGCCCTGCCGCAGTCGCCGCAGCTGTTCAAGCAGCTGCTGATGGTCGGCGGCATGGAGCGGTACTACCAGATCGCCCGCTGCTACCGCGACGAGGACTTCCGGGCCGACCGGCAGCCGGAGTTCACCCAGCTGGACATCGAGATGTCCTTCGTCACCGAGGACGACGTGATCGACCTCGGTGAGGCGATCGTGTCCGCCCTCTGGTCGGACCTGGCCGGGTACGAGATCCCCCGGCCGATCCCGCGGATCACCTGGCACGACGCGATGGCCCGGTACGGCTCGGACAAGCCGGACCTGCGCTACGGCGTCGAGCTGACCGAGCTCACCGAGTACCTGCGCGGCACCACCTTCCGGGTCTTCGCCGGGGCGATCGACGCGGGCGGCTATGTCGGCGCGGTGGTCATGCCCGGCGGTGCCGCCCAGACCCGCAAGGAGCTGGACGGCTGGCAGGACTGGGCCAAGGCGCGCGGCGCCAAGGGCCTGGCGTACGTGGTGCTCGACGCCGAGACCGGCGAGGCACGTGGGCCGGTGGCGAAGAACCTGTCGGCCGAGCATCTGAACGGGCTGGCCGACGCGGTCGGTGCCAAGCCGGGCGACGCGATCTTCTTCGCCGCCGGTGCCGAGGCTCGGGAGGCCCAGGAGCTGCTCGGGGCGGCCCGCATCGAGATCGCCAAGCGAGCCGGGCTGGTCGACGAGAGTGCCTGGGCGTTCTGCTGGGTGGTCGACGCGCCGATGTTCGAACGGACCTCGGACGAGAGCGGCGCGGCGGGTGGCTGGACGGCGGTGCACCACCCCTTCACCTCGCCGAACTCCGAGTGGGTGGACCGCTTCGAGGAGGCGCCGGACCGGGCGCTGGCGTACGCGTACGACATCGTCTGCAACGGCAACGAGATCGGCGGCGGCTCGATCCGTATCCACCGCCGCGACGTGCAGCAGCGGGTCTTCGACCTGCTCGGCATCACGCCCGAGGAGGCGCAGGACAAGTTCGGCTTCCTGCTGGAGGCGTTCAACTACGGCCCGCCGCCGCACGGCGGCATCGCCTTCGGCTGGGACCGGGTCTGCATGCTGCTGGCCGGGGCCGACTCGATCCGCGAGGTGATCGCCTTCCCGAAGACCCGGGGCGGCTTCGACCCCCTCACCGGCGCCCCCACCCCGATCACCGCCCAGCAGCGCACCGAGGCCGGCGTCGACGCCAAGCCCAAGCCGCAGGCGCCGTCCCACCCCGGCACCGCCGGCCCCGCCGCCCCGGTAGCGGACCCCACCTGACCCACCCACCCTTCCCTGGTTCTGGTTGATCAAGAAGTTTGCGTCATGATTTGAGCCCTTCGGCGACGCAAACTTCTTGATCAACCAACCGGGGGAGGGCGAGGATGCGGGTTCTGGTGGTGGGGGGTAGCGGGTTTCTGGGGCGGGAGGTGTGCCGGCGGGGAGTCGGCGCGGGATGGTCGGTGGTCGGGACGTGTCACTCCGGTGCGGTGCGGGTGCCGGGGGTGGCGGTCCGGCGGCTGGACGTGACCGACCGGCTCGCGGTGCGCACCCTGGTCGCGCAGGTGCGCCCGGAGGTCGTGGTCAACACCTCCTACCGGTACGACGACTGGACGGTCACCGCCGACGGGGCGGCGTACGTGGCCCGGGCCGCCGCCGAGGTGGGTGCCCGCCTGGTGCACATCTCCAGCGACGCGCTGCACGCCGGGCGCTCCGAGCCGTACGCCGACGATGATCCACCCACCCCGATCTTCCCGTACGGTGCGGCGAAGGCAGCTGCGGAGACGGCCGTGCGCGCGATCGACCCGGGGGCCGTGCTGGTGCGTACCTCGCTGATCGTCGGCGAGGGCAGCCCGCAGATTCGACTCTGCCGGGAGGCCCTGGCCGGACGCGGAGCCCTCTTCACCGGCGAGTTGCGCTGCCCGGTGGACGTCACCGACCTGGCCGCCGCCGTGCTCGAACTGGCGGCTTCGGACTACGCCGGACCGCTGAACGTGGCCGGCCCGGACCCGGTCAGCCGGGCGGAGTTGGGTCGACTGCTGGCCCGCCGGGAAGGCCTGGCCACCAGTGCCCTGACGACCACCACCGCCGCCGGCCGCGGCCTGGTCCGCCCAGCCGAGATCCGCCTCGACACCACCCGCGCCACCACCCTGCTCCACACCCGCCTACGCGGCATCACCGAACTCCTAGCCCTCTGAGCCGCCCCCGCCCGCTCTCGTCGAGCCCGTCGAGCCCGTCGCGCCCGTCGCCTCGCCGAGCCCGCCCCGGGCCGTCGATCTTGCACTTTCTGTCGGGGTAAAGCTGACATAAGCCGCAAAAGAGCGACCGAAAGTGCAAGATCGACGGGGAGGGGGGAGTGCACAATAGTTGTGCAGAGGAGTTGTGCATAAGTATTGTGGATTTATGGAGTACAGTGCGGGGGATCGGCCTCGGCGGGTGCGGATCGATCGGCGGCAGGTGCGGGTGTTGGCGCATCCGTTGCGGACGCGGCTGTTGGGGGCCCTGCGGGTAAAGGGGCCGGCGACGGCCAGCGGGCTCGCTGAGCTGCTCGACACCAACACCGGGGCGACCAGCTATCACCTGCGGCAGTTGGCCGAGGTGGGCTTGGTGGTCGAGGAACCCGGCCGGGGGACCGGGCGGCAGCGGTGGTGGCGGGCCGCCCACGACGTCACGAACTGGGAGAACACCGACTTCGACGACGACCCGGACGCCCGGGCCGCGATCGAGTGGATCCAGGCCGAGCAGGTACGCCAGTACGTCGAGTACGCCGAGCGGTGGTTCGCCGTACGCGATCAGTGGCCGCCGGCCTGGCGTGACCTCTTCGGTACCAGTGACGCCTTCATGACCATTCCGGCGGCCCGGTTGGCGCAGCTGCGCGCGGAGTTGTGGCAGGTGCTGGAGCGCTACCGGGCCGAGTCGGACCCGACCGAGCCCGGGGCCGAGCAGGTGCAGATCTTCCTCACCGCCCTGCCGATGCTGATCGGTGGCACCCGGTGAACCCCCTGTCCGTACGCCAGGTCCGGCGGCGTTACCTGGTCCTGCACGGCCTGCGCTGGTTGCCGGTCGGCCTGTTGATCCCGGTGACCATCCTGCTCATGCAGGAACGCGGCCTGTCCCTGACCCAGATCGGTCTGGCCGTCGCCGCGCAGGGCGTGGTGGTGCTCGCCCTGGAGTTGCCGACCGGCGGGGTGGCCGACGCCCTGGGCCGCAAGCCCGTGCTGGTGGTGGCGAGCCTGGTCGGCCTGGTCTCGACCGGGCTGCTGGTGGTGGCGGACTCCTTCGCCCTGCTGGTCGTCGTCTGGGCGCTGCAAGGGGTGTTCCGCGCCCTGGACAGCGGCCCCCTGGAGTCCTGGTACGTCGACACCACCCTGGCCGCGGACCCGGACGCCGGGTACGAGAAGGGGTTGGGTCAGGGGGGCATGGTGCTCGGCCTGGCCATGGCGGCCGGGGCGCTGCTCAGTGGCGGTCTGGTGGCCCTGGGGCCGATCGGGCCGCTGAGCGCCTTGACCGGGCCGGTGCTGGCTGCCGTCGGCTTGCAGGTGGTCTACCTGGTGGCGTTGCTGATCCTGCTGGTGGAGGGTCGGGCGGTGATCGGCCGGGCCACGTTGCGGGCCTCCGTGCGCGATGCCCCGCGCATGGTGGGGGAGGCCCTCGGTCTGCTGCGCCGGTCCCGGGTGCTGCTGGCCCTGGTGGCGGTCGAGTTGTTCTGGGGCTTCGGCATGGCCACCTTCGAGGGTCTGTTGCCGATCCGGTTGGCCGAGGTGGTGGGCGACCCGGAGCGGGCCGGTGTCCTGCTCGGGCCGGCCAGTACGGCGGCATGGCTGGCCTCGGCCGCCGGCGCGGCGCTCACCCCACTGATCATCCGGTGGCTGGGTGCCGCCCCCGGTGCCGCCCTGCTGCGGATCATGCAGGGGATCACCGTGGTCGGCATGGCCCTGTTCGCCGGGCCGACCGGAGTGTTGATCGCCTTCTTCGCCTGCTACGCCGTGCACGGCGCCTCCAACCCCCTGCACATGGGGCTGCTGCACCGGCAGGTCGCCGGCCCGTACCGGACCAGCCTGATCTCGCTGAACTCCATGGTGGCGATGCCGGCCGGCGCCCTGGGTGGGGTGGTGCTCGGCTACATCGGCGACCGGGCCGGGGTCAGCGCGGCGATGCTGGTCGGCGCGGTGGTGCTGGCGGTCGCCGCGCCGCTGTACCTGCCGGCCTGGCGGGCCGGCCGCCACCCCGAACCGCCGATGACCGCCGATCGGCAGCAGCACCCCGCCGATCGGCAGCAGCACTCCGCCGAGCCGGAGGAGGGTGGGGGGTCGACCGGCAACGGAGTGTCGATCCCCGGTCAGGCGCAGCGCACCGAGGTGAGCCCGACGGCCTCGACGTAACCGAGCCGACGGTAGAGCCGGATCGCACCGACGTTGGCCGGGAAGACGCCCAGCGCCAGCATGTCGTGGCGGGCCGCCAGGGCCCGGCTCATCCCGGCGGTGAGGGCGGCGCCCAGGCCCCGGCCCCGCCAGGCCGGCGCCACCGTCAGCCCGGCGAGGAAACCGACGTCACCCCGGGTGCGGTCGGCCCCGCAGGCGATCAGCCGGTCACCCTCGCGGATGCCGTACCAGTCGACGACCTGGGGATTGCCCGGCCGTGCCGTGGAGGTGGGGAAGGACTCCTCGATGAGGGCCGCCAGTTCGGGGTGATCCGCCTCGGTGAGCCGGACGACCCGTTCCTCGCCGGGTTGCGGGGGCGGCGGGGTGGTGGTCCAGAGGAAGTCCCAGTCCTCGTGGGCCGCCACCCCGGGTGCGGTGTCGAGGGTGGCCCGGTCCAGTCGGGGCAGATGCACCCAGCGGCCGGGCTGCAAGACGCCCTCGGCGGCGAGCACGCCGAACAGGTCTGCCGCCTCGGCCGGCGGCCCGACCATCCCACCCAGCGGCCCCGTCGTGACCTCGGGCAGCAGCCAGCAGACCGCACCGTCCCGGCGCCAGGCCCGTACCGGCTCCCGCAGCGGCAGCGAATGTCGGAGGAAGGGGTGCGGGCCCACGGCGCGCAGAATCGCCTCCCGCTCGGCTAGCCCCCCGTCGAAGATGACCATGGGATTGAGCCTAGATGGGCCCGCATCCGGTCAGGAGAGGGTGGCCCGGGGTCCAGGGTGGAGATTGGCGGGGGGACCGATCGGGTACATCCCGGGCCGACCTACTGGAACCCCCACCGGAGGAACGCCATGCTCGCCATTGCCGCCGCTGCGGTCTTCGGCTTCACCTTGCTGCTGGACCTGCTCGGTACCGATCTCGGAGCCCCGGATCTGTTCAACTGGAACACCCTCGTACTGATCGGCCTGCTGCTGCTGGCACTGCACCTGGCCGGGGTCGGCAGCCGGGGTGGCCGCTGGTATCGGGGGCGTCGTCCCGGTCGCGGCTGACCGAGAGTGATCATCCCGGGCTCGATCGGTGGCGTGATTCTGGCGCGCTCGGTCGAGCCCGGTACTGTTCTCGTGATGGAGTCCGAGACGCTGTTCACCCTGGGTCAACCTGCCGCAGCAGTCAGTGCGGTGGCAGGTTCCAGCGGCGTCGGCGGCTTCAGCCCGGTCGGCCCGGACGCGCCGCTGCCGGTCCGGATGCGTCCGGCGAACCTGGACGAACTCGTCGGTCAGGAGCATCTGCTCGCCCCCGGTGCGCCACTGCGACAACTGGTCACCGGTCAGGCCCCGATGTCGGTCATCCTCTGGGGGCCACCCGGAAGCGGCAAGACCACCATCGCCCACCTGGTGGCCACCGCCACCGACCGGCGGTTCGTCGCCATGTCGGCCCTGTCGGCCGGGGTCAAGGACGTCCGCGCGGTGATCGACACCGCTCGCCGGCAGCGGCGCTCCGGCGGCCCGCCCACGGTGCTCTTCATCGACGAGGTGCACCGGTTCAGCAAGACCCAGCAGGACTCCCTGCTCGCCGCCGTCGAGGACCGTACGGTCACCCTGCTGGCGGCCACCACGGAGAATCCGTACTTCTCGGTCATCTCCCCGCTGCTGTCCCGGTGTGTGCTGCTCACCCTGCACCCGCTAGACGACACCGCGGTGCGTCGCCTGCTGCATCGGGCCCTGACCGACGAGCGGGGCCTGGCCGGGGCCCTCACCCTGGATCCCGAGGCGGAGGAGCATCTGGTCCGGTTGGCCGGCGGGGACGTCCGCAAGGCCCTGACCGCCCTGGAGGCCGCCGCCGGTGCGGCCACCGCCCTGGGCACCGGCCGCATCGACCTGGCCACCGCCGAACGGGCGGTGGACACCGCCGCGGTCCGGTACGACCGGGCCGGGGATGCCCACTACGACGTGACCAGCGCCTTCATCAAGAGCATGCGGGGCTCGGACGTGGACGCCGCCCTGCACTGGCTGGCCCGGATGCTGGTCGCCGGGGAGGACGCCCGGTTCATCGCCCGCCGACTGGTCATCTTCGCCAGCGAGGATGTCGGCATGGCCGATCCGAGTGCCCTCAGCGTGGCGACTGCTGTCGCCCACGCGGTGGAGTACGTCGGCCTGCCGGAGGTGCAGCTCAACCTCGCCCAGGCGGTGATCCACCTGGCCACCGCACCCAAGTCGAACTCGGCCACCACCGCGATCGGGGCGGCGATCGCGGACGTACGGGCCGGGCGGGGTGGCGCGGTGCCGCGGGGCCTGCGCGACGCCCACTACGCCGGGGCCCGCGGCCTCGGTCACGGCACCGGGTACCGCTACCCCCACGACGACCACCGGGGGGTGGTCCGCCAGCAGTACGTCCCGGACGACCTGGTCGGGACCGACTACTACCAGCCGAGCCAGCACGGTGCGGAACGCGCGGTGGCCACCCGGCTGCCGTTGCTACGCCGGATCGTTCGTGGACTACCCGCCCCCGCCGCCACGGGAACGTCGCCGGGCGGCGGCCGGGATCAGGTCCGCTCCGGTACCGATGACCCGCAGTCGACGACCGCGGCCGCCGAGGTGACCGAGGAGGTCGGCGATCGCGCCGACGGGAAGGGTCAACAGTGAGATCGCCTGGTTCCGAGCGACCGGAGGACGGCCAGGAGGAGCGGCGCGCCAAGCCCCGCCGCTGGGGCCGAAACAAGTCGGAGGCCGTCCCGCAGGAGCCGGACGGCGGTGAGGACTTCGGCTGGATCGACGATCTGCGCTCGGCCAAGCAGCAGCGCGGTGAACTGGGTCCCGACGGGATCACCCCCGTCTCCGAGGGCCCGGCGGCGTCGTCCCGACCCGTTCACCCCGGCCCGATCCCGGGTGGCCCCGCCCCGGCCGGGCCGCAAGCCCCGCCGACCGGGCCGGTCCGACCCCCTGCCGACGGGCGTACGCAGTCGATGCCGGCGCGGGGCACCGGCCTTCCGCCCCACGACGCACCCCGCCCCGCGGAGGCGCCCCGCGCCCGCCCGGTGGACGGCCCCTGGCCGGGTACCCCGATCACCCGCCCGGCCGGTGGCGGCCCCGCCCCGACCGGCGGCCCTCGTCCGGCCGGTGGGCCCGTGGCCGCCGGTGGGCCTAGGCCCGCTGAGGCCCCCGGGTCCGCTGCCTCGCCGGGTGCGACGCCGATGCCCGGCACCGGACACCAACCGGTGGTGGGTGCCCGTGAACAGCTACCCGCCCCCGCCGGGCAACCCCCGGCGCCCGCCGGACCTCGTGGCCGCCAGGGCCCCGGCATGACGGACACCCCGCCGGGTGGGTGGCCGCAGACAGGTCAGGGGCGGTACCGGGGCGAACCGAGGACCGGTCCGGTGATCGGGCCGCCGACCAACGCACCGGAGGGACCCGTCTCGGGTGCTCCGGTCGGCCCGGTGTCGGGTCCCCCCGCAGCGCGCCGCCCGGTCCGGCCGACCGGGGCGCCTGCCGGTCCCCGCCGTGCGATGCCGGAACCGATGGGTGGCCCCCGGGTCCCCGGTGCCCCCGAGATCGACCCTGCGGTATCTCCGCTGCCCGCTCAGCCGGGCCGACGTGCCGTCCCGGAGGCACCCTCGACCGCCGAGGGTGGCCTGGGCCGTCCGGCAGCAGGCATGGCGCCCGCTGCGGGGGCACCGACCGGCGCACCCGCCAGCGGCCGACGGGTGGGGCGGCGACGCGCCGCCGAGCCCGAGACGGACCAGCCGGTGGTGCCGGCCTCCGGCAATGCGCCGCCGATCCCCGAGCCGGCATCGCGTGACACCGGCGACGACAATCCCCTCCGGGGCCGCCGCTCCGCGCCGCCGGCCCCGCCCACCACTGCGCAGGGTCCGTCCGCCGCGCAGCGAGGCCCGTCCACCACGCCGCAGGGCCCCTCGATGGGGCAGCGAGGCCCCGCGACCGCGCCACAGGACCCCTCGACCGGCCAGCGAGGCCCTTCCGTCGCGCCGCCGGGCCCCTCGACAGCGCCGCGCGGTCCTGCGACCGCCCCACCGGGCCCGTCGGCAGGGCAGCGCGGTCCCGCGACCGCGCCGCCGGGCCCCTCGGCGGTGCCGCCGGGACGGTCTACGGCAGCGCACGGCGTACCGGTGGTGCCGCCAGGGCCGCAGACGCCGCCCCAGGGCCGTCGGACGGTGCCGGAATCACCACGTCGAGCTGCGGACCTGCCGGAGATGCCCCCCGGCACCGGCACACCGCCGCCGCCGAGCAGGGCGGGTCGCCGGGCGGCCGAGGACGGGCCGGTGACCGCCACCGGCCCGGTCGACGACCCCGGCGGGCGGTCGGTGGACCCCCGCTCCGGCAGCGGCGGACCGGACCGACCGCAGCGGCCGGCGGACTGGCTGCGCCAGGCCGGACGGGCCCACCACACCGATCCGGCCCTTCGGACGATCACGAGGTCGGAGCCGGGCCGCCCCGAGGGTGCCCCCACCGGCGATGTGCCGACCGTGCGGGGGCAGCGCGGTGTGGAGAAGCCCGCCGGGCCGCCGCCGGGCCGCGCCGCCGCCGAGGCGGGTCGACCCGAGGGTGGGGTACGGCCGCCGACCGGCGGAGCAGCCCGCCAGGACGGGCCGCCTACCGGCCGTGGGCGGGTCCTGCCCCCGGCCGGGGCACCGGTTACCCCGTCGGCCGGGAACGAGCCGCCGCCCGGCCGACCAGGATCAGCCGTACCGCCGGGACGGCCCGGATCAGCCGTACCCCCCGGACGGCCCGGACCGGTGCCGGGGCAGCCGGGTGGGGGGCCGGCGACCGGGCGTACCCGGGCTCCGGAGCAGCCGCCCGCCCCGCCGCGCGGTACCGCCCGCCCCGATGGCCCACCGGTCGGACGCCCCGCTGACCTGCCGCCGGGCCCCCCCGGGTCGCCGGTGGTCGCCCGGGGCGCCGCCGCGCCTCGGGCCGAGGAACGGCCGGCGGGCCGGGCCGCTCCGCCCGCCCGCAACCCGGGCCGTCCGGAGCCCTCCGGCGTCGCCGCGGTACCCCCACCGGCGCGAGCCGGTGCGGGCCCGGCGGTGGCTCGGGCGGCTGCGGCGGTCGTTCCGATGGGCCCGGTGCTCCGACCCGGGGAGCCGCAGGTACGGAAACCCGCCGAGGCGCCACCGGCGCACTCCGACGGGCCGGGCGGCGACGGGCCGGACGACGGGGCGCAGGAGCGCCACCAGGACGGCGGCAACCGCCGGATGCGGGTGATGATCCTGGCCGTGGTCAGTGTGCTGCTGCTCGGCGCGGTGCCGGTCTTCTTCGGCCTGCGCGCGGCGGGCCGGGACCCGGTCTTCGCCTCCCTGGACGAACTGGAGGTGCCCACCTGGGCCGCGGTCAGCACCACCGATGCGGTCAGCGGCAGCCGCTGGTGTCTGCTGGACTGCCGGCTGCGGGAGCGGACGGTGACCTCCGAGCGGTCACCGGAGGAGACCGCCCAGGTGTACGAGTCGGCGCTGAGTCAGGACGGCTGGCAGCCGTGGAAGCCGGCCTACTGCCCGGAGCAGGAGGAGAAGGGCCGCTACACCTGCTGGCGGCGGGATGAGCTGACCCTGGATCTCTGGGTCCGCCCGCCGACCTGCGTACCTCCGCCGGTGGACGGCGAGCCGGCCGTGGTGCCCTCGCTGGATCCGGAGGCCGCCGCCGAGGAGTGCGCCGGATCGTTGGTGACGGTGAAGGTGCGTAACGCGATCGACGACGACCGGACCCGGCCACAGCCGAGCACCGATCCGTCACTGACCGGTGTGGACCCCTTCCCGACCCTGGGCGATGATCCGTTGGGTGACTTGACGCCCTCACCACCGTCCTGAGCCGAATGTCATCACGGACGGTAGGGTCTCACCTGGCGTCCCGCGTGTGACCCGGCCGGTCCTGTGGCGGGCCACCGGGCGTCGGCGCGGGCGGGACGACCGCGCGGATCGGGGATAATGCCGCCCCGAGACATCTCGTTGAGGAGGACAGGCGTGGGCTTTCTGGAGGTCGCGGCGCTGATCGCGGCAATCGCATTCGCGATGCTGGTGCTGATCCTGACGCTGCCCATCCTGCGGCTGCGGCACACCGTGGACGCCACCACCCGGATGATCAACGAGCTCAACGACCGGACCGGTCCGCTGCTGGGTGAGGTCAACACCACGGTCCGCAACGTCAATGTCACCCTGGAGCAGGTGCAGACCTCCCTCGACGGGGTGAACCTCCAACTGGCCAAGGTCGACACCATGACCAGCCACGCGCAGAACGTCAGCGCCAATGTCGCCAACCTGGTCACGGTCGTCTCCGCCGCCGCGGCCAATCCCCTGGTCAAGGTGGCGGCCTTCGGGTACGGGGTGCGCAAGGCCGCCTCCGCCCGTCGGCACGCCGAGACCGAGCGCGAGGTCCGCGACACCATCAAGGCCCAGCGGCGCGCCGCCCGGCGCGGGAACCGCTGACCCGACGAAGGCGGAGGTACGAGCATGAGGCGTCTGTTCTGGCTGGGTATCGGGCTGGCCGTCGGGGTGGTGGTGGTCCGCAAGGCGACCCAGGCCGCGCATGCGTACACCCCGGCCGGCATCGCCGACAACCTGTCACAATCCGCTGGCGGGCTGGTCGAGGAGCTGCGTAGCTTCGTGGCGGACGTACGCGCCGGGATGGCCGAGCGGGAGCAGGAGATCCACGAGGCGTTCGCCCAGGGTGAGGCGTTCGACGACCAGTTCGCCGAGCTGCGGGAGGACCCGCGGATCGGCGATCGAGAAATCTTTCCGGAGGAACACCAGCGATGAAGACGGCGGAGATCAAGCGGCGGTTTCTCGCCCATTTCGAGGCGAACGGTCATGCCGTGGTGCCGTCCGCTCCGCTGCCCGCCATCAGCGACCCGAACCTGCTGTTCGTCAACGCCGGCATGGTGCAGTTCGTCCCCTACTTCCTGGGCCAGCAGACCCCGCCGTACCCGCGGGCGGTCAGCGTGCAGAAGTGCATCCGTACCCCGGACATCGACGAGGTCGGCAAGACCAGTCGGCACGGCACGTTCTTCCAGATGAACGGCAACTTCTCCTTCGGTGACTACTTCAAGGACGGGGCGATCCCGTTCGCCTGGGACCTGGCCACCAAGTCCGTCGAGGCGGGGGGCTTCGGGCTGGACCCGGAGCGGATTTGGGCGACGGTCTACCTGGACGACGACGAGGCGCGCGACATCTGGCTGCGCACCGGGGTGCCGGCAGAGCGGATCGTGCGTCGGGGCAAGAAGGACAACTTCTGGTCGATGGGCATCCCCGGCCCGGCCGGCCCCTGCTCGGAGCTGTACTACGACCGGGGCCCGGAGTACGGCCTGGAAGGCGGCCCGGAGGTCGACGAGGACCGGTACCTGGAGTTCTGGAACCTGGTCTTCATGCAGTACGAGATCGCGGACGTCCGGAGCAAGGAGGAGTTCCGGATCGTCGGCGAGCTGCCGAAGAAGAACATCGACACCGGCATGGGCCTGGAGCGGATGGCCTCCATCCTCCAGGGGGTCGACAACCTCTACGAGATCGACGAGGTCCGGCCGATCCTGGAGCGGGCGGCCGAGCTGACCGGCAAGCGCTACGGCGCCCACTCCGGCCAGGCGGCCAACCAGTCCCACCCGGACGACGTACGGCTGCGGGTGGTCGCCGACCACGTGCGGACCGCCCTGATGCTCATCGGTGACGGGGTGACCCCCTCCAACGAGGGCCGGGGGTACGTGCTGCGGCGGATCATGCGCCGGGCCATCCGGTCGGTGCGACTGCTCGGCTGGCAGGACCGGGCCCTGCCCGAGCTGCTGCCGGTGGCCCGGGACTGCATGGCCCCCTCCTACCCGGAGCTGGCCACGGACTTCGACCGGATCTCGGCGTACGCGTACGCCGAGGAGGACGCCTTCCTCGCCACCCTGCGGGCCGGCACCACGATCCTGGACACCGCGATCACGGAGACGAAGTCGGCCGGCAATCCGGCGCTTTCCGGAGCCAAGGCGTTCCAGCTGCACGACACCTACGGCTTCCCGATCGACCTGACCCTGGAGATCGCCGCCGAGCAGGGGCTCGACGTCGACCGGGAGGGTTTCCGCCGGCTGATGGCCGACCAGCGGGCCCGGGCCAAGGCCGACGCGCAGGCCCGCAAGACCGGGCACACCGACCTGTCGGCGTACCGGTCCGTGCTCGACTCCGGGGGCCCGGTGACCTTCACCGGCTACACCGAGACGGCCCGGGAGTCGACCGTACGGGCGGTGCTCGGCACGGACGGCCCGCGTGCGGCCGCGGTCGAGGGCGACCTGGTGGAGCTGGTGCTGGACACCACCCCCTTCTACGCCGAGGGCGGTGGGCAGCAGCCCGACCTGGGCATGATCACCGTGGGCGGCGGGCAGGTCGAGGTGCTCGACGTGCAGCAGCCGGTGCCCGGTCTGATCGTGCACCGGGCCCGGGTGATCCGGGGTGAGGTGCGGGCCGGGGAGACCGGGTACGCCGAGATCGACACCAGTCGGCGGCGGGCCATCTCCCGGTCGCACACCGCCACCCACCTGGTGCACCAGACCATGCGCAACTTCCTCGGCGAGTCCGCCACCCAGGCCGGTTCGCTGAACGCCCCGGGTCGGCTGCGGTTCGACTTCAATACCGCCACCGGGGTGGCCCCTAGCGTGCTGCGGGACGTGGAGCAGCAGGTCAACGAGGTGCTCCTGGCCGACCTGGAGGTGCACGCCTTCGTCACCTCGCTGGACGAGGCCCGCCGCATCGGGGCGATGGCCCTGTTCGGCGAGAAGTACGGCGAGCAGGTCCGGGTGGTAGAGGTCGGTGACTACGCCCGGGAGCTGTGCGGCGGCACCCACGTGTCCCGTTCCGGTCAGCTCGGCCTGGTGAAGATCCTCTCGGAGTCCTCCATCGGGTCCGGGGTCCGCCGGGTCGAGGCGCTGGTCGGCATGGACGCCTTCAACTTCCTGGCCCGGGAGCACCTGCTGGTGGCCCGCCTGGCCGAGCTGTACCGGGTCCCCTCCGAGCAGGTGGCCGACCGGGTCGAGCAGACCGTCACCCAGCTGCGCGACGCGGAGAAGGAGCTGGAGAAGCTGCGCGCCCAGCTGGTGCTCGGGGGTGCGGCGGCCTTCGCCGCCCAGGCCAAGGACGTCCGCGGGGTCGCCTACGTCGGCATCGAGGCGCCGGAGGGTGCGGCCGGCAACGACGTACGCACCCTGGCCCAGGAGATCCGTGGCCGGATCGATCCGGCCCGGCCGGGGGTGGTCGCGGTGGCGGCCCGCTCCGGCGGCAAGGCCTCCCTGGTGGTGTCGGTCAATCCCGCCGCCCGTGGGCGGGGGCTGGCCGCCAACGACCTGGTCAAGGCGGCGTTCTCCGGTCGTGGTGGGGGCAGCCCGGATCTGGCTCAGGGCGGTGGCCTGCCCGAGTCGGAGGTGCCGACCCTGCTGATGACGGTCGAGAAGGCGATCGCCGAGGCGTGAGTCATCGGCACAGCGGGCCAGGGCGGACCGGTGGGTCCGCCCTGGCCTCTTTCTACCCAGAGGTGACTTTCGGTGACTGAGCTGTCCCGTGGTGTGCGGCTGGGGGTGGACGTCGGCCAGGTCCGCATCGGGGTCTCCCGGTCCGACCCGCACGGGGTGCTGGCCACCCCGCTGGTCACGGTCGCCCGGGAGCAGAATCCCAGGCCGGACGCGGTGTCGAGCGATCTTGCCCAGCTCGCCGCGTTGGTCGTCGAGCACGAGGCCGTGGAGGTGGTGGTGGGCCTTCCGGTCAACCTCGCCGGTCGACATGGGCCCGCAGCCGAGCACGTCAAGGCGTACGCTCGACAACTGGCCGAGGTGATATCGCCTGTCCCGGTGACGTTGACCGACGAGAGGATGTCCACGGTCGTGGCGAGTCGTAGGCTGGCCGAACGAGGTGTCCGGGGGAAGAAGCAACGTGCGGTGGTCGACCAGGCCGCCGCGGTGGAGATTCTGCAGAGCTGGCTGGACACGCAGCGGAGGCGGACGTAGATGTTTGACGAGCTGGACCTCGGTCACGACGAGCAGGATCGGGGGGACAAGGGCAAGCACCGCCGAGGTCGTAAGCGGGACGGTCGCTCCGGCGGGGGCCGAGGCAGGACGGCACTGGCCCTGTTGCTGGCCCTGGTGCTGCTCGGCGGCATCGGCGGCGGTGCCTTCTACGGTTTCGACCGGATCCAGAACTACTTCGTCACCCCCGACTACGACGGCGCGGGCGCCGAGGAGGTGACGATCCAGATCCCGCAGGGCGCCTTCCTGGCCGACATGGCCGTGGTGCTCCGCGACGCGGACGTGATCAAGAGCACCAAGGCGTTCATCGAGGCCGCCGAGAAGAACTCCCGCAGCCGCAACATCCAGTCGGGCACCTACAAGCTGCGCAAGCAGATGAGTGGTGAGCTGGCCCTGGCCGCGATGCTCGACCCGGCCAACCGAATCGTCAACGGGATCACCATCCCCGAGGGACGCACCGCCAAGAGCATCTTCAAACTGCTCAGCGACAAGACCGACATCCCGGTCAAGGAGTTCGAGGCCGCCGCGAAGGACCCGGAGAAGCTCGGCGTACCGGACTGGTGGTTCAAGCGGGAGGACGGCAAGAAGGCCAAGAAGTCCATCGAGGGCTTCCTCTTCCCGGACACCTACGAGATCCCGCCGAACTCCACCGCCGAGACCATCCTCGGGCAGATGGTCGACCACTTCCTGACCGTCACCGGGGAGATGGAGTTCGCCGACCGGGTGCAGAAGGAACGCGGCGGGATCAGCCCGTACGAGGCGTTGATCGTGGCGTCGCTCGCCCAGGCCGAGGCCGGCACCAAGAAGGATCTCGGCAAGGTCGCCCGGGTCGCCTACAACCGGGTCTACTCGGAGACCTTCCCCTGCGGTTGCCTGGAGATGGACGTCACGGTCAACTACTACTTCGAGTCGATCGGTCAGGAGGGCAAGACCTCCGGCCAGATGACCGCGGCCGACCTCGACAACCCGAAGAACCCGTACAACCGCAAGCTGCGCGGCATGATCCCGACCCCGATCAACAATCCGGGCAAGGAGGCCCTCGAAGGTGCGATGGCCCCGCCGAACGGCGACTGGCTCTTCTTCGTGGCGATCGACAAGGCGGGCAACTCCGCCTTCACGAAGGACTACAACCAGCACCTGAGGAACATCGATAAGGCCAAGGAGGCCGGCGTCCTGTGACGAGCCGGCCTCCGCACGGCGTGGCGGTGGTCAGGCCAGGTCGATCGTGGCAGTGGTGTCGGACGCGTCGATGGTGAAGTGCGTGGTGCGCTCACCAGCCGAGACGGTGTAGTCGCCGAGGAAGCCGGCGACGGTGATCATGCCGTCCGGGTCGGTGCGCATCGGGGTCGGGGGTAGCCACCACTCGCCCTTGATCAGGGCTTCGAGGGCGTCGTACGACGGCTTGCGGCTGCCGTCGGAACGAACGAGGCCGGCGGGGGCACCCAACCACGCGCCCCGGTCGGTGAGTCCCCAGTAGTTGACCGCCTGCACGGCGGGGTGGGCGAGCAGGGACCGGTAGTGCCGGACGATCTCCTCGGCCTGCCGGGCCTCGCCTTCGGGGGTGCTCGGCCACTGCGGGATCTGGTAGTCGTTCAGGTCCTCGATCTCCGGCGGCATGAGGTGGCCGGAGACCAGCGTGGTCTCGGTCAGGTGCAGCGGCAGGCCGTAGCGGGCGAACCGGTCGAGCATCTCGTGCGTGTACTCCTCGCCCCGGTACCCCTGGTGCATGTGGGTCTGCAGGCCGATCGCGTCGAGGCGGACGCCGGCTTCGAGGACGCCCTCGATCAGGCACTCGTAGGCCGAGCTGAGGTCGAAGTCGTTGAGCACCAGGGTCGCCGCCGGGTTGGCCGCACGGGCCTCCTCGAACGCCATCCGCACCATGTGGATCCGGCCCCGGGCCCGGGCCAGGTCAGTGATGGCGTTGTCCCCGTTGCCGAAGACGGGCATGATGACCGCCTCGTTGATCGCGTCCCAGGTGTCGATCAGACCGGCGAACCCACCGACCAGGTCGCGGATCCGGGCCCGTTGCAGCGCCTCGACCTCGTCGAGGTCGAGGCCGAGCAGCCACGGCGGCTGCACGGTGTGCCAGACCAGCGGGTGGCCCTTGACCGTCACGCCGTGACCGGCCAGCCAGCGGGCGGTCCTGGTCAGCCGCTCGGTGTCGGGTGCGCCGCGTCGTGGCTCGTAACTACCCCAGTAGAACGGCAGCGTGGCGGTGTTGAAGAGGTGCAGCCACAGGTCGCCGAGCCGGTCGAGATCCGAGGAATCCGTGCCGCCGAAGGGCTGGGCGATCTCGGGGCCGGGACCGCCGACCAGGTCGACGAAGTCGAAACCGATGTTGCCGAAGGCGAAGGCGTGCCGCCGCTGCTCGACCGTCACGACCTGATCGGCGAGCACCCGCCGATCCGGCCCGCGCACGGTAAGTGTGGTCTTTCCGGTGCGGTGTCGCAGTCTGCTGTCGGACATTGTTGGATGTTAGGTGACAGTCGTCCCTGCGGTGGAGGAGCCTCGTTGGCGGTCTCGGTGCACAAGGCGGCGGTGGTGGGCAAGCCGATCGCGCACTCGCTCTCCCCGGTGATCCACAATGCCGGCTACGCCGCCGTCGGGCTCGACGGGTGGTCGTACACCCGGATCGAGTGTTCGGCGGCCCAGCTGGCGGATCTGGTCGCGGGCCTGGGCCCGGAGTGGGCCGGGTTGTCGGTCACCATGCCCGGCAAGGAGGCGGCGCTCGCGGTGGCCGCCGAGGCCTCGCCGGCCGCCGCCGCCGTCGGCGCGGCCAACACGTTGGTACGCCGACCCGACGGTTCCTGGTACGCCGACAACACCGACGTCACCGGCATGGTCGAGGTGTTGACCGAGGCGGGGGTGAGTCCCGGTGCCACGGTCACCGTGCTGGGGGCCGGTGGCACCGCCCGGGCGGCCCTGGCGGCGGCGGCCCGGTTGCGGGCGGCCGGGGTCACCCTGGTCGCCCGCCGGCCGGAGGCGGTGGCCGAACTGGCACCGGTGGCGCACACCCTGGGTCTGGCCCTGACGGCCGCGCCCTGGTCGCAGGCGGCGACCCTGACGGACGCCGAGGTGTGGATCTCCACTGTGCCCAAGGGGGCCGCCGACGAGTTGGCCGACACGGTGGCCTGGCGTCCCACCACGGTCCTCTTCGACGCCATCTACGATCCCTGGCCCACCCCACTGGCCGCCTCGGCCGCCGCCGCCGGCTGCCGCATCGTCTCCGGTCTGGATCTGTTGCTGGCACAGGCGATCGGCCAGTTCGAGCACTTCACCGGGGTGCCGGCCCCGCGGGCGGCGATGGCCGCCGCCCTGGCCGCCGTCCGCGCGGACCATTCCTGAACCGGACCGGGGGCGCGGTGTGGCCCGGTCCGGTCCCCCGAAATTGAAGGTGATCACGCAGCGGAAGCACCTTCCTGGGTGGAGTCTTAGGTAAGGGTTAAGACGCGCTTAGGTCCCCCTGTCATGCCCATGCTCTGTGGTGTACACCGATACGCTGCTCAGCGTTACCGCCGCAGACGCAAGGAGTTCTTCGTGACCAGGCGTGGACTGCATCGGCTCATCCGGCACCCCGGTCCTCGGCGCAAGGCCGTTGTCCTAGGTGCCCTCGGCGTCACGGTCGTGCTCGGACTCACCGCGACCATGGTGCCCCTGCTGGCCGACGACAACCTGTCCATCCCGGTGGTCGCCGACACCACGGCCACCTCGGTGGTGCAGGACGGGGACAACAGTGTCAAGACGACCCTGGCGACCTGCCCGGCCCGCTGCGACGGGAACACCCGTGGTGGCCGGGAGGCCGTGCTCGCCTTCATGGTCACCTCCCTGCCGAAGAACGCCACAAACGTCCGGGCGACCCTGCGGGTGCACACCTGGCAGGCCTTCAAGGCCACGGTGACCGCACACGCCTCGAATCTGGACGCCACCGCGCAGCGGCCCGCGCCGCAGCGGGCGGGTACGGTCCTGGACACCCTGACCGGGGTGGGCAAGGGCTTCAACGAGTGGGACGTCTCCGGGCTGGTCACCGGTAACGGCATCTGGACGTTGTCGCTGGCCCAGGCCGGGTGGGACACCCGCATCTACTGGGCCTCGGCCGAGAACCGCAACGCGGATCTGCGGCCCAACCTGGTGGTGACCTACGACCTGGCCGCCCGTCCGCCGTCGGCGCCGCCGAGCGCCACCCTGCCGGCCACCCCGGCACCCACGGCCACGGTCGCGCCGAGCGCCTCGCCCAGCGTGTCGCCCAGCCGGGCGCCGAGTCCCACCCCGTCGGCTCCGAGCACCACCCGACCCCCGGCCGACTCCGGCAAGTGTGGACAGGTCTCGGAGAAGCTGGTGCCCTCCTGTGGGGCCTGGTGGGGGATGTACTCACCGACCAACCCCCAGACCTGGGACCACGGTAGGGCCATCACCGATGTCGAGGCCCAGGTGGGTCGCAAGTTCGACATCGTGCACCGGTACCACGACTTCTCCAACAACGGCAGCAACGGCGCCTTCCCGGACACGTACCAGCAGCAGCAGATGCGTGAGGGTCGGCTGATGTTCTTCGCCTGGGAGAGCCGGGTGTTCTCCCAGGGCACGGTGTTGACCTGGAAGGACGTGTACAGCGGCCGGTACGACGAGACCATCGACGCGGTCGCCGGGCGGATCCGGGCGGTCGGGCAGCCGGTCTTCATCGGCTTCGACCACGAGCCGGAGGACGAGCCGGCCAAGGGCAGCGACGCCGACTTCGTCAAGGCCTGGCGGTACGTGCACGACCGGTTCGGCGCGGCCGGCGTACGCAACGCGGTCTGGGTGTGGACGATGATGGGCTGGTCCGGGCACTACGACCGGTACCCCGGGCTCTACCCCGGTGACCGGTATGTCGACTGGGTGGCCTGGGACCCGTACAACTTCCACGTCTGCAACGGCAGCACGGTCTGGAAGAGCCCGAGCACCACCATCGGATCCTTCTACCGCTGGCTGGACGAGAAGGGCATCGGCGCGGGCAAGCCGCGGATGCTGGCCGAGTTCGGTACGAACTTCGACGCGGCGGATCCGAATGCCAAGCGGCGGTGGTTCGAGGAGTTCCCGGCGGCGTTGAAGGCCCACCCCAAGATCAAGGCAGCGATCTACTTCAATTCGCCCGGCGTGACGACCACGACCAAGACCTGCAACATGACGATGAATCACGACGCGGCATCGCTGGCCGGATTCACCGCCGCCGGGCGGGACAGCTACCTCCGGCAGCCCACGGGAGGGAGCCGCTGACCGCGACCGGACAGCCGTTTGCGACACTCGGTGGCTGCTGAAGCCCCTCGCGTCGCTACTGTCCGACAACCGATGCACCGACCGCCCAATCGGCGGATGTCGCCCTGCTGGGTGGACGCGAGAGGCTACCGGCGCTATCCCGTCCACCCTGGAGGCGAAGCGTGCCCACAATCTCCTTCCAGCGGCATCCCACCCGTAGCCGTAGAGCACGGGTCGGAGCCGTAGCGTTGGTAACTCTCGCGGCCGTACTGGCCGTGCCGAAGGCGGCCGAAGCGGCCGTACTGCCCGTACCGGAAACCGGCACCCTGGTGTCGACGAATCCGGTAGACCAGACCCCGCACGCCCGTGACGGTGAGGCCCGCGCCTTCGCCGAGGTGGGCGACGACGTGTTCGTGGGTGGCAACTTCACCCAGATCCGGCAGACCGCCAGTTCTCCCTGGATCACCCAGCGTTACCTGTTCTCCTACAACCGCAGCACCGGCACCATCAACGCCACCTTCGTGCCGGACCTGGACGGCGCGGTCAACTCCCTGATCGCCGGGCCGGGCGGCACGCTGATCGTCGGTGGGACCTTCAAGAACGTCAACGGGGTGTCGCGTCGGAACCTGGTCGCCCTGGACCCGGCCACCGGCGAGACCATCGCCAGCTGGGTCGGCCGTTCCGACGGCGGCATGATCCGCGACATGGTGCTGCACGGCAACGACCTCTACCTGGCCGGTGCCTTCAACTGGATCAACGGCACGGCGCACTCCGGCATCGCCCGGATCAACGCCAGCACCGGTGCGATCGACCCGACCTTCAACGTCAACGCCACGGTCGGTCGGCACGGCACCAGTTCGTACGCCTGGACCATCGACATCACCCCGGACGGCAGCACCCTGGCCGTCGGCGGCAACTTCATGTTCGTCGACGACCTGCCCCGCAACCAGATGGTGCTGATCGACCTGACCGGCACCCCCAGCGTCATCGACTGGAGCACGGAGAGGTTCGTGTCGCCGTGCGGGGCGCCGACCACCTTCGTGCACTACGTACAGGACCTGCGCTTCGGTGGGGACGGCAGCTGGTTCGTCGTCGGCACCAACGGTGGCACCGGCTGGCCGGCCGCCTACTGCGACGCTCTGGTCCGGTTCGAGACCGCCAACCGGGGACCCAACCAGGTGGGCACCTGGGTCAACTACACCGGAAACGACACCATCACCTCGGTCGAGGTGGCCGACAACATCATCTACCTGGGCGGGCACTTCCGCTGGCTGAACAACCCCAACGCCAGCGACCGGGCCGGCGCCGGTGCGGTCGACCGGCTGGGTATCGGCGCGGTCACCCCGGCCACCGGCATGCCGGTCAACTGGAACCCCGGTCGCCGGGGCGGCAACGCCCTGCCTTCAGGGGCCAGCAACTGGGGCTCGCAGGTGCCGGTGATCTGGCGGGGCAGCACCGGTCTGTACTTCGGGCACAACTCCGACGGCATGGCCAACGAGTACCACGGTCGACTGGGCATGTTCCCGATCGCCGGTGGTCGGACGATCACTCCGCGGAACCCGTCGGCGGCCAGCTCCGGCAACCTGTACCTGGGTGTCACCGCGGGCGAGTTGCAGCGGGTGCCGTTCGACGGCACCACCGTCGGCACCCCGACCACGGTCAGCCAGCCCAACTACACCGGTGCCGGCGCGACCTGGGGTCTGGGGGACCGGATCTACTGGTCGCGGACCGTCCCCGGCAGCCCCACCGGCAGCCGGATCGACATCTCGATGTTCAACGGCGGCAATGTCGGGGTCCCGTGGGAGGCCTCCGGTTTCAACGACTGGTACAACCCGGCGAACCTGACCGGCGCCTTCTTCCTCGACGGTCGCCTCTACTACACCCGTACCGGGGCCAACGGGCTCTACTACCGGTACTTCGAGGTGGACGGCAACTACCTGGGCGCCACCGAGTTCAGCCTGCCGACCACGGGCGTGACCTGGTCGGCGGTGCGGGGGCTGGCCTGGGTCGACGGCAAGATCGTGTACGGTCACACCGACGGCAGTCTGCGCAGCGTGCCGTTCGACCCGACGGCCGCGCCCGCGGTCAACGGTGCGAACATCACGGTGCTGGCCACGACTGCGGACGGGCTGTCCTGGTCGATCCCCCGAATGTTCTTCGCGGTGCAGTAGGGGTGTACCCGTTGTAGCAGAAGGTCGGTAACTTGTTCAGGTCGGGCCGGCGGCGGATTCCGTCGCCGGCCCGAGCGTCGGGCGGAGCTGTCTCGCGGGCCGCTGCACCCGCGATGCTCCTTTTCGACAACGTAGCGACGGTGGCGTTCATGACTGATGCACAGCCCGGCGGTTGGTCCGGCGGTACGGTTGCGGCTCGTACGGTCACACTGACCGATATGTTGCGGGTTCCGCTGCACCGGATCCGGCTGGTGGCCGCGGTGGCGGTGCTGGGCCTGCTGGCGGCGCTCGGGTACGTCCTGCTGGTGCCGGGCGCGGTCAGTGCGAGCGCGGTGGTAGCGGTCCGTCCGGTGGTCACGGACGCCTTCACCCCCAGCGGGGCGGCGGCCGACCGGGCGGTGAACATGAACGTGGAGAGCGGCATCGCCACCGGCACGGAGGTGGTCCAGCGGCTGGCCGACGCGGGTGACCTGCATCCCCGTGAGGTGCGCAACGCCCTGGAGGTGGAGGTACCCGCCGGGGGGCAGATCCTGCGTTTCACCTTCACCGCGAACTCCCCCGAGGCGGCGGTGTCCAGTGCCAACCTGGCCGCCCAGTCATACCTGGAAGTGCGCCGGGCGATGTACGAACGGCAGCGCGAGGAGATGCTGCGTTCCTACGACGAGAGCATCGAGAAGGTCGCCGCCCAGCAGACCGCCCTGCAGAAGCGGGTGGCCAACGCCCGCGACGGGGCCCGGGACGCGGCCGTCGCCGAGCTCGCCGGCGTGAACAACCAGTTGACCCAGCTCAGCTCGGCCCGTACCGAGATCGCCGCGGTCGACGTCAATCCGGGCTGGGTGACCCAGACCGCGGAGAAGGCCCTGGTCTCCGCCGGTGGGCGGGGTCCGCTCTACCTGGCGGCGGGGCTGCTGGGTGGGCTGCTGTTCGGTGTCGTGCTGGCCTTCGTCTGGGAGTCCATGGACCGGCGGATCCGTTCGGTCGACGACGGGCGGGACGCCACCGGCCTGCCGCTGCTGGGCACGGTACGGGGGCAGGGGCTGTTCGGCCGGCGCCGACCGGTGGACGCCGACATCCGCTATGTGGCGATGGCCATCGCGGAGCGGGTCCGCGAACCGGCCCGGGTGGCCCTGCTGACGACCCGGGAGGATCAGACCACCCTCACCGCCGGTCTGGCGGTGGCCCTGGCGGCCACCGGCCGGGAGGTCTACGTGGCCGACGACAGCGGCCGGCTGGACCGGTTGCGGGCGACCGTGATGACGGACCGGGGTCGGCTGCCGGCCGCGGTCAACCAGGCCCGACCCACCATCCCCAAGCCCCGCCCGGACGGCACCGGCCCCATCGACGACATCACCGAGCAGATCGCGGTACGCCGTCCCTCCCCGCATCCCAACCCGGCCCGGCCCGGCACCGACCCGGAGGCGACCATGATGCTGCCCCGGATGAGCGGTGGCCCGGTGACCGCGAAGAGTCCGGTGGCCGAGCACCCCGACGAGGTGCCGGTGGGCGGCGGTGGGGTCCGCTTCGGCACCTGGCGACAGCGGGCCGCCAAGGGGCTGGTGCTGTTCAACGCCCCCCCGGCCGAGGCAGACGAGCGTGGCGTGGCCGCCGCCCGGCAGGGCACCGCGGTCGTGGTGGTCGAGCAGGACCGGACGAAGCAGGACGATCTGCGCCGTCTGGCGGAGCGACTGCGGGCCGCCGGAGTGGCCCCGCTGGGATTCGTGCTGACCCGCAGCGGCCGGGGGTGAGCGGTGCCCATCCTCAGCCCGCCGTCGGTCGAGGAGCCGGCCGGCGAGCGACCGGTGGCCCGGCTGGCCGCCCCGATGCTGCCCCGGCTGCCGGTGTGGCCCCTGGTGGTGATGTTCGGGCTGGTGCCGGTCTGGTGGGCGGCCGGAGCCTTCTATCTGGGCTGGTCCCTGCTGGGCGCGGTGCTGCTGGCCCTGCTGCTGGTGCGGGGTCGGGTGCCCCTGCCGCCGGCCACCGGGGTGTGGTTGTTGTTCCTGGCGCTGGTCGTGGTCAGTGCCACCCAACTGACCTCGGTCGGCTCGTTGCTCGCCTTCGGTCTGCGGCTGGGCTTCTACGTGACCGCCCTGGTGGTGGGGGTCTACGTGTACGCGGTGGCGCGGCAGGGCATCGACCTGGCCGCCCTGCTGGTGCCGATCTGCCTGTTCTGGTTCGGGTTGGTCCTGCTCGGCTGGTTGGGGGTGCTGGCGCCCCGGTTCAGCCTCAGCACACCGATGGAGATGCTGCTGCCCGGTGGCGTCTCCGGCAACCCCTACATCCAGGACCTGGTACGGGTCCGGGCCAGCGAGTTCAGTCCCCGCGCACTGAATCCCATCTTCCGGCCCTCGGCGCCGTTCCCGTACACCAACAACTACGGCAGCGCGTACGCGATGACCCTGCCCTGCGTGGTGGCCTTCGTCATGCTCCGTCGGCACGGCCTGCTGCGCTGGGCGTTGATCGTCTCCCTGCCGCTGTCGCTGGCCCCGGCCTTCTTCACCCTCAACCGGACGATGTTCGTCAGCCTAGGGGCGGGTCTGCTGGTGCTCGGGCTGCGGGCCGCCCGGCGCGGCAACGTCCGGGTCGGCGCCTCCGTGGTCGGTGTGCTGCTCATCGGTGGACTGGCCACCCTGTTCATCCCGGTCACCGAGATGATCGACAACCGGGTCGAGTCCAGCGACACCAACAGCGACCGGTTCGCCCTCTACGGGGAGGTGCTGCGGCGGGTGGCGGAGTCACCCTGGCTCGGCTACGGGTCACCGGCCACGGTCGACACGATCAGCGCCCCCGTTCCGGTGGGCACCCAGGGTCAACTGTGGATGGTGCTGTTCTGTCACGGCGTACCGGCGTTGTTGTTCTTTTTGGGGTGGTTCGTGCTCGCGGCGGTGCTCTGCGCCCGGGCCCGGTCGGCGGCCGGGCAGTGGCTGGCGGTGATTCCGGTGGTGTGTCTGGTGCAGATGCCGTTCTACGGCATGGCCAGCCCGAACCTCGCGGTGGCCTTCTTCGCCATCGCCCTCACCATGGCCCTGGTGGAACGGGAGGCCCGACCCTCCGGCCCGGCCCTGCCCCAGCCGTCGGCGGCGCCGGAGGCGGTGGCATGAGCGAGCCGGTCGTCAGGTGCGGCGCGGTGGTCCCGCCGGGCCCCATCCAGTCCAGCGGAAGGCCCTCATGAGCATTCCCGTGCACCCGGCCCCCCAGCCGGCCGGCACCGGCGAACCGGCCCAGGCGGCCGCGGACCGCGACGCCAGCGAGGCCCGCCGGGGCGCCCGCAGTGGCGCCGCCGGGCTGTTCGGTGCCGCCGTCAACGGGCTGATGGGCTTCGTGCTGGTGGTCGTCATCACCCGCGGCTACGGCACGGAGGGGTCCGGGGTCTTCTTCGCCGCGATCGGGGTGGTGACCGTGGCGGCCGCGTTGTGCGTGCTCGGCGCGGAGACCGGACTGATCTGGAGCCTGCCCCGGCGTCGGCTCGGTCCGCAGGGAGACGCCGCCCAGATGCTGCCGGTGGCGCTGATCCCGCCCCTGACGGCCGCCCTGGCGGTGGCCACCCTGGGGATCCTCGCCGCCGAGCCGCTGGCCCGCCGACTGCTGGACGGCGCGGGCGCCGAGGGCGGCGACCTGCTGCGGGTCAGTTTCGCCGCCGTACCGGTGGTCGTGGTGATGACCCTGCTGTTCGCGGTGCTGCGCAGCGTACGGCCGATGCGAGCGTACGTGGCGGTGCAGTCGGTGCTGCTGCCCACCGCCCGACCCCTGCTGATCGCTGCGGCCGTGCTGCTGGCCGGGGGTGGCCTGCTGGCCGGCCTGACCGGCTGGGCGGTGCCGGCGCTGATCGCCCTGCTGGTGACCTTCCTGCTGGTCGCCGGCCCGCTGGGACTGGGCCGGGGGGCCCGGCTGCGGGCCCGGCCCGAGGAGTGGGGCTCCTTCTGGCGGTTCGCCCTGCCCCGGGCCGCCTCGGCGGCGATCGACGCGGGCGCGGTCTGGGTCGGGGTGCTGCTGACCACCATGCTCGCCGGTGCGGCCGAGGCCGGCATCTTCGGCGCGGTCAGCCGCTACATCCTGGCCGGTCAACTCGCCATGCAGGGGCTGCGGGTGGCGGTGGCGCCACAACTGTCCCGGCTGTTCGGCCAGGACCGCCACGACGCGGCCGCCGCCCTGCACCGGCAGTTGACCACCTGGGCCCTGGTGCTGTCCTGGCCGGTGTACCTGCTGCTGGCGGTCTTCGGCGCGGGCTTCCTGGCCCTGTTCGGGTCCGGGTTCGCCGGTGGCGCCACCGCGATGACCGTGCTCGCGCTGGCCATGCTCGTCAACACCGGCGTGGGCAATGTGCAGAGCCTGTTGTTGATGAGCGGGCGTAGCGGGCTGCACCTGGTGGCCACCGTGGCCGGTCTGACGGTCACGGTCTCCCTGGGCCTGCTGCTGATCCCCGCCCACGGGGCCACCGGGGCGGCCTGGGCCTGGGCCGCCGGCATCGTCACGGAGAACCTGACGGCGGTGACCTTCGCCCGGCTGGTCGTCGGCCAGCCCCTGGCCGACCGGGGCATGGTGCGGGCCGCACTGATCACCGCCGGCGGGGTGGGCGCCGCCGCGACCCTGGGCGTGCTGGTCGGCGGCCGGGGCATCGCCGGCCTGGCGGTGGCCCTGGCGGTGCTGGCCGCCGGTTGCGTCGGCTTGCTGACGTTGCCTCGGGTGCGCGCCGGCATCCGGGCGACCATGGTGCAGATCCGTGGCGGGGCGCCCAGCGCCTCGGCGCGACCCTCGAAAGGCAGGTGACATCGTCGTGGCGTCCATCCGCGACCGGGTGAAGCAGTTGGTGCCCACCCAGGTGACGAGCCGGGTGCGGGAGGGCCTCGTCGACTACGGGGTACGCACCAGCGACCGTCGGCCGCTGCCGGATTTCCTCATCATCGGCACCAAGCGGGGCGGTACGACCTCGCTGTGGAACTACCTCATCCAGCATCCCCTGGTGCCGCGCCTCTTCCCGGCCTGGAACACCAAGTCCTCGCACTACTTCGAGGAGAACTGGGGCCGGGGCGAGGCCTGGTACCGGTCGCACTTTCCGACCCAGCGGCACCGGGAGGCGCTGGAGAGCCGCCACGGTGGTCCGGTGCGGGTGGGTGAGGCCGCCCCGCTGTACATGTTCCATCCGCTGGCCGCGCAGCGGGTGGCCGCGCTGATGCCCCAGGTGAAGCTGATCGTGTTGCTGCGCGATCCGGTGGAGCGGGCGTACTCGCACTGGAAGGAGCGGCGGACCAACGGGGTGGAGCCGTTGGACTTCGCCGCCGCCCTGGCCGCCGAAGAAGAGCGTACGGCGGGGGAGCGGGAGCGGCTGATCGCCGAGCCGGAGTACTTCAGTGAGCCCTACGACTGGTACACCTACCGGGCCCGGGGCCGCTACCTGGAGCACCTGGAGCCCTGGCTCACCCACTTCGACCGGGGACAACTGCTCTTCCTGCCCAGCGAGGACCTGTACCGCGACGCCCGGGCCACCTACCGGCGCACCCTGGACTTCCTCGGGCTGCCGGCGTACGACCTGCCCGACTTCAAGGTCTACAACGATCGGCGTTCGGCACCCCTGGAACCGGCGCTACGCGCCGAGCTGACGGAGTACTACCGCCCGTACAACGAGGCGTTGCGGCAGCGACTGGGGCTGCACCTGGACTGGCCGGACCAGGTCTCGTGAGGCCGATCGGTGCCGGGCACCGCCCCGGGGCCCTGCGGTGACCGCCGCGGCAGACCTGCGGAGCCGCGAGGACGGACTGGGGTGGGTCACCCGGGCCGTCTTCGGTGACGAGCGGATAGCCCTGGCGGTGGACGCCCCGGCTCCGGCCGGGCACACCGTGGTGGCCCGCTACGCGGTCGTCCCCTCGGTGGACCGGGCCCGGTTCCTGCTGCCGCTGGGCTCCTCCCGGGCCACGGCGGCGGCGCTGCTGGCGTACAACGCGTTGCGGCCGGCCAAGGTGCGGGCCGTGCGGGCGGCCCTGGGCATGGCGGCCCGCTCCGGGATGCTGGCCCGGGCGCCCTTTCCGGTGCTGACCGTCGCCGTGCCGGCCGCCCTGGACCCGGCTGAGGTGCTGCTCGCCGAGCGGCTGGCCGCCGAGTTGGGCGGCCCCCGGGCGTACGCGGCCTGCGGGGTGCGTCCCCCGGACCCCAACCACAAGCCGACCCTGCAACTGTTCGACCACGCCGGCACCCCGCGCGGCTACGCCAAGATCGGCTGGAACGAGGCCACCCGGGCCCTGGTCACCGCCGAGGCGGCGGCCTTGCGCGAGGTGGCCGAGGTGGCCGGCGTCGCCGGGCATCCGGGTACCCCCCGGCTGCTGGCCGAGACCAACTGGGCCGGACAGGCGGTAGCCCTGGTCGAGCCGCTGCCCGCCGGGGTACGCGGAATGCCGGTCGAGGCCGAACCGGAGCTGGCGGCCCTGCTGGCGGTGGCCCGCCGGGGCCGGACGCCGGCACCGGCCCGCCCCCTGGCCGGCTCCGCCTTCCTGGCCCGGTTGACCGCGCAGGCCCAGCGGGCGGCCGAGAAGGACCCGGCCACCGGGGGGCGGGCGGTGGCGGCCGTGGCCGACCTGGCCCGCCGGCACGGGGAGGTGGCCGTCGAGTTCGGCCACTGGCACGGCGACTGGGTGCCGTGGAATCTCGGTCGGCACGCCGGTGGGCTGGTCGCCTGGGACTGGGAGCACAGCGGGCCGGACGTACCGGTCGGGTTCGACCTGGCCCACGACGCCTTCCAGCGCTCCCTGGTGTTGCGGGGGGAACCGGCCGCGACCGCGGCCGAGCAGGTACGCCGATGGCTGGACCGGTACGGCGACCGGCTGGGTCTGGACCCGGCCCGCCGCGGTCTGGTCGCCGACGCCTACCTGGTGGAGATGTGGCTGCGTACCTGGCGTCTGGCCGACGCCGGGGCCGGCTGGAATCCGGCGTTGCATCCGGCGCTGCTGGACGTCGTCGAGAAACGACAGTGAGAGAGGAGTCGGGCCACCGCTGGGAGTGCGACCCGACCCGGTGCAGGCACAGCGGACTTGTGGGGAGTCGCGTGGACAACTTCGACAACGACCGGCAGCGGTCACAGTTGCTGCTGGTCGGGTCGAGCGGTGGGCATCTGGCCCAACTGCTCGCCCTGAAACCCTGGTACGAGACCTGGCAACGCTGCTGGGTGACCTTCGACACCCCGGAGGCGGTGTCCCTGCTGGCCGGGGAGGACCTGATCCCGGCCTACCATCCGACCACCCGCAACGTGCGCAACCTGCTGCGCAACACCCTGCTGGCGGCCCGGGTGCTGCGCCGACGGCGGATCGCCGCCGTGGTGACCACCGGGGCCGGGGTGGCCCTGCCCTTCGTCGTGCTGGCCCGGCTCCGCCGGATCCCGACGGTCTACATCGAGGTCTACGACCGGATCGACACCCCGACCCTGACCGCCCGGCTGTGTCGGCCCTTCCTGTCGAAGATGCTCGTGCAGTGGGAGGAGCAGCGCCGCCAGTACCCGGAGGCCACCGTCGTGGGGACCCTGCTGTGAGCGGCGAGGCGACCCACACGGAGGAGCAGTTCGGCGGGGACCGGGCCGAGGTGCACATCCCGGCCCCACGCGAGGGTGGCCGGGTCGGCCGGGCCCAGCTGCTGGTGGCGGTCGGCACCGACAAGCATCCCTTCGACCGGCTGGTCGGCTGGCTGCGGGAGTGGTACGCGGAGGTCGCCGACGAGGTGGTGCTGACCGTGCAGCACGGCCACACCCGGGTCGAGGGCCTGCCGGACGCGGTGCCCTTCCTGGGGCACGCCGAGTTGCAGACCGCGATGGCCGGGGCCGACCTGGTGGTCTGCCACGGCGGCCCGGCGACCATCCTGGAGGCCCGTCGGCACGGACACCTGCCGATCGTGGTGCCCCGGGACCCGAGCCTCGGTGAGCATGTCGACAACCACCAGCAGCTGTTCGCCCGCCGCCTCGGCGCGGCCGGCCTGGTGGCGCTCTGCGAGTCCCGGCAGGAACTGCTGGCGGCGCTGACCGCCGGGCTGGCCGACCCGGGCCGGTTCGCGGTGACGGTGGACGCCGAGGCGGCCGAGGCGCAACGCGCCGCGGTACGCCGGGTGGGCGTGATCGTCGAGGAGTTGGTGGCCGAGGCCGCGCAGCGGCGTCACCGGCCCCGATGGCGGCCGTGGCGCGGGCCCGGCCCGAACGGAAGGCACAAGCAATGACCGCGTACCCGAGCGTCACCGCCGTCGTCCCCACCCGGGACCGTCCCGAACTGCTCCGGGCGGCGGTACGGGCCATCGTCGGGCAGGACTATCCGGGGCAGGTCGAGACCGTCGTGGTGTACGACCAGTCCGAGCCGGACCCCGCCCTGGCCGAGTTGTCCGCCCCGGACCGGCCGGTCCGGGTGGTGACCAACACCCGCACCCCGGGACTGGCCGGGGCCCGTAACTCCGGCACCATGGCCGCCACCGGGGACCTGATCGCCTTCTGCGACGACGACGACGAGTGGCTGCCGGGCAAGCTGGCGGCCCAGGTCGAGGCCCTGAACGCGGTGCCCGGGGCGGAGTTCGTCAGCTGCGGCATCCGGGTCAGCTACGACGGGCACACCGTCGAGCGGGTATTGGAACGCGACTCGATCAGCCTGGCCGACCTGCTGCGGGACCGGATGACCGAACTGCACCCCTCGACCTTCCTGATCCGGGCGGCGGCCCTGCGCGACGGGTTCGGGCTGGTCGACGAGGAGATCCCGGGCAGCTACGCCGAGGACTACGAGTTCCTGCTGCGGGCCGCCCGCAGCGCCCCGCTGGTCAACCTGCGCACCCCGTACGTGCTGGTGCGCTGGCACAAGCGGTCGTACTTCGCCCAGCGCTGGGACACCATCTCCGAGGCGTTGCAGTGGCTGCTGGACCGCTATCCCGAGTTCGCCACCCAGCCGGCGGGACAGGCCCGGGTCACCGGGCAGATCGCCTTCGCCCGAGCCGCCTCCGGGGATCCTCGGGGGGCCCTGCGCTGGGCCCGGCAGACCATCCGCCGCAATCCGCGTGAGCCGCGGGCGTACCTGGCGCTGGCGGTGGCCGGCCGGGTGGTCCGGGCCGACGCCGTCCTGCGCACCCTGCACAAGCGCGGCCGAGGCATCTGACCATTCCACCTTCACCCCTACCGAAGGATCAGTCGATGGCACTTCACTCGCTCAGATTCCGTCTGGTCGACTCACCCAACTCCTACGGGGCACGACGACGTGCCCAACGGGCCGCCTGGTTGTCGCAGACCTTCCCCGACCTCGCCGAGATGAGCGTCCTGGACCTCGGCGGACGGGTGGAGAGCTGGACCAAGGTGCCGGTCCGCCCGGCCCGGGTCCATGTCGTCAACCTGGAGCCCCTGCCGGCGCAGTTGCCCGACTGGGCCGAGGCCGATCACGCCGATGCCTGCGAGCTGCCGAAGGAGATCCTCAGCCGCCGGTACGACCTGGTCTTCAGCAACAGTGTGCTGGAGCACGTCGGGGGCCACGAACGTCGTCGCCGAATGGCGGAGGCGATCCGGGAGATGGCCCCGGCCTACTGGGTGCAGACCCCCTACCGGTACTTTCCGGTGGAGCCGCACTGGGTGGCCCCCGGCATGCAGTTCCTGCCGGTACCGGCCCGGGCCCTCGTGGCCCGCAAATGGCCGCTGGCGTACACCCCCGGCAAGTCCTACGACGCGGCGATGCGGCAGGTGCTCACCACGGAGCTGATCGGCCGGGCGGAGATGCGGTACCTGTTCCCGGACGCCACCATCCGCGCCGAACGCCTCCTGGGCCTGACCAAGTCGATCATCGCGATCCGCAGGTAGCGCCCGCACTGGCGCCGCACGCGGGTGTGGCGCCGGTGCCGCCCCTGTGACCTCGGCGTACCCCCAGGTCCGGGACGGTGAGTCCGTAGGGCGGGACCGTGCGAGGCCGCGGACACCGGGCGTGACACACTCATGGCTGTGTTGCGCTGGCTTACCGCAGGGGAATCACACGGACCCGCCCTCGTCGCGTTGCTGGAGGGGGTGCCGGCCGGGATCGAGGTGACCACCACCGAGATCGCCGGGGAACTGGCCCGCCGCCGGCTCGGCTACGGCCGGGGGGCACGGATGGCCTTCGAGCAGGACGAGGTCGAGGTGATCGGCGGCCTGCGACACGGGGTGACCCTGGGCAGCCCGGTCGCCATCCGGGTCGGCAACTCCGAATGGCCCAAGTGGCGCACCGTGATGGCCGCCGACCCGGTCGATGCCGAGGAACTGGCCAGCCAGGCCCGCAACGCCCCGCTGACCCGACCCCGGCCGGGCCACGCCGACCTGGCCGGCATGCAGAAGTACGGCCACACGGACGCCCGGCCGATCCTGGAGCGGGCCAGCGCGCGGGAGACCGCCGCCCGGGTGGCCGTCGGCACGGTGGCCAAGGCGCTGCTGCGGCAGGCCCTCGACGTGGAGATCGTCTCGCACGTCGTGGAGCTGGGCCCGGTGAGCGTCAAGGCGGGGCTGCGCCCCCGACCGGAGGACGCCGAGCGCATCGACGCCGACCCCCTGCGCTGCCTCGATCCGGAGGCCAGCGCCCGGATGGTCGCCGAGGTCGACGCCGCCAAGAAGGCCGCGGACACCCTGGGTGGGGTGGTCGAGGTGCTGGCCTACGGTGTGCCGCCCGGCCTGGGCAGCCACGTGCAGTGGGACCGCAAGCTCGACGCCAGGCTGGCCACCGCCCTGATGTCGATCCA
Organism: Micromonospora sp. NBC_01739; assembly: GCF_035920385.1. Classification (GTDB taxonomy): domain Bacteria; phylum Actinomycetota; class Actinomycetes; order Mycobacteriales; family Micromonosporaceae; genus Micromonospora. Next base: position 2,828,519 of record NZ_CP109151.1, on the reverse strand, counting down.
GGCGATCAAGGGTGTGGAGATCGGCGACGGCTGGCAGCAGGCCCGCTCACGCGGCTCCGAGGCCCACGACGAGATCATCAACACCGCCACCGGGGTACGCCGGGTCACTGACCGGGCCGGTGGCCTGGAGGGCGGTATCACCACCGGCGAGCCGTTGCGGGTCAAGGCCGCGATGAAGCCGATCTCCTCCCTGAACCGGGCCCTGGCCACGGTGGACATCACCACCGGTGAGCCGGCCACCGCGATCAACCAGCGTTCCGACGTCTGCGCGGTACCGGCCGCCGCCGTCGTCGCCGAGGCGATGGTGGCCCTGGTGCTGGCCGAGGCGGCGGTGGAGAAGTTCGGCGGTGACTCGATCGCCGAGATGCGCCGTAACCTGGCCGGCTACCTGGACGCGCTGGTGATCCGGTGACCGGTTCGACCCGTCCGGTCTGCGTGCTGGTCGGCGCCCCCGGCTCCGGCAAGACCACCGTCGGGCAGCTCCTCGCCGCCGAGTTGGGGGTGGAGTTCCGCGACACCGACACCGACATCGAACGCCAGGCCGGCAAGCCGATCCCGGAGATCTTCGTCGACGAGGGCGAGGAGCACTTCCGGGCCCTGGAACGGGCGGCCGTGGCCGCGGCCCTGGCCTCCTGCGCGGGGGTGCTGGCCCTCGGCGGAGGGGCGGTGCTGGACGAGCAGACCCGCGCCGCGCTGATCGGGCACCGGGTGGTGCACCTGTCGGTGGAGTTGACCGACGCGGTGAAGCGGGTGGGTCTGGGTGTCGGGCGTCCGTTGCTGGCGATCAACCCACGGGCCACCCTGAAGTACCTGCTGGAGCAGCGTCGCCCCCTCTACGCCGAGGTGGCGACCGAGACCGTGGTGACCGACGGTCGTACCCCCGCCGAGGTCGCCGCCGAGATCCTCCCCCTGCTCAAGTAGCCGCTGACGCGGCGGCCGGTGTCGGCACCCGGCGCGGCTGGGGGCGCCAACTGGCCAACAGGGCCAGGGCCAGCAGGATCTCGGCCAGGTCCCCGCCGTAGTACATCACCGCCGCACCGGCGCGTAGCTGATCGGGCGAAGCGGGTACATCGACCAGTAGTCCCGCGTACAACAGCTGGGCCAGGCTGGCGTGCGCGACGATCGCGGCGCCGAGCACCACCAGCCGCACCGGTACGCGGGCCCGGTGCCGGTAGGGCTCCGGACCGGCGATCGACCAGGTGAACAGCAACCCGCTGAGCAGGAAGTGCAGGTTGACCAGGTCGTGCAGCGCAGAGCTGCTGAAAGTGGCCCGGTACAGGGGAGTCAGGTACAGCAGCCACAGCCCACCGGCGGTGAGCAGCAGCCCGGTGACCGGGTGCAGAAGAGTCCGCGCCACCGGATGTCTCAGCGCCCGCAGCGCCGCCCGCCCGAACCGCCGGTCGACCGTACGCAACAGCAGGGTGCCGGGGGCGCCGAGCACCAGACCCAACGGGGCGAGCATGCCGAGCAGCAGGTGCTGCCACATGTGTGCGGCGAACCCGTTCGTCGGCAGCAGCAGGGCGGTGGCGAGCAGGGCGCACCCGGCGGCGAAGGCCGCCGTACGCCAGTGACTCCAACCGGCCCGGTCCGGTTCGCGCTGCCGCAACGCGGCAGCCAGATAACACCACCCCACCACCAGGGGTACGAGCAGCGCCGGGCCGACCGTCGTGGGGTGCTGGGCGGTGTGCGCCAGGCTCATCGGTGCCGACGTACGGTCGACGAATCCTCGTCGCAGAGGTCCACCGCGGTGGCCCGGCGCTGCACCAGCAGGCCGACCACGATCAGCACCACCCCCAGGGCGAGGAAACCCAGGTCCCACCACAGTCGATGCGACCCGGGGCGGACGTGGTGGATGGCCAGCAGGTGATGGTTGACGACGCCCTCGACCAGGTTGAACAGTCCCCACCCGAGCAGCGCCCAGCCCCACAACATCGGCGAGCGCCACAGCCGTCCTCGGGACCGGGTCACCCGGGCATAGAGCATCGCCAGGCCGGTCAGCACCGCCACCCAGGTGACCACGTGGAAGAGCCCGTCCCACAGGGTGTTCATCTGCAACCCGGCCACGGTGTCCACCGGGTACTCGCGGATCCCGATGTTGTCGGCACCGGTGTTGCTGAGCAGGTGATGCCACTGGAGCACCTGATGCAGCAGGATGCCGTCGACGAAGCCGCCGAGCCCGACGCCGAGGATGGCGGCCGGCAGCCGGATGTCGGCCCCGTCGATCGTTCGCTCGGTCATGGGCGTCTCCCTGGTGGTCTGCGATGCTGCTGCCCTGCCCCGAGCGGGCAGCGGTAAACCTGCGTTCCACACCTCGGGCACCCCCGGACGGATCCGGTCGAGGCGGTCATCGGTGGGCTAGGCTCCCGGCGATGGACAAGGTGACCCGGATCCCGGTCGGCGGCGAGCAGCCGTACGACGTGCTGGTCGGCCGTGGCCTGCTCGACACGCTGCCCGGTCTGCTGCCCGACGCCACCCGGGTGGCGGTGCTGCACGCCCCGCCACTGAAGGAGTTGGCCGATGCGATCTCCGACCGGCTGGGTGCCGCCGGCCTGACACCGCTGCCGATCGAGGTGCCCGACGCCGAGGCCGGCAAACATGTCGATGTCGCGGCGGCCTGCTGGGACCGGCTGGGTGCGGCCGGTTTCACCCGTACCGACGCGGTTGTCGGGGTGGGCGGCGGCGCGGTCACCGACCTGGCCGGCTTCGTGGCCGCCTGCTGGCTGCGCGGGGTGCGGTGGGTGCCGGTGGCCACCTCCCTGCTCGGCATGGTCGACGCGGCGGTGGGCGGCAAGACCGGCATCAACACCACGGCCGGCAAGAACCTGGTCGGCGCCTTCCACCCCCCGGTGGGGGTGTTGGCCGACCTCAGCACCCTGGACACCCTGCCACCGGCGGACCTGGCCGCCGGCCTGGCCGAGGTGGTCAAGTGCGGCTTCATCGCCGACCCGGCCATCCTGGACCTGGTCGAGCGGGACCCGGCCGGGGCGGTCGACCCCACCGGCCCGGCGACCCGGGAGCTGATTGAGCGGGCCATCCGGGTCAAGGCCGAGGTGGTCGGGGGAGACCTGCGCGAGTCCGGCGTACGCGAGGTGCTCAACTACGGGCACACCCTGGCCCACGCGATCGAGAAGGTCGAGGGGTACCGCTGGCGGCACGGTCACGCCGTCTCGGTCGGCCTGATCTACGCCGCCGAACTGGCCCGCCTCGCCGGCCGACTGGACCCGGACACCGCCGCCCGGCACCGCGCGGTGCTGACCGCGCTCGACCTGCCCACCCGGTACGCGGCCGAGGCCTGGCCCCGCCTGCTGGAGACCATGCGGGTCGACAAGAAGGCCCGCGGCAACCTGCTACGGTTCGTGGTGCTCGACGGCCTGGCCCGACCGGCGCTGCTGGAGGGGCCCGACGACGACCTGCTGCGAGCCGCCTACGCTGCGGTGTCGGCACCGGAAGGTGGCTCGGCATGAAGGTGTACGTGTTCAACGGACCCAACCTGGGCCGCCTGGGCACCCGCCAGGTAGAGGTCTACGGGGCGACCAGCTACGCCGACCTGGTGCAGCTCTGCGAGTCGACCGGGCGGAAGCTGGGCTTGGAGGTCGTCGTACGGCAGACCGACGCCGAGCATGAACTGCTCGGCTGGCTGCACGCGGCCGCGGACGAGGGTGCCGCCGTGGTGCTCAACCCGGCGGCCTGGTCGCACTACTCCATCGCGGTACGGGACGCCTGCGCCATGCTCCGGGGGCCGCTGGTGGAGGTGCACCTGTCCAACATCCACGCCCGGGAGCAGTTCCGGCACCACTCCGTCGTCTCGGCGGTGGCGACCGGGGTGATCTGCGGGCTCGGTGTGGACGGCTACCGCCTGGCCCTGCACCACCTGGCCTACCGCCGCGACCAGAACGGCTGAGGTCCTGCTGGTCATCCCGCTGGGTCGACGCGTCCCGCTCAGCCGCGGAGAGGCTGGACACCGCGACTACCCTCCGCTTTCGTCGCGCTGAGTGAGATCCTGGCCTCCCCTCCCGACTGCCCCCGCCTCCTTTGCTCTGCTTCAACGGACGCAACGGCCGCTGAGCAGCGCCATCGTGCCGTGGGTTGGCGGGGGTGGGACTGCGGGAGAGGGAGTGGTTACCGAGGGTGGTGGGTGGGACCTCGATGGGTCGAGGGGACGGCCGGTGGGTCCGCGCCCGGCTAGTAGACTTGCTAGGTCTGTCCGCCAAATGACGATCAAGGCAGGAAATGGCCACCACCAACGACCTGAAGAACGGCCTGGTACTCAACCTCGACGGGGAGCTCTGGGCCGTCGTCGAGTTCCAGCACGTCAAGCCCGGTAAGGGTGGTGCGTTCGTGCGTACCACGCTGAAGAACGTGCTCTCCGGCAAGGTCGTCGACAAGACCTTCAACGCGGGCACCAAGGTCGAGACCGCGACCGTGGACAAGCGCACCATGCAGTACCTCTACGCCGACGGCGAAGACTACGTCTTCATGGACATGGAGACCTTCGACCAGATCACCGTCCCGGGCGCCACGGTCGGCGATGCCGCCAACTACCTGCTGCCCGAGGCCGAGGCGACTGTGGCCACCCACGAGGGGGTGCCGCTCTACGTCGAGCTGCCGACCTCCGTGGTGCTGGAGATCACCTACACCGAGCCGGGCCTTCAGGGCGACCGGTCCACCGGTGGCAACAAGCCGGCGACGGTGGAGACCGGCGCGACCGTACAGGTGCCGCTCTTCATCACCACCGGCGAGAAGATCAAGGTCGACACTCGCGACGGCCGTTACCTCGGCCGCGCCTGATGGCCGAGGGTCCGAAGCAGCAGATGCCGGCGCGCCGCAAGGCGCGCAAGCGGGCGCTGGACGTGCTCTTCGAGGCCGACCTGCGTGATCGTCCGCCGGTCGAGGTGCTGGCCGGCTACATCGAGCGGATCGAGAAGCCGCGCCCGGACCATCTGGGGTACGCGGTCGGCCTGGTCGAGGGGGTGGCCGGTCACCTGGGCCGGATCGACGAGTTGATCGCCAGCTACGCCGAGGGCTGGACCCTGGACCGGATGCCGGTGGTGGACCGCAACCTGGCCCGCATCGCGGTCTACGAGCTGCTCTACATCGACGAGATCGACGACGCGGTGGCGATCAGTGAGGCCGTGGAGTTGGCCCGGCAGATGTCCACGGACGACTCTCCCCGGTTCCTCAACGGCCTGCTCGGCCGCATCGCCGAGTACGCCACCCGCTGACCCCTCCTCGCACCGAGGAGGGCTCCGCAACGAAGAAAGGCCCGCGCCATCCGGCGCGGGCCTTTCGTGCTGTGGGGGGTCAGGAGGCGAAGAACGCCCGGGGGTCGGCGACCAGCACGCCGTGCTCGGTCAGCCGCTCGATCAGGCCGGAGGGGGAGGCGTCGTAGACGATCGCGAGGGCGCGCAGGTCGTCGGCGCGGATGGACAGCACCCGGCCGTTGTAGTCACCGCGCTGCTGCTGGATGGCCCGGGCGTACCGCGCCACGTAGGCGAGTTCCTCGCTGGCCTCGTCGTAGAGCCGCTCCAGGTCCAGAACGATCTTGCTGGTGGGCTCGTGCCGCACCCCACTGCCGTCCGGCAGCAGCTCCGAGACCGGGACGCGGTAGAACTCGGCCAACTCGGCCAAGCGGGACACCGTGACGGCCCGGTCGCCGCGCTCGTACGAGCCGACCACAACCGCCTTCCAACGCCCGTTCGACTTCTCCTCCACGCCCTGCAGGGACAGACCCTGCTGCTGGCGGATGGAGCGCAGGCGGGCGCCCAGAGACTTGGCGTATTCAGAGGGCATTCGGACACTCCCAGTGCTGCTCGGGGTTCTCCCAGCGATCGCTACGGAGCGTGACGGTACGGGGATTCGTAAACGTGGTCAAGTGGTGCTGAGACTCCAGTTGGGCACCCCGGTCGACTTGTCCCGTTCTGCCCGCTGAACCGATACGTCGACCGGTCCTCCGCCGACGTGGCCTGAGCCACTCGTGCCCGACCGTGGTCACGGCAACGACCACTGGTAACGTGGCCCAAGCCCTCCCGCCGGCCGCAACCCGGCTGACCTGGAGGATCCGACATCCTTTAACGACCCGTCCCGTGAGGCGGGGAAGGAGGTCCGCCGTGGCCTACCCACCGGCTGCCCACCCGTCGCCGCCGCGACAACCCTCGGTGAAGGTGATTTTGACCAGCGCCGAGGTGCAGCGGGTCGTCGACCGGATCGCCCACCAGATCCTGGAGAAGACCCAGGGGGCGTCGGACACCGTACTGCTCGGTGTGCCGACCCGGGGCGCTCCGCTGGCTCGCCGACTCGCCGACCGGATCAACGCCTTCGAGGGCATAGCGGTACCCGTAGGGGTGCTCGACATCACCCTCTACCGCGACGACCTGCGGCGCAACGCCACCCGGGCGGTCGGCCCGACCCAGGTGCCGCCCGGCGGGATCGACGGCATGCGGGTGATCCTCGTCGACGATGTGCTCTTCTCCGGCCGTACGGTGCGCGCCGCCCTCGACGCCCTGGGGGACCTGGGGCGCCCGGCGTCCGTACAACTCGCGGTGCTGGTCGACCGGGGCCACCGGCAACTGCCGATCCGCGCCGACTACGTCGGCAAGAACATCCCCACCGCCCTGGCCGAGAGCGTGAAGGTGACCCTCGCCGAGACCGACGGTGCCGACGAGGTCCGGCTCTACGCGGAGGACGCCCTCTCATGATCAGGCACCTGCTCTCCGGCGCCGACCTGGACGCCGACACCGCCCTGCAGATCCTGGACACCGCCGCGGAGATGGCAGCCGTCTCCGGCCGTGAGGTCAAGAAGCTGCCCGCGCTGCGCGGGCGTACGGTGGTCAACCTCTTCTACGAGGACTCCACCCGGACCCGGATCTCCTTCGAGGCGGCGGCCAAGCGGCTCAGCGCCGATGTGATCAACTTCTCGGCCAAGGGGTCCAGCGTCGCCAAGGGGGAGAGCCTCAAGGACACCGCGCTGACCCTGCAGGCCATGGGGGCCGACGCGGTGGTCGTCCGGCACCCGGCCTCCGGCGCCCCGCACCGGCTGGCCGACTGGGTCGACGGTTCCGTGGTCAACGCCGGCGACGGTACCCACGAGCATCCCACCCAGGCGCTGCTGGACGCGTACACCATGCGCTCCCGGATGGGCCGGCTGGCCGGCCTGTCCGTGGCCGTCGTCGGTGACGTGCTGCACTCGCGGGTGGCCCGGTCGAACGTGCTGCTGCTGTCCACCCTGGGTGCCAAGGTCACCCTGGTCGGGCCGCCCACCCTGATCCCGGTCGACATCTCCGCCGCCCTGGCCCCCGGTACCGCCGTCTGCTACGACCTGGACGCCGTGCTGCCCTCGACGGACGTGGTGATGATGCTGCGGGTGCAGCGGGAGCGGATGGGCGACTCCTACTTCCCCTCCGCCCGCGAGTACGCCCGCCGCTACGGCCTGGACGGCACCCGGATGCGCCGGCTGCCGGAGCACGCGATCGTCATGCACCCCGGTCCGATGAACCGGGGCATGGAGATCACTCCGGAGGTGGCCGACTCGCCCCGCTCCACCATCGTCGAACAGGTCACCAACGGGGTCTCCGTGCGGATGGCCGTCCTCTACCTGCTGCTCGGGGGAAACAACCGGTGAACTCGTACCTGATCAAGAACGTCAGTGTGCTCGGCGCGGCACCTACCGACCTGCTGCTGCGCGACGGCGTGGTCGCCGAGGCCGGCCCGGGGCTGTCCGCGCCGGAGGCCACTGTGCTCGACGCCACCGGCCTGGTGGCCCTGCCCGGCCTGGTCGACCTGCACACCCACCTGCGTGAGCCCGGGCGGGAGGACGCCGAGACCGTGGAGACCGGTTCCCGGGCGGCGGCGCTGGGCGGCTACACCGCGGTCTGCGCGATGGCCAACACCTCCCCGGTGGCCGACACCGCCGGAGTGGTCGAGCAGGTCTGGCGGCTAGGCCGGGAGGCCGGGCTGGTCGACGTGCAGCCGATCGGCGCGGTCACCGTAGGGCTGGCCGGCGAGCGGCTGGCCGAGTTGGGGGCGATGGCCGACTCCGCCGCCCGGGTGCGGATCTTCTCCGACGACGGGCACTGTGTGGCCGACCCCCGGCTGATGCGCCGGGCCCTGGAGTACGTCAAGGCCTTCGACGGCATCATCGCCCAGCACGCCGAGGAGCCCCGGCTCACCGAGGGCGCGCAGATGCACGAGGGTGAGGTCTCCACCCGGCTGGGCCTGACCGGCTGGCCGGCCGTGGCCGAGGAGGCGATCATCGCCCGGGACGTGCTGCTGGCCGAGCACGTCGGCAGCCGACTGCACGTCTGCCACCTCTCCACCGCCGGCAGTGTCGAGGTGCTGCGCCAGGCGAAGGCACGGGGGGTCCGGGTCACCGCCGAGGTGACCCCGCACCACCTGCTGCTCACCGACACCCGGGCGGAGACCTACGACCCGGTGTACAAGGTCAACCCACCGCTGCGGACCGCCACGGACATCGCCGCCCTGCGGGCCGCGCTGGTCGAGGGGGTGATCGACATCATCGCCACCGACCACGCCCCGCACGCCGTGGAGGACAAGGAGTGCGAGTGGGCGTACGCCCGCCCGGGAATGCTCGGGCTGGAGACGGCGCTGTCGATCGCCCTAGAGGTGCTCGGCCCCGAGTGGGATCTGATCGCCGAGCGGATGTCCCGCACCCCGGCCCGCATCGCCGGGCTGACCGAACACGGGCACGACCCCGCCCCCGGAGCCCCGGCCAACCTGACCCTGGTCGACCCGGCGGCCCGCCGGACGATCGACCCGGCGGAGTCGGCCAGTCGCAGCCGCAACACCCCGTACGCCCGGATGACGCTGCCGGGTCGCATCGTGGCGACCTTCCTGCGCGGCGAGGCGACGGTCCTGGACGGAAAGGCAGTCCGGTGAGCGCGAGGAATGTAGCGGAGCGGAGTCCCGCAGTCGCGAACGAAAGGCGTACTCAAGTGAGCGCAGCCCAGCGGAGCAACGTCGTCCGGATCGGAGGCGCGGCATGAGTCGTAGGCGTCCGGCGATTCTCGTCCTGGAGGACGGGCGCACCTTCCACGGCGAGGCCTACGGCAGCGTCGGGGAGACCTTCGGTGAGGCGGTCTTCAACACCGGGATGACCGGCTACCAGGAGACCCTGACCGACCCCTCGTACTACCGGCAGGTCGTGGTGCAGACCGCCCCGCACATCGGCAACACCGGTGTCAATGACGAGGACGACGAGTCCCGGCGGATCTGGGTGGCCGGCTACGTGGTGCGAGACCCCGCACGGATCAGCTCCAACTGGCGCGCCACCGGCGGGCTGGAGGACCGGCTGGCCACCGAGGGGATCGTCGGCATCAGCGGGGTGGACACCCGGGCCCTGACCCGGCACCTGCGCGACCGGGGCGCCATGCGGGTCGGCATCTCCAGCATCGACGACGACCCCCGCGCCCTGCTGGCCCGGGTCCGCCAGTCGCCGCACATGGTCGGCGCGGACCTGTCCGCCGAGGTGAGCACGACCGCGCCGTACGTGGTGCCGGCCGAGGGGGAGCACCGGTTCACGGTGGCCGCTCTGGACCTGGGCATCAAGCGCAACGTGCCGCGTCGGCTCGCCGCCCGGGGGGTTACCACCCACGTGCTGCCGGTGACGGCGACCATCGACGATCTGCTGGCCACCGGGGCGGACGCGGTCTTCTTCTCACCCGGCCCGGGTGACCCGGCGACCGCCGACGGGCCGGTCAAGCTGGCCCGTGAGGTGCTGCGTCGGAAGGTGCCCTTGTTCGGCATCTGCTTCGGCAGCCAGATCCTCGGCCGGGCGCTGGGCTTCGGCACCTACAAGCTCGGCTACGGCCACCGGGGCATCAACCAGCCGGTGCTGGACCGGATGACCGGCAAGGTCGAGGTGACCAGCCACAACCACGGCTTCGCCGTGCAGGTGCCCGGGGTGGCCCCGGGCGCGGTCGTGCCCGACCAGGTCATCGAGACCGAGTTCGGGGGCGTACAGGTCAGCCATGTCTGCCTCAACGACAACGTGGTCGAGGGGCTGCGGGCCCTGGAGGTCCCGGCCTTCACCGTGCAGTACCACCCGGAGGCGGCGGCCGGTCCGCACGACGCGGACTACCTCTTCGACCGTTTCGCCGAACTGATCGAGGGCCGGAACCACAGCAAGGGGCGCAGCAATGCCTAAGCGCGACGATCTCAAGCACATCCTGGTGATCGGCTCCGGGCCGATCGTCATCGGGCAGGCCTGCGAGTTCGACTACTCCGGCACCCAGGCCTGCCGGGTGCTGCGCAGCGAGGGGATCCGGGTCAGCCTGGTCAACTCGAACCCGGCCACGATCATGACGGATCCAGAGTTCGCCGACGCCACCTACGTCGAGCCGATCACCCCGGAGTTCGTCGAACTGGTCATCGCCAAGGAGCGGCCGGACGCGGTGCTGCCCACCCTGGGCGGGCAGACCGCGTTGAACACCGCGGTCGCCCTGCACGAGGCCGGGGTGCTGGAGAAGTACGGTGTCGAGCTGATCGGCGCCAACATCGACGCGATCCGTCGCGGCGAGGACCGGCAGCTGTTCAAGGACATCGTGGCCAAGGCGGGCGTACAGCTCGGCATGGCGGATCCCACGAGCCTGGTGCCCCGCTCAAGGGTCTGCCACTCGATGGACGAGGTCCGCGAGACCGTCGTCGAGCTGGGCCTGCCGGTGGTGATCCGGCCGTCGTTCACCATGGGCGGCCTCGGCTCCGGCATGGCGCACAACGACGAGGACCTGGAGCGCATCGCCGGCTCGGGGCTGGCCGCCAGCCCGGTGCACGAGGTGCTGATCGAGGAGAGCGTGCTCGGCTGGAAGGAGTACGAGCTCGAACTCATGCGGGACCGCCACGACAACGTGGTGGTGGTCTGCTCGATCGAGAACATCGACCCGATGGGCGTGCACACCGGCGACAGCGTCACGGTGGCACCGGCCATGACGCTGACCGACCGCGAGTTCCAGCGCCTGCGTGACCTGGGCATCGCGGTGCTGCGGGAGGTCGGGGTGGACACCGGCGGCTGCAACATCCAGTTCGCGATCAACCCGGCCGACGGGCGGATCGTGGTCATCGAGATGAACCCCCGGGTGTCCCGCTCCTCGGCGCTGGCCTCCAAGGCGACCGGCTTCCCGATCGCGAAGATCGCCGCGAAGCTGGCCATCGGCTACACCCTCGACGAGATCCCGAACGACATCACCCGCAAGACCCCGGCGGCCTTCGAGCCGACCCTGGACTACGTGGTGGTGAAGATCCCCCGGTTCGCCTTCGAGAAGTTCCCCGGCGCGGATCCGGAGCTGACCACCACGATGAAGTCCGTCGGCGAGGCGATGAGTCTCGGCCGCAACTTCAGCGAGGCCCTGAACAAGGCGATGCGGTCCATGGAGACCAAGGCCGCCGGGTTCTGGACGGTGCCCGACCCGGCCGGCGCGACCAAGGAGAACACCCTCGCCGCCCTGGCCACCCCGCACGACGGTCGGCTCTACACGGTGGAGCGGGCGCTGCGCCTGGGTGCCTCGATCGCGGAGGTCACCGCGGCCTCCGGTGGGATCGACCCCTGGTTCGTGGACCAGATCGCCGCGTTGGTGGAGTTGCGCGCGGAGATCGTGGCCGCCCCGGTGCTGGACGGCGAACTGCTGCACCAGGCCAAGCGGGCCGGCCTGTCCGACCGCCAGTTGGCCGCGCTGCGTCCCGAACTGGCCGCCGAGGACGGGGTACGGACCCTGCGTCACCGGCTGGGGATCCGACCGGTCTACAAGACGGTGGACACCTGCGCCGCGGAGTTCGAGGCCACCACCCCGTACCACTACTCCTCGTACGACGCGGAGACCGAGGTGGTCGGCTCGGACCGGCCCAAGGTGCTGATCCTGGGTTCCGGGCCGAACCGGATCGGGCAGGGCATCGAGTTCGACTACTCCTGCGTGCACGCCGTGCAGGCGTTGCGGGGTACGGGTTCCGGGGCCGGGTTCGAGACCGTGATGGTCAACTGCAACCCGGAGACGGTCTCCACCGACTACGACACCGCCGACCGGCTCTACTTCGAGCCGTTGACCTTCGAGGACGTGCTGGAGGTCTGGCACGCGGAGGACTCCTCCGGCCGGGCGGCCGGAGGGCCGGGCGTGGTGGGCGTGATCGTGCAACTGGGCGGGCAGACCCCCCTCGGGTTGGCCCAGCGGCTCAAGGACGCCGGGGTACCGGTGGTCGGCACCTCCCCGGAGTCGATTCACCTGGCCGAGGAGCGGGGCGCCTTCGGGGCCCTACTGGCCCGGGCCGGTCTGCGGGCCCCGGACCACGGCACCGCCACCTCGTACGAGGAGGCCAAGGAGATCGCCGACGCGATCGGCTACCCGGTGCTGGTCCGGCCGTCGTACGTGCTGGGCGGGCGGGGGATGGAGATCGTCTACGACGACGCCACCCTGCGTGACTACATCGGGCGGGCCACGGACATCTCCCCGGACCACCCGGTGCTGGTCGACCGGTTCCTCGACGACGCCATCGAGATCGACGTGGACGCCCTCTGTGACGCCGACGGGGAGGTGTACCTCGGCGGTGTGATGGAGCACATCGAGGAGGCCGGCATCCACTCCGGCGACTCCTCCTGCGCCCTGCCGCCGATCACCCTGGCCGGCTCCCATGTGGCACAGGTCCGCCGGTACACCGAGGCGATCGCCCGGGGCATCGGGGTACGCGGCCTGCTCAACGTGCAGTACGCGTTGAAGGACGACACCCTGTACGTGTTGGAGGCCAACCCGCGCGCCTCGCGTACGGTGCCGTTCGTCTCCAAGGCCACCGCGGTGCCGCTGGCCAAGGCGGCGGCCCGGATCGCCCTCGGGGCGACCATCGCCGAACTGCGGGCGGAGGGTCTGCTGCCGGCGACCGGGGACGGTGGCACCCTGCCGCTGGACGCCCCGGTAGCGGTCAAGGAGGCGGTCCTGCCCTTCAAGCGCTTCCGGACCCCGGCCGGCAAGGGGGTGGATTCCCTGCTCGGCCCGGAGATGAAGTCGACCGGCGAGGTGATGGGCATCGACACCGCCTTCGGGTACGCCTTCGCCAAGTCCCAGTCGGCCGCGTACGGTGACCTGCCGACCCAGGGCAAGATCTTCGTCTCGGTGGCGAACCGCGACAAGCGCAGCATGATCTTCCCGGTGAAGCGCCTGGCCGATCTGGGCTTCGAGATCGTCGCGACGGCCGGTACCGCCGAGGTGCTGCGTCGGCACGGCATCGCCTGCGAGCTTGCCCCCAAGCACTACGAGGCCGGCTCCGACGACGACGCGGTGTCGCTGATCCGCAACGGCCGGATCGCTCTGGTGATCAACACCCCGCAGGGTTCCGGTGCCAGCGCCCGTTCCGACGGCTACGAGATCCGCAGCGCCGCGGTGACCGCTGACATCCCCTGCATCACCACGGTCCCCGGTGCCGCCGCCGCGGTCATGGGCATCGAGGCCCGCATCCGTGGCGACATGCAGGTCCGCCCCCTCCAGGCCCTCCACGCCACCCTCCGGACCCCCCAATGACCACCCCACCCACCCCCACCCCCTCACCCCACCCCGCTTCCTGTCGGTTGATCATGAGGTTGGCGGCAGTGGAGGAGATCCACACCGCCGTCAACCTCATGATCAACGGGGCGATGCCGGGGGCGGGGGAGGTGCTGGGTGATGTTTGAGCGGACGGTTCGGCGGGGGTTGTTCCGGGTCGGGGGCGGGGACGCGGAGGCGGCCCATGAGTGGACGTTGCGGCGGTTGAGCGCGCTGTCGCGGATGCCGGCCGCGTTGGCGGTGCTGCGGGCCCGGTACGCGGTGGCCGCACCCCGCACGGTGTTCGGGGTGCGGTTCCCCAACCCGGTCGGACTGGCGGCCGGGATGGACAAGGACGGGGCGGCGCTGCCGGCCTGGCCGGCCCTGGGCTTCGGCTTCGTCGAGGTCGGTACGGTGACGGCCCACCCGCAGCCCGGTAACCCCCGTCCCCGGCTGTTCCGCCTGCCGGACAGCGAGGCGGTGATCAACCGGATGGGCTTCAACAACGCCGGAGCCGAGGCCCTGGCGGCCCGGCTGGCGGCGTTGCCCCGCCCGTTGGGCGTACCCCTGGGGATCTCCCTGGGCAAGTCCAAGGTGACACCGCTGGAGGAGGCGGTGGCCGACTACCAGGCGTCGTACCGCGCCCTGCGCGGGCACGGCGACTACTTCGCGGTCAACGTCTCCTCACCGAACACCCCCGGCCTGCGCGCCCTGCAGGACCGGGACCACCTGGACGCCCTGCTGGCCGCCCTGGTAGGCGAGAAGCCCGTGCTGGTGAAGATCGCCCCGGATCTCACCGAGCCCGCCATCGCCGAACTGCTGGAGGTGTGTCTGGCGCGGGGGGCCGCCGGGGTGATCGCCACGAACACGACCCTGGGCCGCGAGGGCCTGGCCCCGAGCGACCAGCCGCGGGCCGGGGAGGCGGGCGGCCTGTCCGGTCGACCGCTGACCGACCGGGCCCGCCAGGTGGTCTCCTTCGTCCACCGCGAGACCGGCGGACGGCTGCCGATCATCGGGGTGGGCGGCATCCTCCACCCCGACGACGCGGCCCGGATGTTCGACGCCGGAGCCAGCCTGGTGCAGCTCTACACCGGCTTCATCTACCGTGGCCCGGCCCTGCCCCGCGCGGTCGCCCGCGCGGCGGCGGCCGCCCCGCAGCCGACCACCACCACACGATGACAGACCACGGTGGGGCGGGCGGTGCCGGACCTGAGGGGGAGACAGCGACCGGCCCGACCCACCTACCGAGGTGTACGAGCGACGGGCGCCGGGGGCGGGCGGGTCGGGGCCCCGCCCGGTCGGTGCCGGAGGGGAGACCCGGTGAGGCCGGAGGAGATTCTCGCCGCTGACGCCGCGCACGTCTGGCATCCGTACGCGGCCCTGCCGCCGGCCATGTCGCCGTACCTGGTCGAGAGCGCCCAGGGGGTACGGCTGCGGCTGGCGGACGGGCGTGAGCTGGTCGACGGGATGTCGTCGTGGTGGGCGGCGATCCACGGCTACCGGCATCCCGTGCTGGACGCCGCGGTGACCGACCAGCTGGGCCGGATGAGTCATGTCATGTTCGGCGGACTGACCCACGCCCCCGCCGTCGAGCTGGCCCGCACCCTTGTCGAGTTGGCCCCCGAGGGGCTGGAGCACGTGTTCCTGGCCGACTCGGGCTCGGTCAGCGTCGAGGTGGCGATCAAGATGTGCCTCCAGTACCAGCGGGCCACCGGCCGGCCGCAGCGCCGACGGTTGGGCACCTGGCGGGGTGGCTACCACGGGGACACCTTCCACCCGATGAGCGTCTGCGACCCCGAGGGGGGCATGCACCATCTCTGGGGCGAGGTGCTGCCCCGGCAGGTCTTCGCCCCGGTGCCGCCGGGCGGCTTCGACACACCGGTCGATCCGGGGTACGAGGCCGCGCTGGTCGAGGCGGTGCAGCGGCACGCCGACGAGTTGGCCGCGGTGATCGTCGAGCCGGTGGTGCAGGGGGCCGGGGGGATGCGGTTCCACAACCCCCACTACCTGAAGGTGCTGCGCGAGGTGACCCGGGCGCACGGGGTGCTGCTGATCTTCGACGAGATCGCCACCGGGTTCGGGCGTACCGGGACGATGTTCGCCGCCGAGCACGCCGGGGTGGTTCCGGACGTGATGTGTGTCGGCAAGGCCCTCACCGGCGGCTACCTGACCCTGGCGGCCGCGCTGTGCACCCCGCAGATCGCGGCCGGCATCCGGGCCGGTGGGGTGCTGGCACACGGGCCGACCTTCATGGGCAACCCGCTGGCCTGTGCGGTCGCCAACGCCTCGCTGGGCCTGCTGACCGGCGGGGACTGGGCCGGGCAGGTGGCCCGGCTGGAGCGCAACCTGCGGGTCGGCCTGGAACCGTTGCGTGGCACCCCGGGGGTGGCGGATGTCCGGGTCCTCGGCGGCATCGGTGTGGTGCAACTCGACCACGAGGTCGACATGGCCGCCGCCACCGCCGCCGCGGTTGCAGCGGGAGTGTGGCTGCGTCCCTTCCGGGATCTGATCTACACGATGCCGCCGTACCTCACCGAGGACGCCGACCTGGCGCTGATCACGGCGGCTATCGGTGCGGCGGCCCGGGTCGCCTGAGTAGTCGGACCCGACCTGGGTGCCGCGATTGAGTAGCCGGACAGGGCAAGTTGAGCAATGAGAGAAAGGCGCGAAGGATGGAGAGCTTCGGCACCCGACTGCACCGGGCCGTCCGTGAACGGGGTCCGCTCTGCGTCGGCATCGACCCGCACCCGGCCCTGCTGGCCCGCTGGGGTCTCGCCGACGACGTCGAGGGGCTCAGCCGGTTCGCCGCGACCGTCGTGGACGCCCTCGGTGACCGAGTTGCGGTGGTGAAGCCTCAGTCGGCCTTCTTCGAGCGATTCGGGTCCCACGGTGTGGCGGTGCTTGAGTCAACTATCCGACAGTTGCGCGAGCGCGGCGCGCTCGTTCTGCTCGACGTCAAGCGTGGCGACATCGGCTCGACCGTCCACGCGTACGCCACGGCGTACCTTCATCCATCCAGCCCCATGCATGTCGACGCGGTCACGGCAAGCCCGTTCCTGGGGGTCGGATCGCTCGCCCCCATGTTCGAACTCGCCGCCGAACACGGCGGCGGGGTCTTCGTTCTGGCGCTCACCTCCAACCCCGAGGGCGCTGCGGTCCAGCGGGCCACGACGGCGGACGGACGCACCGTGGCGCAGACGGTGATCGACGAGATTGCGCAGCTCAACGCGGGTGCGGAACCGCTCGGGAGTATCGGTGCGGTGATCGGGGCGACTGTCGGCGAGACCGGCTGCGACCTGTCGGCGATGAACGGTCCGTTGCTGGCGCCGGGGCTCGGCGCGCAGGGTGCCACGGCGGCCGATCTGCGGGTGGTGTTCGGTTCCAGTCTGCCCGCCGTGCTGCCGTCGTACTCCCGGGAGGTGTTGGGAGCGGGCCCACACCCGGATGCTCTGCGGGCCGCAGCTGACCGGGCGGTAACCGACTGCCAGGCCGCGCTGAGGATGTCCTGACTGACTGATGGCTCGATCACTTTGTGGTGATCATCGCGCGCCCACGTTGCCGAAAGCTCCGTTGACCGCTAGTTTTCCCGGCGCTGGGAACCCCTTGGTTCACAGCGACACCACGTTTCACAGATGCGGCGGTGCGTCCCGCCCGTCGCGATAGGGACCTGAGGAGAACTGGTGCCGCTCCCGTCACTGACCCCCGAGCAGCGCGCAGCCGCGCTGGAGAAGGCTGCGGAGATCCGCAAAGCCCGTGCCGAGCTGAAGGAGCAGCTCAAGCAGGGCAAGACCACCCTCGGTGCCGTTCTTGCGCGGGCCGAGTCCGACGATGTCGTCGGCAAGCTCAAGGTGTCGGCCGTGCTGCAGGCGATGCCGGGCATCGGCAAGATCCGGGCCACCCAGATCATGGAGAAGCTCAAGATCGCCGAGAGCCGTCGCCTGCGTGGCCTCGGCGAGCAGCAGCGCAAGGCCCTGCTTGGGGAGTTCGCTGCCAACTGAGCGAGGCTGCGTGTAGAAACAAGCAGTGAGCTTGGATGACGAGACGCGCCCGGCGGCTCGGCTCACTGTCCTGGCTGGCCCATCCGGTGCCGGTAGGGAGAGTGTCGTCGAGTTGGTCCGGGCGCGTTCTCCGTCCGTGTGGCGGCCGATCACGGTCACCACCCGACCCCGACGTGAGGGCGAGTGTGACGGGGTCGATCGTCACTTCCTGAGCCCACCGGAGTTCGACCGCCGCCTGGCCGCGGGCGAACTGCTGGAGTGGAGTTGGCTGGGCGCGCATCGCCGGGGCACCGAGACCGCCCCGCTGCGTCTCCGGCTCGCCGCCGGAGTGCCGGTCCTGCTGCCCCTGGATCTGGACGGGGCCCTGCTGGTGCGGGCCGCCTGGCCGCAGGCCCGACTGGTGTTGCTCCACCCGCCCGGCCGAATGCCGGCCATGACCGTGGTGTCGGCCTTCGACCACACCGTGTCGTACGACCGCACGGAGCGGGTCGTGGGCGAACTGGTAGGATTCATCGGTTCTTCCTTCCTGGCTCCGGCCCGGCCGCGCCCGCGCGGTTGAGCGCCGGCACCGCGCTAGCGCGGTCCGTGCGAAAGACGCAGAGGTTAATCCGTGGGATCCATCGCCAACCCAGAAGGCATCACCAACCCGCCGATCGACGAGCTTCTGGAGAAGACGACGTCGAAGTACGCTCTGGTCATCTTCGCGGCCAAGCGCGCGCGTCAGGTCAACGCCTACTACAGCCAGCTCGGTGAGGGTCTGTTGGAGTACGTCGGCCCGCTGGTCGAGACCACCCCTCAGGAGAAGCCCCTCTCCATCGCGATGCGGGAGATCAACGCGGGCCTGCTCACCGCTGAGCCGACCGACCAGCCGTAATCCCTGCGCGTGCGATGAGCGCCCGGATCATCCTCGGGGTCGGCGGCGGGATCGCCGCGTACAAGGCATGTGAACTGCTGCGGCTGTTCACCGAGTCGGGACACCAGGTGCGGGTCGTGCCGACCGCCGCCGCGCTGCGGTTCGTCGGCGCCCCGACCTGGGCCGCGCTCTCCGGTCAGCCGGTGACCGAGGAGGTCTGGGCCGACGTGCACGAGGTGCCGCACGTACGCCTGGGTCAGCAGGCCGACCTGGTGGTGGTCGCACCCACCACCGCCGACCTGTTGGCCAAGGCCGCCCACGGCATCGCCGACGACCTGCTGACCAACACCCTGTTGACGGCCCGCTGCCCGGTGCTGCTGGCACCGGCCATGCACACCGAGATGTGGGAGCACCCCGCCACGGTCGACAACGTGGCCACCCTGCGCGGCCGGGGGGTACGGGTCATCGAGCCCGCCGTGGGGCGGCTCACCGGGGCCGACACCGGCAAGGGTCGGCTGCCCGATCCGGCGGAGATCTTCGCGGTCGCCCGCCGGACCCTGGCCCGGGGCGCGGCCGCCCCGGCCGACCTGGCCGGTCGGCACGTGCTGGTCACCGCCGGAGGCACCCGGGAACCCCTGGACCCGGTGCGCTTCCTGGGTAACCGCTCCTCCGGCAAGCAGGGCTACGCCTTCGCCCGCGCCGCGGTGGCCCGGGGTGCCCGGGTCACCTTGATCTCGGCCAACGTGTCACTGCCCGATCCGGCCGGGGTGGACCTGATCCGGGTGGGCACCACCGCCGAGCTGCGGGAGGCCACGGTGCGGGCCGCGGCCGACGCCGAGGTGGTGGTGATGGCGGCGGCTCCGTCGGATTTCCGACCCGCCAGCTACGCTGAAGGCAAGATCAAGAAGGCGGACGACGGGGTGGCCCCAACCATCGAACTGGTCACCAACCCGGACATCGCCGCCGAGTTGGGCCAGCGGCGGCGGCCGGGACAGGTGCTGGTGGTCTTCGCCGCCGAGACCGGTGACGCCGAGGCCAACGGGCGGGCCAAGCTGGCCCGCAAGCGGGCTGACCTCATCGTCATCAACGAGGTGGGGCTGGACAAGGTCTTCGGCGCGGACACCAACGCGGCCACCGTGATCGACGTGGCGGGTTCGGTCACCCGGCTGGCCGAACAGTCCAAGGAGGAGCTTGCCGACGAGGTGTGGGATCTGGTCGTCGTCAGGCTTTCGGGGCGATCCTCCGTACGAGTGGCCCCCTAGACGACGATCGACGTACCCGTACCGTTTGGTGACTACACTGCCGCCCAACGACATCCACTGACTCCCAACGACTTCCACTGACTTAGGAGTGCCGTGACACGCCGCCTATTTACGTCCGAATCGGTCACGGAAGGCCACCCGGACAAGATTGCCGACCAGATCAGTGACGGCATCCTCGACGCCCTCCTCAGCCAGGACCCGCACAGCCGGGTGGCCGTGGAGACCCTGATCACCACTGGTCAGGTGCACGTCGCGGGCGAGGTGACCACCAAGGCGTACGCCGACATCCCGACCATCGTGCGGGAGACCATCCTCGGCATCGGCTACGACTCGTCGAAGAAGGGCTTCGACGGCGCCTCGTGCGGCGTCAGCGTCTCGATCGGCTCCCAGTCGCCGGACATCGCCCAGGGTGTCGACAACGCCTTCGAGTTGCGCACCGGCGCCTCGGAGAGCGCACTGGACGCGCAGGGCGCCGGCGACCAGGGCATGATGTTCGGCTTCGCCTGCTCCGAGACCCCGGAGTTGATGCCGCTGCCGATCGCCCTGGCCCACCGCCTGGCCCGTCGCCTGGCCGCGGTCCGCAAGGACGGCACCGTCCCCTACCTGCGGCCGGACGGCAAGACCCAGGTCACCATCGAGTACGAGGGCCTGCGGCCGGTACGCCTCAACACCGTCGTGGTCTCCAGTCAGCACGCCGCGGACATCTCCCTGGAGTCGCTGCTGACCCCGGACGTCCGGGACCACGTCATCGCCCCGGAGCTTGAGGGCCTGGGCCTGGACACCGAGGGCTACCGGCTGCTGGTCAACCCGACCGGCCGCTTCGAGATCGGTGGCCCGATGGGTGACGCCGGCCTGACCGGGCGGAAGATCATCGTCGACACCTACGGCGGGTACGCCCGGCACGGTGGTGGCGCCTTCTCCGGCAAGGACCCCTCGAAGGTCGACCGGTCGGCCGCGTACGCGATGCGGTGGGTGGCCAAGAACGTGGTCGCCGCCGGGCTGGCGGAGCGGTGCGAGGCGCAGGTCGCCTACGCCATCGGCAAGGCCCACCCGGTGAGCCTGTTCATCGAGACCTTCGGCACCGAGACCGTGCCGGTGGCCTCGATCGAGAAGGCCGTCACGGAGGTCTTCGACCTGCGTCCGGCCGCGATCATCCGGGACCTGCACCTGCTGCGTCCGATCTACGCGCAGACCGCCGCCTACGGTCACTTCGGCCGGGAACTGCCGGAGCTGACCTGGGAGAGCACCGACCGGGCCGCCGACCTCAAGTCGGCCGCGGGAGCCTGACCGGCACCAGGCGAGACGACCGGCGGCCCGCTGACGGGTCGCCGGTCGCTCGTGTCTGTGTCGATGTGCCGCTGCCCCACCTGGACCGTCCCTTCGACTATCTGGTCCCGCAGGCGCTGGACGCGCAGGCGCGCCCCGGGGTGCGGGTCAAGGTGCGTTTCGCCGGTCAGCTGGTCGACGGCTGGTTGCTGGAACGCCACGACAGCTCCGAGCATCCCCGGCTGGCGTACCTGGAGAAGGTGGTCTCGCCGGTGCCGGTGCTCGCCGCCGAGGTGCGTCGGCTGGCCCGTGCGGTCGCCGACCGGTACGCCGGCAGCCTGGCCGATGTGCTGCGCCTGGCCGTCCCACCCCGGCATGCCCGGGTGGAGAAGGATTTCCTGGCCCGCACCGCTACCGGCGAACCCCCGACCGACCCGACCACCGAACCCAGCGAGCCCGCCGATTCGAGTCAGCCCACCGCGTCGGGTGAGGCCAACCAGCCGAGCGACCCCACCGAGCCGAGCGGTTCGGGCGGGCCGGAACCGGGGGGGTGGGGGGACTATCCGGCCGGGCCGGCCCTGCTGCGGGCCCTGGCCGCCGGGCGGGCACCCCGGGCCGTCTGGTCGGCCCTGCCGGGGGAGGACTGGGCGGCGCGGTACGCCACTGCGGTGGCGGCCACGGTGGCCGCCGGTCGGGGCGCTCTGGTGGTGGTCGCCGACGGCCGGGACCTGGACCGGCTGGACGCCGCCCTGACCGCCACCCTCGGACCGGACCGGCACGTCTGCCTGTCCGCCGCGCTGGGTCCGGCCCGCCGGTACCGCGCCTTCCTCACCGCCCGGCACCACGATGCCCCGGTGGTCATCGGTACCCGGGCCGCGATGTTCGCCCCGGTGTCCCGGCTGGGCCTGGTGGCCATCTGGGACGACGGTGACGACCTGCACGCCGAGCCCCGGGCGCCGTACCCGCACGCCCGGGAGGTGCTGCTCACCCGCGCCCACCTGGACGGGGCCGCGGCGCTGGTCGGCGGCTACGCCCGTACCGCCGAGGCGCAGTTGCTGGTGGAGACCGGGTGGGCCCGCGAGGTGGTGCCGACCCGGGAGGTGCTGCGGGCGCGGGCCCCGGCGGTCGCGCCGACCGGGGACGACCCCCAGTTGGCCCGGGACCCGGGAGCGGCTACCGCCCGGCTGCCCAGCCTGGCCTGGACCGCCGCCCGGGAGGCGCTACGGGCGGAGTCCCCGGTGCTGGTGCAGGTGCCCCGGCGGGGTTACCTGCCGTCGGTGGCCTGCGACGACTGTCGTACCCCGGCCCGCTGTCCGCACTGCGCCGGGCCGTTGGCGCTGCCCTCGGCCGGTGGGGCCCCGCACTGCCGCTGGTGCGCCCGGGTGGCGGCCGCGTACGCCTGCCCGCACTGCCATGGACGGCGGCTGCGGGCCTCCGTCACCGGGGCCCGCCGCACCGCGGAGGAGTTGGGCCGGGCCTTCCCGGGGGTGCCGGTACGCACCTCCGGTCGGGAGGAGGTGCTGGTGGAGGTTCCCGGCGGCCCCGGACTGGTGATCGCCACCCCGGGGGCCGAGCCGGTCGCCGCCGGTGGCTACGGGGCGGTGCTGCTGCTGGACACCTGGGCCCTGCTGACCCGGGCCGACCTGCGCGCGGGGGAGGAGGCGCTGCGGCGGTGGGCGGCGGCGGCCGCCCTGGCCCGCCCGGCTGCCCAGGGCGGCCGGGTGGTGGTGGTCGCGGACGGGGCCCTGGCCCCGGTGCAGGCGCTGCTGCGCTGGGATCCCGCCTGGTTCGCCGCCGGGGAGCTGGCCGAGCGGCGGGAACTGGGCTTCCCACCGGCGGTACGGATGGCCAGCCTGACCGGTGCTCCGGAGGCGGTGGCCGACCTGTTGGCGCAGGCCCGCCTGCCCGAGCAGGCACAACTGCTGGGTCCGGTGCCGGCCGACGGTGAGCGGGAGCGGATGCTGATCCGGGTGCCCCGGGCCCGGGCCGCCGCGCTGGCCGAGGCGTTGCATGTCGCGGCCGGGGTGCGCAGCGCCCGGAAGGCGGCCGATCCGGTACGCCTGCAGATCGACCCCCTGGCGATGTTCTGACCCGGACACCCCTACGGTCGGGTGATCACGGAATGTGATGCTCGGCACGGCAATTGTCGCCATATGTGAGGCGATCAACGCCCTCTGTGGCGATGCCCCCATCGCTGGTCGTGTCTTCGGGGCGGTCCCGCCGAAGGTGATAGAGTCGCCCGTCATGCCGGGGCGCACGACCGCTCCAGGTCACGGTGCGGCGGCAGGCGCGCAGGGTAGGGGTTGTCGCAGGACGGCGCGACCGCGTCGGTCCGGCGCGAAATCGATGCTTCAATTCAGCCGTGATCAGGGGTGGCCAGTCGTGACCGTTCGTCAGTCGATCGTCTTCAACGGTGACCTCGGCAGCGGCAAGAGCACCGTGTCGGTGGAGATCTCCAAGCGGCTGGGGCTGCGCCGGGTCAGTGTCGGTGACCTCTACCGGCAGATGGCCCAGGATCGTCAGATGACCGCCCTGCAACTCAATCTGCACGCCGAGCTGGACCAGGCCGTCGACGGCTATGTCGACCAGCTTCAGCGCGACATCGCCGCCTCCGGTGAGAGCCTGGTCATGGACTCGCGGCTGGCCTGGCACTTCTTCACGGACGCCCTCAAGGTGCACATGATCACCGAGCCGGGTGAGGCGGCCCGTCGGGTGCTGCTGCGCCCCTCCGGGCCGGCCGAGAGCTACACCTCCATGGAGGAGGCCAAGGCCAAGCTCCGGGAGCGCAGCGAGAGTGAGCGGGGCCGGTTCCTGATCCGCTACGGCGTGGACAAGGCCCGGCTGCGCAACTACGACCTGATCTGCGACACCACCCGGGCCCCGGCCGACGAGGTGATCGAGCGGATCATCGACGCCTACGAGGGGCGGCTGGCTCCCGAGGTGCTGCGGGAGGCGCCCCCGCTGCTGCTGCTGGATCCCGCGCGGGTCTACCCGACCGAGGACGTCTCCGGTCTGCGCGGCCTGTGGGACTCCGACTCGACCTTCCTCGGGGAGGTGGCCGAGGCCGGCGAGACCGGCCTGGAGCCGCTGGAGATCGGCTACACCGGTGAGTACTTCTTCGTGGTCAACGGGCACCGGCGGCTCAGCGCCGCCCTGCGCAACGGCTTCCGGATGGTCCCCGGCCGCCTGGTCGCCGAGGTCGACGAGCCGGTGGTGGGTACGACCAGCGCGGTCGACTTCTTCGCCGCGCAGGCCCGCCCCAGCCTGATCCACGACTGGGAGGCCGCGCACGACATCCGCCTGCCCCTGCCGGAGCACGCCCTGCTGGCCGGGGACGCGGTGCTGGCCGGGGAGCCCGGCAGCATCGGCTGACCACGGCCCGCCGCCCGGCCGGCGATCATGATGCGCCGGTCGGGCCGACCCGGGACACTCCGTAGACTGGTGAGGCACTGCTGTCCGCCGCTAAGGAGTCAAACCGCGTGACCGTCCAGCCCATCCGTCTGTTCGGCGATCCGGTGCTGCGCACGCCGGCCGATCCGGTGGTCGATTTCGACGTCGAGCTGCGCAAGCTCATCGCCGACCTGACCGACACCATGCGTGACAGCAGCGGGGCGGGTCTCGCCGCGCCACAGCTCGGCGTGGGCCTGCGGGTGTTCACCTTCGATGTCGACGACGTGGTGGGCCACCTGGTCAACCCGGTGCTGGAGTTCCCGGACGCCGAGGAGCAGGACGGCCCGGAGGGCTGCCTGTCCATCCCCGGGATGTACTTCGACACCAAGCGCCGGCAGAACGTCATCGCCAAGGGGTTCAACGGCTACGGCGACCCCCTGCAGATCGTCGGCACCGGCCTGATGGCCCGCTGCGTGCAGCACGAGACCGACCACCTCGACGGCGTGCTGTTCATCGACCGGCTGGACCCGGCCGGCCGCAAGGAGGCCATGAAGGCCATCCGCCAGGCCGAGTGGTACGACGATGCCGCCCCGCCCACGGTCAAGCTGAGCCCGCACAGTGCCGGCAGCCCCTTCGGTCTGGGGCGGTGACCGGCATGCGTGTGATCTTCGCCGGAACCCCGGCCGTCGCCGTACCCGCCCTGGCCGCCGTCGCCGAGTCCCGGCACGAGCTGGTCGCCGTGGTCACCCGCCCGGACGCCCCGGCCGGTCGCGGTCGCGGCCTGGTCCGCTCCCCGGTGGGCGCCTGGGCCGACGAGCACGGCATCGAGGTGCTCACCCCGGCCCGCCCCCGTGAGCCGGAGTTCCTGGACCGGCTGCGCGAGCTGGCCCCGGACTGCGTACCGGTGGTGGCCTACGGGGCCCTGGTGCCGCCGGTGGCGCTGGAGATCCCCCGGCTGGGCTGGGTGAACCTGCACTTCTCGCTGCTGCCCGCCTGGCGGGGGGCCGCCCCGGTGCAGCACGCGGTGCTGCACGGTGACGAGATCACCGGGGCCAGCGTCTTCCAACTGGAGGAGGGGCTGGACACCGGCCCGGTCTACGGCACCCTCACGGACGAGATCCGGCCGGCCGACACCTCCGGTGACCTGCTGGAGCGGCTGGCCCACTCCGGCGCCGGTCTGCTGGTGGCGGTGCTGGACGCCCTGGCCGACGGCACCGCCCGGGCCGAGCCCCAGCCCGCCGAGGGGGTAACCCTGGCACCGAAGCTGACCGTGGAGGACGCCCGGGTCCGCTGGTCCGACCCGGCCTTCGCGGTGGACCGCCGGATCCGCGCCTGCACCCCGGCACCCGGCCCCTGGACGACCTTCCGGGGCGAGCGGGTGAAGCTGGGACCGGTCGTAGCGGCCCCGGACGCCGCCGCCCTCAAGCCCGGTGAGCTGCTGGTGGAGAAGTCGCGGGTACTCGTCGGCACGGCCACCGTCCCGATCCGTCTGGGCGAGGTGCGGGCGGCCGGCAAACGGGCCATGTCGGCCACCGACTGGGCGCGGGGCGCCCGGGTCAGCGCCGGGGAGGACTTCGCGTGAGGGACGCCGCACCCCGCCGGGAGGCGGACCGCCGGGGCCCGCGTGCCCCGCGCCCGGCCATGGACCGCCCCCGGTACGCCGCGTACCAGGCCGTCGCCGCGGTCAACCGGGACGACGCGTACGCAAATCTGGTATTGCCGGCGATCCTGCGGGACGAGGGGCTGTACGGGCGGGACGCCGCCTTCGCCACCGAGCTGACCTACGGCACCCTGCGACACTCCGGCACCCTGGACGCGATCCTCACCGCCGCGGCCGGGCGGGACGTGGAGCGCATCGATCCGCCGGTCCGCGACGCGCTGCGCATCGGCGCGTACCAGTTGCTGCACACCCGGGTGCCCCCGCACGCGGCCGTCTCTTCGACGGTCGACCTGGTGCGGATGGTCGGTCAGGGGGCCACCGGGTTCGCCAACGCGGTGCTGCGCGAGGTCTCGGCATCCGACATCGACAAGTGGGTGGCCCGGCTGGCGCCGTCGATGGAGACCGACCCGATCGGTCACCTGGCCCTCGCCCACAGCCATCCGCAGTGGATCGTCCGGTCCTTCGCGGAGGCGCTCGGCGGGGACCTCGGCGAGACCACCCGGCTGCTGATCGAGAACAACGAACGCCCACCGGTGCACCTGTGCGCCCGGCCGGGTCTGGCCGACCCGGTCGAGCTGGCCGACGCCTCCGGTGGCGCCCCGGGTGCCTTCTCGCCGTACGCGGTCTATCTCGCCGGCGGCGCCCCCGGGGACCTGGCCGCGGTGGTCGACGGGCGGGCCCACGTCCAGGACGAGGGTTCCCAACTGGTGGCCGCCGCCCTGGTGCAGGCACCGGTGGAGGGCCCGGACGGTCGCTGGCTCGACCTGTGTGCCGGGCCGGGTGGCAAGTCCGGGCTGCTGGGGGCCCTGGCGGCCCAGCGCGAGGCCCGGCTGACCGCGGTGGAGGTGGCTGAGCACCGGGCGCGTCTCGTCGAGAACGCCACCCGGGGCCTGCCGGTGACGGTGTTGCACACCGACGGACGGCTGGTCGGTGCCGAGCCTAAGCTGCCGGAGGGGCACTTCGACCGGGTGCTCGTCGACGCCCCGTGCACCGGGCTGGGTTCGTTGCGCCGTCGACCGGAGTCGCGGTGGCGGCGTCAGCCCTCGGATCTGCCGGCGCTGACCCGGTTGCAGCGGGAACTGCTCACCGCCGGGATCCGAGCGGTCCGCCCGGGTGGGGTGGTGGCCTACGTGACCTGTTCACCGCACACGGTGGAGACCCATGTGACCGTCACCGAGGCGGCCCGTCGTAGTGGCACCCCGGTGGACTTCATCGACGCCCGGCCGTTGCTGCCGGCGGGGATGCCGGGTCTAGGGGACGGGCCCACGGTGCAGTTGTGGCCGCATCGGCACGGCACGGACGCCATGTTCCTCGCCATGCTGCGCCGCAGTTGACCCCCTGCGGGGCGGGTTGACGCCGAGCCCTGCCGGTCGCACTCAGCCGATCGGCAGGGCTCGGGTGCCGGCCCCCTTCACCGAACGGGTCAGCTCCCGCCGGTTGCTCCACAGGAAGCACCGCACCCCCCGGTCGCCGCTGCGCCACTCGTCCTCGTCGGGGTGGTAGAAGATGGTGCCGGTGCGGTACTCGAGGTTGCCGTCGTCCGGCACCTTGGCGTACTTGGCGACCAGGCTGCGGCAGGCCCGATGGTTGCGGGTGGAGTTGTTCAGGAATTTCTCGTAGCTGCTGTTCGGGGCCTTCCAGACACCGACGAACTCGGCCCGGTGCCGTGCCGTGCACTTCACGGCGACCATCTCGGTCACCAGGCTGCCGTCGGTCTTGGCCCGGAAACACCCGTGCCGCAGGGGGGAGGACCCGGACAGGGCCCCGGCCAGGCTGGCGGTGCGGCGTACCGAAGTCGAGTCCTCCAGGTCGGACAGTTCGCGAACGTCGCAGCGGAACCAGCGTGCTCCGCCGGTCCACCCCTGCGGCGAGGGCAGGACCACACTCAACCTGACCCGAGCGATCCGCCAGTCGGCGCCGAGGGCTTTGCGCACCTGCTGGTCACACTCGGTGAAGGCGGTCCGCATTCCGGCGCTGCCGACGACCGGCGGCTCCTTCTCGTCGGTCTCGGGCAGGGTGCCGACATGCATGGTCTCGGCCTGGTGCGGTTGATCGCAGGCCACCGGGGTGTAGTCGCGGAGATGACCGACCACCACAGGCTGGGGGTGACAGGTCTGTGCCGCGGGGGTGAACACCACCGGTGCCGCCATCGGCGCCCAGTCGTCGCTGAGATCGCCGTCGGTCCCCTCCGGTGTCGTGCAGCCGCCCAGCGCCAGGGCCACCACAGTGCCCAGTGCGATTCCGGTCAGCCACCGTCGCATCCGTAGACCTCCCCCGTACCCGTGCACCCCGCACGCGCAGCGGCAGCATACGGCACCCTCAGGTCACCGGGAGCCCCTGCGGGCCGACCCCCCGCATCGATCCGGTGAGCTTGCGGTCATCGCTCCACAACAGACACCGCACCCCCCGGTCGCCCTCCTCCCATTCCCGCTGGGAGGGCGGGTAGAAGATCGAGCCGGCGCGGTAGGGCAGGTCGGAGTTGTTGGGCACATCCGCGTACGCGGCGATCAGGGACATGCAGCGGCGGTGGGCCTGGCCGGCGGAGCGGCTGAACTCCTCCCAGGTCATGTCCCGCTCGATGTAGACCCCGACGAACTCGGCGCCGTGCGGTTCGGTGCACAGCACGGGAGCCATGTAGTTAAGGCTGTTGCCGATCAGCTTGGGGTCGAAGCAGCGGTGCACCAGGGGGGAGTCACCGATCAGGGCGCCACGCAGACTGCCGGTGCGGTTGACCGGCCGGGTGTTGTCGATGCTGTCGGTCTCGCTCAGGTCGCACCGGAACCATCGCGCGCCGCCGTTCCAGGCCGACACCGACGGCAGGGCGATGTTCAGGGTCAGCCGGGCGACATGCCAGTCGCCGCCGAGGACCAGTCGGGCCCGCTGGTCGCACTCGGCCCGGGCGGCGCGCAGGGCCGCGGAACCGGGGGAGGGACGTGGGCCGCGGGCCGCCGCACCGGTGAAGAAGCCGACGTGCACCGCCTCGGCCAGATGATTGCGGGCGCAGTCCACGGTCTCGTAGGTGCTCGCCTGCACGATCGCGGTGACCCGGGGCAGGCAGGCGTCCGTGGCCGGGACGAACATCGTCGGTGCCCGCAGGGCCGGCCAGTCGTCGGTGAGGTCGCCGTCCGTCGCGCCCTGTCGTACGCAGCCACTCAACGCAATCACAGCCGCACTGGCCAACGCCAGCGCCGCGAACCAGCGTCGCATCGTCCGCCCTTTCCGGGAGCCGGTGCCCGGCTGCGGCTCCCGTGCCCACGGCCAGCAGGTTACCGTCACCGTCCCGGATGGAGTGTCGCCGCGATTCGCCGCTTCGGCCAGTCGGAAATCACCAATTCGCGTGCCTCCGTCTCCGGAGGGTGTCATTCTGCACCATTGGTCACCTCTGGGTCACGTGGTGTCCGGTTCGGTGCCGCGCTGCCGGCGGCCGGTCACCGCCTTCGTACACTGGCCCGGTGACCGTACCGCCGCTGATCGTCGCGCCCAGCATCCTCGCCGCCGATTTCTCCCGCCTCGCCGAGGAGGTCCGCGCCGTCGAGAACGCCGCGGACTGGCTGCACGTGGACGTGATGGACAATCACTTCGTACCGAACCTGACCATCGGGCTGCCGGTGGTGCAGAGTCTGCGCGCCGCCACCGAGATCCCCTTCGACGTCCACCTGATGATCAACGACCCGCATCGGTGGGCGCCCGGCTACGCCGACGCCGGGGCCTACAACGTCACCTTCCACGCCGAGGCGTGTGACGATCCGGTGGCGCTGGCCAAGGACCTGCGCGCGGCCGGGGCCAAGGCCGGACTGGCGATCGACCGGGACACCCCGATCGAGCCGTACCTGGACCTGCTGCCCCACTTCGACACTCTGCTGGTGATGACCATCAAGGCCGGGTTCGGCGGTCAGCGGTTCATCCCGCAACTGCTGGACAAGGTCCGCGCCGTCCGCCGGCACCGCGACGCCGGTCACCTGGAACTGCGCATCGAGGTCGACGGCGGGATCGCCGCGGACACCATCGAGCAGGCCGCCGCGGCCGGTGCGGACGCCTTCGTCGCCGGGACCGCGGTCTACGGGGCGGACGATCCGGCCGAGGCGGTACGCCGGCTGCGGGGGTTGGCGGAGCGCGCGGTCGACGGGCAGTGAGGTGGAGGCCGCCGGCGATCGCAAGGACGTGATCCTCGTCGTCGACGACGACGAGGACATCGCCCGTTTCGTCGAGTTCAACCTGCGGTTGCACGGTTTCGAGGTCATGCTGGCCAGCGACGGTCAGGAGGCGTTGGAGCTGATCGCCCGTCAGCGTCCCGATCTGGCCGTGGTCGACCTGATGATGCCCCGCATCGACGGCCTGGAACTGACCCGGCGGCTGCGGGCCGACCCGATGACGGCCGTCCTGCCGGTGATCATGCTGACCGCCAAGGGGATGACCCAGGACAAGGTCAACGGGCTGAGCGCGGGCGCGGACGACTATCTGGTCAAGCCCTTCGACACCCTGGAACTGCTGGCCCGGGTCACCTCGACGTTGCGCCGCAACAAGGAGTTCCGTGAGGTCTCCCCGCTCACCGGGCTGCCGGGTAACAGCCGCATCCGGCGGGAGATCGCCGATCGGGTCCGCATCGGCACGGACTACGCGGTCGGCTACATCGACATCGACCGGTTCAAGAGCGTCAACGACCGGTACGGGTTCGTCCGGGGCGACGACTTCATCTCCGCCCTGGCCCGCACCCTGCATCAGGCGGTGGTCTCGGTGGCCCCGCCGCCGGCCTTCCTGGGGCATGTCGGTGGGGACGATTTCGTCTTCGTCTGCACCCCGGATCAGGTCCGGCCGCTGACCTCCCGGGTTTCCGCACAATTCGAGAAGGCGGCGGACGCCCTCTACGACCCCACGGACCGCGAACGGGGGTACGTGGAGCTGAAGGACCGGCGGGGAAACATCCGAAAAGCGGCCTTGGTGACCCTGTCCATCGGGGTCTGCATATCCGACTCCGACAAGCGTCTGACCAGCCCACTTGAGGCCATGACGATCGCTTCGGAAATGAAAACCGTGGCCAAGAGCCAACCCGGTTCGTACGTGGCGGTGGACCGTCGACGCGGCGTCGGTGACCCGGGTAACCGTCATGTGAAGTAGCTCGCCGGGCTGGCCAAATCACCCGCCCTACGTGTAAGACTTTCCCTCAGTACCCACCACGCGCTGGCGGGACTCGGTGTAATTCCGAACCGGCGGTGATCCACGGTCTGACCGTGGTAAGCCCGCGACCCGGGAGCGGTCAGTCCGCCCGGTGGACCTGGTGAGAATCCGGGGCCGACGGTTGGGTGCGGTCCGTCCGCGCCCAGACAGTCCGGATGGGAGACAGCGCGCGGATCGGAAGGGTCGGTGCTCGCCGCAGCTCGGCGTGCGCACCCACCCGTCCCGGGGGCGGCTGTGCCGTTCCTGGGCTCCGCCGCCGCATGCTTGTTCCCCGCTCCCCGCCCGCGCCAGGACCAGCGAGAGGGCAGGGACCAGGCGATGGCGAGCGTCTCCGT
Source organism: Micromonospora sp. NBC_01739 (assembly GCF_035920385.1). Classification (GTDB taxonomy): domain Bacteria; phylum Actinomycetota; class Actinomycetes; order Mycobacteriales; family Micromonosporaceae; genus Micromonospora. Next base: position 2,797,069 of record NZ_CP109151.1, on the reverse strand, counting down.
GGACGAGGCGATGCGTCGCGCGATCGAACTCGCGGCGCGCGGGCTCGGCACGACAAGTCCCAATCCCGTGGTCGGCTGCGTGCTGCTCGACGCCGACGGCGAGGTCGTCGGCGAGGGCTTCCACGCGTACGCCGGTGGGCCGCACGCCGAGATCGTCGCGCTGGCCCAGGCCGGTGACCGGGCGAAGGGTGGCACCGCGGTGGTCACCCTGGAACCCTGCGACCACACCGGGCGTACCGGCCCGTGCAGCAACGCCCTGGTGCAAGCCCAGGTGGCACGGGTGGTCATCGCGGTGCCCGACCCCACTCCGGTGGCGGCCGGGGGCGCGGCCACCCTGCGGGCCGCCGGTGTCCGGGTGGACCTGGGGGTCCGGGCCGCCGAGGCGGAGCAGGGCAACATCGCCTGGCTGACCGCCATGCGCCGGGGCTGGCCCTACGTCATCTGGAAGTACGCGGCGACCCTGGACGGGCGCTCTGCGGCGGCCGACGGCACCAGCATGTGGATCACCTCCGAGGCGGCCCGGATGGACGTACACGCGCTGCGCGCGACCGTCGACGCGGTGATCGTCGGGGTGGGCACCGTCCTGGCCGACGACCCCCGGTTGACCGTACGCAACCTGCGCGACGGCAGCCTGGCCATCCGGCAGCCCTTGCGGGTGGTGGTCGACTCCGCCGGGCGTACCCCGACCGACGCCCAGGTCCGCGACGGCGCGGCCCGCACCTGGATCGCCACCGCGGCCGAGGTGGGCGCCGACCCGGACGGCGGGGTGGACCTGCCCGCGCTGCTGGCCGCCCTGCACACCCGGGGGGTACGGGCGGTGCTGCTGGAGGGCGGGCCCAGGCTGGCCGGGGCCTTCCTGGCCGCCGGCCTGGTCGACCGGGTGGTCGGCTACCTGGCCCCCCGACTGCTCGGCGCGGGCCCGGCCGCCCTGGTCGACGCGGGTGTGACCACCATCGCCGAGGCCATCGACCTGGAGATCACCGACGTTACGCAGATCGGCCCGGATCTACGGATCACCGCGTCACCCCGCAAGAGGGAGGGCTAGGCATGTTCACCGGCATCGTCGAGGAACTGGGCGAGGTCGTCGGGGTGACCCCGACGGCCCAGGATTCCGCCCTGGTAGCGGTCCGTGGCCCCCTGGTCACCTCCGACGCCCGCCATGGCGACTCGATCGCGGTCAACGGGGTCTGCCTGACCGTCGTCGAGGTCGACGGCGGGGTGTTCACCGCAGACGTGATGGGGGAGACCCTGCGCCGTTCGGCCCTGGGCGGGCTGCGCCCCGGTGACGGCGTCAACCTGGAGCGGGCCGCCGCGCTGGGCAGCCGCCTCGGCGGGCACCTGGTGCAGGGGCATGTCGACGGCGTCAGCGAGGTGCTGGCCCGGGAGCCCGCACCCCGCTGGGAGACCGTCCGGTTCCGGCTGCCGGCGGGGCTGTCGCGGTACGTGGTGGAGAAGGGCTCGATCACCATCGACGGGGTCTCCCTGACCGTGGCCGAGGTCGGCACCGACTGGTTCACCGTCGGCCTGATCCCGACCACCCTGGCGCTGACCACCCTGGGCACCCGAGCCGTCGGCGACCCGGTCAACCTGGAGGTGGACGTGTTGGCCAAGTACGTCGAGCGGCTGCTCGGCACCAACCCGCCCGGCCTCAACCTGTCCGGCCTCGACCTGTCCGGGCCGGTGGCGTCGTGACCGCCGCCGGCGGGTGCGGCCCGGTCAGCCGGTGGCATACCGCGCGAGTCAGCACCGCGATGTCCGTCCCGATTCCGCCCATCTACTCGGAGGCCGTCGCATGAGCGAGCACAGCGAGCCGGGACCCTTCACCGACATCGAACAGGCCCTGGCGGACATCGCCGCCGGTCGGCCGGTCGTCGTGGTCGACGACCCCGACCGGGAGAACGAGGGCGACCTGATCTTCGCCGCCGAACTGGCCACCCCGGAACTGCTGGCCTTCACCGTGCGGTACACCTCCGGGTTCATCTGCGTACCGCTGACCGAGGGCGAGTGCGACCGGCTGGACCTGCCGCCCATGCACCACACCAACCAGGACCGCCGACAGACCGCGTACACCGTCACGGTGGACGCCCGGGAGGGGGTGAGCACCGGCATCTCCGCGGCCGACCGGGCGCACACCATCCGGCTGCTCGCCGACCCCTCGACCGGCCCGGCCGACCTGGCCCGGCCCGGGCATGTGGTGCCGTTGCGGGCCCGCCCGGGCGGGGTGCTGCGGCGGGCCGGCCACACCGAGGCGGCCGTCGACCTGGCCCGGCTGGCCGGTCTGCGACCGGCCGGGGTGCTCTGCGAACTGGTCAACGACGACGGCACCATGATGCGCCTGCCGGACCTGGAGAAGTTCTGCGCCGAGCACTCCCTGGCCCTGATCACCATCGCCGACCTGATCGCCTACCGGCGGCGTACCGAGAAGCAGGTCGAACTGGTCGCCGAGGCCCGGATGCCCACCGAGCACGGGGTGTTCCGGGCGTTGGGCTACCGCAGCGAGAACGACTCGGCCGAACATGTCGCTCTGGTGATGGGGGACATCGGTGACGGCCGGGACGTGCTGGTACGGGTGCACTCCGAGTGCCTGACCGGGGACGCCTTCGCCTCGGTGCGCTGCGACTGCGGCCCCCAACTCAACGCCGCCCTGGACCGAGTGGCCCGGGAAGGGCGGGGAGTGGTCCTCTACGTACGCGGCCACGAGGGGCGGGGCATCGGGCTGCTGCACAAGCTGCGGGCCTACCAGTTGCAGGACCAGGGCCGCGACACGGTCGACGCCAACCTGGACCTGGGCCTGCCGGCCGACGCGCGGGACTACGGCACCGGGGCCCAGATCCTCTACGACCTAGGGGTGCGCACCATGCGGCTGCTCACCAACAACCCCGCCAAGCGGGCCGGGCTGGAGGGCTACGGGTTGACCGTCACCGGCCGGGAGAGCCTGCCGGTACGCACCCACCCGGAGAATGTGCGATACCTGCGCACCAAGCGCGACCGGATGGGACACCTGCTCGACGTGGACGAGACCGCCGAGGCCCCGATGGGCCGCCCGGTGGCCGGCAACGAGATCGGAGCGTAGGGACATGGCGGGTTTCGGTGAGCCGGGCGCGGCCCCGGTCGACGCGGCGGGGATGACCGTGGGGGTGGTCGCCGCCCGCTGGCACGGTGAACTGACCGACCACATGCTCGACCGGGCGGTGGCCGCCGCCCAGGCCTGCGGGGCCCGGACCGTGGTGGCCCGGGTGGCCGGCTCGGTGGAACTGCCCGTGGTGGCCCAGGCCCTGGCCCGCCGCTGTGACGTCGTGGTCGCCCTCGGCGTGGTGGTACGGGGTGCCACCGCCCACTTCGACTACGTCTGCCAGTCGGTCACCGAGGGGCTGACCCGGGTGGCCCTCGACGAGGGCAAGCCGGTGGCGCACGGGGTGCTCACGGTCGACACCCTGGAGCAGGCCCGGGACCGGGCCGGGCTGCCCGGCTCGGCCGAGGACAAGGGCTGGGCCTCCACCGTCGCCGCGCTGGACGCCGCCCTGGCCATCCGTCAGGTCGCCACCGGCGGCACCCAGCGCGTCGGCTTCGGGGTCTGACCGGGATTCCCGGCCCTCTACCGGCTCAGACTTCGGTCCCGTCGGGGTCGAACTGTTCCTGGACGGCCTCCTCGACCGCCGTCGCGGACAGTGTGGTGACCACCTGCCCGCTGATCGAGCAGCCGGCCCAGTAGCTGCCGGTGGGCTGCGATCCCTGGATGCTCCAGTAGTCGCTGTCACACCGGGCCACGTCCTTGTTGACGGTGCCGAGGTCCGCCTCGCTGAGCAGCACGTGCGGGATGCCGGTGTTGCTGATGTACATGAAGTCCGTCGGCATGTAGATCGTCACGTTGTCCACTCCGGCGGCGGCCAGCAGGCCGGCCAGCGTGGTGACGTCGTGCCCGGTGTGGCAGACCAGGAACCAGAGGGTACGGCCGCTGAGGCCGGCGGGGGTGAACTTCAGCGTGACGTCCTGGACGAACTCGTCCAGCCAGCGCCCGCCGATCCAGGGTGCCTCCCGGTTGTGCCGGGCGTCGAGGTCGTAGCCGGAGTGGGCGAGGACCAGAACCGGCTCGCCCGGGTCGGGCGCAGGCACGAGCGGGGTCTGCACCTCGGCGATCGTACTGTTCAGCACGGACCGGGAAACGTGTGTCGCGACCGCCTCATTCGCACCCAGGCGCTCGAGGTCGGCCGCGAACACTCGGCTCAGCTTGCTCTTGCTCTCGATGATCCAGATCATCAGGGGCTCCCGTCTGTGAAGGGTGTGGCCCCAGGATCCGGTGGCACTTGACGATCGCGGTCGCTACGGTCCGTTACCGAACAGTCGGGAATCAGGCCCGGTCAGGCCGGGACGGTCTGCGGGTCACCGGCGGCGTCGTGGGCGGCCATGGCCTCCTGCCGGTCGCCCTCCTCGCGCAGCATGGCGCAGTGCAGCCACGCCGGCGGGATGCCGAAGCCCTCCACCAGGGTGCCCATCTGCGGGCGTAGCTCCTTGAGCAGGCTGTTCACCACCCCGGTGATCGCCTTGGCGCGGGCCGGGGTGAGCCGGCCGTGCTCCAGGAACCAGCCCTTGTGGGTCTCGATGACGCTGAGGGCGTACAGGTCGCAGACCCGGGACAGCAGGGCCTTGACCGCCGGGTCGGTGGTCTTCTCGATGCCGGCGACGAAGGCCTCCAGGGTGACCCGGTCGACATGGGCGGCGGCGACCGTCAGGACGTGGTCCTGCACGTCGTTGAAGATGTCGAAGGGGCGGTCCTTCTTGGTGGCGGCGCCGTTGCGCAGCCGCCGGACCGCGCCGTCTAGCAGGTGCTTCTCCCGGTCCTCGAAGACCTTGAGCTGCCAGCCCCGGTCGGTGACGGCGACCTCCTCGTCCCGGCCGGGCACGGCGCCGACGAGTCGCTCGATCAGCGCCCGCGCGGCCGTACGCTCCAGCACCATCTCCCGGACCTGTTCGGCGACGAAGGAGGCCCGCCCCCAGCCGTCCAGGGAACCGAACTCGTCCCGGTAGCCGGTGAGCAGCCCCTTGGCCACCAACTGCAGGAGCACGGTGTTGTCGCCCTCGAAGGTGGTGAAGACGTCCGTGTCGGCCTTCAGGCCGGGTAGCCGGTTCTCGGCCAGGTAGCCGGCGCCGCCGCAGGCCTCCCGGCACATCTGGATGGTGCGGGTGGCGTGCCAGGTCTGGGCGGCCTTCAGCCCGGCGGCCCGGGACTCCAACTCCCGCTGCCGGTGCTCGTCGACCGGACCGTCGCCGCCCTGCACCTCGTCGATCGCGGCGACCAGCTCGGCCTGGGCGAAGTGCAGGGCGTACGTGGTGGCCAGGGCCGGCAGCAGCTTGCGCTGGTGGGCCAGGTAGTCGTTGAGCAGCACCTCACGTTCGGCATCGGGGGCGCTGAACTGGCGGCGCAGGTCGCCGTAGCGCACCGCGATGGTCAGCGCCACCTTGGTGGCCGCCGCCGCGGCGCCACCCACGCTGGCCCGGCCCCGGACCAGGGTGCCGAGCATGGTGAAGAAGCGCCGGGAGTCGTTGGAGATCGGGCTGGAGTAGGTGCCGTCGGGGGCCACCTGGCCGTACCGGTCCAGCAGCGCCTCCCGGGGCAGGGTGACGTGGTCGAAGCTGAGCCGCCCGTTGTCCACCCCGAGCAGGCCGGCCTTGGGCCCGGCGTCGCCGATGGTCACCCCGGGCAGCGGGTTGCCCTGGGCGTCGCGGATCGGGACCAGCCAGGCGTGCACCCCGTGCCGCTGTCCCTTGGTGACCAACTGGGCGAAGACCACCGCCATCCGACCGTCCCGGGCGGCGTTGCCGATGTAGTCCTTGCGGGCCGCCTGATGCGGGGTGTGCAGGTCGAAGGTCTGGGTCTCCGGGTCGTAGGTGCAGGTGGTGCGCAGTTGTTGCACGTCCGAGCCGTGCCCGGTCTCGGTCATCGCGAAGCAGCCGAGGAGGTCACCGGCGACGATGTCCCGCAGGTAGGCGTCGTGGTGCCGCCGGGTGCCCAGGGACAGCACGGCACCGCCGAACAGGCCCCACTGCACCCCCGCCTTGACCATCAGGGACAGGTCGACCTGGGCCAGCATCTCGGTGGCCACGATCGAGCCGCCGATGTCGCCGTGGCCGCCGTATTCGGGCGGGAAGGCCGCCGGCATGCCCTCATCGACCGGCAGCCGGCCCAGCAGCCGGGTGATCCGCTCCCGGGCCTGGTCGCCGGTCTCGCCGTACACCGGCAGGAAGCTGTCGTCGAGCTTGCGACGATGAGCCTCGCGGACCCCGGCCCACGGCCCGTCGAGGACCTCCTGGAGGCGGGCGGGGTCGACGGGCTCGGACGGACGACTGGACATGGCGGCTACCTCTGGCGACATCGTCATGGGCGCGTTTCGTACCCGATCGAGCTTACCCAGCCACCTTCTTGTGGCCTCGATCATTACCCCCAACCCAACCCCAACACCGTCCGTGTGATCCCGCCCTCCGGAGGGTTGATCATGAGGTTGGCGGCGGGCCTCGATCTTCAAGCTGCCGCCAACCTCATGATCAACCCTCCCCCGCAGGGTGGCGGGGAGAGGGAGGGGTGGTGGGGTCAGAGGCGGCGGGCCTCGATGATGCGGGTCAGGAACTGGCGGGTGCGGGGGTGGACGGGGTCGGCGAGGACCTGGCTGGGGGGACCGGATTCGATCACCCGTCCGGCGTCGAGGAAGCAGACCTGGTCGGCCACGTCCCGGGCGAAGCCCATCTCGTGGGTGGCCAGCACCATGGTCATCCCCTCGCCCTTGAGGTCACGGATCATCGTCAGCACCTCACCGACCAGCTCCGGATCCAGGGCCGAGGTGACCTCGTCGAGCAGCAGCAGCCGGGGGGAGTTGGCCAGCGCCCGCACGATCGCCACCCGCTGCTGCTGGCCGCCGGAGAGCCGGTCCGGGTACGCGTCGGCCTTGGCCCCCAACCCCACCCGCTCCAGCAGCTCCCGGGCCCGGGCCTCCGCCTCGGCCCGCGCCCGACGGTGCACCCGACGGGGCGCCAGAGTGATGTTGTCCAGCACACTCAGGTGCGGGAAGAGGTTGTACGACTGGAACACCATGCCGATGCGGCGGCGTACCTTGTCGGGGTCGACACCGGGGGCGGAGATGTCCTCGCCGTCCAGTTCGATCGTCCCGTCGTGCAGGTCCTCCAGCAGGTTGATGCAGCGCAGCAGGGTCGACTTGCCCGACCCGGAGGACCCGATCAGGGCCACCACCTGGTGTTCGGCCACGGTCAGGTCGAGACCGTCGAGGACCACCTGGTCGCCGAAGACCTTGCGCAGCCCTCGGCACCGCAACACGTCCATGGTCAGCCTCCGGACTGGCGTCGGGCCGCCCGCAGCGTCACCCGGTCGGTGACGGCGATCAGCGGAATGGCCAGCAGGACGAAGAGCACCCCGGCCAGGATGTACGGGGTGTAGTTGAAGCTCTGCGCGGTCTCGATCTGCGCGGCCCGGACCGCGTCGATCGGCCCGGCCAGGGAGACCAGACCGACGTCCTTCTGCAACGCCACCACGTCGTTGAGCAGTGGCGGCGCCACCCGCCGGACGGCCTGGGGCAGCACCACGTGCCGCATGGTCTGCCGGTAGGTCAGCCCCAGGGACCGGGCCGCCGCCAACTGGCTGGGATGCACCGACTCGATGCCGGCGCGGAACACCTCGGCCAGGTAGCCGCCGTAGGTGAGCACCAGCGCCAACCCGCCCAGCACCAGCACCGACGGCATGCCCTGCAACCGCAGACCGGGTACGCCGAGGGTGAGCACGTAGAGCACGATGATCAGCGGCAGGCCCCGGAAGGCGTACGTGTAGCCGGTGGCCAGGGCCCGGATCGGGAAGAAGACCGGCCCCCGCAGGGTACGCAGGATCGCGATGATCAACCCGAGCAGCAGCGCCCCTAGCGCGCAGCAGACCAGCAACCGCAGATTGAGCCAGAGGCCGGTCAGCACCGCCGGCAGGGCGTCGCGGGCGATCTGCGGATCCAGGAAGGAGGCGCGTACCCGCTCCCAGCCGGGTGCCCCGGTCACCGCGATCGCCAGCAGGGTGCCGATCGCCGCCGTGGAGGCGGCGGCGATCAGCACACTCAGCGTGGTCTGCCGGCGGCGGTACTCCTCACGGGCCCGCTGGGCAGGGGAGGGGACGTGACGGGTGGTGCTCACGTGAGCTCAGGGGCTCCCGCGACCTGGGCCAGCCACCGCTGCTCCAACTCCTTCAACACCCCGTCGGCGGAGAGTTGCCCGACCGCGTTGCTGACACAACCGGTCAGCGGGGAGTCCTTGTCCAGCAGCAGCCCGAACGCCTCCGGGGTGCCCACCTGCGGGAACTGCCCGACGATCACCGCGTCCTCGATCTCGGCGGCGGTGATGTAGAAGGCGGTGGGCAGGTCGACGACCAGGCCGTCGAGCTGGCCGTTCTGCAGGGCCTTCTTGGCGTCGTCGTTGCTGTTGTAGACCTGCGGCTGCTGGGTCGGCTTCACCAGGTCGGTGATCGCCTGGTAGCTGGTCGTGCCGACCTGGGCGCCGAGCTTGGCGTCACGCAGGTCCGCCAGGCTGGTCTTACCGGCGATCTTGGAGGACTTCAGCGCGATGACGGTCTGCCGCACCAGGTAGTAGGGGGCGGAGAAGTCCACCGCCTTCTTGCGCTCGTCCGTGATCGAGAACTGGTTGATGTCGAAGTCGAAGGTCTTGGGCCCGGGTGCGATGGCCGAGTCGAACTTCACCCGGGTCCAGACGACCTCGTCACGGGTGTAGCCGAGCTTCTCCGCCACCGCGTACGCCACCGCCGACTCGAAGCCCTCGCCGCTGTCGGGCTTGTTGTCGACGAACCACGGCTGGTAGGCCGGCTCGTCGGTGGCGATGGTGAGCTTGCCGGGGGTCTGGGTGGGTAGGTTCTCCTTGGCGCACGCGTTCGCGCCGGAGGCCGTGGGCTGGGGGGCGGGCTCGCTCTGCGGGGCGCAGGCGGTGACCGCGAAGAGGACCGCGCCGGCCGTGGCGAGGGTACGGATGCGTGGGGTGCTGACCATGGCCGACAGCGTACGACCACCTGCGGTGACCGCCGTACCGGTGTCCCACCATGGTGGTAGGGAATACAAGTCCCGCTTACCGGTCACCACCGGACCCGGTGCGTGCCGCCACCCAGGGCGACTGGGAGAATCCGGTTCCGTGAAGACCTTCGAGGAGTTGTTCGCCGAGCTGCAGGCCAAGGCCGCGGCCGGCACCCCCGGCTCGGGCACGGTCGCCGCGCTGGAGAAGGGGGTGCACTTCATCGGCAAGAAGGTGGTCGAGGAGGCCGCCGAGTCGTGGATGGCCGCCGAGCATGAGGGGCCGGAGCGCACCGCGGAGGAGATCTCCCAGCTGCTCTACCAGGTTCAGGTGTTGATGCTCGCCAGCGGGCTGGAGCTCAAGGACGTCTACCGACATCTCTGAGTGCCCGCCATCGACCCTGGACCCGATCGAAGGAGCACTCCGTCATGCTGCGTGTCGCCGTACCCAACAAGGGCGCCCTGGCCTCCTCGGCCGCCGAGATGCTGCGCGAGGCGGGCTACCGCCAGCGCAGCGACCCCAAGGACCTGGTCTGCCGGGACGAGGCCAACGACATCGAATTCTTCTACCTGCGTCCCAAGGACATCGCCACCTACGTCGGCTCCGGTGATCTGGACGTCGGGATCACCGGCCGGGATCTGCTGATCGACTCCGGCGCACCCGCCGAGGAGGTCGTCGACCTGAACTTCGGCCGGGCCACCTTCCGGTTCGCCGCCCGCCCGGACGACGTCGACGACGTACGGGAGTTGGGTGGGCACCGGATCGCCACCGCCTACCCGGGCCTGGTCGAGCGCTACCTGGCCGAGTTGGGGGTCAAGGCCGAGGTGATCCGCCTCGACGGGGCGGTGGAGAACGCCATCCGCCTGGGCGTGGCCGACGTGGTGGCCGACGTGGTGGAGACCGGGGCCACCCTGCGCCAGGCCGGCCTGGTGGTTTTCGGCGAGCCGCTGCTGCGCTCCTCGGCGGTGCTGGTCCGTCGGGCCGGGGCGACCGTGAACCCGCAGGCGGAGCAGTTGCTGCGCCGGCTGCACGGGGTGCTGGTGGCCCGCCGGTACGTGATGCTGGCCTACGACGTGCCGGCCGGTCTGCTGGACCGGGCCAGTTCCCTGACCCCGGGCATCGAGTCGCCGACGGTCTCCCCGCTGCACCGCGAGGGTTGGGTGGCGGTGCAGGCCATGGTGCTCCGCGACGACGTGCACCGGATCATGGACGAGCTCTACGAGCTGGGGGCCCGGGCGATCCTGGTCACCAACATCCACGCCTGCCGGTTGTGAGGCCGGCGTCGGTGCTGGTGTCGCCGCGTGTGGCGCCATCGGTCGGACCGTGGGCGGATGGCAGACTGAGGACATGAGTCAGCGGCGGGATCCAGCGCAGCCCAGTGCCGGCACGGCCGAGCCTCAGCCGGTGACCGGCGGTGAGTCGGTCCGGCTCCGACCCCGGCGCATCCGGGTGGTCTGCTGGGTGTCGGCGGTCGTGCTGGTGGTGGTGTTCTCGTTGATCGCCACCACCCTGACCGGCCCCACCGGCAACGGCTTCGGCACCTTCCAGCGCGGCGACCAGTTCGCCATGATCGGCCTAGGGGTGATCTTCGCCCTCGGTGCCCTGCTGTTCACCCGGCCCCGGGTCGAGGCGGACGCGCGCGGGGTGCGGGTGCGCAACATCATCGGCTCCTACGAGCTGCCCTGGGAGGTCGTGCGGGGGGTCCGGTTCGACCGGGGTGCCCCCTGGGCCGCCCTGGAGCTGTACGACGACGACCTGCTGCCGATGGTGGCCCTCCAGGCCGCCGACAAGCAGCTGGCGGTCGACGGGGTCCGGGCCCTGCGCCGGCTGCACCAGGCCCACCTGGCCACCCTGGCCCAGGGCGCCGCAGGCTCCTGATCCCCTGGTCCCGAGCCGCCGGCCGTGCCGAGTTGGGGCCCCGATGGGCATGGGTGTAGTGTGGTCAAGTCGACCAGGCTGTCTGCGTGAGCGGACGGCCGTGAAAGTGGGGCGCCTGCTCCCACCCGAGTCGCCGACTGCGGCGGCCGGGTCCGGTCACCGGTTCCGGGCACCTTCCGGCTCCGGATGCGCGATCCTGTGATCGTGCCGACCGGTCGAGCGGGCCCTGGCATGTGCCGGGGCCTTCTGCTTTCCGGGCCGGTTCCCGACGGGGACCGCTTGGGTCGGCTACCGATGAAGAACCGACTCGAGGAGGCCCCATCAGCGTCGAACCACGCGTGAACGAGCAGATCCGGGCACGTGAGGTCCGACTGGTCGGCCCCGAGGGTGAGCAGGTGGGCATCGTCCCGCTGGAGCGCGCCCTTCAGCTGGCCGCGGACGTCGATCTGGACCTGGTCGAGGTTGCGCCGATGGCGCGCCCGCCGGTGTGCAAGCTCATGGACTTCGGCAAGTTCAAGTACGAGAGCGCACTCAAGGCGCGCGAAGCGCGGCGTAACCAGCAGCAGACCGTCATCAAGGAGATGAAGCTCCGGCCGAAGATCGATCCGCACGACTACGAGACCAAGAAGGGTCACGTGGTGCGGTTCCTCAAGGCCGGCGACAAGGTCAAGGTGACGATCATGTTCCGCGGTCGCGAGCAGAGTCGCCCGGAGCTGGGTTACCGGCTTCTGCGTAGGCTCGAATCCGAGATCACGGAACTGGGATACGTCGAGTCCGCTCCTAAGCAGGACGGCCGAAACATGATCATGGTTCTCGCTCCGCACCGGGCCGTGAAGGCCTCCGCGGTCGCCGCCACGGCATCGCGTGGTGGAGCCCGGGAGCGGACCGCGGAGGAGCCCGCGGAGGAGCCCGCGGCGGCTGCCGAGCCCGCTGCGGCCGGTGAGAGCGCAGCAGCCGGTGAGACCGGCACGACCGCTGACACCAGCGGCCAGTAACAGGGGAGAAGACGTTCCACATGCCGAAGATGAAGAGCCACACGGGGACGGGTAAGCGGGTCCGGGTGACTGGCAAGGGCAAGCTCATGAAGGAGCAGGCCAACAAGCGCCACCTCCTGGAGAAGAAGCCCTCCACCCGTACCCGCCGGCTGACGGGCGTGGTCGAGGTGGCCAAGGCCGACGTCAAGCGCATCAAGAAGCTGCTCGGCCGCTGACGCGCGCCACCTGAGCCCAAGAAGGAGTTGAGATGGCACGCGTCAAGCGGGCTGTGAACGCCCAGAAGAAGCGCCGTACCCTGCTGGAGACCGCGAGTGGTTACCGCGGTCAGCGCTCCCGGCTGTACCGCAAGGCCAAGGAGCAGGTGCTGCACTCGATGCAGTACGCCTACCGGGACCGTCGCGACCGCAAGGGTGACTTCCGGCAGTTGTGGATCCAGCGGATCAACGCGGGTGCCCGCGCCAACGGGATGACCTACAACCGGCTGATCCAGGGCCTGCGCCTGGCCGGCATCGAGGTCGACCGCAAGATCCTGGCCGACATGGCCGTCAACGACGCCGCCGCCTTCGCGGCGATCGTCGAGTTGGCCCGTGCCGCGGTGCAGGCCGAGGGCATCGGCGGCGCGGCGGCCCAGGCCGCCTGATCCCCGCACGACACCGCGAGGCGTCCCTCGACCAGGGGGGCGCCTCGCGTGTGTGTGGTGAGAGGACACCATGCCCTTCACACCGCGTACCCCCAGGGTGGTCGCCGCCCGCCGACTCCAGCGTCGCCGGGAACGCGAGGCCACCGGCCGTTTCCTGGCCGAGGGGCCCCAGGCGGTCCGCGAGGCCCTGGCCCGCCCCCGGACGGTGGTCGAGGTGTTCGGCACCCCGGCCGCCCTCGATCGGTACGCCGACCTGGCGGCGACCGCCGCCGGCGCCGACGTACCCGTCTCCGAGGTGACCGAGGAGGCCCTGGCGGCGTTGGCCGAGACCGTGGCCCCGCAGGGCCTGGTCGCCGTCTGCCAACACCTGGACGTGCCCCTGGAGACCGCCCTGTCCCGGGCCCCCCGGCTGGTGGCGGTGCTCGCCGGCATCCGGGACCCCGGTAACGCCGGGACGGTGTTGCGCACCGCCGACGCGGCCGGTGCCGCCGCGGTGGTCTTCGCCGGGGAGGCCGTCGACCCGTACAACGGCAAGTGTGTCCGGTCCTCGGCGGGCAGCCTGTTCCATGTCGACGTGGTGCGCGAACGCGACCCGGCGGCGGTGCTGGTAGCCGCCCGGGCGGCCGGTCTCACCGTGCTGGCCGCGACCGGCTACGGCGAGACGGATCTCGATGAGTTGGCCGACGCGGGCCGGCTGGCCGTACCCACCGCCTGGTTGTTCGGTTCCGAGGCGCATGGGCTGCCCGAGGAGCTGATCGCCGCTGCGGACGCCCGGGTCCGGGTGCCGCTGCACGGGCGGGCCGAGAGCCTCAACCTGGCTGCGGCTGCCGCGGTCTGCCTGTACGCTTCGGCGAGAGCCCAGCGCTGAGATGAGATCACGCGCAGAGCACGAGGAGAGCGGCCGGTGATGGTGGACACACCACGGCGTACGTTTAGCCAGCCCGCCGGTGTCGGCGGGCGGCGGGCCTGATCTGCTCTCCGCACCACTCCCACCGGCGGGCTGCGGCGCAGCCGCGCGTCCGTAGACTCGCTTCGCCGCCCCTGAGGGCCGGCACCGCCGTGAGGAGTGCCCGTACGCCATGACCTACCGCAACGATCCGTACGACCCGAAGCAGGTTGCCCTGCTCGACCCGGCCGCCCTGGCCGAGGCCGTGACCGAGGCCGAGAAGGCGTTCGCCGCCGCCGGTGACCCCGACGCCCTGGCCGCCGTGCGTCCGGCGCACCTGGGCGACCGGTCCCCGGTCTCGCTGGCCCGCCGGGAGATCGGGGCCCTGCCGCCGGCCGCAAAGGCCGACGCCGGCAAGCGGGTCAACGAGGCCCGCCGCAGCATCGAGCAGGCCTACGCCGCCCGATCCGAGGTGCTCGACCGCGAGCAGGCGCAGCGGGTCCTGGTCGCCGAGCGGGTCGATGTGACCCTGCCCTACGACCGGCGCCCGCGCGGCTCCCGGCACCCGGTCAGTGTGCTGATGGAACAGATCAGCGACCTGTTCATCGGGATGGGCTACGAGGTGGCCGAGGGGCCCGAGGTCGAGCTGGAGTGGACCAACTTCGACGCCCTCAACATCCCGGTCGACCACCCGGCCCGGGGCCTGATGGACACCTTCCACATCGCACCCGAGCAGTCCGGGCTGGTGCTGCGTACCCACACCTCGCCGGTGCAGGCGCGCACCATGCTCACCCGCAAGCCGCCGATCTACGTGGTGGTACCCGGTCGGGTCTACCGCACCGACGAGCTGGACGCCACCCACTCCCCGGTCTTCCACCAGGTCGAGGGCCTGGTGGTGGACAAGGGCATCACCATGGCCCACCTGCGCGGCACCCTGGACCACTTCGCCCGGGCCATGTTCGGCGAGGGCGCCAAGACCCGGTTCCGGCCGCACTACTTCCCGTTCACCGAGCCGTCGGCGGAGTTCGACGTGTGGTTCCCGGAGCACCGCAAGGGCCCCCAGTGGGTCGAGTGGGGCGGCTGCGGCATGGTCAACCCCCGGGTGCTGCGGGCCTGCGGCATCGACCCGGAGGTCTACTCCGGGTTCGCCTTCGGCATGGGCATCGACCGCACCGTGATGTTCCGACACGGGGTGGGGGACATGCGGGACATGGTCGAGGGCGATGTCCGGTTCACCCGGGCGTTCGGCCACGGGGCGTAGTGCGGGCGCGCGAGTTACGGAGACGGTGGTAACGAGTCATGCGAGTTTCTGTCAGTTGGTTGCGGGAGTACGTAGACCTGCCGGACCTGTCCGCCGCCGACCTGGAGCGGGCCCTGGTCGACCTGGGTATCGAGGTGGAGTCCATCGTGGACCTGTCCACCACGGTCACCGGGCAGTTGGTGGTCGGCCAGGTCCTCGACATCGAGGAGTTGACCGGCTTCAAGAAGCCGATCCGGTTCTGCCGGGTAGACGTGGGTGCCGCCAACGGCACCGGTGAACCGCAGGAGATCGTCTGCGGGGCGCGCAACTTCGCCCCCGGTGACCGGGTCGTGGTGATCCTGCCCGGCGGAGTGCTGCCGGGCGGCTTCGCCATCGGTGCCCGCAAGACCTACGGGCGCAACTCCCACGGCATGATCTGCTCCGCCAAGGAACTGGGCCTGGGCGACGACCACTCCGGCATCCTGGTGCTGCCCGAGCACGTCGTCGCCGCCCCCGGCGACGACGCCCGCCCGGTGGTCGGGCTGGACGACATCGTCGTCGAGGTGGAGATCACCCCGGACCGGGGCTACCAGATGTCCCTGCGCGGGCTGGCCCGCGAACTGGCCCACGCCCTGGGTCTGGACTACTCCGACCGGGGTCGCATCCCCGCGACCCCGGGCACCGCCGCCCCCGCCTACCCGGTCGAGGTACGCGACCCGGTGGGCTGTGACCGGTTCGCGGCCCGGATGGTGCGCGGGGTCGACCCGACGGCACAGACCCCGGAGTGGATGCAGCGGCGGCTCACGGTCGCCGGCATCCGGACCATCTCCCTGCCGGTGGACATCACCAACTACGTGATGCTGGAACTCGGGCAGCCGATGCATGCCTTCGACGCCGACCGGCTGGCCGGGCCCCTGGTGGTGCGCCGGGCGGTGGCGGGGGAGAAGCTGACCACCCTGGACGGGGTGACCCGGGCCCTGGCCCCGGAAGACATGGTCATCTGCGACGCCGGCCTGCCCAACCCGCTCGGCGGCGACGGCGACGGGGTGCCGATCTCGCTGGCCGCCGTGATGGGTGGCGAGACCAGCGAGGTGCTGCCCAGCACGGTCAACGTGCTGTTCGAGGCCGCGCACTGGGATCCGGCGATGGTGGGGCGTACCGCGCGTCGACACAAGCTGTTCAGCGAGGCGGCGAAGCGGTGGGAGCGGGGGGTCGACCCGGCCCTGCCGCTGGTCGCCCTGGACCGGGCGGTCGCCCTGCTCACCGGGTACGCCGGCGGCACCGCCGGGGACGAGGTGCTGGACATCAACCACGTGACCCCCCGGACCCCGGTGACGCTGCCGGTCGACCTGCCCAGCCGGCGGGTCGGGGTGGCGTACCCACCGGCGCGGGTGGTCGCCCTGCTGGAGCAGATCGGCTGCACGGTGGCCCGGGGCACCGACCGGCTGACCGAGGACCCCGGCGAGGTGGGGGTCACCGCCGGGGACACCGTCATGCCCCGTGTCACCGGAGGTGACACCGACGTCCTCAGTGTCACCCCGCCGACCTGGCGGCCCGATCTGACCGACCCGGCCGACCTGGTCGAGGAGGTGGTCCGCCTGGACGGGTACGACAAGGTGCCGTCCCTGCTGCCCACCGCCCCGCCCGGTCGGGGGCTGACCTGGCAGCAGCGCCGCAACCGGGCGGTGTCCCGGGCCCTGGCCGAACGCGGCTACGTCGAGGTGCTGGCGCACCCCTTCGTCGCCACCGACCTGGCCGACCAGTTCGCCCTGCCCGCCGAGGATCCCCGCCGCCAGGCCGTACGGGTGGCCAATCCGCTCTCCGACGAGGAGCCGCTGCTGCGGACCACGCTGCTCGGCCCGCTGCTCGGCATCGTCCGGCGCAACCTCGGCCGGGGCCTGCGGGATCTGGCCCTCTACGAGATCGGGGTGGTGTTCCAGCCCCGCCCCGGCGCCGGTAGCCCGCCGACCATGGGGGTGGACCGGCGGCCCACGGACGCCGAGTTCGCCGCCGCCGACGCGGTCGTGCCGCACCAGCCCCGGCATGTCGCCGTCGTGCTGACCGGCGACATCGAGCCGGCCGGCTGGTGGGGGGCCGGGCGACCGGCCTCCTGGGCGGACGCCGTCCAGGCGGGCCGGGAGGTCCTCGCGGCCGCCGGCATCCCGGCCGACCGGATCGAGGTACGGGCCACCGAGTACGCCCCCTGGCACCCCGGCCGCTGCGCGCAGCTGCTGGTGGACGGGGTGGTCGTCGGTCACGCCGGTGAGCTGCACCCGGCGGTGCTGGCCAACCTGGAACTGCCCCGGCGGACCAGTGCCATGGAGCTGGACCTGGACGCCCTGCCGGCGGCCCCGGTGCTGCCCGCGCCCGGAGTCTCCGGTTTCCCCCCGGCCCTGATCGACGTGGCCCTGGTGGTCGAGGAGACCGTGCCCGCCCAACAGGTCCAGCAGGCCCTCATCGAGGGAGCGGGTGAGCTGCTGGAGTCGGTGCGCCTGTTCGACGTGTACGCCTCGGAGCAGTTGGGGGCCGGCCGCAAGTCGCTGGCCTACAAGCTGACCTTCCGGGCCCCGGACCGCACCCTGACCGTCGAGGAGGCCGTGGCCGCCCGCGACGCCGCGGTGGCCCGGGCCACCGAACGCGTCGGCGCCACCCTCCGCGGCGCCTGAGGTGTAAGGAAGGGCCCCTTCTTAACGCCTCGTGTATAGGAAGGGGCCCTGGTTAACAGTCGTCGGGCGGCAACTGCCCGAGCTGCTGCAGGCGGGGCAGGTCCCGGACGGTCATCCGGCGGTAGTCGGTGTCGACCAGCCCTTCGGTGCGCAGCTCCCGCAGGATCTTCTGCACCGAGGTCTCCGAGGCGCCGCAGATGGACGCCAGCTCCGGCTGGGTGAGGCGTACGTCGATGACGACCCCCTCCGGGGTCTGGCGGCCGTGGGTACGGCACAAGTCGGCGATCACCCGGGCCACCCTGATCTTTACCGGGTAGGAGGAGAAATCGATCCGTCGGCGGTTCGACCAGCGCAACCGGTCGGAGACCATGGCGGCGAGTTCTAGGGCGGCGTCCGGATTGGCCCGGAGGAAGGCGCGGAACCGCTCCGAGGTGATCACGCTGTAGCGGGCCGTGCCGCAGGTGGTGACGGTCGCCGAGCGGGGCCGACCGTTGAGGGCCGACATCTCGCCGACCAGGTCACCGCCGACCCGCAGGGACAGCAGGGCGGTGCGGCCGTCCGGCAGGGCGGCGGTGACCTTGGTCAGACCCTCCTCGATCAGCACCAGGTGGGACTGCTGCTGTCCTTCGTGGATCAGAATCTGACCGGCCGGTACCTCACGGCGTACCCCGAGCCCCAGCAGGGCTTCCCGTACAGACGGGCCCAGCCGTTGCAGGAAGGTGCCGTGGGGCCACTGGGAGTTCGGGTCTGGTTCGCTACGCATCCAGGCTCCTACTCTGCTCAGAAGACGACGGCGCTCGCAGCGTAGCCGGATGGTGGCACTACGCCATACCCGGCGGGACATCGTCATCCCCAGCAGATAGACCAGCAACAGGCCGAAAGTCAGGTGCGGGGCCAGATCCAGCTCCAGCAGTACGTCGATCGGGATGTTCCACATCAGACGAGTGCATCGTGGATCGGGCGACGTAATGCCCGCACGGTACGGGATGACTACTGACGGACATTTCTGTGGATGCCGTACTTCTACGGGGTCTTCGCGGGCCGGCCCCGGTTGTATGTCGCTGATACCCGCCCCTCGCGGGCCGGGTGGGAGGGGGGACGACATGCAACATCCGCAGCGGCGGCTGTTGATCTGTGTGGACATGGAGCGCTACAGCCAGCGCGGCAACCTTCAGCAGTACGACGCCCAACTGGACTTCCATCGGCTGCTGCGGGAGGCGGCCGACGAGGTGGGCATGGATCGGGCCGGTTGGACGACCCAGCAGTCTGGAGACGGTGAACTGGCCGTCCTGCCGACCGAACTGCCCGAGGCACGGGTGATCGGCCGGTTCCTGCCGGAACTGAACCGCCGACTGCGGCGGTACAACGCGGACCGACTTCCGGTGGCCCGCATCCGGCTGCGGGTGGCGGTGCACCAGGGCATGGTGCACCTGGACGGGGCGAACGGGTTTCCGGGCCAGGCGGTCGTCACGGTCAGCCGGCTCTGCGACGCCGCCCCGGTACGGCGGGCCCTGGCCGCCTTCCCCGACGCCGGGATCGCCCTGGTGGTCTCCCCGGACATCTACCGGGACGTGGTGACCCAGTACCCGGAGGAGCTTCGGCCGGGCCGGTTCCGGCGGATCGAGGTGGTGCACGCGGAGAAGGGGTTCCACGAGCCGGGGTGGCTCTGTGTCCTCGGCGAGGACGTCACCTCCTGGCAGGACGAGCCACCCTCCCCGGAGACGACTCAGCCCCACCCGGGAACACCTCCGCCGCCCTTGCCGACAGCTCCACCCGGCCCGCAGACATCTGCCTCGGACCCGGAGACGAACCAGCCGGATCCGGCGGCGGCAGCCCGACCCGAACCCCCGTCGCCGACTGGCGGCATTCGTACCGGGAACATCCGGGTCGAGGGCCAGAATGCCGTGGGACCGGGCGCGATCGCGATCGGCTCGGTCGGTCGTGACGTCGTCCTGCCCCCGGAGGCGGGCCGATGACCGACGAGCCGGTGACCGGTTCCGGCCCGGGCCCCAGCGACCCGACAAACCAGGAGCCCGAGACGGACCAGGAGCCCGAGACGGACCGGAAGGCCGGGACCGACCGGAAGGCCGGGACCGACCGGAAGGCCCAGCCGGATCAGGAGAGGGAGACGGAGACCGACCAGGTCGAGGAGGAGGACGACCGGGAGGATTCCCTCGACTCCGGTGAGGTGCTGCGTCGGCTGGCCGGTCTCTTCGGTGCCGCCCCGATCGATGCCGGCGACATGTACGTGCGGGGGCAGAACGCCACCGGCCACGGGGCCCTGGCCATCGGTACGGTCAATGTCACCGCGGCCACCGAGTCGGTGGACGGGCGCCGGGTCTGGTCCGAGACCCTCAGTGAGACGACCGTGCAGGACCTGGTGCGGGGGTACGCGCCGGCCGGCAGCGACCAGCAACTCGACCATCACCTCAAGCAGCGTCACCTGGTGTGCCTGTCCGGGCCGCCCGGCAGCGGAAGACTCACCTCCGCGCTGGTCGCCTCGGTGAGGCGGCACGGGATCGACGGGGTGAACATCCTCGGGGTCGAGGAGCTGACGGACGTGTTCCGGACGAAGCTGGGCCGGCGTGCGGGCAGCGGCTACGTGCTGCGGCTGTCCGAGGAGGCCGTGGGGGAGTTGGACGGCTACACCCTGATGGGGCTGGCCGAGCGGGCCGCGGCCGCGGGGATGACCCTGTTGCTGGTGGGCGACTTCTCCCGGCGGGTACAGGATCTCGCCGGGCATGTCGTGGAGCATCGACCGGCACCCGCGGCCGAGGTGTTCCGGGCCCGCCTGCGGCGGGACCTGGCCGGGCGGTGCGTCGGCTTCTGCGCGCAGGACTGTGCCGGCGAGTGTGTGGACCAGTACGTCGACGAGGAATGCAGCCGACATCCGCTGCTGTCGGCGTACCTGGCCGGTGGTCCCCGGCCCCGCGAGGTGCTTCCCCTGGTGACGGCCCTGGCGCGGACGGTGCCGCGCGGCAGGTCCCTGACCGAAAGGCTGGCCCAACTGCTGCCCCGGCAGCTTCGGGAGCGGGCCGCGCAGATCCTCGACGTGTCGGCCGACGCCGGTGCCTCCGTGGGCTGGTCCGCCGAGCAGGTACGGGCCTTCCGGCTGTCCTGTGTGGTCTTCGCCGGGCTGCCCACGGTGGAGATCCGGCTGGCGGCCGACCGGCTGGTGCCGGGCCCGCACGGGGCCCAGACCGCGGTACGGCTGCGCGGCATCACCCTGGACGAGGTGCTCGGGCCGACGCTGCGGGCCGCCATGGCGATACCGAACGAGGACTGGGCGACCGGGGGTATCCGGATGCAGTTCGCCCCCGGCACCGAGCAACTGCGTACCGCCGTGCTGGACATGGCCTGGACCGACTGGTGGCTGCCCCGGGTGCTGCTGGACTGGCTGGCGGAGCTGGTGCGGGCCGACGAGCCGGAGGTACGGCAGGCGGCGGCCGCGGCCATCGGCTGGTCGGCCGGTCGGGAGGTGCAGACGGTCCTGGAGGTGGTGCGGAACCTGGCGGGGGAGCGGCGCGCGGGGGTACGGCAGGCGGCCGCGATCATCCTGGTCGCGATCGCGATGCAACCCCGGCTGCGGCAGCGGGTCGGTGTCGAGTTGGACCGCTGGGCCGCCGGCCCGGCGGCCCATCTGCGCGACACGGTGGCCCGCGCCCACGAACTGGGGCTGGCCCGGCTGTGGCCGGAGGCGGCCCTGGGGCAGCTTCGACTGGTAGCCGCCGGGAGGATGCAACGCCGGCACAACTCCGTGGTACGCGGCCTGGTCGAGGTCTACCAGGGCGGAAACGGGGCAGCCCTGGTGAGGGCCCTGGCCCAGTGGGCCGTCTCGACCGACCCGGCCGACCGGGAGGTACGGCTGCACGCCGCGCGGGCGTTGCGGATCCTGGCCGAACGGTGGGCCAGACCACCCCGGGAACACTGGCCGGAACTGCTGGATCTGGCCCGTACCGGGATCATCTCCGTCGACGACCTGGCGACCCTGTGGGCGACGGCGCTGAGCATGCCCGAGACGGCGTACCGGTCCTGGCGGACCCTCGGGTTCTGGCTGGGTCGGGCGGACGGTCAGCCCGAGGTGGCCGCCCACCTGCTGGCGTTGCTGCGGCTGGTGCTGGCCGGTCGGCCTCCGCTGGCCCGTCGGCTGCACCACCAGCTACGGCATGTCTGGCGCTCGGTGCTGCCCGGGTGCGCCCTGCTCAACGACGTCGAAACCCTGATTGCTGAGGATGCCTGATGACCACTGGACCCGCCGGGACCCCCCAGGTGCGACACGGTGTGCCGACGCAGCGACGCCGCTGGTGGCACGCGATCTTTCCGCCGACTGCCGTACCCGCGCCACCGGCCGCCGTGCCACCGCCTGCCGTGGCGCCGGTCCGGGTCACCTTTCGGCAGGAGGTACCCCAGCCCCTCCTGCTGCCGGCGAAGGGTGACGCCTTCGACTTCAACCTGCATGTGGTCTACCTGTGGACCGCGACCGGCATGACCTTCGACGCCTTGGCGCTGCGGGCCCAGGCGCTGCTGCCCTGGGCCTGCGGGATCGTCCGGGAGCGTGCCGTGGACCTGGCCCGGGAGCACGAGCCGCACCGGGCCCATGCCCTGGAACGGGCCCTCAACGACCTGCTGGTTCACCAGCGGTGGCCGCAGGAGGGGAACCTGCCGCACTTCACGGTGCGGATCCGGGTCAGCCCGGACGAGCGGGTGCGGGAACGGTTGCGTCCGTACTGGGAGCAGCGGATCGCGTTGGAGTGCGAACACGAACTGGAGAAGATCCGCACCTGGCAGGCCGACGATCTGACCCGCCGGTGGGCGGCGGTGTTGCAGAACCTTCAGGACGACCCGGTGACCGCGTACGCCGCGCGGCTGACCGGTCAGCAGTTCGCCGAGGTCTTCCACCACTACATCGCCGAACGCCGGGACATCGTCCCCGGGTTGGTGGAGCTGCTGCGGGAGGCGGTCAAGGGCCACGGCGACCTCGGGCTGGGGCCCTCGGAGTACACCCAGGCCTGGGATGTCGCCCTGCGGACCTACGAGCGGCAGCACGGGTTGGCGCGACAGCCGAGGTGAGGTCGAGGGCGGTCCGATCCGCCGCCGGTACGGTGTGGAGTTCGCCGATCGGGGGCGGATCGGCCGAATGGTCAGGACGCTTGGATTATTTGGTTACCCACGAGTCACCTCCGAGGGGTTAGCCTGCTGTGATCCCGATGACCCTTGGGATCACACCCGCCACCCCCACGGGAGCCCCCTCATGTCCGATGAGCCCTCTGCCTCGGTCGACGTCTGCATAGTCGGTGGTTGCGGCCGGGTGGGACTGCCACTGGGCATCGCCTTCGCCGCCCGCGGGCTCTCCGTCGTGTTGTACGACATCAACGCCGAGGCCGTCGCCACGGTCAACTCGGCTACCCTGCCCTTCGCCGAGGCCGGGGCGGCCGAGCCCCTCGCGGAGGCGGTGGCCACCGGCCGGCTGCGGGCCACCACCGACCCGGCCGCGGTCGGCACCTCCGAGCACCTGGTGGTGGTGGTCGGCACCCCGGTCGACGAGCACCTCAACCCGGACCTGGGGGCTGTGCCACGGGCCTTGGAACGCTGCGCGGAGCATCTGCGCGACGGGCAGTTGGTGGTGCTGCGCAGCACCGTCTACCCCGGGGTGACCGCGTTGACCGAGAAGTTGCTGGTCGGCCGGGGAGTGCAGGCGGATGTCGCCTTCTGCCCGGAGCGCATCGCCGAGGGGCACGCGATGACGGAGCTGTTCACCCTCCCGCAGATCGTGGCCGCGCGTACCCCGCAGGCCACGGCCCGGGCGGAGCAGCTGTTCCGGCACCTGACCGACCGGATCGTCACGCTGACCCCGGAGGAGGCGGAGCTGGCGAAGCTGTTCACCAACACCTGGCGGTACATCAAGTTCGCCACCGCCAACCAGTTCTGGATGATGGCCAACGACTTCGGGCTGGACTTCGCCCGGATCCGGCACGCCGTGGCGTACGAGTATCCCCGCGCCGCCGACCTGCCGATGCCCGGGTTCGCGGCCGGGCCGTGCCTGTTCAAGGACACCATGCAGTTGGCCGCCTTCAACCGGAACAACTTCGTGCTCGGCCACTCCGCGATGCTGATCAACGAGGGGCTGCCGTTGTACCTGGTCTCCCGGCTGGAGGACCGGTTCGACCTGGCCAACTCGACCGTGGGCATCCTCGGCATGGCCTTCAAGGGCGGCAGCGACGACCCCCGGGAGAGCCTGGCGTACAAGCTGCGCAAGATCCTGGCGTTGAAGACCCGGGAGACCCTCTGCACCGACCCGTACGTCGTCGACGAGCGCTTCCTCGACCTGGAGGAGGTGCTGCGGCGGGCCGACCTGCTGGTTATCGCCGCCCCGCACGAGCAGTACGCCCGCCTGGACACCGACAAACCGGTGATCGACATGTGGGGCCTGACCGGGCAGGGAGTGCGGGTGTGATCCCCCGGGTCTCGGTGATCGTGCCGGTCTACAACGAGGGCGCGGCGATCGTGCGCTGCCTGGAGCGGATGCTGCGGGAGATGCTGCTGCCGGCCGAGGTGCTCATCGTGCACGACATGCCGGAGGACACCACCGTCCCGTACGTCGAGCAGGCCGCCCGGACGGACCCCCGGGTGCGGGCGGTGCTCAACACCTACGGGCGGGGACCGGCCAACGCCATCCGGTTCGGCATCGACGTGGCGCGGGCCCCGGTCGTGGTGGTGACCATGGCCGACGGCTGTGACGATCCCCGGCAGATCGACGAGCTGGCCCGGCTGGTGGACCGGGGGGTGGTGGTGGCCGCGGCCTCCCGGTACATGCCCGGCGGTCAGCAGGTGGGCGGGCCCCGGCTGAAGCGGATGATGTCCCGCTGGGCGGGGCGCAGCCTCTACACCCTGGCGCGGGTGGGCACCCGGGACGCCACCAACAGCTTCAAGGCGTACGACACCGCCTTCGTCCGGGAGGTCGGCATCGAGTCGCGGACCGGTTTCGAGATCGGGTTGGAGTTGACCGCCAAGGCGACCCGGCTGCGGCTGCCGGTGGCCGAGATCCCGACCATCTGGCTGGACCGGCCCCTCGGGGAGTCCCACTTCGACCTGGGCCGGTTCCTCCCCGGGTACCTGCGCTGGTATCTGTTCGCCTACGGTCGACGGCTGAGCCGGGAGAAGTTGGCCGCCCGGACCCGACCGGCGGCGGTGCAGACCGTCGAGTCCACCGAGTACGAGAAGACCGCATAGGAGCGCACGTGGCTAAGGTCCTGGTAACTGGTTCGGCCGGCTTCATCGGCGGCTATCTGGTCGCGGAGCTGTTGGACCGGGGCCACGAGGTCGTCGGGGTGGACAACTTCTCCAAGTACGGCCCGGTCAGCCACAGCTACGACACCCATCCCCGGTTCCGGTTCGTCGAGGGCGACGCCCGCGACACCGACCTGCTGACCGAGCTGCTCGACGGCTGCGACCATCTGGTGGCCGGGGCGGCGATGATCGGCGGGATCTCCTACTTCCACGCGTACGCCTATGACCTGCTCGCCACCAACGAGCGGATCATGGCCGCGACCTGCGACGCGGCGCTGCGGGCCCACCGGGACGGCAGCCTACGCAAGGTCACCTACCTCTCCTCCTCGATGGTGTACGAGTCGACCGAGCACTGGCCCAGCCGGGAGGGGGACGAGCGGCGCATCCCGCCACCCCTGTCGTCGTACGGGTTCCAGAAGCTGGCGGTGGAGTACTACGCCCGGGCCGCCTGGGAGCAGTACCGGTTGCCGTACACGATCGTGCGGCCCTTCAACTGCGTCGGGGTGGGGGAGGGTCGGGCCCTGGGGCAGGCCGAGGTGCTCTCCGGCAACGTGAAGCTGGCCATGTCCCACGTGGTCCCCGACCTGGTGCAGAAGATCGTCAAGGGGCAGGATCCGCTGCACATCCTCGGTGAGGGCGACCAGGTGCGGCACTACACCTACGGCGGTGACCTGGCCCGGGGCATCGCGCTGGCGATCGAGCACCCGGCGGCCCACAACGAGGACTTCAACCTCTCCACCGCCCGGTCGACCACGGTGCTGGAGTTGGCCGAGCTGATCTGGCACAAGATCAAGGGCCCGGAGGTGCCGTTCCGGTACGTCAGCGACGAACCCTTCCGCTACGACGTCCGCAAGCGGGTGCCGGACACCGCTAAGGCCGCCGAGGTGCTGGGCTTCACCGCAACCACCTCCCTCGACGAGATGCTCGACGAGGTCATCCCCTGGGTCACCCAGGCGGTGGCCGAGGGCCGGCTGTAGGGGGCAAGGAAGGGCCCCCTGTTAACGCCTCCGGTAGAGCAGGGGTCCCTTCTTAACAATAAAGCATTCTCATGCGGCCCACTGCATGAACTTGCAGTGACGAGTCCGCGCTGCTAGCCTCCCTGCATAGTCATACGGAGGTAGGCATGGGAATCCGGGTCGCGGTCGCCGGTGCTAGTGGCTACGCGGGTGGTGAGTTACTCCGCCTGCTCGCCGGGCATCCCGAGTTCGACCTGGTCACCGCCACCGCGCACAGTCAGGTGGGGCAGCCCGTCGACAGCGTGCACCCGCAACTGGTCGGGCTGAATCAGACCTTCGCGGAGACCGTACCGGAGACCCTCGCCGAGGCCGACCTGGTCTTCCTGGCGCTGCCGCACGGCCAGTCCGCCGCCCTGGCCGCCCAGTTGCCCCCCGAGGTCCGGGTGGTGGACCTGGGGGCGGACCACCGCCTCACCGACGGCGCGGCCTGGGCCCGCTACTACGGTGGCCCGCACGCCGGGGCCTGGACCTACGGCCTGCCGGAGCTGCCCGGTCAGGCCGAGCGGATCGCCGCCGCCACCCGGGTGGCGAACACCGGCTGCTACGCCGCCACGATCACCCTGGCGCTGGCGCCGCTGATCGCCGCCGGTGTCGCCGACCCCGCCGACGTGGTGGTCGTCGCGGCCTCCGGCACCTCCGGGGCCGGGCGGGCCGCCAAGACCCACCTGCTGGCCAGCGAGGTGATGGGCGACCTGTCGCCCTACAAGGTCGGCGCCCACCAGCACGTACCGGAGATCAAGCAGGCCACCGGAGCCACCGGCCTGTCCTTCACCCCGGTGCTGGCCCCGATGCCGCGCGGCATCCTGGCCACCGTGACCGCCCGGCCGACCGGCTCGGCCGACCCCCGGGCGGTGCTGGCCCAGGCGTACGCGGACAGCCCCTTCGTCCACCTGCTGACCGAGGGCCGCTGGCCGCACACCGCGGCCACCCTGGGCAGCAACTCCTGCCACCTGCAGGCCACCGTCGACCTCGACTCCGGTCGGTTGATCGTGGTAGCCGCCCTGGACAACCTCGGCAAGGGCGCCGCAGGTCAGGCGGTACAGAACGCCAACCTGATGTTCGGCCTGCCCGAGACCACGGGCCTGTCCCCGCTGGGGGTAACGCCATGACCGTCACCACACCTGCGGGGTTCCGGGCGGCCGGGGTGGCCGCCGGCCTCAAGAGCAGCGGCGCGGCGGACATCGCCGTGGTCGTCAACGACGGCCCGGACACCGGGGTCGCCGGAGTCTTCACCAGCAACCGGGTCAAGGCCGCCCCGGTGGCATGGAGCGAGCAGGTGCTGCACGGCGGGCTGGTCCGGGCGGTGGTGCTCAACTCGGGCGGGGCCAACGCCTGCACCGGCCCGGCCGGCTTCCAGGACACCCACGCCACCGCCGAACACGCCGCCGCCGCGCTGACCGCCCTGCACCCGGACCAGCCGTTCGGGGCGGGCGAGGTGGCGATCTGCTCGACCGGTCTGATCGGCGAGCGGCTGCCGATGGACAAGCTCCTGCCGGGGGTGGGGGCCGCGATCGGGGCCCTGAGCGCCGAGGGCGGGCAGGCCGCCGCCGAGGCGATCATGACCACGGACACCCGACCGAAGACCACGGTGATCTCCGGTGCCGGCTGGACCGTCGGCGGCATGGCCAAGGGCGCCGGCATGCTGGCCCCGGCGATGGCCACCATGCTCTGCGTGCTGACCACGGACGCGGTCGCCGACCCGCCGACCCTGGACGCCGCCTTGCGCGCCGCCACCCGGGTCACCTTCGACCGGATCGACTCCGACGGCTGCATGTCCACCAACGACACCGTCCTGCTGCTGGCCAGCGGCGCCTCCGGGGTCACGCCGAGCGCTGCGGAGTTGACCGCGGCGGTGACCGCGGCCTGCCACGACCTGGCCCAGCAGTTGATCGCCGACGCCGAGGGCGCCACCAAGCAGATCGCCATCGAGGTGGTCGGCGCGGCCGACGAGGACGACGCGGTCGAGGTGGGCCGGTCGGTGGCCCGCAACAACCTGGTGAAGACCGCCCTGTTCGGCAACGACCCGAACTGGGGTCGGATCCTGGCCGCCGTGGGCACCACCGCCGCCGAGTTCGAGCCGGACGGGGTCGACGTGGCCGTCAACGGCATCTGGGTGTGCCGGGGCGGGGCCGCCGCCGAGGACCGGTCGAAGGTCGACCTGACCGGCCGGGACGTCACCATCCGCATCGACCTGCACGCCGGTGCCACCGAGGCGACGGTGTGGACCAACGACCTGTCCCACGCCTACGTGCACGAGAACTCGGCCTACTCGACATGAACCTGAACTCGGACCTGACCCGCGCCCAGGCCAAGGCGGCCACCCTGATCGAGGCGCTGCCCTGGCTGGAGCGCTTCTCCGGCGCGACCGTGGTCGTCAAGTACGGCGGCAACGCCATGATCGACCCGGAGTTGCAGCGGGCCTTCGCCGCCGACATGGTCTTCCTGCGCTACGCCGGTCTCAAGCCGGTAGTGGTGCACGGTGGCGGCCCGCAGATCTCGGCGATGCTCGGGCGGCTGGGCATCGACAGCGAGTTCCGGGGCGGCCTGCGGGTGACCACCCCGGAGGCGATGGACGTGGTCCGGATGGTGCTGGTCGGCCAGGTCGGGCGGGAACTGGTCGGTCTGATCAACTCCCACGGTCCGCTGGCCGTCGGGCTCTCCGGTGAGGACGCCGGGTTGTTCACCGCGGTACGCCGCCCCGCCTACGTCGACGGGCAACCGGTCGACGTAGGGCAGGTCGGCGATGTCGAGTCGGTGAACATCTCCGCGGTGGCCGACCTGATCGCGGCCGGCCGGATTCCGGTGATCTCCACCGTGGCGCCGGACGTCGACGGGGTGCTGCACAACCTCAACGCCGACACCGCCGCCGCCGCCCTGGCGATCGCCCTGCGGGCCCGCAAGCTGGTCATGCTCACCGACGTCCCCGGCCTCTACGCCGACTGGCCGGACACCTCCAGCCTGATCAGCGAAATCACCGTCGAGGAGCTGGCGAAGCTGCTGCCGTCGCTGGAGTCCGGCATGGTGCCCAAGATGGAAGCCTGCCTGCGCGCGGTCTCCGAGGGAGTGCCGGCCGCGCACGTGGTCGACGGCCGGGTCGCCCACTCCACCCTGCTGGAGGTCTTCACCTCGGAAGGCTTTGGAACCATGGTCGTGAACGCCCACAGCGAGCTCGCGGCCCCCTCGACCAAGGAAGGCTCGGTGCCGTCATGACCGCCCTCGCCGACCGGTGGCGCCAGTCCATGATGGACAACTACGGCACCCCACCCCTGGCCCTCGTCTCCGGCTCCGGCGCCGTCGTGGTCGACGACACCGGCCGGGAGTACGTCGACCTGCTCGGCGGCATCGCCGTGAACTCCCTGGGACACGCCCACCCGGCCGTGGTGGCCGCCGTGTCCAAGCAGGTGGCCACCCTCGGGCACGTGTCGAACCTGTTCATCTCCGAGCCGCCGGTGGCCCTGGCCGAGTTGTTGCTGGCCCTGGCCGGTCGGCCCGGCCGGGTCTTCTTCGCCAACTCCGGGGCGGAGGCCAACGAGGCGGCGTTCAAGCTGTCCCGGCGCACCGGCCGCACCCATGTGGTGGCCACCGTGGGCGGCTTCCACGGCCGCACCATGGGCGCCCTGGCCCTGACCGGCCAGCCCGCCAAGGCCGACCCCTTCCGCCCCCTGCCCGGCGAGGTCACCCACGTCCCGTACGGGGATGTGGCCGCCCTGGAGGCGGCCGTCACCGAGGCCACCGCCATGGTGATCCTGGAACCCATCCAGGGCGAGAACGGGGTGGTCGTGCCACCGGCCGGCTACCTGCGCGCCGCCCGGCGGATCACCGCCAGGCACGGCGCCCTGCTGGTGCTCGACGAGGTGCAGACCGGGATCGGGCGCACCGGACACTGGTTCGCCCACCAGGCCGAGGGGGTGGAACCGGACGTGGTGACCCTGGCCAAGGGGCTCGGGGGTGGGCTGCCCATCGGCGCCACCCTGGCCTTCGGCCGGGCTGCCGACCTGCTGTCCCCCGGCTCCCACGGCACCACCTTCGGGGGTAACCCGGTGAGCTGCGCCGCCGCCCTGGCGGTGATCTCCACCATCGCCCAGGAAGGGCTGCTGGACCACGTCAAGCGGGTGGGGGAACGGCTGCGCCGGGGGATCGAGGCCCTCGGGCACCCCCTGATCGGTGGGGTCCGGGGCGCCGGGCTGCTGCTCGGGGTGACCCTGGCCGCCCCGGTGGCATCCGCCGCCGCCGAGGCCCTGCGGACGGCCGGATTCCTGGTCAACCCGGTGCAGCCGGACGTGCTCCGGCTGGCCCCGCCGCTGATCCTCACCGCCGAGCAGGCCGACGCCTTCCTGGCCGCCCTGCCCCTCGCCCTGACCACCGCCGCGGCCGTGGCGCCGGGCGCGACCGACCAGCACCCACGCGGCCCGCTCGCCGTACCGCCCGCTTCGGCCGACCACCCCGGCGCGGATCACACCCCGACGGAGGCCCCCGCATGACCCGGCACTTCCTGCGCGACGACGACCTCACCCCGGCCGAGCAGTCCGCCGTGCTGGATCTGGCGGCCCGGATGAAGGCCGACCGCTTCGCGCACACCCCGCTGGCCGGGCCCCGGGCGGTGGCCGTGCTGTTCGACAAGCAGAGCCTGCGTACCCGGATCTCCTTCGACGTCGGCATCGCCGAACTCGGCGGCCACCCCCTCGTGGTGGACACCCAGGTCACGCACTTCGGTCGGGGCGAGGCCCTGAGCGACGCCGGTCGGGTGCTGTCCCGGTACGTGGCCGCGATCGTGCTGCGTACCCACGGCGACGACCGGATCGCCGAGGTGGCCACCGGCGCCTCCGTACCGGTGATCAACGCCCTGACGGACGGCTTCCACCCCTGCCAACTGCTGGCCGACCTGCTCACCGTGCGGGAGCGGTGCGGCGGCACCGCCGGGCGGACCCTGACCTACCTCGGCGACGCGGCCAACAACATGGCCCACTCCTACCTGCTGGCCGGGGTGACCGCCGGGATGCACGTCCGGGTCGCCGGCCCGGCCGACTTCCAGCCCGCTGGCGAGGTGGTGGCCCGGGCCCGGGAGATCGCCGCCGACACCGGCGGATCGGCGCAGGTGTTCACCGACCCGGTGGCCGCCGTCCGGGACGCCGACGTGATCGCCACCGACACCTGGACCTCGATGGGGCAGGAGAGCGACGGACTGGACCGGATCACCCCGTTCCTGCCGTACCAGGTCAACAAGACCCTGCTGGCCCACGCGGCGCCGGAGGCGATCGTGCTGCACTGCCTGCCGGCGCACCGGGGCGAGGAGATCACCGACGAGGTGCTCGACGGCCCGCAGAGCGCGGTGTTCGACCAGGCGGAGAATCGCCTGCACGCCCAGAAGGCGCTGCTGACCTTCCTGCTGGCAGGGTAAGGCCCTATGACCGCACCCCTGACCCGTGCCGCCCGCCATGCCCGAATCGTCGAACTGATCCGGGACCGGGCGATCCGCTCGCAGACCGAACTCGCCGAACTGCTCGGCGACGAGGGCGTCCAGGTCACCCAGGCCACCCTGTCGCGGGACCTGAAGGAACTCGGCGCCGTCACCGCCCGCGGCGGCGACGGTCGGGCCGTGTACGTGATCCCGGAGGACGGGCACCGCCCGTTGCGCGGCGCGGAGGCGGCCCCGGCCCGGCTGGTACGGCTGCTGCACGAACTGCTCAACGAGGTCGACTCCAGCGGCAACATCGCCGTGCTGCGGACCCCACCGGGGGCCGCCCACTACCTGGCCAGCGCGTTGGACCGGGCTGGCCTGCCGGAGGTCGTCGGCACCATCGCCGGCGACGACACCATCCTCGTCGTGGCCCGGGAGAGCGACGGCGGAGCCGCGCTCGGCGAACGGCTCGCCGGCTGGGCCCGCCGCGACGAGAACGTCGACGGGAGTGGCACACCATGAATGCTCGGTACGCCCGGTTGATTGAGGTGCGATCGTGACCACCAGAATGGGCGGGGTGGACGACAAGACCCTGACCGAGAACAGCGCCGCAGCCAACCGTACGAGCCTGTGGGGTGGCCGGTTCGCCGGTGGCCCCTCGGAGGCCCTAGCCCGGCTGTCGGTGAGCGTCCAGTTCGACTGGCGACTGGCCCCGTACGACATCGCCGGGTCCCGGGCCCACGCCCGGGTGCTGGCCGGCGCGGGCCTGCTCGACCCGGACGAACTGGGCCGCATCCTCGCCGCCCTGGACGACCTGGAGGCCGCCTGCGCCTCCGGTGCCTTCCGGCCGACGGTCGACGACGAGGACGTGCACACCGCGCTGGAACGCGGTCTGCTGGAGCGTCTCGGCAGCCTCGGCGGCAAGCTGCGCGCCGGGCGGTCCCGCAACGACCAGGTCGCCACCGACCTGCGGCTCTACCTGCGTGACCATGCCCGGGGGGTGGCCGCCCGGCTGGTCGAGCTGGCCGAGGCGCTGGTCGAGCAGGCCGAGCGGCACATCGATACGGCCGCGCCGGGCATGACCCACCTCCAGCATGCCCAGCCGGTGACCTTCGGCCACTGGCTGCTGGCCCACGTCCAGCCGCTGCTGCGGGACCTGGAACGGCTGCGCGACTGGGACCACCGGGCTGCGGTCAGCCCGCTCGGTGCCGGGGCGCTCGCCGGTTCGGGCCTGCCGCTGGACCCGGTGGCGGTCTCCAAGGAACTGGGCTTCCGCACGTCCTTCGCCAACTCGATGGACGCGGTCGCCGACCGGGACTTCGTCGCCGAGTTCCTCTTCATCACCGCGATGATCGGGGTGCACCTGTCCCGCCTCGGTGAGGAGGTGGTGCTCTGGACCTCGCAGGAGTTCGGCTGGGTCGAACTGGACGACGCCTTCGCCACCGGCTCCTCGATCATGCCGCAGAAGAAGAACGCGGACATCGCCGAGCTGGCCCGGGGCAAGTCCGGCCGACTGGTCGGCGGGCTGGTCGCCGTGCTGACCATGCTCAAGGGCCTGCCGATGACCTACGACCGGGACATGCAGGAGGACAAGGAGCCGGCCTTCGACGCGGTCGACACCCTGGAACTGCTGCTGCCGGCCCTGGCCGGGATGATCTCCACCATGACGGTACGGGTCGATCGCCTGGTCGCCGCCGCGCCGGTGGGCTTCTCCCTGGCCACCGAGGTGGCCGACTGGCTGGTCCGCAAGGGTGTGCCCTTCCGCGACGCCCACGAGATCACCGGCAAGCTGGTGGCCCTCTGCGCCGCCCGGGACTGCGCCCTGGATGAGGTCTCCGACGCCGACCTGGCCGCCGTCAGCGAGCACCTGGACCCGTCCGTACGCGACGTGCTGTCGGTCCGCTCGGCCCTGGCCGCCCGGATCACCCCCGGCTCCACCGGCCCCGGCCCGGTGGCCGACCAGCTGGCCGCCGCCGCCGACCACCTGGCCACCTGGCGCGAGTGGGCCGCCGAAACCGTCGTCCCCCGCTGACCGGAGTCCTCGCTCCTGCGTGCGGTGCCGGCAACGTCGGGGAAGATGCTGCCTCCAGGTCCAATGGAGACCGCATCTTCCCCGAAGTTGCTGCCCGACGTGTAGACGGTTTGTGGGGTCAGCGGTCTGATCTTTCGTGGGCGATTCAGGTGGCGGTCTGGGCTGGCGGGGTGCGGGCGGTCAGGCGGTCGTGGCGTTGCTTGGCGGCCTGGGCGCTGCCCAGGCCGAGCCCCTGGCCGATCGTCTGCCAGGTCAGGCCCCGGCTGCGGGCCAGTTGGAACAGGCCCGCCTCCATGATGTCGATCTCCGCTCGCAGGTGCGGGAAGAGGGTCAGCGCGGCGAGCAGATCAGCCTCGTCCACCGGCTCCTCGCCCGGTTCCGGCTCGGCCGCCCCGGCAGCCAGTGCCAGGAGCACGGCGATCGCCTCATAGGGGTCGGCGGCGTACGGATTGGTGTGCCGCCGTCGCTGCCGCTCGGTGGCGGCGTGCCGTTCGGTGAGTCGTTGCAGCGCGGCGTAGCTGCGGTGGGCTCGCTCCTCGGACCCGGTGTGGGAGTCGGCCATGCACCGACTTAAACACTTCAACGAAGTGTTGTCAACGCTTCGTTTAAATGCCCGGTCCGACTCTCCGCGCGTCACCCGGCTGGATCAACTGGTGCCGCGGATGGCTTCGATGACGCTCTCGGCGACCTCGCCGGGCTGGGAGACGGACAGGGCGTGGGAGCCGCCCGCGACCTCCCGCTGTCCGCGTGGGTTGGCCCGCTCGGCCATGAACCGGTGTGCGGCGACCGGGATGTTCATGTCGGCGTCGCTGAAGACGAACCAGTTGGGCAGTGACCGCCAGGCGGGGTCGCCGACGAGACCGTCGTCGAGGGCCTGTTCGGTGACCGGCCGTTGGGTTCGGGCCATGAGGGAGGCTTGGTCGGCGGAGACGTCGGCGGCGAACTGTCCGTGGTAGGCGTTCTGGGCGATGGCCACTTCGTTGCCGCCGGAGGACACCGGGTACTGCACCAGGTTGCCGGGCAGGGTGCTGCCGGGGAACTGTCCGGACAGCGACAGTGCGCTTTCGCCGGTGTCCGGGGCCAGGGCGTTGACGTACACCAGGGCCCGCACGGTCGGATTGTCGGCCGCTGCCTGCGTGATCACCATTCCGCCGTACGAGTGGCCGACGAGCACGACCGGGCCGCCGACCCAGCGCATCACGTCCCCCAGGTGCGCGGCGTCCCCGGCGAGGCTGCGCAGCGGGTTGGCCAGGGCCACCGTGTTGTACCCGGCCCCCAGCCGCTCGATCACACCGTTCCAGCTAGCCGACTCGGCGAACGCGCCGTGCACGAAGATGATGGTGGGCTGCTGATCGGACATGCGCACGCTCCCTCACTCCGGGACCCTGTTCACCCTCCGCGGTGACGGTACGCCCGAATACCCGCCAGGTGAGGGTAAAACGCGGGCTGAATAGGGAGCTTTCGCCGAGGGCGATGCGAGAACCTTCCGGGCCGTTTCAGTAACTTTTGGGCACGGCGTAAGGGGAACGGCCGCTTCCTGACCCCTTACGACCAGGAAAATCTGTCGCGTACCCTGACCGCATTCTCGTCGATCTTCGAGTACGATCCCTCTCCACATTGGACATCGGCGTCTGCCGTCTCCTGGTGGTCTCGGGTGTCCAAGGGACATATCGACAGCATGGAGGTTTGGTGAATAGAAGGAATTGGTTGGCGCTGGGTGCCGGTGCGGTTACCGCAGCGGCGATCGTCGACCCGGCTCGGGCGTCAGCGGCGCCCTCTGCTCCGGCTGCTCCGTCCTCGGCGCTCCTGGCGGGCATGCTGCCCGGCTTCAGCAGCCGATACGCCACCGTCAACGGTGTCCGGCTGCACTACGTCATCGGCGGCCGGGGCAAGCCGCTGTTCCTGCTGCACGGCTGGCCGCAGACCTGGTGGGAGTACCACAAGGTGATGCCGGCTCTGGCCACACGCTACCGGGTCATCGCGGTGGACCTGCGCGGCGCGGGTAACTCCGCGAAGCCGCAGGGTGGCTACGACAAGAAGACCATGGCCGCCGACATCGCCGCCCTCGCCGCCCACCTGGGATACGACAAGGTGAACGTGGCCGGGCACGACATGGGCGCCATGGTGGCCTTCAGCCTCGCGGCGAACTCGCCGCAGGTGGTCGACAAGATCGCTCTGCTGGACGTCGCGCACCCCGACCCGAGCTACTACGAGTTCCGGGCACTGCCCGTTCCGGGCATGCCGTTCCACCCCTGGTGGTTCGCGTTCAACCAGGTAGCCCAGTTGCCCGAGCAGCTGCTCGTCGGCCGGGCCCACTACCTGGTCAACTGGATGTTCGACAACCTGCTGGTCAACCAGGCGGCGATCAGCACCTTCGACCGGGCTGTCTACGCCGCGGCCTACAACAACGCGGACGCGATCCGGGGTGGCAACGGCTGGTACCAGGCGCTCCCCCAGGACATCCAGGACGGTGCCGCGTACGCTCCGCTGACCGTGCCGGTCCTGGGCGTCGCGCACGACATGTTCTACCCCAGCTTCGCCGACTCGCTGTCCTCGCGGACGACGGATCTGACGCTGGTACAGATCGACAACACCGGTCACTACTTCGTTGACGAGCAGCCGGCCGTCCTCGTCCAGCACCTTCAGGCGTTCTTCGGCTGATCGGCAGTCGGCGACCCGGCCGAGCATCCGCTGAGCCAGGTCGGAGGTCACCTTGTCGGGCCGTGTAGCTAGGCGGCCTCGTTGCCCGGTGTCGACCCAGGTCGGCACCGGGCAACACCATCACGAAGCCCCGACCGAGCCGGGACGGCGACGGT
This sequence comes from Micromonospora sp. NBC_01739, assembly GCF_035920385.1. Taxonomy (GTDB): domain Bacteria; phylum Actinomycetota; class Actinomycetes; order Mycobacteriales; family Micromonosporaceae; genus Micromonospora. Next base: position 2,761,155 of record NZ_CP109151.1, on the reverse strand, counting down.
GGAGCCGTCGCGCAGGCCGCCAACCGTGCCGTTTGGACAACTCCGCGTAGCTGTGTGCTTTCAAGGTGACCAAAGCGCGACGTATCGTGGGTACGTGATGTACCGGGCTGTCGCCGACAACGGTGAAATTCATCGAGAACGGTAGGCGGTCGTTGACCTTGCGGACCGCGCAGCAGATGGCTCCGCATTTAGGCGTACGGGATCTTGGTGATCTTTTCGGCCCCTCCGTGGCGCTGTCCCTCGACGCTCGGGCCAGCCATCCGGCGGTGCACGATGTGCGACGAGCGTTGACCGCGTGGCGAATCACAATCGACGGTGAACCGGAGAGCACCGACTATCTGCGTGGTGCGGTCGATTCTGCCTGGCAGACCTGGCACACCTCCCGGCATCAGCGCACAGCGGCCGGAGAGATTCTGCCCGGCCTGCTGGATGCCACTCAGCGGGCGGCTCGATTGCATTCCGGGGCAGAACGGCGTACGAGTCTCACCCTGCCCGCGCAGGCACATGCTGCCGCCACCCCGCACGCCGACTCGGCCACGATCATCGGCACCACGCCGAGCGGTCCTCTGGCGTCTGCCGCTGCTCGGAATCGCCTGGACGCGGCAGATCCGGCTGCCCGCGCTTGGCATCGCGTACCACGTGGGCGATGACGCGTACCGGTCGCGAGCCGCGACAGCTACGCCTTCGCAGCGATCGGTGACAAGGGTTCACATCCGCGATCTCAGTACGTCGAACTCGCAGCCGGGCAAGGACGGGTCGAAGCCGTGTTCGATCAGCCAGCGGGACGCCAGCAGGCTGCGCAGCGACCACCAGGCGCGGATCACATTCCGGTCGACGTCGGTGCCGTAACCGGCGAGGAGATCGTCGAGACGTTCCTCGTGCCCGAGGGTCAGGACGGCCAGGTCGAACAACGGATCGCCGGGCGCCGCCTCGGACCAGTCGATCACGCCGGTGACCTCGTCGCCGTCGGTGAAGATGTGGGTGATCTGCAGGTCGCCGTGCATGAACACCGGCGTCCACGGCCGAATCGCGGCCTCGGCTATCTCGCGGTTGCGCTCGACCAGATCGGCCGGCAGGACGCCGGTGTCGACGAGCCAGGCGCATTCGCGTTCGAGTTCCGCGTCCAGGCCGACGAGCTTCTTGCCGGCCCACGGCGGGGGCGGCGCGTCGTGCAGCTTCCGGATCGCCGCGCCCGTCGCGGCCCACGCCGCAGGTGACGCGGGCGACGGCTCACCGAGGCGGCCGAGTGCCTGGCCGGGGACGGCCGCGATCGCGAGGACGGGCGGCTTGCGCCACAGGACCTCGGGGGTCGGAACGGGCGCCAGCCGCATCGCCTCGACCTCGACATCGATACGCGTCTGATCGCTGTCGACCTTCAGGAACACGTCGCCGACGCGCAGGGTCGCCCGCTCGTTATGAGCGACGACGACCGTGACCTCCTCCACACCGGCCATTGTCGCGGGCTGATACCTCCCCGCCAACTGGCCGCCACCGGTAATCCCAACTGGCCACGAACAGGTGGGACCGGGTTTCCTGTACGGGTGGACCACCCTTGGCTGACCGCGCCCGCCGCCGATGTCGCGCAGACCGCGCGGTCGCTGCTCGGCTGGGAGGTGGCGGCCAACGGCGTCCGGGTCAGGCTGACCGAGGTCGAGGCGTACGCGGGCACCGGCGAGGACCCGGCCTCGCACGCTCACCGTGGCCCGACCCCCCGTACGAAGGTCATGTTCGGTCCGGCGGGGTACGCCTACACGTACTTCGTCTTCGGTGTGCACTGGTGTCTGAATCTGGTTTGCGGCCCGGATGGGGAGGCGGCGGCGGTGCTGCTGCGCGCGGGCGAGGTGGTCGACGGCCTGGATCTGGCCCGCAAGCGGCGCGGTGAGGTGCCCGACCGGGATCTCGCCCGGGGACCCGCCCGCCTGGTGAGGGCGCTCGGCATCACGGCAGCGGCGAACGGCACGTCGATGCTCGACGGCACCGGGCCGCTGCTGCTGACCCCGCCTACCCGGCCGGTCGCCCCGTCGGCTGTTTCCGCCGGCCCGCGCGTCGGGGTGGCCGCCGCCCACGACGTTCCGTGGCGATTCTGGATCACCGGCGACCCGACCGTCAGCCCCTACCGCCGCCACGTCCCCCGACGCCGACGAAGCTGAAGGCTCCGGATCAGTCGAGCAGTTGCTGGAACTCGCCCGGCGTCAATCCGGCCTGGCGGAGAATGGACGCGAGGGTTCCCCGCTTGATCGTGTGGTGCTGGGGAACGATCACCACCCTCCCCGAAGGGTTGCGGTAGACCGCGTGGCTGCCCTTCGTACGCACGTGATCGAACCCGGCCTTGGCAAGCGCCGCGAGTAACTTGCGGAGCGGAAGATCGGCCAGAGCCGGGCTCATGCGGCCCTTCCGACCTGGAAGGACGTCACTAGCGGCGTAGCCTCGATGGCGGGCTGGGAGACCTCTTCGAGGTAGACCTCGACTGCTTCTCGTAGGTTGGTCAGGGCTTCGTCGAGCGTCTCGCCCTGGCTGGCTACGTCGAGCTCCAAGCATCGAGCGACGTACCAGTCCTCTTCCTGGTGGACGGCAGCCGTGAACGTCCGAACCATCAAGGCCCTCCTGATCCTGGCAGGTCGCTTCATCCTACGAGTCGAGGCTCGCCATGTGCTCCAGCGCGCGGGTGGGAGTGGAGGTGCCGTGACGGGGGACATCAGGGGAACCCGGGTCGCGGAATAGTTGACTCGTCAAATATGTTGTCGGGGGCACCGGGGACACCTGTCCCGGTCGGACGACACGAGGAGCGCATCATGCAGTTCGGAGTCTTCACCGTCGGTGACGTCACCGTCGACCCGACCAACGGGCGGGAGCCGACCGAGCGTGAGCGCATCAAGGCGATGGTCGCCATCGCCCTCAAGGCCGAGGAGGTCGGTCTCGACGTCTTCGCCACCGGCGAGCACCACAACCCGCCGTTCGTGCCCTCCTCGCCGACCACCATGCTGGGCTACATCGCCGCCCGCACCGAGCGGCTGCTGCTGTCCACCGCGACCACCCTGATCACCACGAACGACCCGGTGAAGATCGCCGAGGACTACGCGATGTTGCAGCATCTGGCCGACGGCCGGGTGGACCTGATGATGGGGCGTGGCAACACCGGCCCGGTCTACCCCTGGTTCGGACAGGACATCCGCAACGGCATCCCGCTGGCCATCGAGAACTACGACCTGCTGCGCCGGCTCTGGCGTGAGGACACCGTCGACTGGCGGGGCAAGTTCCGTACCCCCTTGCAGTCCTTCACCTCGACCCCCCGGCCGCTCGACGGGGTGCCGCCGTTCGTCTGGCACGGCTCCATCCGCAGCCCGGAGATCGCCGAGCAGGCCGCGTACTACGGGGACGGCTTCTTCGCCAACCACATCTTCTGGCCGGCCGAGCACACCCGCCGCATGGTGGGGCTGTACCGGCAGCGCTTCGAGCACTACGGCCACGGCAGCGCCGACCAGGCCATCGTCGGCCTCGGCGGCCAGGTGTTCATGCGGCGTAACTCCCAGGACGCGGTACGCGAGTTCCGCCCCTACTTCGACAACGCCCCGGTGTACGGGCACGGTCCGTCGCTGGAGGAGTTCACCGCACAGACCCCGCTGACCGTGGGCAGCCCGCAACAGGTCATCGACCGGACCCTCGGCTTCCGTGACTACGTCGGCGACTACCAGCGGCAACTGTTCCTGATCGACCACGCCGGTCTGCCGCTGAAGACCGTGCTGGAGCAGCTCGACCTGCTCGGGGAGGAGGTCGTACCGGTGCTGCGCAAGGAGTTCGAGTCCCTGCGTCCGGCCCACGTACCGGCGGCACCCACCCACGCCTCCCTGCGCGCCGCCCCCGACAGGAGCGCCGGGACGGAGGCCGGCCGGTGAGCGTGCGTACCATCGCCGTGGTCTCCGCCGGGCTCAGTCAGCCCTCCTCCACCCGGCTGCTGGCCGACCAGCTCGCCGCCGCCACCCGCGACGCCCTGACCGGGTACGGCGAACAGGTCACCCTGCACCCGGTCGAGCTGCGGGAACACGCCCACGACATCGTCAACCACCTGCTCACCGGCTTCCCAGCGGAGCCGCTGCGGCAGGTGCTGGAGCAGGTCACCGGCGCGGACGGGCTGATCGCGGTGACCCCGATCTTCAACGCCTCGTACAGCGGGCTGTTCAAGTCCTTCTTCGACCTGGTCGACGCCGAGGCCCTGGGGGGTCGGCCGGTCCTGGTCGCCGCGACCGGCGGCACCGCCCGGCACTCGCTGGCCCTGGAGCACGCGATCCGGCCGATGTTCACCTACCTGCGGGCGGTGGTCCTGCCGACCGCCGTCTTCGCGGCCCCGGAGGACTGGTCCGGCGGTACGGCGCAGGGCGCCCTACGGACCCGGATCGAGCGGGCCGCCGCCGAGTTGGCCGGGCAGGTGCACCGCAGCGCCCCCTCCGCCGGCCCGGCCGACCCCTTCGCCCTGACGACCGACTTCGCGCAACTGCTCCGAGGCGACCACCCCTGACCGGCACCGCCCACGGGTCGGCCTGGCTACCCGGCCCAGGCAGCACGAGACCGGCAGCACGAGACCGGCAGCACGAGACCGGCAGCACTGGCCCGGCCCCGCAGGGCGACCTGCGGGGCCGGTGGCCGGTCAGACCACGTGGTCGGCGGCGTGCGGGTGGGCGACGAGCACCGGGCAGCGGGCGTGTTGCACCAACGCCTGGCTGACCGAGCCGAGCAGCAGGCCGGCGAAGCCGCCCCGACCCCGGGACCCGACCACCACCAGCGCGGCCTGCTCGGAGGCCTCGATGAGCGCCTCGTCGGGCTTCCGGCCGGTGACCACCCGTTCCTCTACGGTCAGCCCGGGGTGACTGCCTCGGGTGGCCGCCGCGGCGGTGGCCAGCAGGTGTTCCCCGTCGATGTCCCGCTCCCCGCTGATGTGCATCAACACCAGGGTGCCCCCGCGTCGGACCGCCTCCTCGGCGCCGTGCCCGACGGCGAGTTCGGCCGACTCGGAGCCGTCGATCCCGACGACCACCGGTCCGTCGGTCGGCAGTGGCCGGTCCGGTGGCCGGACCACCAGCACCGGGCAGTGCCCGTGCGCGGCCACCTGGGTGCCGACTGAGCCGAGCAGCAGGCCGGCGAAGCCGCCCAGACCCCGACTGCCCACCACTACCAGTTCGGCCCGACGGGACTCCTCGACCAGGGTGGCACCGGGCCCACCGGCGACCTGCCGCACCTCTACGGTCAGCGAGGGCCACCGGTCGACCAGTTCGGTGGCGGTCTGTTCGAGCATCTTCCGCCCGTCCTCCGAGGGCGCCGGCAGACCCACCTCGTAGGGGTTGATCGGCACCCCGTAGCCGAGTGGGTGCAGGTAGCCGTGCACCAGGTGCAGCGGACGGGACCGCCACACCGCCTCCTGGGCCGCGTGCTCGGCGGCGACCAGGCTAGGCGGGGAGCCGTCCACCCCCACTACGACAGGTCGGTTCATGATGCCTCCAGAGGTCGTCGCCTCATCAGGATCCTTCGACGGTACGCGGTTCGCGGATGACCACCACCGGTGCGTCCGCATGGTGCAGCACCGCGTGACTGACCGAGCCCAGCAGCAACCCGGCCAGGGCCCCGCGTCCCCGCGCCCCGACGACCACCAGTTGGGCCCCACGGGACTGCTCCACCAGCGCCCGGGCGGGGGAGCCCCGCACCAGCGACTGCCGCACCGGCACCTTCGGGTACCGCGGCGACCAGCGCGCCACGGCCTCGGCGAGGACCTGCTCCTCCTGCTTCTGGAAGGCGTCCAGGTCGTAGACCAGCGGCAGGATGTCGCCCGGACCGGCCGGCGTCGGGTAGAGCCAGGAGTGCACGGCCACCAGTTCGGTGTCGCGCCGGGCGGCCTCCTCGAACGCGAACCCGACCGCCTCGTCGGAGGCGGGGGAGCCGTCGACCCCGACGACCACCGGCCCGTCGGCGCGCTGCTCACCCCGGACCACCAGCACCGGGCAGGTGGCCCGGGCACTGAGCTGCACGGCCACCGAGCCGAGCAGCAGCCCGGCGAACCCACCCAGGCCCCGGCTGCCGAGCACCAGCAGGGCGGCGTCCTCGGACTCGGCCAGCATGACCGCCGGTGCCGCGCCGTGCACCACCGCGCCGGTGACGGAGACCTCCGGGCCGATCTTGGTAGCTTCGGCCACCGCCTCGGTCACGAACTGCTCGGCCTGGTTACGCAGGCCGGCGTCGGCCGGCGCTCCCGGCGCGGGACCCAACGGCACCCGCATCAACGGCCAGATGAAGGCGTGTACGACCCGCAGCGGCAGCTGCCGGTACGCGGCCTCCCGGGCGGCGGCGCGTACCGCGTGCAGGGCCATCTCGGAACCGTCCACACCCACCACGACGGGGGCGGTCTTGCTGTTCATCGAGTCCTCCTTCGGATCACTATCAGCCTGACCCATCGCGCCAGGTCACCGTCACCGACCCCGACGAGTCATCATCGTCAGCCGGAGCACCAGACCGGGCAGCACGCTCACCACCGCGCAGGCGAGCAGGTCCACGGCCCCCAGCGGTCGGGTGCCCAGCAGGTCCCGCAGCGGTGCCACCAGCACCCCGGCGACCTGCAGCAGCGCGGAGACCGCCACGGCCAGCGGCAGCGCCGGGTTGCCCCGCCGTGCGCCGGGTGGCCGTGGCGCGCGGACCGCCAGGGCGACCCCGAGCTGGGCCAGACCCAGCACCACGAAGACGACCGACTGCCAGGGCCGTTCCCAGTGTGCGGCGAGTACGCCCGCCCCGAGGGTCACTGCCGAGATCAACGCTCCAGCGACCAGGATGTGTCGGCCCAGCCCCGCCCCGAGCACCGATTCCTGCGGTGAGCGGGGTGCCCGACCCAGGGTGCCCGGTTCCGCCGGCTCGGCGCCCAGGGCCACCCCCGGCAGCCCGTGGGTGAGCAGGTTGATCCAGAGGATCTGCGCCGGCAGCAGCGGTACGGCCAACCCGAACAGCGGACCCAGCAGCATCACCACGATCTCGGCCACCCCACCGGAGAGGGCGTAGCGCAGGAACCGCCGGATGTTGTCGTAGATCCGCCGTCCCTCGCCGATCGCGGTCGCCACGGTCGACAGGTCGTCGTCGACCAGCACCAGGTCGGCGGCCTGCCGAGCCACCTCGGTGCCGCTGCCCATGGCCACCCCGATGTCGGCGCGGCGCAGGGCGGGTGCGTCGTTGACCCCGTCGCCGGTCATCGCCACCACATGCCCTCGGGCCTGCATCGCGGCGACGATGTCGAGCTTCTGCTCCGGGCGGGTACGGGCGAACACCCGCGCCGCCGGGTCCGCCTCGGCCGGATCACCGTCGTCCCCGCGTACCACCGGGTCCCCGGGGTCCCAGACGCCGAGCTGCCCGGCGATGGCCGCCGCGGTCGCCGGATGGTCCCCGGTGATCAGCACCAGCCGCACCCCGGCCTCGGTGAAGCTGCCCGCGATCTCCGGCGCCCCGGCCCGCAGCGGGTCACCGACCCCGACCAGTCCGACCACCTGAAGCCCGACCGGGTGGGCGGGATCGGTCGGCGGGGTGTCCACCAGCGCCGCCGCCAGGGCGAGCACCCGCAGCCCCGCCCCCGCCAACTCGGCCGCCGCGGCGGCCAGCTCGGCCAGTTCCTCGGCGTCGGCGTCGACCAGCGGCGCGGCCAGCACACTCTCCGGCGCCCCCTTGCACACCACCAGGTATCGGTTGTCGCAGGACCGGTGCACCGTGGTCATCCGGCGCAGCTCCTGGTCGAAGGGGTGCTCGGCGACCCGGGGCCAGGCCCGGCGGGTGGTCTGCGGTTCCAGGCCGCAGCGGGCCGCGAAGGTCACCAGGGCCGCCTCCAACGGGTCACCGACCGCACCCCAGTCCGGTCGCTGCTCATCCGGTGCGGCCAGCGTCGCGTCGTTGCACAGCAGCCCGGCCCGGGCCAGCCGGCGCAACTCGTCGGTGACCGCCACCCGATCCCCGTCCCGCTGGATCATGCCGTGCGGGGCGTACCCGGTGCCGGTGACCTCGAAGCGGCCCCCCTCGGCGGTACGGGCCTGCTGCACGGCCATCCGCCCCTCGGTGAGGGTGCCGGTCTTGTCCGAGGCGATCACGGTGACCGAACCGAGGCTCTCCACGGCGTGCAGCCGACGGGGGATGGCCCGAGCGGTGGCCATCCGCCGGGCACCGAGCGCCAGGGCCAGGGTGACCACCGCAGGCAGTGACTCCGGAACCGCCGCCACCACCAGGCTCACCGCGGTGACGGCCATCTCCACCACCGGCCGCCCACCGAGTACCCCGAGGACGAAGACCAGCCCGGAGAGCAGGACGGCGACCAGACCCAGGACCCGCCCCAGGGCCGACAGCCGCCGTTGCAGGGGAGTAGGGCCCGGTCGGGTGGTGGCCGCCAGACTGGCGATCCGGCCCAGGGCGCTGGCCGCTCCGGTGCGGACCACCGTGCCGGTGGCCCGTCCCACGGTGACCACCGTGCCGGCGCTGGCCTCCTCGCCGATGTCCCGGGCCACCGGCATCGACTCGCCGGTGAGGGCGGACTCGTCCAGCCGCAGCCGGCTGGTCTCCTCCAGCAGCAGGTCGGCCGGGACCACGTCACCGGCCTCGATCCGGACCAGGTCACCCCGGACCAGGTCGGCGGCGGGCAGCACCAGGTCCCGGCCGTCGCGCAGCACCCGGGCGGTCGGCGCGGCCAGTTGGTCCAGGGCGGCGATGGCCCGGTCGGCGCGTACCTCCTGCACCACCCCGATGATCGTGTTGACCGCGACCACGAGCAGGATCACCGCGGTGTCGGGGTAGTCCCGCAGGACGGTGGTGACCACGGCGGCGGCCAGCAGCAGGGCGACCAGGGGGTCGGTCAACTGCCGCAGGACCCGTACGGTCAGGTGCCGGCGGGGTGGCGCCTCGGTGCTGTTCGGCCCGTCCCGGCGCAACCGCTGCGCGGCCTCGGCGGAACTGAGCCCGCCGGGGGTCACCGGTCGGGTGACGGTGTCAGTGCTCACGGTCGCACCCCTGCCCACGTACCTCTCGTCACCGCGCTGCCCCGACGGCTGCCCTTGTGGTCCAAGCGTCCCGTGTGACTGTTGTTGTCCGGCAGGGGCTAGGGCCCGCCCGGCTCGGGACCAAAGGCCCTGCCGGGCTCAGGGCGTATCGTCAACGGCGATGAGCGACGACTTACGGCTGCGTGCCGTCGCCGAGGACGACCTGCCGGAGTTCTACGCCCACCAACTGGACCCCGAGGCCGCCCGGATGGCCGCCTTCGGCGCCGCCGACCCGGCCGACCCCCGGGCCTTCGCCGCACACTGGGTCCACATCCTGACCGACCCGGAGAATCTGGCCTGGACGGTGACGGTCGACGACGCGGTGGTCGGGCATGTGCTGGCCTTCCCCGCCGAGGGACGCACCGAGGTCAGCTACTGGATCGACCCCACCCGGTGGGGCCGGGGGTACGCCACCCGGGCCCTGGCCGCGCTGCTGCGCGAGGTGACCCGCCGCCCCCTGTACGCGCGGACCGCGACGGACAACATCGCCTCGCTGACCGTGCTGCGTCGCTGCGGGTTCGTCGTCCGGGCCACCGAGCGGGCGTACGCCCCCGGCCGGGGCGAGGAGATCGACGAGTACCTGCTGGAGTTGCCGGCCTGACCCCGGTCCCGGGCCACCGCCCGGAGGGTGCGTCGACCTGGGCGGCCACTACCCTCGCGGGGTGAACTGGCTGGAACTCGTCGGCTGGACCGGCTCCGCCCTGCTGGTCTGGTCCCTGGTGCAGACCCGCATCCTGCGGCTACGGGCGGTCAACCTGATCGGCAGCCTGGTACTCATCGGCTACAACGCCGCCGTGCAGGTGTGGCCCATGGTGGGGCTCAACGTCGTCCTGTCGGTGATCAACATCTGGTACCTGCGGAAGCTGCTGGCCACCCGGCACGACGAGCAGACCTACCAGGTGGTCGAGGTGGGCGCCGACGACGCCTTCCTGGCCCACACCCTGCGGGTGCACGCCGCCGACATCGCCCGGTTCAACCCCGGCTTCCGCCCCGAGCCGATGCCCGGCCGGTCGGCCTTCCTGGTGGTCCGCGCCGACGAGGTCGTCGGGGTGGTGCTGGCCCACGACGCCGGAGACGGGGTGGCCCAGGTGGACCTGGACTACGTCACCCCGGCCTTCCGGGACTTCACCCCGGGGGAGTTCGTCTACCGACGCAGCAGCCTGTTCACCGACCGGGGATTCCGCCGGGTGCTCAGCCCACCGGGCATGCGGGCCCCCTACTACCAGCGCATCGGGTTCCGCCCCCACGGCCGGTCGTACGCCCTGGATCTCCCGCAAGGGTGACCCGGCGCGGAGGATGATTCACCATCGCGGCAAGTGGGCATAGGCACCGCTACGTCGGTGGGACTTCCACCGGCGGCGCCACCGGGCGCGGTCCGACGAGGGAGAACCGGGCGTGCACAGCTACTGGATTCAGCTGGCCCTGGTCGCGGTCCTGATCATCATCAACGCGATCTTCGCCGGGAGTGAGCTGGCTCTGGTGTCGCTGCGCGACAGCCAGATCCAGCGGCTGGCCCGCACCGGCCGCGCCGGAGAGGTACTGGCCCGGCTGGCCCGCGACCCCAACCGATTCCTGGCCACCATCCAGATCGGCATCACCCTGGCCGGCTTCCTGGCCTCGGCGGCGGCGGCGGTGTCGCTGGCCCGGCCCCTGACGCCGTTGTTGCAGGTGTTCGGCCGAGCCGCCGAACCGATGGCCATCGTGCTGGTCACCCTGGCCCTGACCTTCGTCACCCTGGTCTTCGGGGAACTCGCCCCGAAACGGATCGCGATGCAGATCCCGGAGCGCTGGGCCCTGCTCGTCGCCCGCCCCCTGGACCTGCTCGCCGCCCTCACCCGCCCGGCGGTGTGGCTGCTGGGCGCCACCAGCGACCTGGTGGTCCGGCTGGTCGGGCTGAACCCGAAACCCGAGCGGGACGAGATCAGCCCGGACGAACTACGCGACATCGTCGCCGGCAACCACGGCTTCACCAAGGAGCAGCAGACCATCATCGCCGGGGCGGTGGAGATCGCCGACCGGAAGCTGCGCGCCGTACTGGTGCCCCGGCTGCGGGTCTTCTGCCTGGACAGCGGCACCACCGCCGAGGCGGCCCGGCTGGTGCTGGCCGCCTCCGGGCACTCCCGGGCCCCGGTGGTCCGCCACGGCGGCCTGGACGAGACCGTCGGGGTCATCCACCTGCGGGACCTGGTCGGGGTCCGCGACGACCAGCCGGTCGACGAGTGCGTACGCCCACCGATGCTGCTGCCGGACTCCGTCTCGGTGGTCGACGCCCTGCGTCAGTTCAAGGCGGAACGCCAGCACATGGCGCTGGTGGTGGACGAACGGGGTGCCGTCGAGGGCATCGTCACCCTGGAGGACGTCCTGGAGGAGATCGTCGGGGAGATCTACGACGAGACCGACCGGGACATCCGCGAGGTACGCACCGACGACGACGGCGCCCTGCTGCTGTCCGGCACCTTCCCGATCCACGACCTGCCGGACATCGGGGTGGAACTGCCCGCCCGACCGGAGGGCGACTACACCACGGTCGCCGGCCTGGTCCTCGCCGGCCTGGGCCGGATCCCCACCGTCGGCGAACACCTCACGGTCGACGGGTGGCGCCTGGAGGTCACCCAGGTCGACGACCGGGCCATCACCGGGGTACGGCTGTGCCGCCCCGCCGAACCCGCACCGGACGCCGAGCCGACCGACCAGCAGGAAGCCGACCAGCAGGCGGCTGACCAGGAGGCGCTTGAACAGGAGGAGGCTGACCAGCAGGCGGTCAGCGGGGCGCGGGATCCACAGGAAGACCTGGCACCGGCGGATCGAACCTGAGTCGGTGCACCGGCACCTGCACGGTGCTGCGGTTCAGCAGCCGGGCGAGCGCCCGGATCGCCCAGGGCCCGGAGGGGTGCCGTTCCGGGCCGATCAACCGACCGCTGAGCCGGCCGTACCAGTGGCGGGTCACCACCAGGTCGGTCAACCGCAGCGGCCCACCCGGGGTACCCCGCACCACCAGGTCCACCACCCGACCCAACCGTCGGCCCTGCTCGTCGTACGCGGTGCGGCCCAGCAGCTCACCCGCCCGCACGGCCGGCTCCGGGGATCTTGCCGATCAGGTGACGACGCAGCCACAACTCCACCGGGGAGGTGGGCAGATCCTCGGCCCGTACCCGCAGCCGCACCGCACTGTCGATACCCGCCACCAGCCCGTACGGGATGCGCAGCGGCACCATCGGCGGCTCGGCGACGAACCGTTCCGCGGTCAGCACCAGCATCCGGCCGATCCGGCCGCCGACCCGCAACCCGAGGGCCCCCGGCCCGGTCAGCAGGGTCCGCAGGTACGGCGTCCCCTGCGCATCCAGGGCGAACTCCACATCGTCGACCTTGCCGATCAGCCGGCCGTCCCGGTCGACGAGTTGGCGGTCGAGCAGATCATGGCTGATCTGGATCCTCACTGCCCCATTCTGGTCCCGACGGCCACCGGGATGGCGGCGATCGCCGCAGCCACGATGATCAGCAGCAGGACCGCGCCCAGGACGTTGAGCCACCGCCCGTTGACCCGGTCGCCCAGGTAGGTGCGGTCGTTGGCCACCACCAGGATCGGCAGGTAGGTCAGCGGCAGGGCCACCGCACTGATGATCAACATGTACTCGGTCAGGGTCACCGGATCGATCCGGGTGAGCAGCAGCAACACCCCCAGCAGCACACTGACCAGCAGCACGGTGTGGAACCGGGCCGCCTCGCGCGGGTTCACCCGCTTACCCCACTGCCAGCCGAAGTACTGCGCGGCGGCGTACGCGGCCGACAGCCCGGTCTCCAGGGCGGCCCCGAAGGTGACCGCGAAGAAGGCCAGGGCCGCGATCGCCAGCCCCACCCCGCCGAAGGCCAGCACCACCGGGTGGGCCACCTCGCCGAGGTCGGAGACCGTCAGTCCGGCGGGCCGTAGCACCACCGTGGCGGTGGCGATCAACGACAGGGCGAGGAACCCGCCGATCGGGAAACCGACGAGCACACTGAACCGGGCATCGGCCAGGTCCGCCGAACTCCACCGCTCCTCCACCCCGCCGGAGGAGAAGAAGAACACCTCGTACGGGCTGACCGTGGAGGCGAACAACGCCACCGCGACGAACCAGTACGCCCCCCAGCCCTGGCCGCCGTCGTCGATGCTCACCGCCCCCCGCCCGAGGGCCGCCCAGTCGGTCGGCAACCAGAACAGCGCCACCGCGAAGACCACCAGGGTCAGCCCGGCCAGCCCGAACAGCCGCTCCATCACCGGGAAACGCACCCGCCACAGCACCAGCCACACCGCCGCCCCGGCGACCGGCACCCAGAGCAGGTACGGCACCCCGCTGGCCAGTTGCAACGCCAACGCCACCCCGCCCAGCTCGGCGGCCAGGGTGATCACCGTGACCAGGTACGAGGCCACCAGGTTGACCAGGGCCATCCGGGCCCCGAGCCGCTCCCGTACCAGGTCGAACACCGCCCGGCCGGTCACCGCCGCGATCCGTCCGGCCATCTCGGCGTACGCGCAGATGGCGATCACCCCGAGCAGCAGCACCCAGGCGTGCGACATGCCGAAGCGTGCCCCGGCCTGACCGGCGGCCACCAGGTCACCGATGTCGACGAAGCCACCGACCGCGGAGAGGATGCCGAGGGTGGCCGCGAGCAGCTTCTTCACCTCGGCGGTGGCCCGGACGCGGTCATCGAGGCGACGATATCGCCGAGACTGCCGCTAACTACCGCAAACCCGGCATTGTCGCCCGGTCACGGCATCGGTGTGGAGCTACCTGCTCAGCTGTCGGGGTAGAGGTTCTGCAGGCGGACCTGTCCCCGGGCGACCAGCCGATCCGTGGCGTCGGTGATCTCCACCTGCCACAACTGCTGGGTACGCCCCCGGTGCACCGGAGTGGCGACCGCGGTCAACTCCCCGTCGCCGACGGACCGCAGGAAGTCCGTCTGGTTGGACACCCCGACCACCCGGCCGCGCTCGCCCAACCAGAGACCGGCACCCACACTGGCCGCCGTCTCCACCACCGAGCAGTAGACCCCACCATGCTGGATGCCGTACGGCTGGAGCAGCTCCGGGCGTACCCGCCAACGGACCGTCACCCGGTCCCCGCTGACCTCGCCGTACTCCAAGCCGAGCAGGGCGAAGAACCCGGTAGAGAGCTGGGACATCTCCATGGCGGCCTCCTCGATCTTGGCAGGGTCACCCTACCGAGGTCGCAGGCCTGCCAACCCGGTAGGGCCCGGAGGCGCTGATGGGGGAGAATCGGTGACCGTGACCGACAGCAACCTCCCGCCGGCCGGGCGGGACTCCTTCCTAGACGACCTGCGGTGGCGCGGCCTGATCCAGGACTCCACCGACCCCGACGAGCTGCGCGCACTGCTCGACGGCCCGGCGGCCGTCTTCTATGTGGGGTTCGACCCGACCGCGCCCAGCCTGCATGTCGGCCACCTGATGCAGGTGACCACGGCACGTCGTCTGCAACTGGCCGGACACCGCCCGTTGCTGCTGGTCGGCGGCGCGACCGGGCAGATCGGGGACCCGAAGGAGAGCGCCGAGCGCACCCTGAACCCGCCCGAGGTGGTGGCCGGCTGGGTGCAGCGCATCCGCGACCAGTTGGCGCCCTTCGTGTCGTACACCGGTGACAACGCGGCCCAGCTGGTCAACAACCTGGAGTGGACCGGCGAGATGTCGGTGGTGGAGTTCCTCCGGGACGTGGGAAAGCACTTCCCGGTCAACAAGATGCTGGCCCGGGAGGTGGTCCGGGCCCGGCTGGAGAGCGGCATCAGCTTCACCGAGTTCAGCTACCAGCTGCTCCAGGCCAACGACTTCTTCGAACTGCACCGCCGGCACGGCTGCCAACTCCAGTTCGGCGGCTCCGACCAGTGGGGCAACATCACCGCCGGGGTCGACTACGTCCGTCGTCGGGGCGCCGGACCGGTGCAGGGCTTCACCACCCCCCTGGTCACCAAGTCCGACGGCTCGAAGTTCGGTAAGACCGAGGGCGGGGCGGTCTGGCTAGACCCCGAGATGACCAGCCCGTACGCCTTCTACCAGTTCTGGATCAACGTCGACGATCGGGACGTGGGGCGCTACCTGCGCTACTTCAGCTTCCGCTCCCGGGAGGAACTCGAAGCGCTGGAGAAGGAGACCGCGGAACGGCCGGCCTCCCGTGCCGCCCAGCGTGCCCTGGCCGAGGAACTCACCACCCTGGTGCACGGTGAGCGGGAGATGGCCCAGGTGGTCGCCGCCAGTCAGGCCCTGTTCGGTCGTGGCTCCCTGGCGGAGCTGTCGCCAGCCACCCTGCGCGCCGCCCTCACCGAAGCCGGCCTGGTACGCCTGGACGAGTTGCCGGAGGTGGCCGTCCTGCTCAAGGAGTCCGGCCTGGTGCCCAGCATGAAGGAGGCCCGCCGGGTGATCACCGAGGGTGGCGCCTACGTCAACAACAACCGGGTGACCGAGGTCGACGCCGTGGTCGGGCCGGAGGACCTGCTGCACGGCCGGTACCTGGTGTTGCGTCGGGGCAAGCGGTCCTTCGCCGGGGTGGAGCTGGAGGTTCCCGGCGAGGTCCGGTGAGGCCCGGCCAGGGGGTGTGACGCGCGACGCGTCCGGCGGATTTGACGTTCAATCCGTCGGACGCGTAACTTTCTCTCCGTCAGCGCGGAACGGACGAAACGGGTCGAAAGATCCGAAGGCCGGAGCGCAGGTCGACCCCGGGAACGAGCGGCACTACCGCTTCGAGACCGGGCCGGGCGGTGCCCCGAACCCGTCGCGAGGCGGATTTGGCGAGGCGGAACCGACCGGGTATGGTTGGCCGCCGGCAGGGCCCCAGGCGCGCTAGCGGGAGACCGCAGCGGCTGGCCTGCCGAAACCCCGATACGAACGGCGCAAGCCGATCAGCTTGGGGTGCCCGGAGAACGGGTGGAAGCGTGACAAAGCGGCGCAAGTCGATTTGACACGGCGGAAACCACCGGGTAACGTAGTAAAAGTGCCCGGCGCGAGAGCGGCGGGTGCGGGAGCGGAACGGTAGCCCCGGATGGTGGCCCTGGTGGGTTGTCTGATGGTGTGTGGTTGTTCTTTGAGAACTCAACAGGGTGTTTGATAAGCCAGTGCCAAGTAGTTTAT